>JBFLZG010000086.1:0-63665 GCA_040756235.1 bacterium | reverse complement strand
AGCCTGTTCAAAAATGCCCAGATGCCAGGCGCGCGAAATCCCGAGGAATGAGGCGTACATTTCAGTACGCCGCAATGACGAGGGACGAGCGCAACGCCGCAGATGGGCGTTTTGGGACAGGCTCTAGATAGAGCGCTTTCGCGCCGAGGTCTTGCTTCCTCACGCAATCCTCAGAAGGTGCATTCATGGGTGATGATCGCCTGCGGTCCGGCATCGAGAAGGCGCTCTGCAAAGACGAAGACGGTGAAGAGCCCCGCCGGCTGAACCGGCTCGACGAAGACGCCCTGCGCGAGAGCGAGGAGAAGTTTCGGCTCCTGTTCGAGAGCGCGCTCGTAGGCGTGATGCTGCACGAGATCGTTGCGGACCAAGACGGCACCCCGCGGGATTACATTTTTCAGGAAGGCAACGCCGCCTTCGAAACCCTGACCGGATTCCGCGTGCGCGACCTGATGGACAAGAGCGTCAAGGATCGCGCTGGCGGAGTCATCCGGGCAACCCCGCTGCTGGCCGTTTTCGACCGGGTGGCCATGAGCGGCGAACCGGTGCTGTTCGAGCAGTTCATCGCCCCCCTCGGACGGCACTACCTGGTCAACGTGTCCAGAAGCGGTGGGCGATGGATCGCGACCGTCTTTCTCGACATCACGGAACGCAGGCGCGCGGAAGAGGCGCTCAAGGCCAGCGAGGCACGGTTTTCCACCGTGTTCCACGCCAGCCCCGCGGGTTGCACCATCTCGCGCATGGCGGACGGCCGCATCATCGACGCCAACCCCGCGGTCCTCGCCATCATGGGGTACACCCACGAAGAAGCCGTGGGCCGCACGACCCACGAGTTGGGAATGTGGGTGTGTCCGCCGGAGCGCGAGCGGCTGGTCCGGACGCTCGCAGAGCAGGGTCGAGTGCGCGACACGGAGCTCCGGCTCCGCCGCAAGTCCGGCGAGATCGTCGACGTGCTTCTCTCGGCGGAGCCGATCGAGCTGGCCGGCGAGCAGGTCATGCTCAGCCTGCTTCAGGACATTACCGATCGCAAGCGCGTCGAGCAGACGCTGCGCGAGAGCGAGGAACGCTACCGCCACATCGTAGAGACCGCCAATGAAGGCATCTGGTCCATGGATGCGGAGCACCGCACCACCTTCGTCAATCTTGCGATGGCCCGCATGCTCGGTTACGAGGCCGGGGAGATGGCCGGAGTTCCACTCGAAGACTTCCTGTTTCCGGATGAGTTGGAAGACCACCAGCGCCGCATGGAGGTTCGGCATCAGGGGAAAGACGGCCGTTACGAGCGGCGCTTCCGCCGCAAGGACGGAGGGGCGTGCTGGTGCCTGGTATCGGCCACGGCGTTGCGGGACGACCAGGGCCGTTTCGCAGGCTCCTTCGCCATGCTCACGGACATCACGGCACGGGTGGTCGCCGAAACGAGACTGCGGGAACGGGAAGAGCAGTTCCGCCAGCTGTTCGACAACATGAGCAGCGGCGTAGCCGTGTACCGGGCGGTGGACGACGGTGCGGACTTCGTCCTGCGCGACGTCAACCGAGCCGTGGAACGGATCGAAAAGGTGGCCCGCGACGACCTGCTCGGCCGGCGGGTGACGGAGGTCTTTCCCGGTGTCACCGATTTCGGGCTGCTCGCCGTGCTGCAGCGGGTGCAACGCACGGGGAAGGCGGAGCGTCTGCCCGCTACCGTCTACCGGGACGCGCGCATCGTCGGCTGGCGCGAAAATTACGTTTTCCGTCTGCCGAGCGGGGAGGTGGTGGCGGTCTACGACGACATCACGGAGCAGAAAGAGCTCGAAGCGCAGCTGCGCCAGGCGCAGAAGATGGAAGCCGTTGGACAGCTGGCAGGCGGCGTGGCACACGATTTCAACAACCTGCTCACGGTCATCACCGGCTTCAGCGACATGCTGCTCGCCCGGGTCCCCGAGAATGATCCCGGCAGAGAGTTCCTGGGGAACATCCGGGAAGCCGGGGAGCGGGCCGCGGCCCTGACCCGGCAGCTTCTGGCGTTCAGCCGCAAGCAGATCCTGGAGCCCAAGGTGCTGGACCTCAACGAGACCGTCCGGAACATCGAAAAGATGCTGCGACGGTTGATCGGGGAGGACATCGTCCTGACCACGGCGCTCTCACCGACCCTGAGCCGGGTCAAGGTCGATCCGAGCCAGATGGAGCAGGTCGTGATGAACCTGGCGGTCAATGCCCGTGACGCCATGCCCCGGGGCGGCCGGCTGGCCATCGAGACCCGCAACGTCGAGTTGAACGGCGACTATTGCCGTCTCCACCCCGAAAGCAAGCCGGGCCCGTACGCCCGGCTCTGCGTCACGGACACGGGTTGCGGCATGACGCCCGAAGTCAAGGCCCGGATCTTCGAGCCGTTCTTCACGACCAAGGGCGCGGGCAAAGGAACCGGGCTGGGGCTGGCGGCCGTGTTCGGCATCGTGAAGCAGAGCGGGGGCCAGATCGAGATCGACAGTCAGGTGGGCGTCGGCACGAGCTTCAGGATCTACCTGCCTGCCGTGGAGGAGGCGGAAGCGTCCCCGCGGCCGGACCGCGTGGTGGAACCGGCGCAGCCGGGCAGAGAGACGATCCTCCTGGTGGAGGACGAGGAGCAGGTACGGCAGATCGCCAGGCTCGCGCTGGAAACGCAGGGGTACAAGGTGCTCGAGGCAGATGGCGGCCCGAAGGCCGTCTCCATTGCCGAAGCTTTCGATGGTCCGATCCAGCTTCTGGTCACCGACGTCGTCATGCCGGAGATGAACGGCCGCGAGCTGGCCGAGCTCCTCCTGGTCCGCCGTCCGGCCCTGAAGGTGCTGTTCATGAGCGGTTACACCATGGTCCGGCTCGGCATGGCGGGTGCGCCCACGGCGTTCCTGCACAAGCCGTTTTCGCCCCTCGCGCTTGCGAAGAAGGTGCGCGACCTGCTGGACGGAGGCTGCCGTTGGGCAGAGGTCTGCGGCGTCATTCCCGCCTGAGATCCGAAACCCAACACCTCTCTTGTCAGCACACCAGCCACGGCAGCATGGCCGATTCCACCTGCACCCTCTGTCTCTCGAAATCCTCGGCTGTTGCCGCCGGCTCGAGCCGGATGATCTCGCCGAAGCGCAGCGCCACCCTGGAGAACGGCTTGGGCACCAGGAACCTGTCCCAGCTCTTCAGGTACCACGCCCGGTCAGCGGAGACATAGACCGGGACGACGGCCGCGCCGGCCGCGTGCGCCATGCGCACCACGCCCGGCTTGACCTTGCCCGCAGGGCCCCTCGGTCCGTCCACGATGTGCAGCGCGAGCCGGCCGTCCTGCAAGCGCTCGACCATCTCGCGCAGGGCCTCCCCCCCGCCCCTCGAGGAGGAACCCCGCACCGGCCACCAGCCGCTCTTGCGGGCGATCTCGGCGATGACGTCCCCGTCGCGGCTCCTGCTGATCATGAGCGCGGGCCGGTAGGAGGACG
This sequence comes from bacterium, assembly GCA_040756235.1. Taxonomy (GTDB): domain Bacteria; phylum Desulfobacterota; class DSWW01; order DSWW01; family DSWW01; genus JBFLZG01. Next base: position 60,228 of record JBFLZG010000086.1, on the reverse strand, counting down.
TATAGTTTTTGAAATGACGGATGATGGACAGAAACTGCTGATGCCAGATGCACAGCAGCACCGTCCCGCCCTCTTCCAGATATCTCATCCAGCGGTCTTCGTTCTCGATCGTCAGCCGAAAGGTCCCGATGTATCCGCGGACGAGCCTGTAGAGCAGAGAATTGAAGACCCTCGCAAGGAAGTACTTGACGCTTCGAAGCATGGTTGTCCGCTCAGGGGCCGATGGTCCTCGGCAGCGCAGGTCCGCTCCTCCGGAAACAGGCGGGCAGCGCTTTCGCGAAGCATTGTAGGGGCGACGCATGCGTCGCCCGCCCCCGCATCGGAAGTCTACCCACCGTCCCGTACCGGAATCAAGCGGGCCGAGTCGCCGCAGATGGGCGTTTTGGGACTGCCTCCGGCTGGAGCTTGTTCCAAAGCCCCAGCTCAGAGGCTGTTCGAAAATGCCCAGATGCAAGGCGCGCGAAGTTTGAGGAACGAGGCGTACATGGCAGTACGCCGCAGTGACGACAAACGAGCGCAACGCCGCAGATGGGCGTTTTGGGACTGCCTCTGCTACTCGAGCAGGCGGCTGCCCGCCGTCAAGGTCCACTGGAAGATGGGGGAGGGAAAGACGCCGAGCAGGAGAATGGCTGCGCTCAGCACGCAGGCCCAAGCCGCGCTCCCGGCCCGGAACACGGCCGGCAGCTCCGGCAGATCGGCCGGCGCCGCGTCGCTCGTGAACGCGTAGCGGACGAGGTTCAAGTAGTAGAAAATCGCGATCGCCGTGTTCACGCAGGCGACCACGACCAGCCAGTCGTAGCCGTGGCCCCAGGCCGAGGTCAGCAGGAACAGCTTGCCGATGAAGCCAGCCGTGGGTGGCAGGCCGACGAGCGAGAAGGCCGCTACGGCGAGCGTGAAGGCCAGCATGGGCGAGCGTTTGTGCAGGCCCCGGAGATCGTCGAGCGCAACGTTCCTGCCGTCCACCGACATGCTGCTCACGACCCAGAAGCAGGTGAGATTCATGAGCAGGTAGACCAGGCTGTAGAAGGACGCCGCGGCCAGGCCCTGGGGAGTGCCCGAGACCAAGCCCAGGATCACGTATCCGGCATGGGAGATGCTCGAGTACCCCAGCAGACGCTTGATGTCTTTCTGAATGAGGGCGGCCAGGTTTCCGTAAGTCATGGAAGCGGCTGCCAGCACGGCCAAAACGGTCGTGATCTCGAGCTCGGGCCTGAGCAGGCTCGCCAGCCGAACGAGGACCACCACCGCACCCAGCTTGGGCAGCGTGGCCGCAAAAGCTGCCGTCTCGTTGCTCGCTCCCTCGTAGAGGTCCGGGCACCAGAAGTGAAACGGGAACAGGGCCAGCTTGTAGAAGAAGCCGCCCATGAACAGGATCAGGCCGATCGCGGCCAGGGGCGAGCCGGCGAAATCCCACCCGCGGCCGGCCAGGGCGCTCAGGTAGGTCGTATTCTGTGCGGCGATGATGCAGGACAGGCCGAACAGGGCCACGGCCGTCGCCGCTGCGCCGAACAGGATGTACTTGATGCCGGCCTCGGCGGCCCGCCGGTCATGGCTTCTCAGGGGGATGACGGCGTAGAGCGGATAGGAGGAGATCTCCAGGGCCAGGTAGATGGTCACCAGCTCCACGGCCGAGGAAAGGATCATGAGCCCGAAGCAGGACAGGGCCAGGAACAGGAAGTAGTCGCCCTGCCGCGCGCCGTCCAGGGTCGGCTGCGTCCTGGCGTTCATGGTCGCGATCGTGAACCCCAGGGCCACGGCGGCCTTGAAGAACTGGGAAAGGGGATCCACCTGATAGGCGGCCCAGAAGAGGCTGCCGGAGGTCCCGATGCTCGCCAGGGAGACCACGACGCCCACGAGGCCGGCGGCCGGAACCCAGTCGAACCCGGCCTCGGCCGACTTCCCGGATTCCATCAGGCTCTTGATGAACAGGGCCCCGATGACGACCAGCAGGTAGAGCTCGGGCAGAAACAGCTCGACGCTAAAGTTCACCTTGCTCTCCCTTGACCTCCACGACGACCGGCACTTGGCTCGTGATGGGTTGCTCCAGGAGCGGCGCCTGCTCGACCACCTCGATGCGCGGCGGCGCGTGCTCCCGGAACGCGGCGAGCATGTCGCTCAGGGTCGGATCCATGCTCCGCAAGGCCAGACCGGGCGCCAGACCGATGTAGAACACCAGGACGGCCAGCGGAGCGAAGTACGCCCACTCCCTCAGGTTCAGGTCCTTCCAGCTCTTGGCGTTGCTCGGGGCGCCCCAGGCGATCTTCTGCAGGAGCCGGAGCATGTAGGCCGCCGCCAGCATGGCGCCCGGCACGGCCAGGAAGCCGTAAAGGAGCTTGTGGTCGAAGGCGCCGATCAGGACCAGGATCTCGCCCACGAAGCTGTTCGTCCCGGGGTAGGCGAGCGAAGAGAGGCTGAAGAGCCCGAAAAAGAAGACGTAGGCCGGCAGGTACTTGCCCAGGCCGGCGTTCGCCATGATGTCGCGGCTGTGGCTGCGCTCGTAGATCGCGCCGACCAGCATGAAGAGGGCCCCGGTGGTGATGCCGTGATTGATCATCTGCATCATGGCGCCCTGGAAGCCGCGCAGGTTGAAGATGAAGATCCCGAGGGTGACGAACCCCATATGGGCCACGGACGAGTAAGCGATGAGCTTCTTCATGTCCTTCTGGCCCAGGGCGATGAAGCCGCCGTAGAGGATCGAGGCAATGGACAGCCCGATCATGAGGGGCGCGAACTGGACGCTCGCGGCCGGGGTCATGGGCAGGCAGAACCTGAGGAAACCGTAGGTGCCCATCTTGAGGAGGATGCTCGCCAGCATGACCGAGCCGGCGGTCGGCGCCTCCACGTGCGCGGCCGGGAGCCAGGTGTGGAACGGAAACATCGGCACCTTGATCGCAAACGCGAAGGCCATGCACAGGAAGACCCAGGACTGGAACCCGGCCGGGAAGCCGGCCTTCATGAGGTCCGGGATGAAGAAGGTGCCGGCCTTGATGTACATGGCGACGATGGCGACCAGGAGCAAGGTGCTTCCGGCCAGGGTGTAGAGGAAGAACTTGATGGAAGCGTACTTCTTGTCCGGCCCGCCCCAGACCGCGATGAGCAGGTACATCGGCACCAGCATGGCTTCCCAGAACACGTAAAAGAGCACGATGTCCAGGGAGACGAAGACGCCGATGCAGGCGGCGCTCATGAGCAGCAGACAGGCGTGAAACTCCTTGACCCGCTGCTTGATGTAAGTCCAGGAGCAGAGCACGCACAGGGGAAGCAGCAGGACGGTCAGCATGACCAGGAGCAGGCTGATGCCGTCCACGCCCATGGCGTACTGGAGGCGCCATTGGGGCACCCAGGGGACCAGCTCCACGAACTGGAAGCCGCCGTAACCCAGGCGGAACTCGAACAGCGGGAGCGCCAGGACGACCTCGATCAGGCTGGCGAAGAGCGTCCACCTCCGGGCGGACTCGTCGCTCGTCGCGAACAGCAGCGCCAGGGACGCCGCCAACGGAAAGAAGACGAGGGCGGTCAGAACCGGCCAGGCGTCGAAAGTCAGGTGTGCGAAGTCAGGCATGTTTCTCTCTTCGTCATTCCGGCGAAGGCCGGAATCCAGTCCATGTGCCAAGCAGCGATCGCAGTCTTGGATGCACCCTGCTGGATCCCGGCTCACACGCGCTCCGCAGCCGGGCCGGGATGACGACCCCTAATAAAAGAACCACAACAGGACCACCACCACCAGGGCGGCGACGACCGTTCCGGCCAGGTAGTCCTGCAGCCGGCCGGTCTGGACCCGGGCCAGCAGCGAGCCCCCGTTCCTCACGCCGTAGGCGCCGTTGTCGAGCACGCCGTCGATCCCCTTCTTGTCGAACACGCTCGTGAGCCAGCCCATACCCAACAGCCCCCGGAGCCCCACCTGCCTGTAGACCTCGGTCCAGCGGTTGTCCACGAGCTCGATCGGGACCTTGGCCACGGTGAGGACGAGCCGGCCGGCCAGCCGGTAGAAGTAATCGAAGTCGAGATTGATCTTGGCCTCGGGCGTGAGCTTCTTGTGCAGCAGGTAGAAGCCGAGCCCGGTGAAGGACAGGAGCAGCATCGACTGGAGCACGTGCCAGGGCGTCCACGGCACGTATTCGACCGGGAAGGGCAGGAACCGGTACAGCAGGCTCGGATAGACGCCCTGCAGGAAGCAGAGCGAGCCGCCGAGCGCCATGCCGAGGTACATGTTCCAGGGAACGGGCCTGAGCTCGCCGCTGTACTCCTTCTTCCCGCCCCAGAAGGCGAAATAAGGGAGCTTGATGCCGACCGACAGGAAGGTGCCCACCGCGGCCACTTCCATCAGGATGGCGAGAATGCCGTGGCCCGAGGCCGCGGCCCCGGTAATGGTCATGGTCTTGCTCACGAAGCCGTTGAACAGCGGGAACCCCGAGATGGATACCGCCCCGATCATGTAGCCGACCATGACCAGGGGGATGCGGGCGGCCAGGCCGCCCAGCTGGTTGAGCTTGGCGGTGCCGGCGGCGTACAGGACGCACCCGGCGCCCATGAACAGGAGCCCCTTGTAGAGGATGTGGGCGTACGCGTGAGCGCACGCCCCGTTGATCGTCATCTGCGTCCCGATCCCGATCCCGGCCACCATGTACCCGACCTGGGAGACGATGTGGTAGGCGAGGATGCGGCGGGCGTTGTTCTCGATCGTCGCGTAGAAAACCCCGTAGAGCGTCATGACCACGCCCATGATCGCCAGCACTTCGTAGCCCGCGAAGGCCCGCGCCAGGACGTAGACCGCCGTCTTGGTGGTGAAGGCGCTCATGAAGACCGCGCCTGTCACCGTGGCCTCCGGGTAGGCGTCCGGCAGCCAGGCGTGGAGCGGCACGACCGCCGCGTTCACGCAGAACCCGATGAGGATCAGATAATCGTAGAACCGGGCCGCGCTCTGGGCGACCGGAACGAACTCGAAGCTGCCGACCGCCTGGTAACGGAGCAGGAGCCCGGCCAGCAGGAACAGGCCGCCCATCGTGTGGAAGAGGAAGTAGCGGTACCCCGCCTTGGTGGAAGCCGGGTTGCGGTTCAGCCACACGAGGAACGTGGAGGCAATGCTCATCAGCTCCCAGAAGATGAACAGCGTAACGTAGTCGCCGGCAAAGGTGCACCCGAAGGAGCCTGCCACGTACAGGGCCGCGGCCACGTGCTGGCCCTTGTCCCGGACGTGCATGGCATAGATGAAGCCGATCGCGGCCTGGATGGCGAAGACGTTGGCGAAGATGAGCGACAGCGAATCCACCCGGCCCAGGGTCAGCTTGAGCCCCAGGTACTCGACCGGACCGAAGGTGCCGACTTGCATGCGGAGCACGGACCAGACGGCCAGCAGGGCCGGCACCGGCAGGAGCCACTTCCATCCTTTGCCTCTGAGCAGCGGCAGGACCAGCGCCAGGACGATGAAGAAGATGGCCGGATGGACGAAGCTGCTATCGATCATAGAAGTCCTCGGACTTGCCCAGGAACGTGTGCGCCGACCCCTTGCTCAGACGGACCAGGAGCCAGGTGCAGAACACGCCGAAGAGCGCCCAGAAAGCGGGGATCTCCTCCGCCGCGTGTATGTAGTGGAAGGCGGTGAGCGCGGCCCGGCCGGCAGCATTCTCCGAAGCCCAGCGCACCAGGTTGTACGCGTGGCTCCCCTCGGGGTAGTAGTTGAGTCTGACTCCCTCGATCTGCCGCATCTCCTCGGGCGCCGAGGCCGCTGCGGCGTGGCCATGCTCCCCTTCCGCAGCCGCTCCGTGGGGAGCTCCTGCGCTGTGCAGCGCCGCCTCGCCCTCGGAAGCTGCCGGAACCGCAGCCTCGTGTCCGGTGGCAGATGCTCCTTCGCCGCCGGCCGCAACGTGCGGCTCCTCGCCCCCATGGCCTGCGACGACCGCCGCGTGCTGCGCCTCAGCGCCGTGCGAGGCCGGCGGCGCAGTCTCGTGGCCGGGACGGATGGCGAAGACGTTCGCCAGCACCATTGCGGCCAGCACCAGCAGCAAGATCTTCAGCCACACGGAGCGGCGCTCGATCTGCCTCGCCAGGAGGGCTCCGAACTTCGCGTTGGCCGACTCGAGACTCACCTCTAGAACCCCCTCACAAAGGATTCGATCACCGTGAAGACCGGCTTCGTGTAGATGCCGATGAGGACCGAGATCAGGGCGGTCAGACAGAGCGGAACGACCATGCTCATGGGCGCCTCGCCGTGCGCCTCGTGCTCGGCCCCGGGCAGCGGCGCTTCGAAAAAGGCCTTGTACACGATCGGCAGAAAGTAGGCCGCGTTCAGGATGGTGCTGGCCATGAGCGCGCCGAGCAGCACGATCTGTCCCGCCTGCAGCGTTCCGTTCACCAGGTACCACTTGGAGACGAAGCCGCAGACCGGCGGCATGCCGATCATCGACAGGGAGGCGAGCGCAAAGGCACCGAAGGTCCAGGGCATCTGCCGGCCCAGGCCCGACATGAGGCTGATCTTCTTCTTGTGGCTGGCCACGTAGATGGCGCCGGCCGCAAAGAACAAGGTGATCTTGGAAAAGGCGTGGTGGGCGATGTGCGCCACCCCCCCCTCCACGGCGGAAGGGGCGAGCATGGCGACCCCGATGACGACGTAGGAGAGCTGGCTCACCGTGGAGTAGGCCAGCCGCGCCTTCAGGTCGTCCTTGGTCAGGGCGATGAGCGAGGCCACCACGATCGTGAAGGCCGCCACGTACGCGGTCGGCAGCCCGAGGTTGAGCTTCTCCATCAGCTCGAGGCCGAAGCCGGACAGGATCACCCGGCTGATGCAGAAGACGCCCGCCTTGACCACCGCCACGGCGTGCAGGAGGGCCGAGACCGGCGTGGGCGCCACCATGGCCGAAGGCAGCCAGTTGTGGAGCGGCATGATGGCGGCTTTGGCCAGGCCGGCGATGAACAGGACGTAGGTCACGGTCACCAGCACCGGGTTGGCGTCGGCCGGGAACATCCCCTTCATGACGTCGCCGACGTGGAAGTCCAGGGTCCCGCACAGCACGTACGTAAGGATCATGGCCGGCAGGAGGAAGAGCTTCGAAGTTCCCATCAGGTAGACCAGGTACTTCCGGCCTCCCTCGTATCCTTCCTCGTCCTGGTGATGGGCGACCAGGGGGTAGGTGAAGATCGTGATGATTTCATAAAAAAGATAGAGCGTGAAGACGTTCCCGGAGAAGGAGACGCCCTGGGCGCCGAAGATCGCCACGGCAAAGCAGACGTAGTACCGGTTCTGGGCGTGCTCCTTGAGGGAGCGCATGTAGCCGATGTTGTAGCTCGTGGCCACGATCCAGAGAAAGGAGGAGATGAAGCCGAAGATCAGGGAGAGCCCGTCGGCCGTGAACTTCACGTGGATGCCGGGCAGGAGCGTGAACAGGGTGTAAGTCCAGATCTCGCCCCGCAGCACCTCGGGCGCCATCCACAGGACGCCCAGGCAGGTCAGCACTGCGGAGGCGAAGGAGGCGGCCTCCCGCCGGTTGACGTCCCTGCGGAGCAAATAGATGGCGAGCGGCGAGATTCCGCTCGCGACGATGGGCAACAGGATTCGAGGACTTTCCAGCACCCCTAACCCCTCAGTTCCGAGATCTTGTCGGCTTCCACGTTCCCGAACCTCTTGGCCACGACCACCGCAATGGACAGCACCAGGGTGGCTTCGGCCGCCGCCAGGCCCATGACCAGAAGCGCCGCGAGCTGCCCCATGGCCGCATCCGCCTTCGTGAGCTGAGAGCTGGCAACGATCGACAGGCCGGCGCCGTTCAACATCAGCTCCACGCCGATCAGCATCCCGATCAGGCTCTTGCGCCAGATGAGCCCGAAGAAACCCAGCCCCAAAAGGAGCAGGGCCACGCTCTGGTAATACAGGAGCGGGTTTTCCAGCAGATCGGCCAACACGTTCATTGCGCCCTTTTCCTCTCGAAGCCCAGGAGAACGGCACCTGCCATGGCCACGAACAGGACGACCGAGATGAGCTCGAAAGCCAGCACGTAGGGCCCGAGGAGGACCTCTCCCAACTTGCCCATGCCCACGTCGGCCGGCACCCGCTCTGCAGCGACCCGGTACTTCCAGCAGGCCCAGCCCAGCAGCGCCGCAGGCGCCAGGCCGCTCACCGCCGCGAGCACCACCTGCCGGGCCGGCCTGGCCTCCCCTTCCTCGGCCCCTGCAGGGGGCCTGGTCAGCATGATCGCAAAGAAGATGATGACCCCGACGGCACCCACGTAGATGAGAATCTGCATGAACGCCAGGAAGGGGGACGAGATCAGCAGGTAGAGCCCGGCCACGCCGAACAGCGTCAGAATCAGCCCGGCCAGGGCCCGGACCAGGCTCCTGGCCGCGACTGCCATCAGGCCCCCGGCCAGCACGGTCAGCGCGTACGACAGAAACGCCAGGACGGCCAGCTTGTCCATCATCTCCTCTCGGCCTCGCAGGCGCAGTTCGCACGTGCCTCCTCGCAGGCGCAGTTGGCGCTTGCTTTGGAGACCCCGTACCTGGCCCGCATCCTGGCCAGCAGGTCGAGCTCGAAATCGGCCCGGCTGGTGCCGGCCAGGTAGGCCTCGTGCGAGAAGCGCAGGCCGTTGCCCGGGCAGTTCTGAACGCACAGGCCGCACAGGCTGCACAGGTTGAAGTTCTGGGTAAATGAGTCGATGACTTTTATCTTCTTCTTCTTTTTGGGAGGCGCTTTCTTTTCGCCTTCCGCGGCCGCTTCCGCAGCCGCCTGGGCCTTGGGCTCGTCGGCGTCCGGCTCCTCCTCGAAGTGGGACTGAACGTCGATGCAGCCCGAGGGGCAGTTCTGGGCGCACATGCCGCAGAGGATGCAGTCCGGCTTCGACGGGTCCTTGGCCGAGGGGATGAGCTCGAGCGGCCCGCGGAAGGTCGAGAGGTTGTCGACCGTCTGGCGCGGGTAGTGGACCGTGACCTGGCGGCGGAAGAACTGGTTTCCGGTGACGCCCAGGCCCACGACCAGGCTCCAGAGGCCGGCCAGCGTCTCGCGCAGCTCTCCCACGAGGCCCGGGGCGGCCTTCTTCACGGGTACGACTCTTGCTGAAAGCTCTTCCATATTTCGATTGCTTTCGACCGACCCTCTAAACCAGCTTCACCACGAAAGCCACGATGAGCAGGTTCAGCAGGGCCAGGGGAATCAGCCATTTCCAGTTGATGTTCAGAAGCTGATCGAAGCGCACCCTGGGAAAGGTCCAGCGCAGCCACATCATGGCGAACAGCAGGCCGTAGACCTTGGCCAGGAACCACCACGGGCCGTCCACCACAGGCCCTTTCCATCCGCCCAGGAACAGGATCGTTCCCACCGAGCAGACCACGATCATGGCCGCGTACTCGGCCATGAAGAAGAGCCCGAACCCCATGCCCGAGTACTCGGTGTGAAACCCGGCCGTGAGCTCGCTTTCCGCCTCGGGCAGGTCGAACGGGGCGCGGTTCGTCTCGCCCAGCATGCTGACGAAGAAGATGAAGAAGGCGAGCGGCTGCACCACCACGTTCCACTGCCAGGGCCAGGAGCCCTGCCTGGCCGTGATCTCCGAGAGGTTCAGGGACCCCACCTGAAACGCCACGGCGAGGACGGCCAGAAGCAGCGGGATCTCGTACGCCACCGACTGGGCCACGGCCCGCGCGGCGCCGATCAGCGAGTACTTGTTGTTCGAGCTCCACCCGGCCAGGCAGATGCCGAACGCGCCGAGGCTGGCGAAGGCCAGGATCAGCACCACGCCCAGGTTCACCTCCCAGCCGGTCAGGTACTTGGGACCGAAGGGGACGGGCATGAAGGAGACCACCACGGGAGCGAAGGTGATGATGGGCGCGGCCCAGAACAGGATCTTGTCGGCCCCGCCGGGCGTGTGCAGCTCCTTGGCCATCATCTTGACGGCGTCGGCCACGGTCTGGAGAGAGCCGTGGGGCCCCACTTCGAAGGGGCCGGGCCGCCGCTGAAAGTGGCCGGCCACCTTGCGCTCCATGAGCACCAGAATCAGGACGTTCACGCCGATGAAGGCCAGGAACGCGACCACCGCCACCACGATCTGGATCAGCTCGACAGGGATGTGCACCCCGAGCACGTTCATCGGTCGATCTCCGGAATGACCAGGTCCAGGCTGCCCAGGATCGAAACGGCGTCGGCGAGCAGCACGCCCCTGGCGAGCTCCGAGAACAGGCTCAGATTGGAGAATCCGGGGGCCCTGAGCTTCACGCGGTACGGGTTCTTGCCGCCGTCGCTCACGACGTGCACGCCGATCTTGCCCCTGGCGCCCTCCACCGCGAAGTAGGCCTCGCCCTTGGGCGCCTTGGTCAGCCGCTTGGGCGCCTTCTCGTGCAGGTGCGGGCCGTCCGGCAGCTTCTTCAAGGCCTGCTCGATGATATTCAGGCTCTGCTCGATTTCCGCCATACGCACCAGATACCGGTCCATGGCGTCGCCGCCGCGCTTGCCCGCCGGGATTTCGAAAGAGAGCCGGTCGTAAACCGAGTACGGCTCCGCCCGGCGCACGTCGTACGCCACGCCCGATCCCCGGAGCACGGGCCCGGTGGCGCCGTAGCGCCTGGCCGTGTCGAGGTCGAGGGTGCCGATCTCTTCGCAACGCTTGCGCAGGATGATGTTTTCCGTGACCAGCGCCCGGTACATGGGGACGCGCTTGCGCATGTGCTCGCACCACTTCAAGGTGCCCTCGATGAACTCGGGGGTCACGTCCGCGCTCACGCCGCCGAACCGGAGGTAGCAGTAGGTCAGCCTGGATCCGGTCACGATCTGGAGCAGATCGAGCAGCCACTCCCGGTCGTCGAAGGCGTACATGATCGGCGTGAAGGCGCCGAGGTCGAGCAGGTAGGCTCCCCACCACACGAAATGAGAGCTGATCCGGTTCATCTCGGCCGTGACCACCCGGATGTACTCCGCCCGCTCGGACACCTCGATGCCGCAGAGTTTCTCCACCGCCCCCACGTAGGCCCAGCTCCAGGCGATCGCGTGCAGGTAATCCACCCGGCCCATGTTGGGCAGATACTGGACGAAGGTCTTCACCTCGCCCATCTTCTCGTGCATGCGGTGGATGTAGCCGAGGACCGGGTCGGCCCTGAGGATGTACTCGCCGTCGAGCTCCAGGACGATGCGGAGCACGCCGTGCGTGGACGGGTGCTGCGGGCCCATGTTGAGGATGAGCGTGTTCTCGGTCGGCCCGGGCTGGAGCGATCGGGTGTAGAAATCTCCGCCCAGGTCCTGGAACGCTGCTTGCGGTCTCATGAGGCCTTGCCGGTTCATTCCTTAAGGCTTGCCTTCCTTGCTTGCGGACGACTCGGCGGCGCCGGCGACGGCCATGCCGGCCATGGGCGCCCGCGCCTCCGCCTTCTTCACGAGCGGATGGAATCCCAGATCATCGGGCAGGAGCAGGGGCTTCAGGTCCGGGTGCCCGGTGAAGACGATCCCAAAGAAATCGAAGCTTTCGCGCTCGTGCCAGTTCGCGCCGGAGTGGATGTGCGAGAGGGTCGGGACCTCGGGCTTGTCGTGGGGCACGAGGACCTTGAAGGCGATGCGGCCGGGCGCCTGCCAGCGGTCGAAATGGTAGACCACCAGAAAGCCTTCCTGAACGTCCACGACCGAGACGTCCTCGAGGAAGTAGCCTTCCTCCCAGGCGGCGCGCGCCGCGGCCTCGAGCCGGTCGGGCCGGAGCACGATCTCCCACCGGGAACCGCACTTCCCGTAGTCGGTTTCGGTCTTCTTCTCGGCTTCGAGCCGGTCCAGCCAGATGAAGCTCACGCCTTCTTCCCTTCGTTCGGATGCGGCCACCAGCGCCTGCCGGTGATCTTCTCCTGGAGCTTGAACAGCCCCTCGAGCAGCCCTTCAGGCCGCGGCGGGCAGCCGGGCACGTAGACGTCCACCGGGATGATCTTATCCACGCCCTCGATGATTCCGTACTGTCCCTCGAAGTAGAAGGGGCCGCCGGAAATGGCGCAGTTGCCCAGGGCCATGACCCACTTGGGCGCCGGCATCTGCTCGTAGAGCCGGACCACCGCGGGGGCGAGCTTGCGGGAGACCGTTCCGGCCACGATCATGAGATCCGACTGCCTGGGCGAGGGCCTGAACACCTCGGCGCCGAAGCGGGAAATGTCGAACCGGGCCATGCCCACGGCCATCATCTCGATCGCGCAGCACGCCAGGCCGAAGGTCAGGGGCCAGACCGACATGGCTCGGCAGACGTCCAGGAACTTGTTCGCCAGCTCGAGATTCACCAGAGGGGGGTCTTGATCCGCTACGGCGGGCCTCACACCCGGATCCGGCGAGGCCATGAGAAGACTCCTTTGCGCCAGAAATACAGCACCGCCAGGGCGAGCACTGCAAGAAAGATCGCCACTTTGACGAAGGCCGCGAGCCCCACGCTCTCCGGATAGTGCACGGCCACCGGGAACAGGTAGAGGACGTCCACGTCGAAGGCCAGAAAGATCAGGGCATAGAAGTAATAATTGATGCCGAAACGAATCCAGGACCACCCGTGGGGCACCATGCCGCACTCGTAGGGGGCCTTGAGCGCTTGCCCTTTGCTCCTCGGGGAGATGACCAGAGCCAGCAGAAGAGGACCGGCCGCCAGAACGAGGCCGCCGGCCAAGGCGGCGAGGATCGCGAGGTTGAGCCAGGTGAATACCATGATACCTTACGAATGCACGAGCGGTGTGAGCAAGGGCGTGAGTATATACAAGTCGTCAGACATTATCAATGGGGGCCGCCGGCCCTTGTAGGGCGCTGCCTGCTGCGCCCGTCCCCGTAACGAACAGCTCCTTGGCCGAAACGACGAAACATGATAAAGCCTACCCAAGCCTGGAAACCATCGAGCCCGCCGTCGCAACCGACCCGCTGATGAGCCGGCATCCCTCGAGGGGAGATATCTGACATGATCACTCATCTGACCGTTGGACTTCTCGGAGCGAACTGCTACATCGTCGCCTGCAAGAAGACCCGCGAGGCCGTGGTCATCGACCCCGGGGGCGACGCCGTGCGGATCGCTTCCGAGATCACGAAGAAGGCGCTCCTCGTGCGCTGCATTCTGAACACCCACGGCCATTGGGACCACACGGGCGCCAACGAGGAGCTGCGCAAGATCGCACACGCACCGTTGCTCATCCACCGGCTCGATGCCCGCGGCTTGAAGAGGCCGCCGGACGGACACCTCGAGGACGGCCAGGAAGTGCGCTTCGGCACCTGGACGCTCAAGGTGCTGCATACCCCCGGACACACCCCGGGAGGGGTTTGCCTGTCCGGCCCCGGCGTCGTCTTCACCGGCGACACGCTGTTCGCCGGATCGATCGGCCGGACCGACATGCCCGGGGGGAGCTACGAAAGCCTGATCCGGTCGGTCAGGGAGAAGCTCTTTCCCCTGGGCGACGAGGTGAGGGCCTATCCGGGCCACGGCCCGGCCACGACGATCGGAACGGAGCGGCAGCACAATCCGTTCTTCCGGTGATGCGAGGGGCTACTGGAGAGGGAGCTCCAGGAGGGTCGGCCCGGCCGACCGGCTCGTGCGCTCGGCGGCCGGGCGATCCACCAGGGACTTGGCCAGGACTTTCAACCCCAGGAGCTTCGTGCGCACCCGCCCGATCTCGGTCCGAATGACTTCTCTTTCGGCCTCGGTTCTGGCCTGAGCGAGCTCCCTCCGAAGGAAGTGGTAGAACTGAGTGGTCTTCTTCCACTGCCGGACGAGGGGAAGAATCCTCTGATCGATGCTCGGCCGCATGACGCGTGCCGTGTTTTCAGCCCTTTCGCCGTACCCCATCCGTCTCCCTCTCTCTCCCCAGGTCCGACTCCCTCTCCCTGCCGTCTCCGTCACCCGTCCGCTCTCGAGGCCCGTGAGCCCCGGCCACACGGAGATCGGGAGCAAAGGACGTGCCAGCAATCGAGAGATCCGGGGCCTCCGGCTAACCTGCCGAAATCAAAAGGGTGAGCTGCGCGCCGGGGACGGTCGGGATGCTCTCCGCCACGGGGGCTTGTCGCATTTTTTTACGATGCTGTAAAAAAAATCGAAGCGGTTCCCGCCGCCAATCGTCTTGCTTGTATATTGGGGCTGTCTTTGAGAGTCTGATCCGGAATGCCCGGATGCGAGCCAGGCGGAGAGAGCGGTCGGGTCCCGGCCGGGCGCTCGAGATCCGCCGCGGATCGCCCTGCAGAGCGCGCCGGCGCCACAACGGATCGACGATGGCCGTGCTGAGCTCGGACGAGATCATCGCTTTGTTCCTGGCCGTGGGCGTGGTCCTGTCGGCGGCCCGGCTCCTGGGTGAGATCGCCCAGCGGCTCCGCCAGCCCTCGGTCGTGGGGGAAATCCTGGCAGGCCTGCTCCTGGGCCCCACGGTCCTCGGCCGAATTGCGCCCGGCTGGACGGAGTTCCTCTTCCCCCCGGAGGGCGGGATCGCTCTGGTCCTGGACGGGCTCACGACCCTCTCGCTCGTCCTGTTCCTCCTCGTGGCCGGCATCGAAGTGGACCTCTCGACCGTCTGGAGGCAGGGCAAGACGGCCGTGGGGGTCAGCCTTTCCGGCATCCTCTTCCCCTTCCTGATCGGGTTCGCCTCGGCCTGGTTCTTCTCGCCGTTCCTGGGCCGCGCCGCAGGGGTCGAGCCGCTCGTGTTCGCCCTGTTCTTCGGGACCGCCCTCTCCATCTCGGCGCTGCCGGTCATCGCCAAGACCCTGATGGACCTGAACCTGTACCGCAGCGACCTGGGCATGATCGTCATCGCGGCCGCCATCTTCAACGACCTCCTGGGTTGGCTCATCTTCTCCGTGACTCTCGGGATGATCGGCACGCGCGGCGGCCCGGGCGTCGGCATCCTGTACGCAGCCGCGCTGGCCGTCGGCTTCGCCGCCTTCATGCTGACGATCGGCCGATGGCTCCTCCACCGCATCCTGCCGTGGCTGCAGACCCGGGCGGGCGGCGCCGGCAGCGTCCTGGGTTTCACACTTTCCATGGCTCTGCTGTGCGGGGCTTTCACCGAATGGTTCGGGGTGCATGCCCTGTTCGGCTCTTTTCTGCTCGGCGCGGCCATCGGGGACTCCGTCCATCTGCGGGAGCACACGCGGGAGACGATCAAGCAGTTCGTGTATTCTTTCTTCGCGCCCCTGTTCTTCGCCAGCATCGGGTTCCGGGTCAACTTCGCGGCCCACTTCGACTGGACCCTCACCCTGGTCGTCCTGATCATCGCCTGTCTGGGCAAGATCTTCGGGTGTCGGCTGGGGGCCAGGTGGACGGGCGTTCCGCCCCGCGAGTCCTGGGCCGCCAGCTTCGCCATGAACGCCCGCGGAGCGATGGAGATCGTGCTCGGGCTGCTGGCGCTGCGCTACGGGGTCATCGACGAAGGCCTGTTCGTCTCCCTGGTGGTCATGGCCCTGGTGACCTCCATGGCAAGCGGGCCGGCGATCCAGGCCATCCTCCGGCAGCGGGTGCCGCCGCGCTTCGTCCAGTATCTGCACCGGCGCGCGTTCGTCCCCCGGCTCAGGGCCCGGGACAGGTGGGAAGCCATCCGGGAGCTGTCCCAGGCCCTGGCCGGCGTGGCGGGCATCCGGGCCGAGGCGATCGCGGAGGCGGTCACGGCGCGAGAGAGAATCCTGCCGACCGGGCTCAGCAACGGCGTGGCCGTTCCCCACGCCCGCCTGGAACGGCTGTCGCGACCGGTCATCGGTCTCGGCTTCTCGCCCGCCGGGATCGACTTCGACGCCAGCGACGGCGAGGCCTCGCACGTCATCTTCCTGGTCCTCGTGCCCCGGCTCGACGATGGGGCCGCCCTGCTGATCTTTGCCGACCTTACCAAGAGCTTCCAGGACCCGGAGATGACCCGCAGAGCGCTGCAGGCGGGCGATTTCAACGCCTTGCTGGCCATGTTCAACGCTCCCCGGGCCGCATGAAAAGCTTGACGCGGATCTGTAACCCCTGTATAGATAGGCAGTCCGCCAGCTCGACCCGAGGGAGGGAGGCGCACATGAGCCAAAGCGTGCTGGAACGTCTCGCGAGCGTGGATCCCGACCTGGAGATCTGGTGGGACTCCTCGCCGCTGGTCTTCGACTCCTGGGTCCGCAAGATGGTCGGCGCTGCCGAGCCGTCCAGGAGGGCCGTACTGGAGGAGCAGCTGCGCCGCATTTACGCGGCCGAGGACCCGGCCGGGAGCCTGATTCGCGGCTGCACCACCAACCCTCCGCTCTCTCTCGCCGCGGTCAAGAACGATCCGGCGTTCTGGGACGCATGGATCGACGAGCTCGTGCTCTCCCACCCGGACTTCACCCTGGAGGAGTGCTTCTGGCTGACCTACAAGGAAGTCATCCGCCGGGGCGCGGCCATGATGATGCCGATCTGGGAGGCTTCGGGCGGCCGCTTCGGCTACATCTCGGGCCAGCTCGATCCGCGCCTGCTCACCGAGAGCGCGCGCATGATCGAGACCGCTCAGGAGCTCCGGGCGATCGCCCCCAACCTGATGATCAAGGTGCCGGCCAGCGCCCAGGGGGTCGAGGTGGTCAGGGCGCTCACCTCGATGGCCATCCCCACCAACGTGACCACCTGCTTCACGCTGCCTCAGATATGGGCGGTGGCCCAGGCCGCCAGGGAAGGCCTGGCGCTGGCCGAAAAGAACAAGGTGGACGTGAGCCGCTGGCGGGCGGTCATCACCATGATGATCGGCCGGCTGACCGAGAACCCGGTGCTCGACGAGCAGGCCTCCCGCCGCGGCATTTCGCTCAGCTGGAGCGACAAGCACTGGCTCGGCATCCACGTCTTCCGCAAGGCCTTCCGACTATTGGCTGAAAACGGGATGCCCAGCAAGATGCTGGCCTGCTCGATGCGGGACGGGCCGCTGGTAGCCGGCAGGCACCGCTTCTGGGACGTGGAGAAGATCGCCGGCGCGATCGTCTACACCATGCCTCCCTATGTGCTGGAGCCCCTTTTCCAGCGCTGTGAAGACCTCCCTTTCCGGGAGGAGATCTGGCTCGACGACGTCCCGAAGGAAGTCTTGTTGAAGCTCCGCAAGATTCCCTACGTGCTCCAGTCCTGGGACGAGAACGGGATGGAAGTCGATCAGTTCAACGCCCACCCGGCGACGGTCGCCACCGCCGAGGCCTTTTCCCAGGCCTCGGCCGGACTGGAGGAATACGTGGGGCGGCGGCTGGCTGCCGTGCGGGCGGAAAGGCCAAAGGTGAAGGGGATAAGGTGAAGGTGGAAGACCTTTTCCCTTTTCCCTCTAGCCTCTTCCCTTTGACGCGGTTTCAGAACGAGCCGAACGCAGCAACGTGGAGGTCCCAAAGATGAAAGAGCTCAAGGAATGGTTCGTTCCCTGGCTGCTCGCAGCAAGGCGTTACGACGTCAGCATTCTGGACAAGGCCTGGGCGCAACCGGACCACGCCAGGCTCATGCTCAACGAGAATCCGATTCCGCCCTCGGAGAAGGTCGTGAGCGCGGTGGCCGAGGCGGTCCGCAAAGGGAATCGATACCCGGACAGCATGCTTCATCTGAGGGCCCGCATCGGGAAGCTTTACGAGCTGGGGCCTCAGAACGTGAGGCTGTGCAACGGCTCCTCGGAAATCATCGACAGCATGATGCGCATCTTCCTCGAGCCGGGCGATGAGATCATCCTGTCCACGCCCACCTTCGAGCTCTATCCGCCGCGCGCGGAGCTGTGCGGCGCCAAGGTCGTCTCCGTCCCGTTGCGAAAGGACGATCTGCAGTACGACGTGGAGGCGATGCTGCGCGCCGTCAACAAGCGCACCAAGCTCATCCTGATCATCAACCCGAACAACCCCACGGGCATCTTCATCGGCGACCAGGACCTGGTGCGGTTCTGCGAGCTGGGCATCCCCCTGTGCATCGACGAGGCCTACCGCGACTATCATCCGGAAAAGGGCACCAAGGCCCACTTGATCGGCAAGTACCCGCACGTCTTCCTCCAGGCGACCTTCTCCAAGGCCTACGGCTTTGCCGGCCTGAGGTTCGGGTACGTGCTGGGAACCGAAGAGATGATCGACGCCTTCAGCCGGATGCTGCTGCCGTGGAACGTGAGCCTCATGTCCATGGCCGCCGCCGAGGCGATCCTCGACAACCCGGAGGAGCTCAAGAGCAAGGTGGCGTACAACAACCGCTGGATGGACCGGTTCTTCGCGGCGCTCCAGGAGCTGGGCCTCAAGCCTTTCCCGGCCAACGGGAACTACATGCTGGTGGATGCCACGATGAGCGGAAAGTCCACGTCCGAGATTCTCGCAGCGGCCCTGCGGGAGAAGATCTATCTCAAGCGGATCGGCGAGATCCACGGCAAGACCGGGTACTTCCGCGTAACCCCGGGCTCGGAAGAAGAGAACGAGCGGTTCCTGGCGTTCGCAAGGAGTTACTTCGCACGGCGCTGAACCTTCCACACCGCCGAAGGAGTGTTGGACATGATCATCGGCATCCCCAGGGAGATCAAGCGGGAGGAGAAGCGGGTCGGCATGACCCCCGAAGGCGTCAGCGCCCTGGTGCTCCACGGGCATCGTGTCCTGGTCGAGCAGGGCGCGGGCCTGGGAAGCGGCATGCAGGACGTGGATTACCGGCGAGCCGGGGCGGAAATCCTGCCGAGCGCGGAGCGGGTGTGGTCCGATGCGGATATGGTCCTCAAGGTCAAGGAGCCGGTGGAGAACGAGCACGCCTACCTGCGGGAGGGCCAGATCGTCTTCACCTACCTCCATCTGGCCGCGAACCGGACCCTGACCGAGACCTTGCTCGCGAAGAACGTGACCGGCATCGCCTACGAGACGATCCAGCTCGCGGACGGCAGCCTGCCGCTGCTGGCCCCCATGAGCGAGGTGGCCGGGAGGCTGTCTCTCCAGGTGGGCGCCTGGTGCCTGGAATCCAAGAACGGCGGCAGCGGGATCCTGCTGAGCGGGGTTTCGGGCGTGCCTCCGGCCAAGGTGGTCATCGTCGGCGCCGGCATCGTCGGGATCAACGCCTGCCACATCGCAGTCGGGATCGGCGCGAACGTGGTGGTCATGGACATCAACCCGGCGCGCCTCCGCTACATCCAGGACATCTACCACGGTCTGGTCACGACCGTGATGTCCAACCGGGCCAACATCGACGAGCAGGTGGCCTCGGCCGACCTGCTCATCACCTCGGTGCTGATCCCGGGAGCCCGCGCCCCGCAGCTCATCCCCGAAAGCCTGATCCGGCGCATGAAGAAGGGTTCCGCGATCGTGGACGTGGCCATCGATCAGGGCGGCTGTCTGGAGACCTCGAGGCCCACGACCCACGATGACCCGGTCTACATTCACGGCGGGGTCGTCCACTATTGTGTCAGCAACATGCCGGGTGCCGTGCCCCGCACGTCGACCTATGCGCTGACCAACTCGACGCTGCAATACGTCCTGGAGCTGGCCGACCACGGCTTCCGGGACGCGGTCGGCCGCAGCCCCGCCCTGAAGAAGGGAGTCAACGTCTTCGGCGGGAAGATCACCCATGAAGGCGTCGCCGGGGCCTTTCACACCGCCTGCGAGCCCCTGGTCTTCTGACCGGCACACGGCGGGCGGGCTGGACAGGATCGCCGGAAAGCCAATTGCAGGAGACAAGGACCGTGCCCGAACCCTTCCGCTGGAAGCCAGGCATTCCCAAGTACCTGCAGATCAGCGCCTGGATCCTGGAGATGATCGAGAAAGGGCGCTACGGCGCCCAGGACCGGCTGCCCTCCGAGGCCAGGCTTTCCCAGCTTTTTCGCGTCAACCGCAACACCGTCCGTCAGGCCATCTCCGATCTGGTCGCCAAGGGAATCCTCCAGAAGAAGAACGGCGTCGGCTCCTTCGTCATGGACCGGAACCAGCACCCGGTCAAGTACACCCTCCAGCGCATATCCAGCTTTACGGATGACATGAGCCGGATGGGGATCGTCCCGCAAACCCGGCTCATCCACAAGTCCGTCATGGCGGCGCCGCCCGACGTGGCCGACAAGCTGATGCTCGGGACGCAAAAGAAGGTGATCCTGACGGAGAGACTCCGCAGGGGGGACGGAGTCCCGCTGGTCGTGGAGCGAAGCTACCTTCCCTATGAGGAATACAAGGCGATCCTGAACATGCGGCTCACCGGGTCCCTCTACCAGCTGCTCACGACCCGCTTCCAGGTCGAGCTGCACCACTCCATCCAGACCTTCCGGGCGGTCGCTCTCTCCGAGAGAGACGCGGAGCTCCTGGGAGTCGCCGCGGGATCGCCCGGAATCTTTCTGGAAAGCACGATCTACGACGCGCAGAACATACCGGTAGAAGTGCTCCACGCCCTGCATCGAGGAGACAAGTATCTCTTCGAGGTGGAGTCCGGAAGGTTCGTTGCCACTTGAACCGCTGAAGTCCGAAAGAGGCGTCACGTCTCACAGTCAGTGGTCTGGCCCCCCTCCCGCCTCCCCTGGCTAGCGGCAACGGGACGACTCGATCCGGGAGCGAGCGCGGAGCATCGGTGGCCCGCACGCGAACAGGCGAGGTGAAAGAGGATGGAAGCACCCGGGGGAACGGTTGGGCAGAAGCATGTGCTGGCCATCGACCTGGGGTCCGGCGGGCCCAAGGTAGGCGTGGTCGGAGAGTCCGGGGAAGTCGTTGCCAGCGCGGTGGAAAAAACGACCACGCGCCTGCTGCCGGGCGGAGGCGCGGAGCAGGATCCGGAAGAGTGGTGGCAGGCGATAGCGGCGGCCTCACGGAAGGTGGTCCGGGCCTGCGGCATTTCCACCGAGCAGATCATCGCCGTGTGCTGCACGACGCAATGGTCCGTGACGGTGCCCGTGGACGAGAACGGCAAGCCCCTGATGCATGCGGTCCACTGGCTCGACACCCGGGGAGCCGTCTACAACCGCGCCATATGCAAGGGGTTCCCCAGCATCCAGGGTTACGGCCTGGCCAAGCTCGTGCGCTGGGTGCGGCTTGCCGGCATGCCCCCGACCCTCGGCGGGAGCGATGCCCTGGCCCACATCCTGTTCATCCAGCATGAGCGGCCGGAGATCTACAGGAAGACCTACAAGTTCCTGGAGCCGATGGATTACCTGAGCCTGCGCCTGACCGGCAGGTGCGCCAGCACGCTGAGCAACGCTTTCCCCTTGATCCTCACGGACAATCGGGATCCGGAGTGCCGGGATTACGATCCCGCGCTCGTCAGACTGGCGGGGATCGACCGGGCAAAGCTGCCGGACCTGCTTGCGAACGACGGCGCGCCGGCCCCCATTCTTCCGTCCGTCGCCCGCGAGCTGGGGCTTGCTCCTGAGACTCGGGTCACTCAGCCGGCCAACGACGATCACACGGCCGCCATAGGTGCCGGTGCGGTGCGGGATTTCGATCCCGTCATGGTGCTCGGGACGTCCGGATTCCTCGTCTGTCACACGCCCCGGAAGAAGACGGATCTCATTCGCCACATGACCACCATGCCGAGCCCCATCCGGGGGCGTCACGTCCTGTTCTGTGAGATGGGGGGCGCAGGGAAATCGCTGGAGTTCTTTCTGAACGGGCTGATCTATTGCCAGGACGGCTTCGGCGGAGGAGGCCCGCCGCCCGCGGACGCCTACGAGCGGCTCGACCGGATGGCGGGCGAGAGCCCGGCCGGGAGCGGGGGCGTCCTGTTCCTGCCCTGGCTCAACGGAGCCCTCGTCCCGGACCAGGACCCGACCATGAGGGGCGGGTTCCTCAACCTGTCGAACAGCACGACCAGGGCGCACATGAGCCGGGCGGTCCTCGAGGCCATCGCGTTCAACGTGAGATGGCTGATCGACGCGGCCCGGAAATTCACGGGGCGCCGTTTTCCTTTCCTCCGCCTTGCGGGTGCCGGCGCCCTCTCGGACGTCTGGGCCCAGATCCACGCGGACATCCTCGGGATTCCCGTGCACCAGATGGCCGAGCCGCGCAACGCCAACGTCCGCGGCGCTGCATTCCTGGCCTTCGACCAGCTCGGGTACGGCTCCGTAGAAGAGGCGCCCGAGAAGGTCCGAGTGGCCAGGATCTGCACCCCTAATCCCGAGAACCGTTCTCTCTACGACAGGATGTTCCAGCAGTTCCAGGCCGCCTACAGGAAGAATAAATCCATATGCGCCGCGCTGAACGGGGAAGCGGCAGGGAAGTAGGAGAAGGATCAAAGGTGACGTGAACAAGATGAGCGCCATGACGTCTTTTGAGACCCGCTGAAAGGGCGACGCATGTCAAACGCACAAGACGAGAAGAAATCCACCGGATCGATCTTCGACTCCATGTATCCTTACCGCGGGCGCCTGGAGAGCCATCCCTCGCTCCCCGCGAAGGGCCGGAACCGGGAAGAGCTCTTCCGGGAGCTGGAGGCGATCGTCACGGAAGAGGACCGCCGCTGGCAGACGGGCCAGTCCTCGGGCACGACCTACCACGGCGGCAAGGAGCACTACGGGTTCCTCAACCGCGTGTTCGGGCTCTTCTCCCATGTCAACCTGCTGCAGCGGGACCTCTGGCCGAGCGGCACCAAGCTCGAGGCCGAGATCGTCTCGATGACGGCCAACATGCTGAGCGGCGACCGGGTCCGATCAGGTGAGGCCGCCGGCGGGGTTTGCGGCTGCGTCACCTCCGGCGGGAGCGAGAGCATCCTGATGGCGATGCTGGCTTACCGCGAGCGCGGCCGGGCCGAAAAGGGAATCACCAAACCCGAAATGGTCGTGCCGGACACCATCCACCCCGCCTTTTCCAAGGGGGCCCACTACTTCGGCATCGACCTCATCCGGGTCCCGGTCGGAAAGGACTACCTTGCCGACGTGGGCGCCATGGCGACCCGCATCACGAAGAACACGATCGCCCTCGGCGGCACGGCGGGCAATTACCCGCACGGCCTCATCGACCCGATCGAAAGACTCTCGGAGCTGGCCCTGCAGCACGACCTCGGCCTGCACGTGGACGGCTGCCTGGGCGGCTTCCTGCTGCCCTGGATCGAGAAGCTCGGCTATGAGGTCACGCCCTTCGACTTCCGGCTCCCCGGCGTGACCTCGATCTCCTGCGACACCCACAAGTACGGGTACGCCCTGAAAGGGACCTCGGTGCTGCTCTACCGCAACAAGAAGCTCAGACGGTACCAGTATTTCTCCAAGACCGACTGGTCGGGCGGGCTCTACGCCTCGCCGACCGCGGCCGGCAGCCGCTCCGGAGGGCTCACTGCGGCAACCTGGGCCTCCATGGTCTGCCTGGGGGAGGAAGGCTACCTCAAGGCGGCGCGGGCCATCATGCAGGCCGCCGACACCATCCGCGCAGGGGTGGCCCGAATCCCGGAGATCAAGATTGCGGGCAAGCCGACCTTCTGCCTCGGCCTGATGTCGGACGTGGTCGACATCTACCACGTGAACGACTACCTGGCCTCCAAGGGATGGCGCTTGAACGGCCTGCAGCTGCCCGCCGGCGAGCACATCTGCGTGACCCTGCCGCAGACCCAGCCCGGTGTGGCGGAGAGGTTCGTGGAGGATCTCAGGGCCGGAGTCGAGTACGCCCGGAACCCGCCTCAGCCGGCCGCCCTGAGCGGGGCCGTGTACGGCCTGTCCGGCTCGGTCGAAGGGCAGGCGAGCTTGCAGGAGATTCTGTATGGATGGCTCGACGCCAGCTACGAGCTGTGAGGCAGGCGGGTTTGTAGAAGCGTTGTCATCCCGGCCCATGCTGCGGAGCCCGTGTGAGCCGGGATCCAGATTCTTGTAGGGGCGACGCATGCGTCGCCCGTCTGAGGCTGAGAAGGGGGAAAGGGTGCAAACCATGGTGCCGGGAATCCGCAAGGTCTGCATCGTAGGCGCCGGTCACATGGGGCAGCAGATCGCGACGGTGAGCGTTCTGGCCGGCTGTGAGGTGTCCACCTTTGACCGTGACCCCCAGGCTCCTGCGAAAGCCTGGGCCCGGCTGACCGGCATGATTCAACTGACGACAAGCCCGGAGGAGCTGGCACGGTATGCAGAGGCCAGGAGCGCCAGCCTGTTCTCGGACAGCCTCGCACGGGCCGTGGACGGCGCGGACCTCGTGATCGAGGCGGTCGCCGAGAAACTGGAGGTCAAACGGGAAGTCTTCGCGCAGATCGACCGGGCCGCCGCAGCGGACGCTATCATCGGCTCGAACAGCTCCTCCATTCCGGTCTCGAAGATCGAATCCGCGGTGGCGCCGGGGAGAAGGACCCGGGTGGCCAACATCCACTTCGATTCGCCCCTGCTCGCCAGGAGACTGGTGGAGGTGATGCCCGGGGCCGAAACGAGCCCCGAGACCCTTGAGATCGCCCGGTCCTGGGCCGAGACCCTCGGGTGCGTTCCGGTCGTGGTGCGAAAGCCGATCATGGGGTATTTCGCTAACCGGCTCTGGCGCGCGGTGAAGAAGGACGCTCTCAAGCTCTGGGCGGGAGGCTACGGCGACGTCCGGGACATCGACCGTTCCTGGATGGAGAAGTTCAACACCGACATCGGCCCTTTCGCCATGATGGACGTGGTGGGCCTCGATGTGGTTCATGACATCGAGATGGCGTACTACCGGGAGAGCGGCGATCCCGACGACATCCCGCCGCCTGCCCTGAAGGAGATGATCGAGCGCGACGAGCTCGGAATGAAGTCCGGAAAGGGCTTCTACGACTGGAGCCACTCCGGCGGCCCTGAGCCTGAGCTCGGCCGGAAGCCGCAGGCAAAATGACTCATTCTTGGACACCCGGCATTCCGGAGCTGCGGCAGTGGTCGATCACCCCAGCGGCTGAGCGCCTTCGGACCGGTAGGATCCGCGCAGACTCGAACAGCCGGGCTGACGGCTGCTTTCACTGGTAAGGCACGGTTTCGGCCTGCAGCTGCAAGGCCGCCGCTTGCCGCAGGGGCTCGCCCCGGTCGAGGGCGAGCGAGCTCCCGTCGTCGCCAGCCTGGACGGCGGGAGCAGCGCCCTGGCGCTCCGCTTTGCTCTCCTGCCGGCCATACGCGAGGCCGGGTCGCTCGATCTCCCACCTGGACGGAAATCGGTAAGGATAGGTGGCGGACAACAGCTCAGCAACGACCCCCTTCAGGCGGCCCATTCTCGACAGGTCCTTGAGCAGGAGCGCCGACGCACAGGTCAGCGCCTTGCCGACCGCATAAGCCGATATCGGAGTGTAGAGGACCACCAGCGGGAGCCAGGGGGTCTCCCTGCGGAGTTTCTGCAGGAGACCCCACCCGCCTGCAGCCGGGATTTCGAGGTCGAGAATGAGCAGGTCCGTCGGCTGGAAATGCCGGATGACGGTCCAGACCTCACCGACGTCTCTGGCGGCCCGGACCGCATAGCCCTCCCGGAGAAACTCCCTCCTGAGAGTCTCCCGAAGCGCCCGGCTGCGATCCGCGATCAGAATCGTGAAGGCTCCGTCCATGGCGATCTCCCCGGCTTGCCTATGTTCGCGGAATCAGGGGAGCAAAGGCCGTGCCGCCGTGCGCAAAGCTGCAGGATACCTTTCTCGATTGCCTTGCAAGCGCTCGGAAGGACGGACTTCTCGAGGCGGGGTCGGACTGCGGATGGGCACGCCGGAGCGCGTACTCCTGACGGAGACCCTTACAAGCTGCAAAAATTCTTTGCTGCCGGCCTGGGGACTGCGGGGCAGAGCGCACGACGTGCCGGGCGCGCGTGAGAGTACGCCCCGGTGCCGAGAGACGAGCGCAACGTCCTGGCTCGACTTTCGCCATTCAGAGGGAGAGGCGCCTGCGCAGGAAGAGCTTCACTCCCTCCATGGAGGCGAACACCACGGCCCCGACGCCCACGATGACGGCGAGGTCACCGGCCGATGGCTCCAGGATGCCGAAGGCTTCCCGCACCGAGGGGATCCGGATCAGCACGGCAATGAGCACGATCTCCCAGAAGATCGCCAGCAGGAGCCACTTGTGCGGCAGGACCCGGAAGGCGCTGTAGCGCATGGAGCGGAAATTGAGCGCGATGATCAGCTCCACCAGGATGAACAGGAAGAAGACCCGGGTCCTCGCCTGGTCCAGGTCCGGCAGATCCTTGAAAAAGAAGTAAAGGAAGAACGGCACCTCGATCAGCAGGGCAATCAGGATGAACAGCTTCACGTCCAGCGAGAACACCCCTTCGGCCGGGTCCCGCGGAGGCCTGCGCATGAGGTCCGGCTCGGGCGGCGCGATGCCGAGAGCGAGCGCGGGCAGGCCGTCGGTGGCCAGGTTGATGTACAGGATGGCCGCCGGAAGGAGCGGGAGGTACTCGGGCCCCAGGGCGAGCACGATCCCTCCGATCACCATCACCTCGGTCAGATTGCAGCGCAGGAGGTAGGTCAGATATTTCTTGATGTTGTCGTAGATCCACCGGCCCCGTTCGACGGCCTTGACGATGGTGGCGAAGTTGTCGTCGCTCAGGACCATGTCGGATGCGTCCTTGGTGACGTCGGTGCCGGTGATGCCCATGGCAATGCCGATATCGGCGTTCTTCAAGGCCGGCGCGTCGTTCACCCCGTCGCCGGTCATGGCCACCACCTCTCCGCGGCTCTTCCAGGCGCGCACGATCTTGATCTTGTGCATGGGCGACACCCGGGCATAGACGGAAACCCGGTCCACGATCCGGGCCAGCTCTTCATCTGCCATTTTTTCCAGGGCCTCGCCGTTGAGCACCAGGTCGCCCTCCCGGCAGATGCCGATCTCCCGGGCGATGGCCGAGGCCGTGACCTCGTGATCTCCGGTGATCATCACCACCCGGATGCTGACCTCGCGGCAGGTCTTGACCGCCTCCACGGCTTCTTCCCTGGGCGGATCCATCATGCCGGCAAACCCGAGGAAGACCATGTCCCGCTCGATCTCTTCCCCGGCCGGATCCGGCCCTCCGTCCGGGACCTCGCGACAGGCCACCGCAAGGACCCTCAAGGCGGATCGGGCCATCTCTTCGTTCACCTCGAGCAGACGGGCCCGGTCCGCTTCCTCGAGCACCCGCACCCCGCCGTCCCCGAGGATGCGAGAAGACCGGCCGAGCACCTCTTCCGCGGCCCCCTTCATGAAAGCCATGCGCTTTCCGTCTCCGGCCCGATGGATGGTCGTCATCCGCTTGCGCTCGGAGCTGAAGGGGATCTCGGCGGTTCTCGGGTTTTCCCGGTTGACCGCCGCCTGATCCAGCCCTGCCTTGGCGGCGGCCACGACCAGCCCCCCTTCCGTGGGATCGCCCTTGATTGCCCATTTCCCGTCGCGCTGCTCGAGGGCGGCGTCGTTGCACAGGAGAGCCGCCCGCAGCAGCTGCCCGAGGGGCGGGCCTTTCCCGGCCCGAGATCCATCCGGGCCGATGAAGTCCCCTCTGGGCTCGTAACCGCCTCCGGTCACCTCGACCATCGCGCCCGAGACGTACAGTTTCCGGACCGTCATCTCGCCCTTGGTCAAGGTGCCGGTCTTGTCCGAGCAGATCACGGTCGTGGCGCCCAGCGTCTCCACGGCCGGCATCCTGCGGACCAGGGCGTTCCGCCTGGCCATCTGACGCATGCCGATGGCCAGGGCGCCGGTCACGATGGCGGCGAGCGCCTCCGGCACCGCGGCCACCGCCAGGGCCACGGCGAACATGACCGTGTTCACCAGAAACGGGAAATCGATCTCGCCGCTCACGGCCTCCCGTGCCAGACTCACGCCCGCCACCAGGAAACAGACGCTCACGGCAAGAATGCCCAGCCATTTCCCCACCTCTGCCGTGCGCTTCTCCAGGGGAGTCTCCTTGGTCTCCACGGCCGCGACCTCCCGGGCGATGGCGCCGAACTCCGTACGCATGCCGGTCGCCGTGACCACGGCCCGCCCTCTCCCGTAAGCGACGACCGTGCCGGCAAAGATCATGTTCTTCCTGTCGCCGACCTGCGCCTCGGCCCGGACCGGCGCCGGATCCTTGCTCACCGGCACGGACTCGCCGGTGAGGGATGCCTCGTCGCATTTCATGGAATGCGCTTCGATCAGCCGCGCGTCCGCAGGCACCCGGTCGCCGGCCTCCAGGACGAGGACGTCGCCCGGCACCAGGCTCTTGGAGAGGACCTCCGTCTCGCGGCCGTCCCTGAGGACCGTGATGCTCGGGGAAAGCATCTTCTTCAAGGATTCGAGGGCCCGCTCGGCCCTGTACTCCTGGACGAAACCGAGCAGGGCGCTGAACAGGACGATGAGGGCGATGATCCCCGCGTCCACCATCTCTCCGACCGCGATCGAGAGGGCGATCGCCACGAGCAGGATGAGGATCAGAACGTTCCGAAACTGGCGGAAGAAGAGCCTCCAGGCGGAGATCGGCTCCTCCTTCTGGAGCTCGTTCGGCCCGTAGCGGTCCAGCCGGAGCCGGGCTTCCTGTTCGCTCAGACCGACCTGCGGATCCACCTCGAGCTCCTGCGGAATCCGGGCGGTCTCCATCGCGTGCCAGGATTGATCCTGCATGTGCGCCTCCTGCAGAGGCTGTCGATAAGCGGCCATCTGCGGCGTTGCGCTCATGGGGCATGGAGGTTGGGGGAGCCTGCCCCGGCGAAGGCCGGGGTCCACTGTGACTCCCCACTTACGCCTCATTCCTCAGGATTTCGCGCGCCTTGCCTCTGGCCATTTCTCAACAGCCTCTCAAGACGGTGTTTCCCGACACCCTCTCGAGTGGGTTGCCGGCCGTCCATCATGCCCCCCGGTTCGCTTCAGCTTCAACCTGTCGCTTCAGCTTCAACCTGAATAGATGCACCGATTTCGGGTATTGCAGTGGAAGGAGTGGATCCCTGCTTGCGGCGTCAGCGGTTGGCAGCCGAAGATGCCGGCCGCCGCGCGTCGAACCCGTCAATTGAAAGTTGTCAGGCTTTCAACGGCCGGACGCACAAGAGGCTGGCACCCGGAACCCGAAAACTGACACCTCTCACCCGAGCGCTTCCCGCAGAAAGCGGCCGGTGTGCGACGCAGGGTTCCCGGCCACCTCCTCGGGCGTGCCCTGGGCCACGATCCGGCCCCCCTGCTCGCCGCCCTCGGGCCCCATGTCGATGACGTAGTCCGCCGTCTTGATCACGTCCAGGTTGTGCTCGATCACCACGACCGTGTTGCCGGCCCCGATGAGCCTCTGGAGCAGCCCGAGGAGCTTCTCGATATCCGTGAAATGGAGCCCGGTCGTCGGCTCGTCCAGGATGTAGAGCGTGCGGCCGGTCGAGGCCCTCGCCAGCTCGCGGGCGAGCTTCACCCGCTGCGCTTCCCCGCCGGACAGGGTGGTGGCCGCCTGCCCGAGCTGCAGATACTCCAGGCCGACCTCGGCCAGGATGCCGAGCCGGTGCTCGAGCTGCGGGACCGGCTCGAAGAAGCGCCGCGCCTCCTCGACCGTCATCTCGAGGACCTCGGCGATGCTCCGGCCCCGGTATCGAACTTCCAGCGTCTCGCGGTTGTAGCGCCGCCCCCCGCACAGGTCGCAGGTCACGTAGACGTCCGGCAGAAAATGCATTTCCACCTTGCGCAGCCCCTCGCCCTGGCAGACCTCGCAGCGGCCGCCCTTCACGTTGAAGCTGAACCGGGCCGGCCCGTACCCTCTGCGCCGTGCCTCGGGAAGCTGCGCGAACAGATCCCGGAGAAGCCCGAAGATCCCCATGTAGGTGGCCGGATTGGATCGCGGCGAGCGGCTCAGGGGCGCCTGGTCGACCGGCACGACCTTGTCGAAGAACTCCGCCCCCTCCAGCGCCGCAACGGCGGAAGCCGGTCCGGACCTCAACCCCGACAGCCGCCTGGCAAGGGCCGGATAGAGGGTGTCCAGGACCAGCGTGCTCTTGCCGGATCCGGACACCCCGGTCACGCAGGTGAACCGGCCGACCGGGAAGCGGGCCGTGACCGTCTTCAGGTTGTTCAGCCGCGCCTTGCGCAAAACGAGGAGCCCCCGGTCGGGCCGGCCGCGCGCTTCCGGGACCGGGATCGCCCGCGCGCCGGACAGAAACTGCCCGGTCAGAGACGCCGTGCAGCGCTTCAGCTCTTCCGGCCCGCCCGAAAAGACGACGTTCCCGCCCCGTACGCCCGCACCCGGACCCATGTCGATCACGTGGTCTGCCTCGAGGATGGTCTGGCGGTCGTGCTCCACCACGAGCACCGTGTTGCCCCTGTCCCGAAGCCGCTTGACCAGGTCGAGGAGCCTGTTCGTGTCCCGGGCGTGCAGGCCCATGGTCGGCTCGTCCAGGATGTACAGCACGCCGACCAGACCGGAGCCGATGTGGCTCGCAAGCTGCACCCGCTGGAGCTCGCCTCCCGACAGCGTCAGGGACTCCCGGCTCAGGCTCAGGTATTCGAGGCCGAGCCGGCGCAGCAGCTCGAGCCGGGCCCTGATCTCGGCCAGGGCCTGCCCGATCACCTTTTCCTCGAAGGCCGACAGGTCCAGGCCCCGGAGGAAGACCTCGAGCGCCTCGATGCTCATCGAGGCGAGCTCGCCGATGTGCTTCTCCCGGATCCGCACGTGCAGGGCCTCGGGTCTCAGCCGGTACCCGCTGCAGACGGCGCAGACCTGATCGCTCATGAAGGGCCGGATCTCCTGACGGACCCGTTCCGACGCCGTCTCCCGGTAGCGCCGCTCGAGGTTGGGGATCACCCCTTCGAAGGGCCGCAGCTCTTCGCGCTTGCGGGGGCCCGATTCGAACCGAAAGAGGACCGGCTCTTCTCCCGACCCGTACAGAACCAGCTCCCGGGCCCTGGCGGGGAGACGCTTGAACGGGGTGTAGAGGTCGAAACCGCCGTGACGAGCGAGACTCTCCAGGGTCTGCTTCCAGCGGGCGTCCGACCGCCCCTGCCAGGGCCGCAGGGCCCCCTCCCGGATCGAAAGCCCCGGATCCGGCACGACCCGATCCGGATCGACCCGGCGCTGTCTGCCGATGCCGCCGCAGGCAGGGCAGGCGCCCTCGGGGCTGTTGAAGGAGAAGAGCTTGGGGTGGATCTTCGGAAAAGGCAGGCGGCACTTCACGCAGCGAGCGCTTTCGCTGAAGGTCCGCTCCTGGCCGGCGCCTCCGTCGGAGAGGACCCAGGCCGTCACGACGCCGTCCGACAGCTTGGCCGCCATCTCGATGGAATCGTTGAGGCGGCTGCGGATGCCGGGCTTGAGAATCAGCCTGTCCACGACCACGTCCGCGGAGCGGAACTGGGTCCTCCGGCGCAGGCCCGGATCGCCGAGCTCCAGAACCTCGCCGTCGACGCGGACCCTGAGGAACCCCTGCCGCTCCAGGCCCTCGAGCAGGGACTTCAAAGCAGGCCCCTTCCCTTCGGCCGGGGGTAGCGGCGCGAGCAGCATGAGCCGGGTGCCTTCGGGCAGGTCCAGGATGCGGTCCGCCATCTGCTCGAGGCTCTGCGCGCGTATCGGCTCGCCGCAGCTCGGGCAGGTGGGGGCGCCGACCTTGGCGAACAACAGCCTCAGGAGGTCGGCCAGCTCGGTCATCGTGCCGACCGTGGACCGTGGATTCCGGCCGGACGATCTCTGATCGATGCAGATCGCGGGCGGGAGCCCTTCGATCCGGTCCACGTCGGGCTTGCGGATCTGCTGGAGGAGCTGGCGGGCCTCGGCCGACAGGGACTCGACGTAGCGGCGGTGGCCTTCCGCGTACAGGGTGTCCCGGGCGAGCGAGGACTTGCCCGACCCGCTCGGCCCCGTGATCACCACGAGCCGCTCGCGGGGGATCTCGACGTGGACCGCCTTCAGGTTGTGCTCGCGGGCGCCCAACACCTGGATGGATTGCATGGGAGTCAGATCAGGTGACAGGTTTCAGGTACCAGGTTCCAGCGCTCGACCCTGCTCCGCCAAGACGAGAACGGCAGCAGGATCCGCCATCCTGGCTGGGAGCGGCCTAATACCTAGAGCCTGTCCCAAAACGCCCATCTGCGGCGTTGCGCTCGTGGCGCATGGAGGCGCGGGGAGCCTGCCCCGGCAGAAGCCGGGGTCCACCGAGATTCTCACTGTACGCCTCATTCCTCGGGATTTCGCGCGCCTGGCATCTGGGCATTTTTGAACAGGCTCCCGAACCAGAGCTTGTGGGACAAGCTCTACCTATACCCAATACCTAGCACCTCCCCTTCGTGGTCGGCCCACAATGTTAAAGGAGGATTTCGATATAGGCGCTCTTCCGGAGGTTCTTCCGCCACTCTTCGAACTGGCGCTCCGCAGCTTCCTCGAAGAGCTTCTCGCGAATGGTATCCCGGACCCTGTCCAGAGACCGGATCTCGCCCGAGGTCTTCTCTTCCAGCCTCACGATGTGGACCCCGGCCGACGTCCGAATGGGCTCGCTCACTTCCCCTTCCTGCATCCCCAGGATGGTCGACTCGAGATCGCCGCTGAGAGCGCCCTGGCGGAAAAACCCCAGACGCCCGCCCCGGGCCGCCGAGGCATCCTGGGAGTACTTGGCGGCAGCATCCGCAAAGGGCACGCCGGCCAGGACCTCCCCGCGGATCCTGCGCGCCTCGTTCATGACGGCTTCCACCACCTCCGGTCTGGGATTCTGAGGCAGGCCCAGGAGAATGTGGCTGAGGAAGAAACCTTCCTCTGAGCGGAAATCATCCGGGTGCTCCAGGTAGTAGGCCTCGATCTGTTCATCCTTGACCGAGACCTGGGCGCGCACTTCCTTGTGGATCATCTTGGCCTTGATGATCTGGTCTCGGATCTGGTCCCGGTACTCTTCATAAGAGACCCCGTCGCGCCGGAGGGACTCCATGAGCTGCTCCCGGGTGATGTTGCCCCTCGCCTGCACTTCCTTGACCGCCTGCTCGATCTCCTCATCCGAGGCGGAGATGCCGTTCTTGCTCGCGTAATCGTCCATCAGCTTGCGGTCCACGAGCTCTTCCAGGATCCTGCGCTGCATGGACGCCTGCTCCCATTCGGAGGCGTCCGGCCTGGAACCCGCACCTTCCTGGTGCTGGAACAGATCGGTCATTTCCCGGAGCTCGCTCTCGGTGATCACTTTGCCGTTGACCGTTGCGACCACCCGGTCCAGCACTCCGGCTGAGACCACCCCGCCTGGCGCAGCCGGCCACAGGGCCAGAGAGAGGACAAGTACAAGGCCTGCCGCAGGCCCCTTCCTCGCGCGCAAGGTCGAACGGCTTCGCAGCCCGCGGGCGGGCGTCGCCGATAGCGGATCCCTCGTCGTCATGGTCTTCCTTTCTTCATCGGACATTTCCCCTTTGACCGGCTTCCGTCCGTCGCGGTCGTGAGCCGGCCTCTTCCAGCCAGCCGAGGAGGCGATGGACCACATCGAGCCGCTCCGGCTGGCCGGCAGCGACGAATCGTATCAGGAGACGGTCGTCCGGGTAAAGACGGAGGCGCTCCGGCTCGCGGGCGGCCCACTGGAGGATGCGCTCCACGTGGACCGGTGTCTGCGGATCGAAGGTGAGGAGCAGCCCCTCGTCGGACAGCCGGGCGTCCCGCACCCGCAGCCTCCGCAACCGCACCTTGATGCGGATCAGACCCAGGAGGTTTTCCGCTTGCTCCGAGAGCGGGCCGAAGCGGTCCACGAGCTCTTCCCGCAACCCTTCCACTTCGGCCTCCTCCCGGGCGCTGGCCAGCCGCTTGTAGAAGGAAAGCCGCTGGGTGGAATCCGGGATGTACTCCTGGGGCAGATAGGCGGGCATCTCCAGGTGGATCTCCGGGTCCACCTCCTCAATGACCTCCTCGCCCTTGAGCTCCCGGACCGCCTTCTCCATCATCCCCAGGTACAGATCGTACCCGACGGCGCGTATCTGGCCCGACTGGGACGCGCCCAGGAGGTTGCCGGCGCCCCGGATCTCGAGGTCGTAGCGGGCGATGCGGAAGCCGGAGCCGAGCTCCGTGAACTCGTACAGGGCCTCGAGCCGTTCCCGGGCGTCGCCCGCAAGCGTCTCATCGTCCGGGACGATGAGGTAGGCGTAGGCCTGTCTCTCGGCCCGGCCCACGCGGCCGCGAAGCTGATAGAGCTGGGCCAGCCCGAAACGGTCGGCCCGGTTCACCAGCAGGGTGTTTGCGTTCTGAATGTCCAGGCCGCTTTCGATGATCGTGGTACACAGGAGCACGTCGTGGCGGCACTCGACGAATTCCAGCATGACCCGTTCCAGCTCCCTCTCCGGCATCTGTCCGTGCGCGATCGCGATGCGCGCCTCGGGCACGATCTGCTGCAGACGTTCGGCGACCGCGCCGATGTCGTAGACCTGGTTGTGCACGAAAAAGACCTGCCCGCCGCGCTCCAGCTCCTGGGACACCGCCGCGCGGATGACATCGGGCTGGAAAGGAACGATGTAGGTCTCGATCGCGTGCCGGTCCTGCGGGGGCGTCTGAATCACGCTCAGGTCCCGGATGCCCAGGAGCGACATGTGCAGGGTCCTCGGGATCGGGGTGGCGGTCAGGGTCAGCACGTCCACCTCGGTGCGCATCTTCTTGAGCTTCTCCTTGTGGCGCACGCCGAACCGGTGCTCCTCGTCCACGATGAGCAGCCCCAGGTCCCGAAAGAGCACGTCCTGCTGCAGCAGCCGGTGCGTCCCGACGACCACGTCGACGGTCCCCCTGGCCAGCGCCTCCAGGATGGACTTCTGCTGGCGCGTCGAGCGAAAGCGGCTCAGCATCTCGACTGCGATCGGATGCTGCTCGAAGCGCCTCCGAAAGTTGACGAAGTGCTGTTGTGCCAGGACCGTCGTGGGCACGAGGACCGCCACCTGCTTGCCGTCCATGACGGCCTTGTACGCCGCCCGGATGGCCACCTCGGTCTTTCCGAAGCCCACGTCCCCGCAGACCAGCCGGTCCATGGGCCGGTCCCTTTCCATGTCGGAAACCACGTCGTCGATGGCGCGCATCTGATCCGGCGTCTCTTCGTACGGGAAGGTGGCTTCGAACTCGTGGTAGGAGGCATCGGCCCGCGAAAAGGAAAACCCCTTCTTCACGGC
Organism: bacterium; assembly: GCA_040756235.1. GTDB lineage: Bacteria > Desulfobacterota > DSWW01 > DSWW01 > DSWW01 > JBFLZG01. Next base: position 25,464 of record JBFLZG010000086.1, on the reverse strand, counting down.
CCGCGCGGCGTAGATCGAGACGAGCTCGGCCGCCATGGCCAGGATCGACTCCCGGACCTTCTGCTTGGTTCGGGCCCAGGCGGTGCTGCCGAGCTTGTCCAGGGCCGGAGGGGCCTCCTCGGTGCTCACATAGCGCTGGATGCGGCTGGCCCGGTCCACCGGAAGGTACAGCTTGTCCCGGCCGGCGTATTCCAGGTGGAGGTAGTCGTTCACCAGGCCGCGTATGTCGAGCGTCTCCAGCCCGAGGTACCGGCCGATGCCGAAATCCACGTGGACGACGAAGTCCCCGGGCTTGAGCTCGCGGACGTCCATGCCCCGGAACGCCGCCCGATCCGAGACCCTGGGCCTGCGCACCTTGCGGCCGAAGATATCTTCCTCGTGAAGAAAAACCTGGTTTGCCGCGGGCAGCAGAAATCCCTCGGAGAGAGCGCCCCGGAGGAGGTAGAGCCCGGGAGGGGTTTGCCAGAAATCGAGCTTCCCGCCGGGCTGGATGAAGTCCAGCCCGTAGTCCTCCAGCAGACCCGCGATGCGCGCCTTCTCCGGCTCGGTCCCGCAGACCAGATAGACCCGCTGCCCCTGGCCGATCCATTCCCGGATCGGCCGCACGTAGGCGGCCAGCCCCCGGGTCGACTGGCCTTTCTGCCCGGCCACGACCTGGGGCGCTACCCGCCTGCACTGGAGGCGGACGACGGCGGGCTCCGCGCCTCCCTCGGAGTCGAGACCCGGCTCCCCGGGGGCCCCGTCCGGGGGCGCCGGAGGCCGCAGCCACCCGCCCGGAAGGGGCAGGTCCGAGAAGACCGCCAACGAGGATTCCCGAAGCCGCTGCCACAGGAGCTCGGGTCTCAGATAAAGGTCTTCCGGCGCAGGGGGGATCCTACCGGCCTGGAAGAGACGCTCGAGCCCCTGCTCGACTTCGGCCTCGAGCGTCTCTGCGGTCCTGCGTATGCCCTCGGGATCCAGGGGCAGAATCAGGGCATCCGGGTCCAGGTACTCGAGCAGGGTCTCCAGCTTCGGATAACAGAACGGAATGAGAGTCGCCAGTTCCTGAGAGGGCAGGCCCGCGTCCAGCCTGGCCAGGAATGCGATCCGGCTCCGGGCGCGCATGTCCAGGGCGTCGGCCCGGTCCTTGAGCCGGCGCCTGAGGTCCTCGCGCGGGCAGGCCCGCTCCACATAGAGCCCGGCGGGAGGGACAGAAGCAGAAGGAACGGGCTCCCGGGAGCGCTGGGTCTCGGGATCGAACGTGCGGACGGCCTCGATCGAGTCACCGAAGAAATCCACTCGGAAGGGCACCTCCGCGGTGAGCGGGTACAGGTCGATGAGGCTCCCGCGGACGGCAAACTCGCCCGGCTCCTCCACCACGGGCACGCGGCGATAGCCCGTGTCCAGGAGAAAGCCGGCCAGCTCGTCCCGATCCGCCCGTTGCGCCGGCCGCAGCACGCGTCCGTGGTTCGCCAGGACCTGCTGCGGCGGAACCCGCTCCAGCAGGGCGTCGACCGGCGCTACCACCGTGCAGGGCCGCTGCCCCTGCACGAGCCGGAGCAAGGTCCTGAGCCGGTCCTGGATCGAATCAGCCGAGACGCGCAGGCTGCCCAGGGGCCAGCCGAGACCCGGCGGGAAGAGAAGGACCTGGCGGCTCCCCGCTTCCCTTTCCCGGCCCGACCCGAAGGTGAACAGGCCGCAAAAGAACCTGAGCTCTTCGGCGAGCTCCTCGGCCTCTCTCAAGGTCGCCGTCAGAGCCAGGACCGAGCGGGGGCGGGCGTCCGCCAGCAGGGCCGTGACCAGGGCCTGTGCGGCCGGTCGGGTCCCCTGGATCCGGACCTGTGTCCTGCCGGGCCGGGGCTGGAGGAAAGACGTGAACAGATTCTCAAGCAGTGCTGCTACCATCCTTCACTGAGCCGGGCGGCAAGCTCGCGGGGGAGGCCTGCGGCAAGGATCTTGCGGGAGCAGTCGGCGACCCGGTACTGAACCCGGATCACCTCGACCGAACGCCGCTCCTGGTCATAGACGATGAAGGACGCCCTCGGATCGCGGTCCCTGGGCTGCCCCACGCTGCCCGGGTTGATCAAGTAATAGCCGTCCTCCGAGATCTCGAAGCGGGACGACTCGATCACGGACGCGTCCTCGTCGCGCGCACGGAAGGCCACCTGATGATGGGTGTGCCCGAAGAAGAGAATGCGCGCGCCCTGCGGGTCCGATCGCATGCGGCGGACGTTCTCCAGCACGTCGCGGCGGGACAAGAGATAGTGGTCCCTGTGAAGGAGCGATCCGTGGACGAGGCGGACACGGACCGAGCCCGGGAGGCGACGTTCATCCGGCAGGCTGCGCAGGAATTCGCGGGATCGAGCGGTCAGAGCGTTCCTCGTCCAGAGGATCGCGGCCCTGGCGATGGGATTGAAGTCAACCGGCTCCTCCAGGCCGCAGGCTGCGGCGTCGTGGTTGCCCATCAGCGTGGGGATCTTGCCCTCCACCACGATCCGCACGCACTCGTTGGGATCGGCGTTGTACCCGACGAGGTCCCCGAGCGAGATGATCTGATCGACGCCGAGCCCGGCAATCTGCCCGAGCACGGCCTCCAGGGCCTCGAGATTCGCATGAATGTCGGAAAGGATCGCATATCTCATGGATTTTGCTGGATTCCCAGACTCATACATCTTATAATCGACGGGCTCCGGAAAGCAAATCTTCCTTGTCCGCCGCTCCATTTCGAACGCTTTGCCGCCGGGCTCACGGGAGCCGGGGGGAGCACTGCGAAGACACACGACGACACGTTGCCGCTGAGTGGAGGAAGTGCCGGGATGCGTCTCTTTGAACTTTGGAATCGGCTGCGCCCCTTGCTCGTTGCGTTTGGCATCGCGCTCTTTCTGCAGGCCGCCTCGTGTGGCGATTTCACGCTGTTCGACGATGAGGACGGAGGCGGAGATGGCGACGGGGACGGCTCCGAAGCCTCCTGCACGGTTCCGTTCACCCGCGTGGACCAGTACACGCGCTTCGACCAGCTCAGCGCCGAGGACGCCCTGGACGATCCGGTGGCCCTGGCCGTGGTCCCGGACGGGGCCAGCTTCACTTGGGATTCCAGGGGCTTGGAAGCCGGAGACGTGCTGGTCGCCGACCGCGGCGCGGGAAGAATCGTGGCCTACAAGGCCAACGGGGTTCACTTCAACATGGTCAACAACATCTCGACCCCCGGAGGTCTCGCCTTCTTCTCATCGATCGGCCGGACAGAAGGTGAAGAAGACATTTTGCTCCTGTTCTATAGCAGCGGTGACAGCAACTCTATCTTTATTGAGGACCTCGCGGGCACGGTGTTTCCGGAAGGCCAGTCATCGGTCGAGGTCACCAACGACGTGCTTGACGGCACGCCTTTTCTGGAGCCCGCTGCCCTGGCCGCCCATGGTGACCGGGACCAGGCACTCCTGTTCGTCCTGAACCGGAACCGCGGCGCCGCGAACGCTCAGTCGATCGTGCGCCTGGCACTCAGCCTGGAGGCGGATCCCACGTTCGACACCGCCACGCTCGCACGCAACTTCTCCAGCCTGCAGGGAATTGCTTACCGTTCCTCGTCGGACCAGCTGTTCTTCTCGCAGAACGAGCCTGGAATTGAATTTCAGGATCAGGGGAGAATTTACCGCCTCACCGACGCGAGCTCCAGGACCGTTGCCCTGGACGGCCTGGCGAACCCAGCCCCTTTCATAGAAGACCCCGATTTTCCCAGTCCCATCGGGCTGGCCGCGCCGCCCACCAACCGGGACGCGACGCAGTCCTCCGCCCTGCTGGTCACGCATGAGCTGGTCCCCGAATTCTTATTTCTCCAGTTCAGTCCCTCGAACGGGTCCTTCGAGTTTGCCCTCGGGGCAGCGGACCTGGACCGCCCTCTTGCAGTGGCCTACGACTGCGCAAACGGCCGGATCCTCTTCACGAACATACCCTACAACCTTGAGCTCAGCCCCACCCTCTGGGAAATCCGCAGGTAGGACGCCGCATCATAGAGATAGATCGGGACGACGCACATGGGCTACGTCATCTACGTGGAGAAGTGCACGCACTGCGGGGACTGCATGCGGGAGTGCCCCATGAGGGCCATCTTGCTGGAAGACGGCGAATACCGCATCGACCCGGAAATTTGCACGGAATGCGGATACTGCGCCGACCTCTGTCCGGCCGAAGCGGTCCGGGGAGCCTGATCGCCGGGGCGCTCCGCGGTCTCGAGCTGCCTTCTCGCATCCGCGCGCGGGGCCACCCAAGCGACAGAATCTCGGAAAGGGAGGAGACATGTCTCTCTACGACGGGCAGGGGGTTCTCGACAAGATCGCAACGCTGCTGGAGAAATCCCGAAGGGCCGGGACCAACGTGATCCACTACAAAGGCCCCGAGCTCGGCCGCACCGCGATCTCCGCGGGCCAGCGGAACATCTACGGCGGCTACAACTGGGACACGCGCGTGCGCAACCGCTCCGCGAAGTACACGGTGACCATCGGCAGCCCGGCCGTGGAGGACCCCAATCCGAAAGCCGAGCAGGTCGAGACCCTGCAGAAGCTCGACCTGTTCATGACGCGCATCTTCGGCGGACGCCACGAAGGAAAGGACTACAGGGGGCATGTGAACTTCCTGCCGATCGATCTGGTTCATCGCGTCATGGGCAGCGGCGCGGACCCGGATTTCACCTTCAACTGCTACTACATGGTCACCACCAAGAACCGGGCCAACCACCACCTTCCCTTCATGTGGGGCAAGATGCTGCTCGAGCGGGACCCGGTCCCCGAGGCCGAGGACCTCTATCTCCTCATGGTCCCCGAGATCCTGACCGGCGACTTCGGCCGGTTCTATTGCTTCCCGGAACAGAACGTAACCGTGGGAGTCGGCTCCGACTACATGGGTGAAGTGAAGAAGGGCTTTCTGCGCATGGCCATGTTCCGGGCCAAGCGCAAGAACATCCTCGGCATCCACGCGGGCTCCAAGGTCGTCGTGGCCCGCAGCGCCTTCGACGGCGAGCTGTACCGCTACGGGGTCGTCATCTTCGGTCTCTCCGGCACCGGCAAGACGACCAACGTGGGCCACACCCACTTCCTCGACGGAGAGGGCGAGCAGAGCCGGGTCGTGCAGGACGATTTCGTCGGCATCCGGATCCGCGACGGACGCGTGCTGGGCACCGAGCAGGCCATGTTCCTGAAGACCGACCTGGATGAAGACGACATGCTGCTCCGGCCCGCCACCCAGTCGGCCGAGTTCGTCGCCGAGAACATGTATTTCGACTACTGGGGGAAGATGCACTACCTGGAGGAGGACCTCTGCGCCAACGGCAGGGCCATCCTGCCGCTGACCTGCCTGCCCGAGAGCAGGAGGTACGGCGAGATCGATCTGCCGCCGGTCGCCGAGCTCGATGGCCTCTTCATCTTCTTCAACACCCGGCGCAACACCGTGGTTCCGGTCCTGCAGGAGCTCACGGCCGAGCAGGCGGCGGTCGCCTTCATGCTGGGCGAATCGATCGAGACCGCGGCGGGCGACCCGGCTCTTGCCGGCCGTTCCCGCCGCGTGGTCGGCACCAACCCGTTCATCATCGGACCGCCCGAGCAGGAGGGAAACCTCTTCTACGAATTTCTTTGCCGACACGGAAGCAAGATCCGCTGCTTCCTCATGAACACCGGGGGCGTGGGGGAGATCCAGGATCCCCGCCAGCCCGGCAAGCTCCTGAGGCCTCCCAGCCGGCCCTGGAAGAGCGGCATCGGGTACGTGACCCGGGCCGTGTTCCGCAACACCGCGGTCTGGGCGGACGACCCGGATTCCGGCACCCGGGTCCTGGTGGGGGGCGTGACCGGAGAGAGGGGCGAGCCCTTCGACATGGACCGCTTCGATCCCCGCCAGCTTTACGATCAGGCCACCCGGGAGCGGCTCGTCGAGCAGCTCAGGAGGGAGCGCAGGGAGTACATGGCCCGGTTCTCCGGCCTCGATCCGGAAATCATGCGGGCCGTCCACTGAGCAGGCGGGAGGCGCACCGCTTCCGCGGAATCGCGAGCGGTTGCACGGTGAGCTCGGGCCGGGGGGCGTACATGAGCCCTTTGAGCCCCTTGCGAGCCCTTCCGTGCGGTCCCGCCCATCCCGTCCTTGACGCACAATCTAGTTACCCAGTACTCTACATTTTCCACGCCCCCATTCCGATCCGGAAGCAGGGTCTCCGGCCTTACCGGCCGGGTTCGTTCCCGGAAGAATCGTAAGCACCATGGTCAGGAACACAGAAAAGCACAAATGGCGTCGGCGCGCCAGGAAGTCTCTGGTCCGGTTGGCGGAATACACGGTCCCATATCTATATTTTGCATACTTCGCTTTTGTTTGGGCCACCAGCAAGATCACGGACCTGACCTCCCCTCTGGATGATGCGCTGCGCAACCCTCCTCACCGATTCGTGGCAGCCCTGTGGCACCAGGATGTGCTTTGCGTGCCTTGGGCTTACAGAAGGTTTCACGGCCAAACGATTGCAAGCGTGGGGGATGCGGGCGATGTGATTGCGCGCCTTCTGGGGTTATGCAACTTTACCGTGTTCCGGGGAGGATCGAGTAAAGGGAGGAGCCGCAGGAGAATCATCCTCGAAGAATTCACCCGGCATCTCCTGAAAGTCGACAGGCCGGCCGTGGGCATCACGGTGGACGGATCATCCGGTCCGCCTTATCGAATGAAGACGGGCGTCATCGTGTTGGCGATGAAGATCCATGCCCCCTTTTTCGTCGTGCGCGTTTGGAGCAAGAGACGGATCCTCCTTCGCACATGGGACAGGACCATGCTGCCTCTGCCCTTTAACAAGATTGTCCTGGTTGCGGAAGGACCTTACTCACTACCGGAGAAGATGGATCAGGCGGAAGTTTTCGAACAGTTCCATCATTACGTTGAAAATCAACTGTTGACCACCACCTACAAATGCTTCTCGATGCTGGACAAAGCTGCAGACAAAAGGCTCATGGCCGATTTCCCCGAGTACTGGCAGACTCCTACATGAAGACGTTCTCGCCTTGATCACTGCCTCTGGCCGCGCCCGACAGACCCCAGCATCGCTCGCGCACTGAGATTCTTTTCGGGATCACAAATCTTTTCAAGGCCCTGAACACCCCCATGCGCTCCTTGCCGAGGTGCTTCTTTCGTGCAGGCGCCGATCCAGCGCCTTATAGATTGACCTGGCGCAAGGGGGCTTCGCAGAGGGACCTGCTCCACTCACTCCCTTGTGAAGGGGTTGTAACCGAGGGCTTTCTCGATCAGTCCGTTCACACTCCGGATCGTTTGGATTTCGCTTTCGATCGCCCGGGAGTAAAATTGAAACGCCTTCTCTCCGGATCTCATGCTCTCGATGATGCATTCCCCGGCAGCGGTGCCACTCAGCAGGGCTGATGTGATCCCTTCCGCACAGCGATTGAGGCCGGCCGCCTCTCCCACGAGCAGTACGTTGCCTCTCCCCAGGCAAAAGCTCCCGGTCGCCGACATATCGTGCAGGACGATGCCGCAGCTCTTCTCTCTCTGCTCGACGTGAAATCCATGTTTCTGCTTCAGATACTCGATCAGCCTTTGATGAAAGTCCTTGACCGATTCTCCTCTTTGCACCCCGGTGACGGCGATCCAATGGTTCTCCTTCCGAAACAGGGTGGCGAAAAAGCCCGTTACGGACCTGTCACAGAACATATACAACCACTCCGGCTCGAGATCGGCGGTCCCCAGATACCATTCCTCGTAATTGGGGATCAGCCTGAGCTTCCGATCGAAACCCGGAAACGCGATTCTCCGAACTCGCGAGATACATCCGTCTGCTCCGACGAGATAGCGCGTCTTCAGCTCCGTGTAGGTCGCGTCCATCTCCACTTTCAGCGTGAAATCATCCCCGTGCTCGCGGAAATCATGAAAGACGCAGCCATCTACGAGATCCGTCCCGCTCTCCTTGCAGAGCCAGGAATCGAAATCGCCCCTTCGCACGCTCAAGCCGGAATCCGCGCTTCCTCGCTCCGGGTCGATCAGATCTGCCGGCATCTCCATCATCGGGGACTCTTTGTCGACAAAGACCCTCAATCCCCTGCACCGTGACGGATGGCTGAGGACTTCCTCCGGAACGCCGCCATAGATGCCGGACAGCGTGCGCAGAGCGCCCGGGAAAAGGATCCCGCTGCACATTTTGTAACGGGGCAGCTTCTTCATCTCGAGAATGACAACCTTCAACCCCTGCCCCTTCAGGGCCCTTGCCGTTGCCGCCCCGGCCGGACCACCTCCCACCACGACGACGTCGTAATTTCTTGCCAGCGGAACCCTTCCGTTTTCCATGCTCTCTGCCTCCATTCCCCTGAGCGCAACGCCGCAGATGGGCGTTTGGGGACAGGCTCTACCTATTTGCAGTACTTCTGGAACCCGGAAAGGGAGAAGTCGTTCAGGTCGAGCACCGCGTTGTACACAAGTGTCGTGTCCGGATGGAGTTGGGAAATGATGGAGGCATGCTCCCTGCGCGGGTCCACGACCATGTGATCCAGCCAGGCAAGAAACTTCACCTTGCCGTCGTCGCTCCGAAACCCGGACGTGGTCACGGAGAGCCACTTCCAGAACTCCCCCGAGCGGTCATGGACCAGCTTGTACGCAGGCCCCCATGTGTCGGCGCTGACCCAGATGTACTGCGTTCCATAATTGTAGTAGGGGTCTTTTGACTTGGCCTCCAGGACATAGACGGGACGCTTCGAGTAGATGGTATTGAGGGGGCACCACGGAGATCCGCCCCAGGTCTTGTCCTGGTATCCATAGCGTATGGAGGGATGGTCCTTGGCCATTACCCATTCCCCCTGGGGAGATACTTCCACCCTCAGGGGCGCGCAGGAGACATACGGGACCAGGGCCTCCTGCGTACCGATCAGCTTCCACGTGAACTGGGGGATCTTTCCGTCGTAGGCGAGGATATCATCGACCGCGAAATCCGAACCCACAAATCCATCGGACCGGTTGGCCGGCGTCATCCGGCGTACTCTGCGAATGGCGGGAACGTAGCTGAAGTTGACGTCTGCCTGATCGGAAAGATAGCGCCAGAGCATGATCGAAGTGCCGGCCAGGTCATAGGGCTTTTGCACGGAAATGATCGAGTACCGCTCGATGTCGCTCGGATTCGGGTACGCCTTGGCCCCCGGGAACCCGGTCAGATAGGCATCGTGGAAAAAGACCTCGACGTCCCTCTCGAATCCCGTCTCAGAGCCCACCCAGGTCGTGATCGTCGTGAACCGTTTGAACCCGAGGATGTAGGTCACATATTGCTTGTTGTAAATGACTTTGATCGCCGCCTTCGGGTCGGCCGGATCGACTTTGGGGAAAGGGAATCCCACGATGCTCTTTGCGAGCTTGCCCGTTTGGGTGTCGACGATCATGTCGTTGTCGTCCAGCGCGTACTTCCCGACATTGTCCTGCATGCTCGCCAAGGCGTAATCGGGGAAGAATTCCGCAGTGTCGTAGTCGGGTTCCTTCACAGTGACGATCATTCCCCCTTTCCTGAGCCCCTCCAGAAACGGCTTCGGTACAAGCCCCTCAGCCTTGTTCCAGTTGGACTTGTCAATGATCTCGGGCTTCGCTTCATCGGCACCGAGACCGCTTGCCAAGAGCACGTAGAGCATGACCAATGTAAGGAATGCTGGTGAGGCTTTCATGTGCGTCTCCCTCAACTTCATGACAGTACCAATTGTTCCTGGCGCGAAGCATATGTCGATTCAAGCCCTCCTGTCAAGTAAAAAATTTGCCTGGAATTTGTACTGATATTTCAATCTATTACGGATTTCACGAACGCAGATGAATTTTCTCCTTGACAATTCACCGCGTAGCTAATAGGTTGTGCATACTAGTACCATGCGGTTTTTTCAGGCAGTTAATGGATTGTGCGACGAGGTCCTGGGATCATGCAGCGCAAGATCAGAGACCTGCGGCGGCAGATGAAGGCATCGGAGCTCGCGCAAGAAGCCGGCATCGCTTCTTCTGCCATCCGCTACTATCTCGCTCTGGGTCTTCTTCACCCTCCGAACAAGGTCGGGCTCAACTTGCAGTTCTATGACGAGACCCATCTGACCAGGCTGCGACAGATCCGCCAGCTGAAAGAAAGGAAGGGGTTGTCCCTGGCCGAGATCGCGAAGATCTTCGAGAAGAACAATCCCCCGACCAGGCGTGACCTGCTGAAAGACGGAGAGGCCGAGAACCCGGCGGCAGCTCCGCTCGCGGGAGCGGGAAGCACGGAGGGGACGGGCACAGACCAGGAGAACCGAGAGAAGATCCTCATTCTGGACATGGCCATCAAGCTGTTCTCCGAAAGGGGATTCGAGAGCACGAAGATCAGCGACATCACCGAGAAGCTGCGCATGGGGAAGAGCACCTTCTACGTGTATTTCAAAAACAAGAGAGAGCTGTTCATGGAGTGCATCGATCGTCTGGCGGTCACGATCGTGCCGCGAGAGTCGTGGGCGGAGATTCGGTCTGAGCAGGACTTCTTCCGTAAAGGCAAGAAGAGAGGCGTGGCATTCCTGAAGGCCTTCCCCGGCTACCGAGGCATCTTGAACGAGATCCGCGGAGCTGTCGGCGGAAGCGATCCGGTCATGGCGCGGAAGGCCAGCGAGGCTTTCCGTGTGCTGAGCCGGCCCATGCTGAAGGACTTGCGCAGAGCCGTCGCCGAAGGCCGCATCCGGATCCGGCACGACGAGGCCCTGATCGCGTACCTGCAGCTGGTCCTGGCTGAAGGCTTGGGATACTGGCAGATGATCGATCCCCGCTATTCCGTGGAGGAGGGCGCCCAAATCGTTCTGGACCTTATCCAGCACGGCTTCATGGGCGCCCCCCGGCCGCAAACCGCATCGGGTGAAATCGAGGACAGCACCGGAATGAAGACGCGACTCCGGGAGATCGCGTTCAACGGAGACCACGTATTGCGGGGCCGCCTGGGAGACTCGGAGGTGGAGGTGGACGTGAGCAGGCTTGCCATTGTGAAGTTGCGCGAGAACGCGGGGCGGCTTCGGGCGGAGCTGACCACGAAGCAGGGCGAAGCGCTCGAGATCGAGGTCGACGGAGAGATTCCCCTCTCCGGTGCGGCATCTTTCGGTTCGTTTCGCATCCCGCTCAAACGGGTTCGATCGGTTTCCTTCGGGGAGGGTTGACGCCTTCATGCGAGACGGGTCCGGCGGTCGAGCTCCAAGGCTGCTCGCCCCAGCCGTGACCCTTGATGATCTGGCGCACGTTTCAGGACACTAGAAAAATCGGTGGCAACCAAACCACACGGGAGGGAGAGCGTCATGCCCAGGAAGCAGCAGGCGACCCAGTTTCCGCATCTTCTGGGACCCAAGAAGATCGGGCCCGTCACGCTCAAGAACAGCATCTCTCTGGCGCCGATGAACGAGACCTTTTCCGGCGTGGACGGAGAGGCGACCGAGCAGATGATCGCGTACTTCGCGGCGCGCGCCAAGGGCGGCACGGGGCTGATCAGCACGGGCGCCATCATGGGCACCCGCCTGGCTTCGAAGTTCGTGTGGGGCCGGAACCTGTACTGCTTCCATCTGGGTCATGTGCAGGGGCTGGTCCTGCTGACCGACCGGATCCACTACTTCGGGGCCCACGCCGCCGCGCAGATGACCATCGGCTTCGGCCGGCAGGGCCATTCGCACGATCACCACGAGCTGGCGCCGGCCCCCACGGCCGGGCTGCCGTACGAGATCGCCATGGAGAAGGCAGCAGACCATCTCGCAGCCGCCTGGAGCCGGGTGGAACACCCGCGCAGCTTTCTGGTGGGGCAGATGACCAGAGCCATGTCGATCGACGAGATCCGAAGCGAGCAGAAGGAATTTGCCCAGAGCTGCCAGTTTGCCGTGATTGCCGGCTTCGACGTGATCGAGATCCACGCCCCCCACGGTTACCTGGAGCACCAGTTCCTCTCTCCCCTGAGCAACAAGCGGACGGATCTGTACGGAGGGGAGTGGAGGAACCGCAAACGCTTCCTCAACGAGATCTGCGAGCAGGTGCGCTATGCCTGTCCCGGGATCGCCCTCGGCGTCCGCATCAGCGCAGAGGAGCACATGGAAGGAGGCCTGACCCGGGAAGAGATGATCGATGTGGCCCAGGACATGGAGGCCCGGGGGGCGGATTACATCAGCCTTTCGGACGGGGGCGGCTATGAAGAAGGGGGGCATCTGGTCATCGACGCGGACCGCGCAGAGCACGCACCGGAGGCCGGCAAAGACTTCAAGAAGGCCATCAAGATCCCGGTCATCGTGGCCTCCCAGCACGATCCCCTCAAGGCGGAGAAGGACATGGCCGCCGGGAAGTTCGATATCTCCGCCCTGGGACGGCAGCTGTTCGTCGACCCCGAGTACCCCAACAAGCTCGCAGCGGGCCGCCCCGAGGACATCGTTCGCTGCAAGCGCTGCAACATCTGCTTGTCGAGGTGCCTGATGGGGTGCGGGCCTCGATGCCCGCACAATCCGGTCTTCGGCAGGGAGTATGCTTTCGACGAGTACAGGATCGGCCCGCGGCAGAAGCACGAGTCGATCCTGCCGAAGGGAGCGATCCAGGCCCCCATGCCGGCCCTCGACCGGCCCTGGTGGAAGAAAGAGGTGCCGATCCTGGAGAAGTGCTGGAGACCGTTCCGCGGGCCCGGCCCGCGCTGAGAGTCCGCGTAACCGACCGAGCGGCCGCCGAACCGTCAGGAGGGCGAATCATGGGCAGCGTCTTTGCGCAGGACGATTTTTTCAAGATCGATCCCGAGTGTCACCTGATCGGTGACATGGAGCCGTTCAACCATTTCCCGGGAGTCCAGATGTGGTGGCGGGCGATCGACAACATCGCCCGGCCCCTGCTCACCGGCTGTCCTCCCCCCATGTTCGAGAAGACCGTCCGGGCGGTCGGCATCGAAGAGTGGGAAATGAAGAAGAACGCCGACCCGCAGAACATCCTCCGGGCCATGGACAAGTATGGAATGGACATCGCCTGCCTGCTGCCGGAGTCGATGATGGATTCGACGGGCTACACGGGACGATGGGTCTCCAACGGGGAGATGGCCCGGATCGTGGAATCCAACCCGGATCGATTCTTCTACCAGCCGAACCTCTCCCCCATCAAGTTCAAGGGAGTGAAGAACACGATCTGGGAGCTCCGGTACTGGGTCAAGGAGAGGGGGGCGAAGCTCTTCAAGTACTATCCTCCCGAGGACACCTACATCAACGATCCCGAGCTCTGGCCTTTTTACGAGAAGGCCGAGGAGCTCGAAATCGTGCTCGACATCCACACCGGGTTCTCCTGGGTCCCGCCCGGCAAGAGCAAGCACGCCCTGCCGCTCCAGCTCGACGACGTGGCCCGCGACTTCCCCAACCTGAAGATCGTGGCTTTTCACATGGGGTATCCCTACTGCGACGACCTGAACATGATCGCCATGGCCCACCCGAACGTGTACGAGTCCTTGAGCCTTCTGGTCCCCTGGGCGCTCACGGCCCCCCGCAAGTTCGCCAAGATTCTCGGTGAAGCGATGCGCTGGGTGGGGCCGGACAAGATCATCTGGGGCTGCGATTACGCGGGCTTCGGCATGCAGATCGGCATGGCGGTCCAGGGGATGCGGGAATTCCAGATCCCCGAAGACATGCAGGAGAGCTACGGCTACCCGCCGATCACCCAGGAGGATCGGCGCAAGATCTTTGGCGGGAATCTCGGGAAGCTGCTCGGCATCGACACGAGCAGGCGAAGAGTCAAGGTTTGATGAGGAGAATCAACCTTCGACACCGCATCCGGGCGGGTCTCCCGAACCGGGGCGGACGGACGGGTAAAGACCGGAAGCCAGTCAGGCGTCGGGAGGGGCAGGCATGAGCAAGGGGAGACTAGCGATCGTCGGTGTCGGCGAGGTGCCCACCGGTATCTACCCGGAGAGATCTGCGTGGGACATCATTTACGAGATCTGCATTCAGGCGGTCCGGGATGCCGGAATCGACAAGAACGAGATCGAGGGGGTGATCACGGTCGCACCCCAGGCACAACCGCGGCTCGCCGCCGAGATCTCCTTCGGCAAGTTGCCCGAAGAGCTGGGCCTGAAGGGCTGCAAGGACGTCTGCATCTGCAATGCGGGCGGCGCCTCCACATCGAACTGCCTCCGGCTGGCCGAGCAGTGGATCCACAGCGGGCTGGCCAGGTTCGTGCTGATCCCGCACGTGACCGTCCATTCCACCATCCCCGTCCCGGAGCTGATCAGTTTCTTCGCCACGGCGGGAATGGACCTGCAGTGGGAGTACCCCTTCGGCACCACCTACAACGGCGTCATGGGCCTCATGGCTCAGAGGTACATGTACGAGAGCGGCACGACCTCCGAGGAGATGGCCTCCGTGGTCGTGGCCCTGCGCAAGTGGGCAGCCCTGGACCCCAATTCCATGTTCTACCGGAAACCGGTGACCCTGGAGGACGTTCTGTCCTCGCGCATGATCTCGACCCCGTTGCGCAAGAGGGAATGCAACGTGCTCGGGGACGGCGGCGCCGCCATGGTCGTCACCTCGGCGGAGCTGGCCAGGAACGTCACGGACACGCCGGCCTACAAGCTCGGAGAGGGGGCCGCCTACTTCTCCGCCTGTCCCATCCTGCGGGATCACAAGGCGGTGGAGAAGGGCTGGCGCGAATCGGCGGCAACGGCGTTGCGGGAGGCGGGCGTCACCCGCGAAGACATCGACATCTGGAACCTCTACATCGCCTATCCTTTCGCCATCCCGATGATGCTCGAAGCGATCGGGGTCTGCGAGCGAGGAACGGCCGGGAGGTTCATCCGCGAGGGCCACACCTCGCCCGGCGGGAGGTGCCCGGTGTCCACGATCGGAGACGCGGTCGGCAGGGGGCACACCGGCTCGGGGGTGAGCATGGCGACCTACGTGGAAACGGCGCGCCAGCTCATGGGCAAGGCCGGGGAAAGGCAGGTGCCCGGTGCCAGATACGTCTTCCAGAACACGGCCGGCGGCTCCGGGATGAACAACATCGCCACGGTGTGGGGGAGGGAATTGCCATGAGCGATTACGCGAAGCCGTTGCCGGAGGTGCAGCCCTGGACCCGGGAGTTCTGGAAGGCGGCCAAGCAGCACAGGCTGCTCATCCAGGAGTGCGGCGACTGCAAGGCCGGGATCTTCTATCCCAGGAAGTATTGTCCCGAATGCTGGTCCTCGAACCTGGGCTGGTCTCAGGCCAGCGGCAAGGCGAAGGTCTACAGCTACACGGTCATGATGGACATGGTGGAGCCGAAGTTCATGGCGGACCTCCCGTACGTGCTGGCCCTGGTCGACCTGGACGAGGGCGTCCGGATGATGACCCGCGTGGTGGACTGCCCCCCGGAAGACGTGCACATCGGCATGGACGTGGAGGTCGCCTTCGAGGACATCACCGAGGAGTTCGCCCTGCCCATGTTCCGGCCCGTGGGAGCCGAGGCGAGAAAGACCGCGCCGCCGCAGGGCGCTGAGGCGGAAGAGGGCGTGCCCGGCAGCGATTCCGCGATGCGGCCCGATACCTATCAGATGATCACCTACGAGATCGGGGGAAAGAACAACGCCATCTGCAGGATCACGCTGAACCGGCCGGACAAGCATAACGCCATCGACCGGCAGATGGCCAAAGAGCTCATCGACGCCTTTCGAAGAGTACGAGAGGTACCATCGGTAGGGGTCGTGGTGCTGTCCGGGGCCGGCAAGTCCTTCTGCACCGGAGGGGATCTCTCCATCTTCCCGTCCCTCGCGGAACATCGGGGCGCCATGGACTGGCTCGCCCACGAAGGCCTGGACGTGCAGAAAGCGATCACCGGGTGCGAGAAGGTGGTGATCGCAAAGATCCACGGCTATTGCCTCGCAGGGGGGCTGGAGCTGGCCCTCTGCTGCGACCTTCTGTACGCACCCGAATCGGCGAAGCTGGGCACGACCGAGATCAACATGGGAATCCTGCCCGGCTGGGGCGGAACGGCACGGCTGCCGAGGAGCATGCCGGTCGCCCGCGCCAAGGAGGTCGTCTTCAGCGGCCGCAAGGATTACACGGCCCGCGAGATGTACGAAATGGGGCTCCTGACCCGGGTGTTCAAGGATGAGGAGTTCGAGGAGAAGCTCGAAGAGACCATCCGGGTCATCGGCAGCAAGAGCCCGATCGCTCTGCGCATGGGCAAGGAGGTCATGGACCGGTCTGCGGAAGGGGGCAGCATCGAGACGGCGCTGGCCGTGGAGCGCAACGGGATCCAGTGGCTGCAGAACAGCCCGGCCTTGCAGGCAGCGCTGGACGTCTACCGGGACAAACCGGGGCAGTTCGCGCAGAAGCAGAAGGCGAGCAACATCGAATCCGACCGGAAGAAATAGTCGGAACAATGCAGAAGGAAAAAGGGAGTACCCAGAGATGGACTTCGGGTTCACGGAAGAGCAGGAGATGCTCCGCAAGGAGATGCAGCGTTTCTGCAGCAAGGAGCTGACCCGCGAGTTCGTCCGGTGGATGGACGAGAACTGCACGTTCATTCCGGATGCGCTCTGGAACAAGCTTGCGGAGATCGGATATTTCGCTGCGCCGGTGCCGGTGGAGTACGGCGGCCAGGGGATGGGCGCGATCGAAACCACGATCCTCGCAGAGGAGCTGGCCACTGCATCCGTCGCGGCCACCCTGTGCGTGGGCGCCACGACCCTCGGGTCCTCGCCGCTCCTGTACTTCGGCACACCGGAGCAGAAGGAGACCTACCTGTCCAGGGTTGCCAGGGGCGAAGCGAGGTTGGCGCTGGGGCTCACCGAGCCGGGGGGCGGGACCGACATCCTGGGAGCCATTCAGACGCGGGCCGTGGACGAGGGGGACTACTGGAAGCTGAACGGCCGGAAAGTCTTCATCACCGGCGCCCACAGGGCCGACTACATCACCACGGTGGCGATCACGGACCCCAATGCCAAGCGGTCGAAGGGGCTTTCGATCTTCCTGGTCCCCCGACCCGCGGAAGGCCTGGAGACCCGGCTCATACCCAAGCTCGGCTGTCACGCCGCCGGCTGCAACGAAGTGGTCTACGAGGACGTCCGCGTACCCAAGAAGAACCTGGTGGGAACGCTCCACAACGGCTGGTACGAGTTGCTCTTCTCTTTGAACTCCGAGAGGATCGGCACGGCGGTCCTGAGCCTGGGTGTTGCCAAGGCCGCCTTTCGGGATGCCTTTACCTACGCCCAGGAGCGGCACGCCTTCGGCGGGCCGATCTCCCGGTTTCAGATCCTCCAGCACTACCTGGCCGACATCGCCATCGAAATCGAGAACGCCACCAACCTGATCTACAAGTGCGCCTGGCTGTGCGACCAGGGCAAGCCCTATCACAGCGAGGCTTGCATGGCCAAGATCGTGGCAGCCAGGGCTTCGGAGAAGGCGGCGACCTGGGGCATGGAGATCCTGGGAGGGTGGGGGTACGCCATGGAATATGACATGCAGAGGCACTTCCGGGACTACAAGCAGATGGTCTTTTCCCCCATCTCGGACGAGATGGCCAAGAACATGATCATGCAGTTCATGGGATACCCGAAATCCTGGACATGATGGGTCGGGAGGCTGGCGATGTATACCCTTGGAGACATCCCCAGAAAGAGTGCGAGGGTCTGTCCCGACTTCGAGGCCGTGGTCTTCGAGGGCACGCGGCTGACGTACAGGCAGCTCAACGACCGGGTCAACCGGCTTGCCCATGGCTTGACCGCCCTCGGCTACGAGCGCGGCGAGCGCGTCGCCGTCCTGGCTGCCAACACTCACAAGTACCTCGAGATCTACTTCGCCGCAGCCAAGCTCGGCATGAGCGTGACGCCGCTGAATTTCCGGCTCTCCGATGCCGAGATCGCCTATATCGTGAACGACAGCGAGGCCGTCTGCTTTCTCGCCGGCGATTCGTACGAGAGCCGGGCCCTGGGCGTGCAGCCGGCTGTGCCGACGATCCGGAGCTGGATCTCCCTCGATAACCGAACCGAGGGCATGGCGTACTATGAGGAGCTCCTCCGGGACGCCTCCTCCGAGGAGCCCGGCCTCGAGGTGGACGAAAACGGGCTCGCCGTTCTCATGTACACCGGGGGGACCACCGGTCTTCCCAAGGGGGTGATGCTGACGCACCGGAACCTCATGACCGCCACGATCGCTGCTGCGCTCGGCCTCGGATTTCGCCACGACGACGCGACCTGCTTCGTCCTGCCGTTGTTCCACGTGTCCTTCTGGCCGGCCCTGGCCGCGTTGCTCGTGGGCGGAAAGGTCGTGATCAACAGGAGACCGGACCTCGGCGAGATCCTGAGATTGATTCAGGACGAGAAGTGTACCCACATCAACATGGTGCCCACGCTCTACACATGGCTCCTGGAGCATCCGGACATCGATCGAACCGATCTGTCGAGCCTCAGGCTCATGTCCTATGCCGGAAGCCCTTTTCCTCCCGAGGTGTTGAAGAAGTGCATCCGTAAATTCGGGAACAGATTCGCTCAGGCGTACGGAATGACCGAGGCGCTCGGCGGCTCGAGCCTCATGCCGTGGGACCATCAGCTGGAAGGCGAACGGTCGAGACTGCTGGCGAGCGCGGGCAAAGCGTCCCCCTGTTCGGAAATGCGGGTGGTCGACCCGGATGGTGTTCCCCTTGCGCCGGGTGAAGTCGGAGAAATCGCGATCCGCGGCAAACATGTGATGACAGGCTACTGGAAGAACCCGGAGCTGACCGAAAAGACCCTGCGGAACGGATGGCTGCACACGGGCGACATGGGGTACGCGGACCCGGAGGGATACCTCTTCCTGGTCGACCGGAAGGCGGACATGATCGTGACGGGCGGGGAGAACGTCTACCCGAAGGAGACCGAAGACGCGCTCTACGAGCACCCCGCGGTCATGGAGTGCGCCGTGGTCTCGGCTCCGGACGAAAGATGGGGCGAGCGAGTACAGGCCGTCGTGGTCCTCAAGTCAGGTCACGAGGCCACTGCCGAAGAGTTGATCGCGCACTGCAAGGAGCGGCTCGCCGGGTACAAGTGCCCGAAGGAGGTCGCGTTCTGGCAGAGCCTGCCCAAGACCCCGATCGGCAAGATCCTGCGGAAGGATGTGAAGAAGAAGTTCTGGGAAGGACGCGAGCGGAGCATCGGATAACCAGCCGGCAGGCCGGCACCCAGTCGGCCCGCGAGCCTGCCCTTCGACCGCGCGCGGCCGCCGCCCCTATCTCTTCCGCCGCAATCCCCGCCTCAGCCCGATGATTCCGAGAGGCACCACGAGCATCAACAGATTGTTCAACATGTCTGAGAATCTCTTCTCTTTCAGAGTACCCAGGGTGGAAGCAGGCGTGCCCCAAGGGGGTGTGGCGAGCTGACAATCATCATCCATCCCGTTTTCAGGGATCTCGGTCGCGCCGGGATTGACCGCAGCATCCGAATCATTGCAGTCCAGCTCGGGATACGGGCATGCGGCGCTTGCCGGGTTCCCGTATCCATCTCCGTCCGCGTCCGTACAGCCAAGCTCGCAAACAGGATCTCCCGAGCAGGCCGGGTCCGTACAGCAGGGATCCCCGGACCCTGTGGCACTGCACGCATGGACACACCCGGTTGCTGCATCGCACGCATCGCTGGTGCAGGCATTCGCGTCGTCACAGCTGAGCGCCGCATGGATGCACCCGATTGCCGGATCGCACGAGTCGACCGTACACGCATTGACGTCCTCACAGCTAACGAGATCGTGATAGCACCCTGTCGCATGCTGGCACCCGTCGTTCGTACAGGCATCGCCGTCGTCACAGCCGACCGCTACATGGAAGCACCCGGTTACGGGATCGCACGCATCGCTGGTGCAGGAATCGGTGTCGTCACAGCTGATGATGGCATGGACGCACCCTGTTGCCGGGTTGCACGAGTCGTCCGTACAGGCGCTGGCGTCATCGCAGCCGACCGCCGCGTGAACGCATCCGGTCGCCGGATCGCACGCGTCATCCGTGCAGGCATCCGCATCATCACAGCCGATCACGGCGTGGAGGCATCCGGTCCCCGGGTCGCAGGCGTCGGTCGTACAGAAATTGCCATCATCGCAGCTGATCGCTGCGTGGACGCACCCGGTTGCCGGGTCGCACGCGTCGTCCGTGCAGGCATCCGCATCATCACAGCTGATCACGGCGTAGAGGCATCCGGTCCCCGGGTCGCAGGCGTCGGTCGTACAGAAATTGCCATCATCGCAGCTGATCGCTGCGTGGACGCACCCTGTTGCCGGGTCGCACGAGTCGTTGGTGCAGGCATCGGCGTCGTCACAGCTGACCGCGGCGTGGACGCATCCGGTCGCCGGATCACAGGCATCGTCCGTGCAGGCATTGGCATCGTCGCAGTTGACCGCCGTACCTGTACACGTTCCATCGGTACAGATGTCGCCCGTGGTGCATAGACTGCCGTCGTCGCACGGCGCCGTGTTGTTGGTGTGCTCGCAGCTGTCGTCCACACACGTGTCGTCCGTGCACGGATTGCCATCGTCGCACTCACTGTCGGTCGTGCATTCCTGGCATGGGGACGAACAGGTCCACACGTACGGACCATAATCGGGCCAGGAATAGCTGCTATCGCAGATATTCCCCGTTCCCGTTCCGGTCGTATCCTCTGCAAGAAGATCGTACTCCTCGTTGTCACAGAATGTATTCCCACTCATGATCAGGTCTTGATTTCCGTGCGTTTGCACGCCCCACCAGTTCCCCGTGGATTCATTGTTCTGCAGCAGCGTGTTCGTCGAATACCAGGCCCCGAGCCCCTCGTTCCCGTTGTCATAGGTATGGTTGCCGAGCACGATGTTCCCGTCCACTGTCTGCAGCAACGTTCCGGCCACCATAATACCAGACCCGAACCCGACGACGGTGCAATTCTGCACCGTGACGTTGTTCCCCATAACCCTTATCCCCATGTAGGGAGCTCCCAGGCCCAAAATGTTGTAGCCCTGGCAGTCGAAAACGACATCGTTCCTGTTTATCAGAATGCAATGTCCGCTTGCATCTATACTCTGGGACAAGAGGACCGTAGATCCTGATTCGGCGTTTTGTATTTCTGTATTACATTCCTCGCAGGAGCTGCACGCTTGCGCCTGAAGCTCTGCCGTTGACACCGTCACGAACAGCGCCGCCGCCGCGATCAGAAGACAAAGCTTCGTTGTTGCCCTCATGATCGAATCCCCCCCTCACATGGTGACTTTCGAGCCATCAGGATGAGACCGCCGCAGGATCGGTTTTTACCCATATCACGGCAGCAAGGAGCCAGTCAAACTTTTTTATTTGAAACAATTATATTCTATTAGATTGAGATCCCAGGCAAACCAAAATTATGGAATCGTGGCGCAGGCGGGGAGCCAATTGGAGTTCCCGGAGGGCAACCGAGCGGCAAACATGCTGCGGGACGTTCCGGAGGAGCTTCATATTGCGCTCCGATCCGGGCTATCGAGGAGAGGACAACTTCGAGGCTTCGAGGGACTCTCTCGCCGGAGCTACGAGCAGGCGAGATGCGCGGCAGCCTTGCCATCTCAGCCGTAGCTGTCCACAAACCAATCGATCAGCCTTCTGGCAATGCTCACTTTCGGAGGAATGTTGGGCAGCTCATGGGCTGAAAACCATCTGGCAGCCGTGATTTCGGACGGATCGATCTTGATCTCGCCCCCTGCGTACTCGGCCGTGAACCCGAGCATCAGCGAGTCGGGAAACGGCCACGGCTGGCTGCCGAAATAGCGAACGTTCTTGACGAGGATCCCCACCTCCTCGCGCACCTCGCGCACGACGCATGCTTCGAGGGTCTCGCCGGGCGTAACGAATCCCGCCAGCACGCTCCAGAAATTGGCGCGAAACCGGGCTGAGCTCGCGAGCAGGAGCTTGTCGCCTTTGACGACGGCCACGATCACGGCCGGAGAAAGCCGCGGATAACAAACCAGTCCGCACTTGGCACAACTCTTCGCCCGCTCGTCGGCCTTGTCCTGCATCGGCGTGCCGCACTGACCGCAGTATCTGTTGCTCCCGCTCCAGCGGATCAGCTGCGCGGCACAGCCCCCCACCAGGATCAGCTCATCTTCCAGCATCCCCAGAAGCTCGAACCGTCCCTTGAATTCAAACGCCTCAGCGACTGCGCCGACATCCGACGGTTCCGCGCAAAAGCACGGACTTCCGTCCTTCAGGCCGAAGAACTGTCCGCCGGCCAGGAAGCGTTGGAAATCTCTCACATCCGAGAAGCGGGGAATCGAGTACTCCCCCGCGTTCCGCTTCACGGCCAGCTGTTCCCCGTGGACCATGAACCACAGATCACCGTCCGTTCTTGGTTGCAGGGGATTGAAACCGGGTTCGAATGCCATCGGACTCCCTCCGGGATCCCACGCGCTCCTGCAGACTTCTCTACTTCGAAGGATTCATCTCACTTGCGAATGCTCCGCCCAGCAGACACTCCGAACCGACTCCAGCCGGGATCGCAGACAATGCCAGCTCGGGATTCCCTTTTGGAGTAGCATCGCATTATCTGAAGAGCGAGGACGGGATTACCGGAAGAACATTTTGGCAGTGAGATGTTGTGCTCTCAGAGGCTCCTTCTTGGAACACAGTAGTGCCATTCACGAGAGGACGATGCAGGGGTCGCCTCAGACATTCCCGCTGCTCTTATTCCAGTGGAGCAATCTTCTGTAGTTCCTGCTGAGCCCGCGCCCTCTCCCAGTCAGCGAAGAGTTCCTCGCGGTGGAGCGCGGCCCATTCGATCACAAGTCCCATCGCCCGGGGCGGCAAGCGACCGGAGAAGACGGATAAGCCGCGAAGGTCGATCAGAGCAACCTCGCCACCGTATTCCGCATGAAAATGCGGCGGATTATGATCATCAAAGAACATCTTGATGACGATGCCGAAAAAGCGGCTGATCTCAGGCATGGGCCGGCTCATCACGCAAGGCCGGGAAAAGGTCTTCCGGTTGTTTGCCCGTCGCTCTAAGGTACAGGGAGTCCGGGCAGAGATCCACTTTGTCGTCCCAGACAAGCTCGCCGGAGGAACCGATCCGCACTTGCTCAAAAGCACTGTAGTCGGACCACAAAGAGAAAACGCCTCTGCCAACCAAGTCGGAGAGGTTCACTACGCCACGAATTCCGTCGTCAAAGGTCAGCTCCAGGCGATAGTCCTGCGAGACTTTGACCTTGCAGACTTTCCGCATGGTCTTCTCCTCCTTCCCTTCTCATGATACCACCCGACGGGGCGTCAGGGAAGACCGTCGATGGTCAGCGGCCAGAGCCACTCATCTTGCCCGCAAGAGACCTTCATCTTCCCCCAGTCAGAGGTTAGCGGCGGAGGGCACTTCACGCCTCGATCTTCGAGGTTTCTTGTCATGATGGACTCCACTTTCCTGCTGAGCTCCTCTGTGTTCTCATGATCGAGCGCTACAAGGTTGAAATGAAGATCGCCCTGTCTCTGAACGACCTGGTACTGCCTGAGACCAGGGGTCTTGCCCAGAGCAGAGCGAAATGTAATGGGGTGTACGGAAACGGTTCGACAGTCGAAGCCTTCCAGCTCCAGGATGTCGTCGCTCCGCCCTTCGATAGCTTCGAGCAACGGGAACGGTCTTCCGCAGGGGCAAGGCTCGGGGAAAACCTTGAGCATGTCCGTCAGCTCATACCGGATGAGGGGCTGTGTGAAGTAGTGAAGGTTCGTGAGCAGGACTCTGTTCCCGAGAACCCCGTCCGGAACCCGCCGGTTGTTCTCATCTACGACCTCGAGAATGGCCAGATCTTCGAAGACATGGATCCCTCGATCCTGCGAACAGGTGACGCCAAGCGTGACGACCTCTGTTGCCAAGTACATGTTGAAGGGGTTTTTTCCCCAGGCAGCCCGAATCTTCTGTTTCATGTCCTCTGCTAAGATCTCTGCACTACAGGCGACGATGCTCGGATGGATATTCAAGCGCCCCTCGAGCTGCTCCTGAGCCAGCAAAGCTTCAATAGACGGGTATCCGCTCAGAATCTCAGGCTGGAATTCATTGAGAGCCTTGACCATCTCTTCCAACGGCTCCGATGCGCTGAGCCGCAGCATGATGAGCAGGCCTAAGTCCGAACTTTCCGTCAGCCGGGAGGACATATGCCTCGGATGACGAGCCCCGATGAAAGCCACTTTCCATCGGTTCGGGAGCCGCAGAGGATATCCCAGATATTTCATCGCCCTTTGCCAGGCACCGATCAAAGTTCGCCACTCGCTGCGGTTGAAAGCAAAGAAACCGGTCAGTCCCGAGCTTCCGCCGGTTGAAAGAACACGGTAACTGCCCAGATAGTACTCGTCCCGGGTCAGATTATGGACGTGTTCCTGAAGATCATGGATCTTCAGCTTCGAATCGGTTACGAACCGGTCGTAGTTGTCCATCATGATCTTCTTGGTCAGGACCGGCAGGCTTTCATAGTCGTAGGGTTTGTCGGGATCGATGCGGGCATAGAACTCCCGGTAGAAAGGCGAGTGTTCGATGGCGTACTTTACCAGGGAACGCATGCGCTGGTCCTGATACTCCCTGATCTGATGAATCGTCCACCGGTCGTGCGAGACGAACTCTCTGGCCAACGACAAAGAACCGACAACCTCTTGAGCACGTTTCAGATGGTAACCGATCCTCACGGCACTTTTCCTCCACAGGATGGGGACAGGTTCGCCTGGAGCGGGACGCGGGCCCAACCGGGAGAGCAGCAGGTCGGCCTCCAGTCCGCCTCCGAGAGAAGGCGACCTATGACCCCCTTGCAAGAGTCATATTCCTCGTTCCGATCTTCATCCCCAGACCGGTTTCTCGGGATGCAGCTTGCTCCACTCAAGAAGTGGTCCAGGAGGCCCACCCTCTAAGCGATCTCTCCGGTTCAGCCTGCCTTCGGTACTGCTTGCGCCTGTGCCAGACGGCGCTGCTCAATGGATCGGTTGGTGAACAGAGTCCAGATCGCCAGCTCGTAGTCCATGCCCACCCCATCCCAGCACGGCCCGCTCGTGCTGGCGTCGATCTCCAGGCCGAGGGCGCGGTGACGTTCCCGGAAGGCTTGCAGCGGATCGGCTGGTGCTTTCCAGGAAGCAGGTGTCCCCGGCATGGGCTTTCCGTCCGGGTAGAAGAACGCGAGCCCGCCCGGCGCCCTCCCCTCCATGCGGAATCCGCCCTCGTGTACCGCCCAGTGATGACCGCGGCACAGCAAGACGCAATTTGTCAGGCTGGTCTCTCCCTGGTTGGCCCAGTGCCGGACATGGTGCGCGACGAGGTGCCCCGTGCGGCTGCACCCGGGGAAACGGCACATCCGGTCCCGGGCGGCCAGAGCCCGCCACAGGGGCCTCGGGATCTTCCGGCTCTTCCTGCCCACGTCGAGGATTTCCCCGTTCGGGCCGTGGGTCATCGTGACCACGCTCGCGTCGCAGGCGACCCTCCGGCACGTTTCAGCTGAAACGTGCAGGCCATCTTCGAGCTCGCACTGGCCTTCTTCCTCCGGATCCGCCAGAACCGGGGCATCCACATGCACGACGACCTGCCAGGCCTCGCCC
>JBFLZG010000085.1:0-13179 GCA_040756235.1 bacterium | reverse complement strand
GATATCGAAGAACCCGTCCAGGAAGGCCCTGAGCGAGAGACCGATGCTCAGCAGGTGCTTGAGGTCGGTGAGCTTCCAGGCCACCCAGCCGAGAAGTCCGCGGACCCTGAGCCCCTCGAGCCTTCCGGGCAGGTGGGCGGCCAGATAGGTGCCGGCGAACCCTGCGCCCAGGATTACGATCCTCATGGGGCGGTCGCCCTGCTCGTGCTCGATGGCAACCCGGCTCAAAGGAGCCCGTACGGAGCCGCCCGATGTGCCCATTCGCTGGAGGGATACTCGGCCGTGAGCCGCTCGTAGGCCTCCTTGAGCCGCTTGGCATCGTGCGATTGCTTGTACCCGCTCACGCCCCTCAGGTACACCGCCTCTGCCGCGGAGTGGCTCCTCGGGTACTCGGCCAGCAATCTCTCGAGCTTTGAGAGGGCTTCAGCGTACCTTCCCTGGTCGAAATGGATCTTTGCGATCCCCAGCATCAGGGAAGGGATCAGCTCCTCGGGCGGCAGGAAGCCCAGGGTCCGCCGGTGCTCCTTTCCTTCCGGATCCAGGACGATGAGGGTGGGGGTCCACTGCACGTTGAATTCGACGGAGAGCGGCTTGGAGTCGGACGGCACGCGCAGGGCAACGAGCTCCTGCTGGATGAACTTCACCACCTCAGGCTTTGGATACGAAACCGCATCCATCTGCTTGCAGCCGATTCAGTTCGGGTTGAAGAAGTCGAGCAGCACCGGCTTGTTCTCGGCTTGGGCCCTCTTCAGGGCCGTGTTCCATTCCGTCTCCCAAGAAACGGTCTTGTCCATGTGCGACACCTCCTCTGGACTTTTTATGCTTGGATGTCGCGGGAGCAGGCAAGGACGCGCTCCGATGCGGTTCTTTGGACCCGGGGAGAGCGAGCGGCGCTCGCCCCTGCGGATTTCTTGACGACGCTCGAACCCCATGATAAAGCGCTGGGGGTCACAGATTCTCGGTGTGCGAGAGAACACATGCGTAGGGGCGGCCGTCGGTCGCCCCTACGCATAGCGAGGCAGATCCCATGGAGAGCAAAGTCGTTTACTTCGAGCAGGTGAGGCCCGAGAACACCGAGGTCACTTTCGGGCTGGTCAAGGAGCGCCTGAAGCCCCTGGGCATCCGGAAACTGGTTGTGGCGTCAACGACCGGCGCCACGGCCCAGAAGGCGCTCGAATTCTTCAAGGGAACGGACGTCAAGCTGATCGTGATGCCGCACCAGTTCGACTTCCGCAGAGACACGAACCCGTTCCCTCCGGAGCTGGTGTCGACCCTGAAGGCGTCCGGGCACGAGGTGCACTTCGGCACCATGCTGTTCCACACGGACGATTTCTACGGTACGAACCACGCCAGCGTGATGGCCAACCTGCTGCGGTGCTTCAGCCAGGGGACCAAGGTATGCTTCGAGATGGTGCTCATGGCGACCGATGCAGGGCTCTTGACCAAAGGGGAGACCGTCATCGCAATGGCCGGCACCGGCCGGGGATCGGACACGGCCCTGGTCATGCAGGCGTCTTCTTCCCAGAATTTGAAGAAACTGAGGGTCCACGAGATCCTGTGCAAGCCCCTCCACCCGTGGAACATAGACGAGACGCGCGAAAACCTCCTCAAGAAAAAGCCCGGGTAGGACGACCGCCGGGCGCCCCTACGGAGCGGCGAGCTCCTCCAGATCGAAAAAGCGCGCCTCGGCCAGGCCCCGGTAACGCTCCGGATGGCAGGTGAAGACCAGGAGCTGCAGCTTCTGGGAGACTTCCTCCAGGATCGAGAGGATGCGGGCGAACCGGCCCGTGTCGGTCGCCGTAAGCACGTCGTCCAGGACCAGGAGCTGGCGCTCCTCCCCGGCCAGGACGTCGGCCAGCGCAAGCCGCACCGCCAGATGGATCTGCTCCTTCTCGCCGCCCGAGAGCTCCTGGCAGGGCACCTCCTGGTCTTCGAGGCACTTGGGGACAACCCCCCGCAAGGCGAACGATTCCGCCAGTCGCACGCGCCCCGCGCGCGTACCGGCGATGCGCTTGAGGATCCGGGTCGCCCGTTCCTCGACAGGGCTCGAAACCGCTGCAAGCATCTCCGACTTGCAGGCACCGACCGTATCATGGAGAAGCCGGACCGCGTCCATGCGCAGCCTCTGGTCGGCCGCCTCCTTCTCGAGAGAGACGATCTCCTCCTCCAGGCAGGCAAGCGCCGAGTAGGGCCCCTCGGAGGCCAGCTGCGCGAGCTTGCCCTCCTCGGCCTTCTGCTTTTCCAGAGCGTCGGTCGCCGCCCGGAGCTGCGCGTCGAGCTGCCTTTCCAACTTTTCCGCCACGGAGCGCGGGTCATCAGGAAAAGACTGGATGGCCCCCTCGACCTCGGCAAGGGCTGCCCGAGC
Source organism: bacterium (assembly GCA_040756235.1). Lineage (GTDB taxonomy): Bacteria > Desulfobacterota > DSWW01 > DSWW01 > DSWW01 > JBFLZG01. The sequence continues at coordinate 10,814 of JBFLZG010000085.1, read as the reverse complement.
CCCCTCCCACTCGAGGGCGAGCCTCCTGACCTCATCGTTCCGGTCCGACTCCGAGCGGCCGTCCTTCTCGAGATCCGCCAGGCGCTCGGTGCAGGTGCTGAGGGCACGCTCTGCGCTGGCAAGCTCCGACTCGAGGGCGTGCCGCCTCCTGACCGCGGCAGCGAGCTTCTCCTGAAGGGAGTCGCGCTCCTTCTCCGCCTCCTCGACACGCCCCACGAAGCTCCGGTCGATCGCCTTGGCCTCCGAACGAAGGACCTCCACCTGGGGCGGGGCGTTGCGCCAGCCCGGGTGCACCTCCAGGATCTCCTCCATGATCTGTGCAGATCGGGTCCGCTCTTCCTCGATCTCGACGGCCGACTTGCCGCCGAGCAGGGTCTCGAGCCGGCTCGCCGCTTCGGCGACTTCTCCGCTCAGAGCGGAGGCTCTCTCGTAGCGTTGCTCGAGCTCGTCGAGCTGTGAGGTCCCGAGCCCGCGGCTGAGCTTCTCGATCGCGCGCGCAGCCTTTTCCACTTCATCCCGCAGCTCTCCCACCGATCCTGTCGGCCCCCGGGCGCGGATCCGAGCCACGCCGGGCCAATCGACCACGACCTCCGGGGCACCCTTGATGGCGACCGCCCTCTCCGGCAACAACTCTCTGCGCCCCGTCTCCTCGGCAGACAGGACCTCCAGGGCCGCGGCCTCTTTGGGCACGATCTCCAGCGTGATGAGCGCCGCGTCCAGCCGAACCTGGGCATCGTCCCTGGCTTTCACGGCCTTGCGGATGGCGCGCAAGGCGGTCGCGTCCGGGGCCGCGATCTCCAGAAATGCCTTGCGTCCTTCCCGGATGTCGCGCTCCGCCGCAGCGATCTTCGAGCGCAGCTCCTGCGCTCGGATCGACCTGTCCCTTGCGTCGGAGAAGCGTTGTGCAAGCTCGACTTCCCGCCACCTCGCCTTCACCTCCCGGCGCTCACCGCGGATCTCTTCGAGCCTGGACCTGGCCTTCTCGGAGAGCACTTCGAAGGTCTCGACCTCCTTCGCCTGGGCCGGCCGGTCGGCCTGCAGGCGCGCGACCTCTCCTCTCGTGACTTCGAGATCCTGCCTGGCCTTGCGAATGGCTTCGATCTGCCCGCTCAACCCGCCGTAGCGGGCCTCTGCCGAGTTGAGCTGAGCTTGTCGAGTCTTGCGTTGCTCCACCAGCGCCACGTAGGAGAGGGCCCCGGCCCGCGCCTCGCGCAGCTCCTTCTCCAGGGCCTCGGCTTCCCGCTTGGCCTGAGCCCTGCAGGCACAGAGATCCTCGACGCGCCGGCTCGCCTCTTCGAACCTGTCCATCGCTGCCAGAAGGAGCTGCCTCCGGCCGCGAAGCGCCGCCAGGCGCTCCGCCAGGGCCACGGGTTCAGGGGCCTCTTTCCCGGAACGGAGCTTGCCGCCTCGCGTGAAGTACCGGCCATAGAGAGCTTCGAGCCGATCCTCCAGCGGTCCGGCCTCGGGTCCGGCTGCCTGCGCGCCCAGGGAATGCTGAATGCCGGCCACCAGGTCGCCCGAGAGCCCCTCGAAAGCCAGCTGGCCCTGCGGCACGCAGAGCACCTGGGCGAGGCCCCAGTGGGCAGGCCTGGAAAGCCCTCTGCCGGGCTGAGAGGCGGCCAGAAGCCTGCGCACCCGATCGTCGGCGGACTCGCCCTCGGCCAGGGGGACGAATCTCCCGTTCTCCTGCCGGGAGAGCGTCGAAGAGGGCTGGTCGAGAAACCGCTTGACCAGCCGATACACGCTCCCGCCGTGGCCAAACTCGAGAGAGACCGCGGGTGCGAGCGAGCGGCCCCAGGGGCGAAGAGCGTCCACGTCCTGCCCGCGCACCCGATGGCTGTCGAACAGCCCTCGTACGAGGGCCGCCAGGAGCGAGGACTTGCCCGTCGCGTTCGGCGCGTGCACGACGTTGACCCCTTCCGCAAAAGGTCCCACTCGCACGATCCGGGCAAAGCATCTCCAGCCTTGCACCTCCAGGGATCGCAGGATCATGCCGGGGCCTCCTTTTGAGCGAGCGCGCAGAGCTCCAGCAGGGCCCGCGCCGCCACCTCGGGGGAGGCCCCTTCCGGCCGAGGCCCGGCAAACAGCGGATGGCTCCAGTCCCTCAGGCGGCCCGCGGCTTCGCGGAGGAAGCCGTCCGGAAGCTCCTCGACCCAGCGCTCGTCCCCGGGGGCGGGCCGCAACCGGACGAGGTCGAGATTCCCGAACAGGAAGCGCGAGCCCACGACTTCCTGGAGCCGTTCCAGCTCCGCTCGCTCCCCAGCGGAGAGAAGCCCGCTCAGACGCAGCGCCAGCAGCGTTTCATGGGGAGCCTCCAAGGCCTCGATCCGCTTCCGCACCCTGACGAGGTCTCCGTCCCCGCTGAGCTCTTCCGCCAGGCTCACCCAATGCAGGCGGCTCGTGCGGATCTCCGTAGCGGACGGCGGCGCGCCGTGCCCGTCGATCTCGACCATGAGCACGCGGCCGCTGGCCCGCTCGCCGAATCCGGTCGGTTCCGGGGTCCCGGAATAGGCCAGGCGCACCGCCCCGGACGCATCCGGGTAGACCGCGGTCGAGTGCCAGTGCCCCAGTGCCAGGTAATCGAGGCCGGCCCGGTCGGGCGCATCCCTGGGGACCGGATAGTCCGGCTCGTCCTGCCGGATGCCCTCCACGGTCCCGTGGGCAAGCCCCACCCGGATCCCCTTGTCGTCCCGGGCCTGGATCCAGGCGGTCGGATCTTTGGCCGAGTGCCTGGCCACGACCGGGCACGGGTAGAGCGTGCCGCCCGGGACTTCCAGGGGCTTCGGCTCGGTCAGGACCCGGACGCGGCCGTTCTCCTTCCAGGCCGCGTGCTCCCAGACGCTGCCGGGGACCAAGGGGTCGTGATTGCCCGGTATCACGAAGGCGGGCCCGTTGAAACGTGCCAGGAGGTCGGCAACCTTCTGAACGAGCGCACGGTCCACGCCGTTGTCTTCGAAAGTGTCGCCGGCGAGCACGAGGAATTCCACCCCCCGCCGGTTCGCCTCTTCCACGATCTGACGCGCCGCCTCGAGCCGCGCCTCCCGGACCCTCGGGCCGGCCTTCCCTGCGAAGACCGCCTTCATGCCAATCTGCCAGTCGGCGGTGTGAAGGAACTTCATCTCCCCCCCTGTGCAACCGTGGTGCCCTACGGTTCTGCCACAACTCGCGGCCAACATACAAGAACCCTGTGACAGATCCGGTCACGGCGCTTTCCGATAACGAGCGCCCCGGCCGGACGCCGCAGTCCCCGCATTCGCGCGCAGCCGCCCCCGCCTTTCGCCGCCTCGCGCGCGCTCTCGTTTCCGCCCCGGAACCCGCAGACGGGGCCTGAGCATCGAAAAATCGTCCCGTAATTCAAGGCACGGAGGAGAGCCTGCGTCATCCGGGCCGACCCTCGTCATCCGATCAAGCGTGAACAGGAGGTTCGCGAGATGGATACCACTCAAACCAGTGAGGCCGTCACCCCCGGCCGGGCCTCGCATATCGATGATACGGACATCGAGCAGTTCGCTTCCGGGCTGTCCGGCCGACTTCTCGGACAACAGGACGCGGGCTACGAAGAGGCCCGCAAGGTCTGGAACGGCCTGATCGACAAGCGTCCGTCTCTCATCGTCCGTTGCGCCGGTGTGGCCGACGTGATCGATGCGGTCCGCTTCGCGCGGTCGCAAGGGCTGGAGATATCGGTGCGGGGCGGAGGGCACAACGTGGCCGGCAGCGCCGTGTGCAATGACGGGCTCGTCATCGATCTGTCCGAAATGAGAGCCGTCCGGGTGAACCCCCGCCGTCGAACGGCACGTGCCGAAGCCGGGGCCCGGCTCGGCGACGTGGATCGCGAGACGCAGGCCTTCGGGCTGGCGGCGCCCCTGGGGCTGGTCTCGGAGACCGGGATCGCCGGGCTGACGCTGCACGGCGGCGTGGGCTGGCTGACGCGTCGACACGGAATGTCCATAGACAACCTTCTGTCGGTGGACATCGTGACCGCCGACGGCGAGCTGCTCCGGGCGAGCGCCGATGAGAATAAAGACCTCTTCTGGGCCGTGAGAGGCGGGGGCGGCAACTTCGGCGTCGTCACATCTTTCCAGTATCGGCTCCATCCGGTGGGCCCGCAAGTCTGGTTCGCGGCGGCGATGTATCCGCTCGAGAAAGCCGCAGGCGGCATGAAGCTCTTCCGCGAGTACATGGCGAAGGCTCCGGAGGACCTCGGCGCGCTTGCCGTGTTCTGGAGCGCTCCCTCCGGAGAGGAAGTCCCGGAAGCGGCGCGAGGGGCCCCCGTGCTGATTCTGATGGGCTGCTACTCGGGCCCCTTCGACAAGGGAGAGGAGATCATCCGGCCTCTGCGTGAGTTCGACGAGCCTGTGCTCGACCTGAGCGGCCCCAGGCCGTTCCTTCAAGTCCAGAAGTTCTTCGACGAAGACTACCCCAACGGGATGCTGTATTACTGGAAGTCCATCTTCATCGACGAGCTGAGCGAACCGGCCATTGAGGCTCTCGCGGGCCATGCGGCGGCCCGGCCGTCCTCCCTGAATTCCCTGGACGTCTGGGCCCTCGGGGGCGCCATGGGCCGGGTGGGCCCCCAGGATACGGCCCTCGCCGGGCGCGGTTCTCCGTTCATGCTGGGGATCGAGGGAAACTGGCGAGAGCCGGAGCAGACGGAGGCGAACATTGCCTGGGCACGCAAGGTCTTCAAGGACATGCACCGGTTTTCCGGAGGCGGCACCTATCTGAACTTCTCGGGGTTCGCCGAGGAGGGGGAGAGCTTGTTGCGAGGAGCGCATGGGGCCAACTACGAGCGGCTGAGAGCCGTAAAGGCCAGGTATGACCCGGAAAACCTGTTCCGGGGCAACCTGAACATCCGGCCCTGATCTGCGTCGCAGGGTCTGCAAGAAAGCAAGAAGAAGGCGATGTCCCGCAGGGCATCGCCTTCTTCACACCTTGGAGACGAGTTGATGCCTCAATCTCTTCTTCTGCGCGCCCTCCAGAAAGCTATGGCCGAGAGGGGGAGCAGGAGCAGGGCGAGGTGGTTCACGACGCCGGACAACGACTCCTGGCCTGCACCTGCCACGGAAGCGGCGCCCCAGGTCTCCGGAGTGCCGGGGTTGCAGTCGTCATCTATCCCGTTCCGGAGGATCTCGGTTGCGCCGGGGTTCACATCCGGGTCTGCGTCGTCGCAGTCCGGCTCGGGGTAGTCGCACAAGGAGCTTGCAGGGCTGCCGTAGCCATCCCCATCCGCGTCCACGCAATCCTGCGTCTCGGGATTGCAGTCGTCGTCCTTACCGTTCCCTTCGATCTCGATGGCGCCGGGGTTCACATCCGCCTCCGCATCATTGCAGTCCGGCTCGAGGTGGGCGCATGCGAGGCTTACAGGGTCGCCGTAGCCGTCGCCGTCGGCGTCCGTGCACCCTCGAGCCGCCACGATGGCCCACAATGCCTCCCCTGTGATCTCGTTGTTCTCTCCGTAAGGGTCGCCCACATAGCCGTCCCAGCCTCCCGTAGGCAACTGCACGGAAACCAAATAGTCTTCCGCGCTCGAGACGTGGGCGAGATAGGCGGCGCGGTCGACTTCATTCAGTGCGAGCAATGCATAAGCGGTCTCCTGATTGCTTTCATTGCCCTCCCCCTCCCCCAGATAGAGGGAGTTCCATGTGAAGCCGCCCGTGGTCAGCTGGTAACCCGCAAGGATGTCCGCCAGATCTGACAGGCTCGAGGCGGCCGCGTGCTGGCCCGCGAACGGGTTGAAATCCTGGCCTGCGGCCGCCAGGCCGTAGACAGCACCGGCCAGTCCGACGACATCATAATAACCTGTGCCGTCCAGCTCGTTGATCTCCGCCTCCGTGCCATCCACCCACGCCCCGACGTCCGCGCCGGACAGGACCGCTCCGACGAGGCCCATGCCGATGTCCCAGGCAGCCAGGTTGGCAATCCCCTGAGAGGCTCTGGCATCTCGGACCATCTGGACGTAACCGGCCGTGTCATAGAGCGTTCCGGCCCCGTTCCGGTCGTACGTGCCGGCTGCGAGCGCGTCGTAGAAGTAAGTCTTTACATGATCCGCATAGGTCGTTCCCCCGAAAACGCGGTCGAGCGTAGCAGCCAGGTAACCGTCCGAAGGAGAAAATGTGTTCCTCTTCGCCAGGAGAAAGCCGCCTGCCAACTCCAACCCGGCTTTGTGATCGAGGTCGAGGGTCGAGCCGTAAGACTGCGCCAGCCCCATGGCGATGGGTCCGATCGTATTGGGCGCGCTCGTGCCGGTCAGCGGCCAGCCCCATCCGCCGTCCGTATTCTGGGTCTCGACCAGCCGGTCCGCGCCGTCCGGAAGGACGCACACAAAATCATACGTCACTCCGCCGATCGAGGCCCTGTCGACCCAGGCGACGGTGCCCGAGCCGGAGCCATGATACGAGTCCCCCATGCCGAGCCGGAGATAGGTGCGTACCACATCGAGGCCGCTGTTGGCCGCGGCAATTTCACTCAGTGTCACTGACGGGTAAATGGGCGTGCCGTTATCATCCGCCCACTGCTGCCATTCCCCGGCAGCAGCGTCGAACGTGTGCCAGCCCGAGGGGTTCGTCGTTGGCACGAACTGGTAAGTCGTGTTGTCACTTCGGTCGCCCGCAACCCCTGTGTCGATCTCGATCGTCATCCACACCGGGTTGGTGCCTTCCTGGTTCACAACGTGATAGGTCAGAGCGCTGTCCGCGAACTGATCGATGGTGACGGTAGGGATGAAGGCAAAGAGGCCTTCGTCCCAGTAGTGCCCGTCGTCCGGATCCGGGGTGAGACCAGCCTTGATGATGCCTCCCTCACGCCCGTCGTAGACCTCCGTCGTACCCGGGGATACGTAGCCGTAATCCGGCGGTCCTACGTAGGCGGAAAAGACACCACCGCCGCCATTCGCAGTCCAGCTGGGTTCCAGCGCCCATACATAGACCGTGGAGGCTTCCGCCTGGGCGGGCACGACCAAGCCCACCATCAAGCTCAGAAACAGAAAGGGCAGCAAAAACGGATCCATCTTGCGCGCTTTGAGTCTCATCACATTGGCCTCCTTTGCCTGCTCGTTACTTCTGAAACGACCTGCCGCGACAAGGTAATCTGCGGACTTGGCTCCCCAACGGTCATCGTGGGGCCCGGCGCGAAGGCCGCCGCACAGGACGCAAACTTTGCAGCTCTTGAATTTCTTGGTATTCAGTATATCGAGAGTATATAATTTTAGATACATGCTTCTGTCAAGAAAAAAATCGTCCTGGATAAACTTCAGATTGCGAAAGAGAGAGCTGCCCACCTGAAAAGGCGGCCGCGTGCTCACGGTCCTGATCTGGGGAGGGTCACCAGGTGGTGATCTTGGTGCGGTTCGGCTCCCTTCAATGACGCGCTATCAGGAGCGCGGCGAGCGGCTCCGGGCCCGGGGCGGACAGCACGACGAATTTCCCGGGCTCGCAGGGAAGGAATTCGCCCGCCTTCAGCTCGAGCCGGGCGCAGAGCTGTCCGCCCTCGTCGGGCGCCGTGAAAGTCAGCCGATCACTCATCGAGACCACCATGCCCGGTCCGTCGAATCTGACTGTCCGCGTCGCGGACCCCGGCTCGACGCGCACGCTCAAAACGGCGAAGTCCTTGGATTCGTATTCCATTTTTACGGACGGAGGAAATCCGGCCCGCGACCCTCGATCTGCTCCGCCTCGTTCGAGGATCTCGATCCCCAGAAGCTTCATGTCTTTCGCGTTACGGCGGGACGCGCTCACCCGGTGAGCGACCGGGAATCCCCTGTTGAGCATCAGGAAGAACGAGCGCTTCGGAACGTGCGCCGAGCCCAGGAGGAGCCCCCGGACGCCGAACCAGGCCTTCGCGAACGAGCCGAAGGAGCGCGGGAAACGGTATCGAGTCCCGTACCGGGGCCCGATCGTCCTGGAGCACGAAACCCCGCCTTCCAGAGCGACGTAGAGCGTATCCTCGCTGTGGCGGTGATAGAGGGTCCGGCCGCCCGGCGGGATCGTGGCACAATACACCCGGAAGCGCTCGTTCTCGAACAGATGCCTGTGCATCGGCTCGTCGCGGACTTCCACGCAGGGCCGGCCTCGGACGTCATCGGACGCGCTCTTCCGCATGGGATCTCCCTTCAAAAGGGTTCTGCCGCATGGGCTGTCCTGCTGCGAGCACATATTGCCGAAGAAGCCGAAAAGAAGACAAGGAAGCGCCTGAGCCCGGCGTGAGCGCGGAACCTCTGCCGGAGCGGCCTGGCAGACCCTCGCCTTGACGCGGGAGCGGCTTGTGCGTTATCTTTTGCTCCCCCTAACCCTGCTCGAGCGGCTTCCCCGCACAGTTGTCCGGACCTTGCCCTGACGCTGGAATGCGGTCGGGTGGAGCGGGAACGTGGAGATTCGTCAGAAGGGCTACTGCGGGGTCTGTCCTCCTTTTCCGGGCCTGGGAGGTCCGTTCCCTCCTTCCTCCAAGGCCCGCCGTCGCTCCCGTCACATCGATCTCAACAAAATCTTTCGAGCGAGGAACCCGGAGAATGGCGGCTGCAAGGAAACAGGGCTTTGACGCGATCGTGGTCGGCGCAGGCGTCGCCGGTCTGGGCGTGGCGGCCATCCTGACCCGCGAGGCCGGATGCCGCGTGCTCGTGGTCGACCGCTATCCGCAGTTCGGCGGACGGCTCATGTGTCTGGCCGACCAGCCGGACAGGGGCTGGAAGGTGGACGTGGGGCTGCACATGATCGAGCTGGGGCCCGAGGGGTCCTGCACGCTGCTGAACCAGCGGGTGGGGAAGAAAGTCGGCTGGGGGCCTTTCAGCAGAAAGGTCAAGATCTTTCGGGACGGCCGATTCTGCAACATTGCCGAGCTGGTGCCGATGACCGATGCGGACCGGAACGAGTTCGGCGCCCTGCTCAAGAAGATCGCCGGCCTCTCGGAAGCCGAGATCGAGTCCTGGGACGATCGCTCCCTGGAGGAATGGCTGACCCAGGCAGTGCCGAACGCCGCGGTGCGCGAGCTGTTCCGCGATTTCGGGATGATCATGACCACCATCCCGGAAGCGGCGGACATGGCGGCGGGCGAGGTCCTCTGGATCGCGCGGGACAATCTGAAGAAGGTCCGGCAGCTGCTCTCCTCCTCTTATCCCATCGGCGGCATGTCCGCGATCACGGCACCGCTGGCCCACGTCGTACGCGACGGAGCCGGCGAGATCCGGCTCAACACCCGGGTCGACCGCGTGCTCGTCGAAGGCGGCCGGGCCGTCGGCGTGGCGGTCGAAGCCGGCCGGCACCCCTACCCTTCCGAATACGCCATCCCGGAGTGCGAGGAGGTGCGTGCGGAACGGGTGATCCTGGCGCTCCCGATCTACCAACTGCCGGCGATCCTCGAATTCCGGTCTCCGGACGCGCCCCTGCCGGAGTGGTGGAGGAAACGCATCCTGGACATCCGGCACGAGGTCACGGGGCTCGTGGGGTATCTCATCGGCCTGAGCCGGCCGGTCGACGAGGACCTCTGCTTCCTGAGCGCCCTGCGGACCCGACACGCCGGGCTGCCGTTCCAGGGGTTTCCGGCCTCCAACTTCGACCCCTCGGTGGCGCCGCCGGGCAAGCAGCTCCTGCAGACCGATTGCGTGACCGAGTATCCGCAGGTGGCGGACAAGTTCTCCCGCAGGAAGATCCTGGGGCTTCTGTGGCAGGACATCCGAGAGATGTTCCCGGACATCGACGAGCTCGTGGAGTGGAAGCTCCCTTATTACGTTGCGGGCTGCGACGGGCTGGCCCGCAAGCCCGGCCTGGTGGGCCGGTTCAAACCGGCCCTCAAGGCGCCAGGGGTGGCCAACCTCTATTTCGCGGGAGACACGTACCAGGGCCGGGGCCTTGCTTCCAACGGCGCCGCATTGAGTGCCATGCAGTGCGCTGATCTCATCCTGTCGGAGATCCGATGCAAGCGCCTGTAGGAGGGTGTCCGGAAATGCCCATCTGCGGATCACCACTTGCGACGAATTCATGGGTAGTGGCGCTCAACGAGAAGAGGATCAAAGGAGCGGGAAAATGAGCGAAGCGAAGATCAGCTATGTCGTGGAGAACGCGGTTGCAACCGTGACCGTGGACCACCCGCCGGTGAATGCCCTCAACCGGGTCCTCTGGATGCGGGTCGGGGAGGTCTTCGAAGAGCTGGGCGAGCGCTCGGACGTGAGGGCCGCGATCGTGACCGGCGCCGGGGAGAAGGCCTTTGTGGCCGGCGCAGACATCACGGAGCTCGGCGCGCACAAGCGATTCACGGGTGAGGCCTTCTCCCGGATCTGCCAGGAGTCCATGAACAAGGTCGAGTTCTGTCCCTTCCCGGTGATCGCGGCGGTGAACGGATTCGCCCTGGGAGGCGGCTGCGAGCTGGTGATGGCCTGCGACATCCGCCTGGCCTCCACCAAGGCCCGGTTCGGCCTGCCGGAGATCAACCTCGGGATCCTCCCGGGCGCCGGCGGCACGCAACGCATCGCCCGCATCGTGCCGAAAGGCTACGCCAAGCTGCTGGCCATGACCGGAGACATGATCTCGGCCGAGGAGGCCCTCCGCATCGGCCTGGTGGACAGGCTGGTGGAACCGGAGAGCCTGCTGGCAGAGGCAAAGGCCCTGGCCGAGAAGCTCGCCGCCAAGGCGCCGATGGCCTTGAGGATGGTCAAGAAGTCGATCAACGAGGGCATCGCCGTGTCCCTGCGCGAGGGCCTGGACATCGAGGCCCGCTGCTTCGGCGTCCTCTGCGGGACCGAAGACAAGAACGAGGGCGTGGCGGCGTTCCTCGGCAAGAGAAAACCCGAGTTCAAGGGGAAGTGAGGGGTCGCCGGCGGGCGCTGA
>JBFLZG010000084.1:0-106315 GCA_040756235.1 bacterium | reverse complement strand
TCATAAATCCGGTCAGACCCTCGTGCGACCACTCATTCCGGAGGACTCGGAGGCGCGGCCGCATGATTTCCGTCATTCCGGCGAAGGCCGGAATCCAGTCCCTGCGCCCAGTTACCACAGCTGGTCCTGGTGCACACTTCTGGATCCCGGCTGTCACGCGCTCCGCACATGGGCCGGGATGACGGTCCCATGTTATCCGCTCCGACTCTGCGGCCGCTGCCGGGGGATCGCCGCGCTCGCAATTTTCAGCCGTGGTTGGTGGACACGCCTGCGGCTTTGTCCACCCTACCGAGTGTGCCCACGGCTCGCGCGCGTCCTTCGGACGAGAGCCGCCCGAGAATCTTTTCCACAGCCGGCCCCACCATCCGTTCCGTGGCCGCCGACAAGGACCGGCAGAAATCGAACTCGTGGCCTCGGATCGAAAGCAGATATCCGGCCGGGCTTCGATCGTAGAGCGCTCGAATCAAGGCGAGGAACGTGGCGGGGTTCACATGGTGCGTGAAGGCAGAAGGAACGAGCTCGGGCAGAATCGGGGTCCACTCGAGCTCCCGGGCGTTCTCGCCCACGTGGGCGTCCACGAAGATGAGCTCGTCGTATTCTGCCGCCGTGTCCATGAGCTCCGGAACGAGCTGTCTGAGAAAAAGGGTATCGGTCTCCGAACCGAGCTCTGCCTGTCCCGTGTCCTCGTCATCGAGCGGCTCCCGGCCCAGTTTCCTGCGCAATGCGTTGATAACCTCGAAGGCAACCCCGTCGTCTCCGCGGTCCAGGTTGCCGTAGCCGATGACCAAGGTGCGAGACATTCAGTATACCTGGCGTAGTAAAGGAGTTCAAAGTTTTCCGTAAAGGGCGCGAGGCCACAGCCACTCCGCATCCGCATCCACCCGAAGTCCGCCTCCTCCCCGAAAGCCACCGCCTCTCCTGCCTTCCCCCGCGCCCTCTACGGCCAACACTCGTACTCTTTTTGGAACCGCGCTCTCGGAAGCCGGGCGCTCGGCCTCTCACCGAGCCATCCTGTCCAGGACACTCCCGTCCGCGCCGACCAGCTCGATCTCGAGCGGCATCTGCCCGATGGCGTGGGTCGCGCAGGACAGGCACGGATCGTAGCAGCGGATGGCCGCCTCGACCCGGTTCAGGACTCCCTCGGTGAGCTTGTTGCCGTTGACGAACGCCTTCGCCACCAGACCGGCCGAGGTGTGCATGGCCCAGTTGTTGTTGCCGGTTGCAACGATCAGGTTCACCCGGGTCAGCAGCCCGTCCGGACCGGTGGAATAATCGTGGAACAGGGTCCCTCTGGGCGCCTCGACGATCCCCACCCCGTGCCCGGCCAGCTGCGGCGTTCCGAACGCCCGGATATCCCTGGAAAGGATGTCCTTGTCCTCCAGCAACTGGGCGATCCGCTCCAGGGCGTAAACCAGCTCGATGAGCCTGGCATAATGATAGAAGAGCGATCCTTCCACGGGCTTGCCGCCCCGAATCCCCTTGAAGATCTTGAACTCGGCATCCGCCATCGGGGTGCCGATGCTGTCCACCACGTTCAGGCGCCCCAGGGGCCCGACCCGATACGTGCCCTGCGGCCAGCCCAATTTGCGAAGATAGGGGAACTTCAGGAACGACCAGGTCTCCACGTGCTCGGCCACGTGCTCGAGGTAGTCGGGCTGCTTGAACTGGGCCAGGAACCCTCCCTGGCTGTCCCGAACGCGGATTTCCCCGTCATAGAGCTGAAGTCTTCCCTTTTCGTCGACCATGCCCATGTAGTTGGACGGGAAGGAGGCGAAGGAAGCGACGAGGTCCTTGTTCCCCTCGATCCAGCCTTTGCCTATGGCCACGGCTTCCTTGGCGATGCCCACCATCGCATCCAGCTCCCCGGCGATGGCGTCCCGGTCCGCGGCGCTGAGCGGTCCGTTCACCCCGCCCGGAACGCCCAGGTTCGGGTGTACGCGCTTGGAGCCCAGGCGCTCGATGATCTGCTGGCCGTAGCGCCTGAGGTTGACCGCTTTCAGGGCCAGCTGCGGGTTGGCCTTGATGATGCCGAACACGTTGCGCGTCGCCGGATCGGCGTCGAACCCGAAGACGAGGTCCGGGGCCGCCAGATGGAAGAAGTGCATGCCGTGGGACTGCACATACTGGCCCATGTGCAGCAGCTCCCGGAGGAGCTTGGCCGGCCTGGGCGGATCCACGCCGGCCACCCCGTCGCAGGCCTTGGACGAGGCCAGGTGGTGGCTGACCGGGCAGATGCCGCAGATGCGCTGGGTGATCTGGGGCATCTCGAAATAGGGCCGCCCCTCGCTGAATTTCTCCAGCCCGCGGAATTCATCGACGTGAAAGAACGTCTGCTCGACCTCGCCCGCATCGTTCAGGTGAATGGTCACGCGGCCATGACCTTCGATGCGGGTGACGGGCTCTATCGTGATCTTACGTGCACCCATCGTGTCTCTCCTTCTGCAGGCTGTTGAAAAATGCCCATCTGCTGCGTTCGTCTCGCCCCTCGTCATTGCGGCGTAGTTCCGTGTACGCCTCATTCCTCGGGTCTTCGCCTGCCTTGCATCTGGACATTTTCGACCAGCCTGCTCGGAGCCTGTCTTCAACAGGCTCCTCAGTCGTATTTGAAGTGCTCGGGGGGAAGAACGATCGGAACCCGGCCGGCCAGCAGCTCGGAAACCGCGTAGTAGATCGCATCCGCCCGGGGCGGGCACCCGGGGAGGAAGAAATCCACCTTCACCACGTCGCCGATGCCGGTGACTCTCTCGAGCGGGATGCCCAGCTCGGGGCAGCCCGGGATGACGCCGTCGACCACGCTCTCCGCCTCCAGGTAGGCCCTCTTGAGACAGGCTCCGGTGCCTGCCAGGTTGCGGGTCGCCACGATGCCGCCGAAAGTCGCACAGTCGCCCAGGGCGATGAGAACCTTGCACCGCTCCCGCATTCTCTTGGCCACTTCGATGTTGTGGGTGTTGCAGATCGCGCCCGTGAGGATCCCCACGGTCACACCTTCCTTGGGAGGATGCTTGAGATCGGTCACCGGGGTGGAGGTGAATTCCACCAAATCCAACAGGCCGACGATGCGTTCGTCGATGTCCAGCAAGGACATGTGGCACCCTGCACAGGCGGCCAGCCAGTCCGTGGCGACGGTTACTTTTGCCATTTCGCTTCTCCTTTTCGAGGCTGCCCCTTGCTTGCGGACATCTCGTGCGAGCCCTTGTAGTCCCTTGCTATTGGAGCTGCTGGGTTGCGCTCACCGCGATCTCGTCCAGGGACGCGCCCAGCTTCTTGCCCAGTCTTGCGGCCAGAAGCGAGAGGATTTCCCAGTCCGGTTTCGACGAACCGGCCGGCTCGGTCGCCTTGCGTGCTTCCTGGACGACGCCCGTTGCGTTGGTCAGCGTCCCGGACCGCTCCGCCCAACCCGCCATGGGCAGGACCACGTCGGCCCTTTCGGTCAGGGCCGATGCATGGCTGGCCTGCACGATCAGGAAAGTCTCCTTGCCGATCCCCTTGAGGGCGGTCTTTGCATCCACCTCCTGGTCGCCCGCCAGGACATACAGCACTTCCAGGCCGGAGAGGTCCGCGCCCTTGTCGAGCCCGAACCGCACCGCGGCGAACGTGTTGACCCCGGGCTGAAGGGCAACGAAGCAGGCCTTGCCTTCGAGCGACTTGAGCTCGTTCCGCTCGGCGCTGCCGAGGCCGGCCCCGTAGAGGACCACCGGCTTCCGGGCCGCCTGGGCCGCCTCGACCGCCTTGCGCACCTCCTTCGTTCCCAGGACCGTTTCAGCGAAAACGGCCAGGGCGCTTTCCCGGTCCTCGACCACGATGAGCCGGGCGCCGCCGTCCACCGCGCGCTTCACGAAGAAAGAGGCCACGGGCTGCTCCTGGGCCGGGTCCGCCCCGGCGACCACGATGCAGTCGCTCGCCAGAATGTCCGCGAGAGACCCCTCGGATTTCTTCGAGAGCGCCGGGGCCGCTGCGTTGAGAAGGCCGATCTGAGCGGACTTGAGCTCCTTGGAAAAGAGCTTGCTCACGAGAAACAGCGCCTCGTTGGTGGCATGGCTCGAGGCGAGCACGCCGAGCTTCGGGCCGGCGGTGCGGCCGAGGCGGTCCACGACCGTTTTCAGCGCCTGTTCCCAGTCCGCTTCCGCCTGCTTGCCCTGGGCCTCGAGCAGAGGGGTCAGGATGCGGGGTCTCGGGTCGTAGAGCACTTCGAAGCGGCCTTTCTTGCACAGCAGCCCGCCGTTGACCGGCCCGGCCGGGTCACCCTGGATCCTGAGGATGCTCCCCCCTCGCGTCACGACGTCGACCCCGCAGCCCACGCTGCACTGGGCGCAGACGGTCTTGCAGGACTCGCTCTGTTCGCTCCTGGCCATGAAGGCGCTGCGCTTGTCGATCAGCGCACCGGTGGGGCACACGTCCAGGCAGTTGCCGCAGGACAGGCAGGAGGACTCGCCGATCGGCAGGTTCATGTCGGCATGGATCATCGAAGCCGCTCCGCGCTGGCGCATGTCCAGCGTGTGGTTGGCGACCCGCTCCGCGCAGGCGCGGATGCAGCGCCGGCAGAGGATGCACCGGTTGTGGTCCAGCAGGTGGTAGGTCGGGGTCGCGTCGACCGGGAAGCGCTGGGCGTAGGTGTCGTAGGTCATGTGGTCGATGCCGTACCGATAGGCCAGCTTCTGCAGCTCGCAGTCGCCGCTCATCTCGCAGTACATGCAGAAGTGGTTGCGCTCGGTGAAGATCAGCTCCATGACGAACTTGCGGGCCTGGATCACCTTCGGAGACTCGGTCTTCACGTCCATCTTGTCCGCCACCGGGAAGGTGCAGGCGGGCTGCAGCGTTCTCTGCCCCGCGATCTCCACCAGGCACACCCGGCAGGCGCCGATCGGCTTGAGAGAGGGATGGTGACAGAGGGTCGGGATGTCGATGCCGGCCGCCTTCGCTGCTTCGAGGACCGTCTGGCCGGTTTGGGCGGTAACCTTCTGACCGTCAATGGTGATGTTGATGGAAGCCATGCGTCATCCTCCTCCGGAGAGGCTGTCGATAAACGCCCATCTGCTGCGTTGCGCTCGTCCTTCCTCACTGCGGCGTACTGACCGTGTACGCCTCGTTCCTCAGGACTTCGCGCGCCTTGCATCTGGGCATTTCTCACCAGCCTCTGCTTTCGCCTCACGCACTCCGCTTGAACTCCTCTTCAGGCCCCTTCGGCCGCGCGTACCCGCTCCGGCTCACGGGCCGCCGGATGGCTCTCCAGCCACTCCAGATCGCAGCGCAGGCAGCGCTTGCATTCCTCTCGGATCGTCTTCTCGTCCTGCCCCAGCTCGACCTCCTGGAAGCTGCCCCTGCGGGCCGCAACCTCCACGTGGCGCGGGCGGAGCCGAGCGGCCCCTCCGTACTGCTCCATGTCCCAGGTGATTTCCGGGAAGCGCACCACGGGCCTGGAATCGTATTTCTCGATCTGGCCGGCGCGCAGGTACTGGTCCACGGCGTTCGCCACCCGGTTCCCCTGGGCCACCGCCTCGATCACGGAAGCCGGCCCGGAGACCGCGTCTCCGGCCGCGAACACGCCCGGCCTCGAGGCGGCCAGTTCCTTGGAGACCTTGAGGGTGGAGTCCCTGTTCACCTCCAGCCCGGCGCCTTCGACGCACGTGCTGTCCGGCCGCTGGCCGATGGCCGGGATCAGGAAGTCCACCGAGAGCTGGAACACCGCGCCCTCGACCGGCACCGGCCGCCTGCGGCCGCTCGAATCGAAATCGGCCAGCTGCTGGTGCTGGACCTCGACGGCCGTCACGCGCGCCGGACCGAGCACGCGCACGGGGTTGGACAGGTAGTGGAAGATGATCCCTTCCTGCTCGGCCGCTTCGATCTCCTCGGCGTAGGCAGGCATGTCCTGGCGTGCGCGCCGGTAGACCACGTTCACCTCGGCCGCGCCCAGGCGCCACGCGGTGCGGGCCGCGTCGATCGCAACGTTGCCTCCGCCCACGACCGCCACCCGCTTGCCCTTCATGTCCGGAGCCCTGCCGAGCGCCACGTCGCGCAGGAAGTCGACGCCCTGGTACACGCCCTCCTTGTCCTCGCCGGGCGTGCCGAGGCGCATGCTCTTGTGGGCGCCGATGGCGACGACCACCGCCTTGAAACCCTGAGCGTTCATCAGGCTCTCGATCGTGAAATCCCGGCCCAGCGCCTTGTTGCAGACGATCTCGACGCCGGCCCGCCGGATGTTGTCGATCTCCTCGTTCAGCACGTCCCGCGGCAGCCGGTACTCCGGGATGCCGACCGCCATCATGCCTCCGGCCACCGGGAGGGCCTCGAAGATCGTGACCTTGTAGCCCCGCTGGGCCAGCCGCAGCGCCGCGGTGAGCCCCGCAGGCCCGGAGCCCACGACCGCGATCTTTTCGGCCTTGGCGTCCGAGACGCGCAGCGGCTTCCAGGGGGTCTTCACCTCATGGTCCGCCATGAAGCGCTTGATCGAACGGATCCCTACCGGCTGATCGATATCGCCCCGGCGGCAGCGCTGCTCGCAGAACGCCGGGCAGACGCGGCCGCAAGCCAGGGCGAACGGGTTCCGGTCGCGATGGATCTCCAGCGCTTCCGCGTATCTCCCCTCGGCTGCCAGGCTCACGTACGCCGGGACGTCGACCCCGGCAGGGCAGGCGTTCAGACAGCGCGCAGTCACCAGCTCCTTGCAGGCTCCGGCCTCGCAGCGCTGGTCCTCGATGTGAGCTACGAACTCGTCCATGAAGTACCGGAGCGACGCCATCACCGGCCCCGGCGTGAGCTGGCCCAGGGCGCAGAGGGCGCCGGCATCCATACCGGCCGCGATCTCGCGGATCTTCTCGATATCCTCCATCCGCCCCTTGCCGTCGCAGATCCGCGTCAGGATCTCCAGCATGCGCTTGCCGCCGGCCCGGCAGGGAATGCACTTGCCGCAGCTCTCGGCCGTGGCAAAGGTCAAGAAGAATTTGGCGAACTCGACCATGCAGGTGTCTTCGTCGACCACGATCATGCCGCCCGAGCCCATCACCGCGCCCACGTCCTTGAGCGAGTCGAAGTCCACCTTCACGTTGAGGTGCTCGGCCGGGATGCACCCGCCCAGCGGGCCGCCGGTCTGGACGGCCTTGAACTTCCTGCCGTTCAAGATGCCGCCGCCGATGTCGAAGATGATCTCGCCCAGCGTGATCCCCATCGGCACTTCCACGAGGCCCGTGTTGTTCACTTTCCCGGTCAGGGCGAAAATCGCCGTGCCGGGGCTGCGGGCCGGGCCGATGCTGCTGAACCACTCCGACCCTTTGAGGATGATCTGCGGCACGTTGGCATAGCTCTTCACGTTGTTCAGGTTGGTGGGCTTCCCCCAGAGGCCCGAAACGGCCGGGAAGGGGGGGCGGGGCCTCGGTTCTCCCCTGCGACCCTCGATCGAAGCCAGAAGCGCCGTCTCCTCACCACAAACAAAGGCCCCGGCCCCTTCCTTGATGTGCAGATGAAATTCGAAGTTCGTCCCCAGGATCTTCTCGCCCATGAGCCCGTACTCCTCGGCGTCATGGATGGCGACCTTGAGGCGCTTGATGGCCAGCGGGTACTCAGCCCGACAGTACACGTACCCTTCCTTGGCGCCGATCGCGTAAGCGGCGATCGTCATGCCCTCGACCAGACTGTGCGGGTCCCCTTCGATGATGCTGCGGTCCATGAAGGCGCCCGGGTCTCCCTCGTCCGCGTTGCACACCACGTACTTGGGCTCGCCCGGGGAGCGACTGGTGAACTCCCATTTCAGCCCGGCCGGGAACCCGGCCCCGCCCCGGCCCCGGAGGCCCGAGTTCTTCACTTCGGCGATGACTTCCTCCCGCGTCATCTGGGTGAGCACCTTGGTGAGGGCCGCGTAGCCGTCGTGGGCGATGTACTCCTCGATCCTCTCCGGGTCGATCATGCCGCAGTTGCGCAGGGCGATGCGGAGCTGCTTCTTGTAGAAGGGGATCTCTCCGTAGTGCGGGATCGCCCGGTGCTGGGCGGGCTCGCGGTAGGCCAGCCGCTCCACGATGCGCCCCTTGACCAGGGTCTCCTCGACCAGGATCGGCACGTCGTCCTTCTGGACCTGGCAGTAGAAGATCCCTTCCGGGTAGACCATGATGACCGGGCCCATCGCGCAGAAGCCCCGGCAGCCGGTCTGGATCACGCGGACCTCGTTCTCCAGACCTCGCCGGACGATCTCCTCCTGCAGGGCTTTCTGAACGTGCTCGGATCCCGAGGCCGTGCATCCGGTGCCTCCGCAGATCAGTACATTGGCTCGGTATAGGGCTTCGACCATGACCGGTTCCTCCTTCGGCAGAGGCTGCCCGGTTCCCGGCAGCCTCCGGAGAGGGTGTCTTTCAGCACCCGGGTGCAGCGGGGAGACCTAGGGAGCAGCTCATAATCTAGAATTCCTTGTAGATTTCCTTCTCGTACAGGCTTTCCACGTACAGCTTGTGCCTGGCTTCCTCGCGCGCCAGCGTTTCGAACAACTCCTTCTCGGGGTCCGAATCCACGAGCGCCGCCATCTGGGAGTAGAGGTTGCCCGTGGCCTCCTCCCGCTTGATGGCCACGATCAGAACGTCCTGGAGGCTCGATGCCTCGTCCAACGGCCTGGCCTCGAGGTGATCTCCGATGTGAAGGTCCTTGATCTTGCCCTTGCCCTTCCCGGAGAGCCCGGCGCTCCACTTCATGTCTCCCGCCAGCAGCCGCTCGAGCCTGGCCTTGTGCTGCTTCTCCTGCTCGGCCAGCTCCGCCAGTCCGGCGCGGGCGCCCGGATCCTTGACCCGGCCGGCCGCCGCCCGGTACAGGTTGAACGAGCTCTCCTCCATCCGGATCGACCGCTGAACGATCTCTTTCAGCTCTGCCTGAATCATGGGAGAATCCCCCTATTTGGCTTCCTTCCGGATCCGGCCCACCACCCAAGGCTCCACGATGCGGCCGTTGACCAGGTGCTCCTCGATGAGGCCGGGCACCATGTCGGGCTTGACGCGGCCGTACGTGATTCGGGTCCCCCCGGCCTGTTCGACGTCGACCAGGGGCTCCGCGGCGCACATGCCGATGCAGCCCACGGTCGTGACATGGGCTTCGATGTCCCGCTTCTTGAGCTCTTCCAGGATGGCGTGCATCGTCTCCCGGGCGCCCGCCGCGATCCCGCAGGTCCCCATTCCCACGGTGATCTTGGTCCCGGTGTCGAGCCGGACGCGGATGTCCCGCTGCGCTTCCTCGCGGAGCTTTCTCAGGTCCTCCAGACTCTTCAATTTAGGCATGGCTCAAGCCTCCTTGACTCGGGGTGCGGTCTTCAGGGGGATCCCGCCGCCGAGCGCGTCAGGTCCTTCTCTGCCTCTTCGATGGTGCTCTCCAGCCATTCCCGCACCATGGGGTGGGAGAGCGGCACCGGTCCGAGCTCCCGGCGCACCTCCCTCGTATCCAGGCGGAACGTCCTGCCGTTCCGCCGGTGGAGGTAAACGAGATCGCAGGTGGGCTCGCCCATGAGGAAGGAGAGCAGCGTGCTCCCGATGTTCCCCAGGGGAGCGCGGTCCACGTGGCTGTGGCGGAAGGCCGCCCGGACCCGGGTGCCTCGTCCCGGCGCGGACTCGATCTCGAGCCGGCCGTCGCAGCGCTCGGCCGCGGCGGCCAGCAGCGGCAGCCCCAAACCCACGTGGCGGGTCTTGCGACTGGTATAGAAGGGATCCAGGACTCTCCGCACCGTTTCCTCCTGCATCCCGCGGCCGTCGTCCTTGACGTCGATGAGGAGCCGATCTCCCTGCAGGTCCTCCTCGATCGCCAGCTCGACCATGCCGGCCCCGGCCTCCCGTGCGTTCTGCAAGACGTCCAGAATGTGTAACGAAAGCTCGCGCACTTATTTCAGTTCACGAATGATGGACAGCATCTTCTCGGGCACCAGCTTGCCCGTCACGTTTCCGTCCACAACGGCCACCGGCGCCAGCCCGCAGGAACCGAGGCAATAGACCACCTCGGCCGTGACCTTGTAGTCGGGGGTGGTCTCGCCGGTCTTGATTCCCAGCTCCTTCTCCATGCGGTCGATGATCTTGGCCGCCCCGCGCACGTGGCAGGCCGTTCCGTCGCACTGGCGGATGATGTGCCGTCCCCGGCGGGTCAGGTAGAATTGAGAGTAGAATGTGACGACTCCGTAGATCTGGCTCAGGGGAGCTCTCATGCCCTTTGCGATCCGCTTCAGGACTTCCCGGGGCAGGTACCCGTAGATCTCCTGAGCTTGTTGGAGCACGGGAATCACGGCGCCTTTCCTTCCCCGATACTCCTTCAGGATCCCCTCCAGGGGGGCCAGGTCGAGCTCTTCTTGCTGGGTCATCGCACGAACTCCTTTGTGGGCTGTTGTTCCCTTGCGAGCCTCATTCGAGGGTGTTTTTCGACACCCTCTCACTGCGCCGCCACGGGCTGCCGCGCCTTGCGCCGCCTCCTGACGGCCCAAGGCGGGATCCAGCCTTGCTCCGAGGCCGATCGGACCGCTTCCCGCACGAACGCAACCGCCGCCCGGGCGCATACGGACAGGAGGGGTCGATGCAACCGGCCCGGCTGGCCCGAGAGCTGGCCGCCCTCTTCCTGACCCGGGGTGGCATCCAGCGCGGCGCCGTCGCCCCGGCCTGCGCGCCGGTCGATGGGCAGGCAGACGACGAAAATGGTTCCGAGGCCCTCTTCGCTCTCCACCATGATCCGGCCGCCGTGCTTGTCCACGATCTCCTTGACGATCGGCAGGCCGAGCCCGGTCCCGTGCGCTTCGACGGCTTTGGCGCTCTCCGAGCGGTAGAATTCGCGGAACAGGTTGGGAAGGTCCGCGCTCGGTATTCCGATCCCGGTGTCGCCCACTTCGATCCGCACGTTGCCGCCGCCTTTCGAGAAAGCGACCGAGACCTTGCCGCCCGCCGGGGTGTACTTGATCGCGTTGGAGACCAGGTTCTCGAGCATCTGCTCGATCATGGCGGCGTCGCCGCGGATGACCGGCAGCTCCTCGGGCACGGTCATCTTGAATTCCAGCCCTTTGCCGGAAGCCTCGTCGCGGAAGGTGCGATCGATGCGGGTGGCGATCAGGGGAAGATCGACCGGCTCGTCGGCCACCCGGATCTTCTCGCTGCGGCTCCGGGCCAGGGTCATCAGCTCGCTGATCGTGGCCAGGAGCGTGTCGGTCCGCCGGTTGAGGCGCCGCAGGTATTCGCGCTGGTCGGCGTTCAGCTCGCCCAGGTAGCCGCCCTGGACCACGTCCAGGATGCTCTTCATGGCGGCCAGCGGCGCCCTCAGGTTGTGGGCCACCCGCATGGTGAACCAGGCCCGCTCCTTCACCAGGCTTTCGATCGATTCGTAAGCCTTGGCGTTCTCCAGGGCGATGGCCACCAGCCCGGCCGCCAGCCGAAAGAACTCGACCTCCTCGCTGCCGAACCGGTCGGGACGAACACAGTAGGCGCCCAGGATGCCGATCACCCGCTCTTCCACGGTCAGCGGCAGGAACAGCACGGACTGGAGCTGGGCGGCAGCCAGGTCCTCTCCGAACTGGAACATCTCCTTCTGCGTCACCTGTCCCGTGATGAACGGCTCGCCGTCGATGATGCGGCGGTTCAGGGGACTCTTGGCGACCTCCACCACGCGGTTTTTGAATATCGACTCCGGCAGGCCATGGGCCGCGGCGTACCTCAGGACCCTGCCGTTCTCGCTGAGCAGCTTGACCGAGATGCCCTTGACCTCCATCACCGAGGCCAGCTCCCGGACCACGGTCTGGAGGACCAGGTCGAACTTCTGGGCGGAGCCGATCGCCTGAACCATTGTGTAGAGCGTACCGAGCTTGTCGTTGAGGTCCGCAACGGTCTCGGAAAGCTCGACCAGGTCGTCGATCCGCCTGCGCAGCACCTGCATGATGGAGCTGGTGGCAAAGGCGGTGATGATGACGGTGGCGGCAAAGAAGCCCCACGCAACCATCAGGTGGAAGAGCGGCTGCGGCAGCTCGATGCCCTTGCCCTGGAAGTGGAGCGGGTGATGCGGAATCCAGCCCAGGTACTCGGCGCCCGTGAGGAGGCCCACGCCGGCCACGGCGAGCGCCGAGAAGCCGTAGGCGGACCGGGAGGGCAGCAGGATGGAAGCGAAAATGATATGAAAGATGAAGAAGAACAAGAGTGGGCTCGCCGCTCCGCCGGTCAAGTGGATGAGCAGGAACATGGCCCCGTAATCGAGACCGACCTGCCAGCGGGCAAAGCGCCGCAGGGAAGCCGCCTCTTCGGAGGGGTCCCGCCCGAACCGGCGGCCCCACGCGAAGAGCCCGAGGTTGTACGCGAGGATCAAGGCCGCGACTGCAAGGATCGGCCAGGCCGCGATCTCGGCCCCGGCGAACCGCGCCAGCGCGGTTGCAGCCACGATGCCGGGCGGGACCAGCCAGCGGAGCCGGATGAACCAGAAAGCGCGGACCTTGAGCTCCCGCAGAATGATCCGCCTGCGCTCATGGATCTCCCCCGGCAGGTTGGGCCGAGCACTTTCGGCATGCTGAGGGTTGAGATCCATTCGGTCCGCCCTGCCCTTCATTTCTCCGCCAGGACTCCCTCGATCTTGAGAAGGAGCTTCTTGGGATCGACCGGCTTCTCGAACAGCCAGTGAGCGGGCCACTGCTCGCCCAGGATGAACTCGAACGGGCCCGGGCCTTCCTGGCGGACCTTGTCGAGGAAACTGGTGAGCATCAGGATCGGGAGGCTCTTGAAATCAGGGTTGTCCCTCAACTCATAAGCCAGATCGAAGCCTTCGGTGTCGGTCGTCATCATGATGTCGAGAATCATGAGATCGGGGAGCTTCTCTTCCAGAGCGGCCTTGGCTTCGCGACCGTTCGAGGCGGTCCGTATCCGGTAGCCGTTGCCCTCCAGGATGATTCTGAGAGAGTCCAGGATATCCGGATCATCATCCACCAGCAGGATTTCACCTTTGTCGCTCATGCTAACCTCCTTGGGTGACGAGTCCCCACCAGCTGCACCCGACGTTTAGCAACTCCTATGCCAGTGGCCGAGCCGAGGTCCGGTTGCAGAAAAACGCCCTAGTCCCGCGGTCCCGATCGGCCGGAACCGCGCATGGACAGGGGTTCGTGTCAGGTTTCTTTCCAGGCTGTAAAGAATACCGGCCGGCCGCAAGGCCAACGCGCGGCCGGCGAAAAGCCGCCGGCCTGCGGCATATCCAGCGGCCTGTCCCAACAGGCTCGATTCAGAGGCTGTTCAAAAATGCCCAGATGCAAGGCGCGCGAAATCCCGAGGAATGCGGCGTACATGGCAGTACGCCGCAATGACCCCGGCCTTCGCCGGGGCAGGCTCCCCCGCCTCCATGCCGCGCCATGAGCGCAACGCCGCAGATGGGCGTTTTGGGACAGCCTCTATCCAGCGGCCTGCCCGTCCCCGTCTTGCCTAAGCCCCTGTCATACTTTATAGTGCCGAGGGCGGCGTATCAGGCCGGCCGGGCATGTCCGCAGGAAGAGCGGGGGAAAGGGAGGGCGCGATTCCGAAGCGGTCGGCGGTCAGGCAACGCCGTGGCTGCGGTCGACCGGCAACCATTCGAGGACGCACGGAAGCATGTCGGACCGTCTTTTCCCCGAAAGCCTCTCCCCGCCTGTTGAAGTCACCCAACCGGTGCGGTCCCGAACAAGACTCGGGCTGCGCACCCGTATCTACCTCCTGATTGCCTCTCTGGTGCTGATCACCCTCGGGTTGGGCGCCATCATGTTCTGGTACACCTACCAGATGCGCGCGCTCTTCTCCTCCCTGATCGAGAGAGACATCGCCTCGTTGAAGGGCGTGGTGGAGCTGGAGAACGACCTCGTGCAGCAGAAGGGGTTCGTCTCCTATTACCTCCTCGACGGAAACCCCAACTGGCTTTCCATGCTCCAGGAGTACCGGCGATCGTTCGGGGACCGGCTCTCCCGAGCCATCGAGAGGACGGGCCAGCCGACCGAGCAGGAGATCCTGCGCCGTATCGAAGCGGAATACGACCGTTACGTGGCCGGCAAGGACGAGGTCATCCGGCTTTACAAGGCAGGGGAGCGGGAGGCGGGCGAGGAGCTGCATCAGCAGGTTCGGCAGATCTTCTTCAGCATCACGGATCTCATGGGGCGGTACAAGAGCGTGCACGAGCAGAGAATCCGGCTCCGACATGAGCAAAGCGATCGGGAGGCCGGCCGGCTTCGAGTCGTCGCCGTCCTGGCCACCTCCGTCGCGCTCGTCCTGTTCACTCTTCTCACGAGCATCCTGGTGCAGCAGGTCCTCGGCCCGATCCGCCAACTGGCCCGCGAGACGGACCGCGCCCGGACCCCCGGCGAGCCGGCAAACGAGGTCGCAGCCCTGAGCAGACGGGTGCACGGCCTCATCGAGGATCGCAACCTGACCCAGACCGAGCTCGAACGGAGCCGCCAGCGGCTCGTCCAGTCCGAGAAGATGGCCCTGGTGGGCAAGCTCGCGGCCGAGGTCGCCCACACGATCCGGAACCCCATGACCTCCATCAAGATGCGGCTGTTCTCGTTGGAAAGGTCGCTCCAGCTCTCGCCGGCCCAGAAGGAAGACCTGGACGTGATCTCGCAGGAGACGCGGCACCTGGACAACGTAGTCAAGAATTTCCTCGAGTTCTCCAGGCCGCCCAAGCTGCGGATGCAGCCGTTCAGCATCTCAGAGGTCGTGGACATGAGCCTGCAGCTCTTGCAGAAGAGGTTCGAGGTCCAGGGCGTTCGCATCGAGCGGCGCCAGAGCCCGTGGCTTCCGGACGTGTACGTGGACCCCGAGGCCATCAAGGAGGTCCTGGTCAACCTGATGATCAACGCGTGCGACGCCATGAAGGAAGGCGGCAGTATTTCGATCGCGGAGAGCGACGGCGTTGCGGAGCACATGGGCCGGGTCGTGCTCGTGAGCGTGAGCGATACCGGCCCCGGGGTACCGGCGGAGCTCTGGGAAAAGGTCTGGGAGCCTTTCTTCAGCACCAAGGAAGAGGGCACGGGCCTCGGGCTGGCGATCGCGTTGCGTATCGTCGAGGAGCACGGAGGGCGGCTCGAGCTGAGGGGATCGCAGTCGAAGGGCGCCACCTTCGACATGACGCTGCCGGTCTACAAGGAGGAAGTGTGAGCTCGATTCTCATCGTGGACGATGACGACCAGTTGCGGCAGAGCTTTCAGAAGCTCCTCGTCGAGGAAGGCTACGAGACCCATACCGCGGCTACCGGAGAGCAGGCCGTGGAGGCGGTCCGGCGGTCGGTGCCCGACCTGGTGATCATGGACGTGCGCATGCCGGGCATGAGCGGGCTGGAGGCCTTCCAGGCCATGCGGCAGATCGAGCCGAAGCTGCCGGTCATCATCATGACCGCTTTCGGCACCACCGAAACGGCCATCGAGGCGACCAAGAGAGGGGCCTTCGACTACGTTCTGAAGCCGTTCGAGATCCCGGACATCCTGCGCCAGATCGAGCAGGCCCTGGAAGCGGGCCGCTTCATGCGCTCCCGGGTCGAGATGGACGTGGTGCCGGAGTCCGCGGTGCCGGACGCGCTCATCGGCCGCAGCGACTCGATGCAGCAGATCTACAAGGCGATCGGGCGGGTGGCGCCTACGGACGCGACGGTGCTCATCCGGGGTGAGTCGGGCACCGGCAAGGAGCTCGTCGCCCGCGCCCTCTATCACCACAGCCTGAGGGCCCACAAGCCGTTCTTGGTCATCAACTGCGTGGCCATCCCGGAGACGCTGCTCGAGAGCGAGCTGTTCGGCTACGAGAAGGGCGCCTTCACCGGCGCCAGCAGCCGCCGGGTGGGCAAGATCGAGCAGGCCAACGGCGGGACCGTGTTCCTGGACGAGATCGGCGACATGCCTTTCAACATCCAGGCCAAGATCCTGCGCCTCCTGCAGGAGAAGAGCATCGAACGGCTCGGCGGCCGGGAACCCATCCCGGTGGACGTGCGCATCCTGGCTGCCACCAATCGCGACCTGGAGGCTTCCCTGGCCGAAGGCCGGTTCCGGGAGGACCTGTACTACCGGCTCAAGGTGGTCACGATCGAGCTTCCTCCTCTGCGCGAGCGCAAAGGCGACGCGGCCCTCCTGAGCGACTATTTCCTGGCCCGCTTCTCCAGGGAGATGGAGATCGACAACCCGGGCGTCACCGAGGAGGCCAAGTCCATGATCGAGGGCCACCCCTGGCCGGGCAACGTCCGGGAGCTGGCCAACGCGCTGCAGAAGGCGCTGATCTTCAGCAGGGGCTATCCGATCCGCCCGGAGGACATCTCCAAGGCGGTCCTGGGGGCCGGCGGCCAGTCCTCGGGCAACAACGAGACCGCCGACAAGATCCTCAAGCAATGGGTGCGGGAAAACCTGGCCGCCGGGGCCCGGCAGGATCTGTTCTCCTACTTCATCGATCGCCTGACGCGCATCCTGATCGGCGAAGCGCTCGAGCTCACGCGGGGCAACCGTTCCCGGGCTGCCAAGATCCTCGGCATCTCCCGTCCCACCCTGCACGACCGGATGGAGAAGTGCGGGCTCGTCAGCCCCGGAACGGACGAGAAGGACTGAGCTCCACCGAGAGCAGAAATGCACGAGCGCGGTGGGCATCTCGCCTCGATCGTCTCGGGCTCAGAACGCTCCGGCCCTTCTCCTCCCAGAGGTTGGTGAGAAACGGCCATCTGCGGCGTTGCGCTCATGGCGCGGCATGGAGGCGGGGGAGCCTGCCCCGGCGAAGGCCGGGGTCACTGCGGCGTACTGAAATGTACGCCTCATTCCTCGGGATTTCGCGCGCCTTGCATCTGGGCATTTTTGAACAGGCTCTCGAGCTGGGGCTTGTGGGACAAGCTCTATTTGTTGCCGGGCGCGCCACCCTGCCACCCTGTCCGGATTCCTTACAGGTGTAAAGGGCTCCGTCATCGGACGGACGCTCTTCTACCCTCCGGCGAAACAGTCATCTGCCTCAAATCGTACGCCTTTTTCTGCAATCGCGCCCGCCCTGCACGACGCTCCGGCCTTGGCACAACGATTGCTCCGCATGCGACGGGGCGGTGGGTTCGGCGGACGCGTTTGCGCCGGGTCTCCCTGCCCGCCTTCCCCGCCGTTTCACCCGGAAGACGGAAGCCGTACCGATGGCCACATCCGAGCTCCCTGCACCTGCACCCAGGCCGCACGGCGATGATACGGCGGGCGGGTGGGCCGCCGATTCGTCCGGCGCTCACCCGGGCACACGGGAGTACTTCCGGCGGCTGCGGCTGCGGCTCAAGATCTTCTTTCTGATCGCCTTCATCGTCCCGCTGCTGATCTTGTCCGTCTACTTCCACTTCCAGTTCAATCTGACGCTCAAGAGAAGCGGAGAGCTGCACCTGACCACCCTGGCCGAGAGCCAGCGCAACACCGTCGACCTCTTCCTGCAGGAGCGGGTGGTGAACATCTTCAACCTGTTCCGCAGCTCGGGCTTCAACCTTTCGCCCTCACCGGACGAGATGCGGCGCTACCTGCAGTACCTGAGGGAGATGAGCGACACCTTTCTGGACGTGGGCTTTCTCGATCCTTCGGGCATTCAGATCGGCTATGCCGGCCCCTACGGCTATCTCCAGGGCAAGGACTACAGCGGCGAGGAATGGGTGCAGGCGCTGCAGGCGCAGAGCTACTATATCAGCGGCATCTACCTCGGATTCCGGCACAAGCCGCACTTCACCATCGCGGTCAGGCAGGTGCTGGACGGCAGGCCCTTCACCATGCGCGCCACCCTGGACCCGGACAAGTTCTACCTGTTCCTGCGCACCATCGCCAAGGGCAAAGGGGTCTCGTCGGCCTTGATCGACCGCAACGGGATCTACCAGGTCGTGGACCCGGACGAGGGGGAGATGCTGTCCCCGAGCGGCTACTCCCCGCCCGGCCAGACCGGCTCCGGCACGCACAAGGTATCGGGCAGAAACGGGACGGTCCTGGCCGCCTACGCGTGGCTGAACGAGGTCCCCTGGGTGCTGGTCGTACGGCAGCCGCTGCGCATCGCCTTTGCGGAGATGTACCGGGTCCGGCACATCATCCTCATCGCGACCCTTGCCCTGGCCCTGCTCCTCGGCACGGCCAACTGGATCATGGCCGACCGCCTCATGGGAAGGGCGGAGCGGGTGGAGACGGCGCGCCGGGAGCTCAAGTCCCAGCTCCTGCATGCCGCCAAGCTGGTGTCCGTGGGAGAGCTGGCCGCAGGCGTGGCTCACGAGATCAACAACCCTCTTGCGATCATCGCCTCCCAGAGCGGGGTCATCCGGGACCTGCTGGACCCGCAGTTCGGGCTGGAGTGGTCTCCGGATCACATTCGCGCGGAGTTGGACCAGATCGACGCTGCCGTCTATCGGGCACGCGACATCACGCAGAAGCTGCTCAAGTCGGCGCGCAAGACCGAACCGAGAATGATGCGGTGCGACGTGAACCAACTTCTCGAGGATGTGGTGAGCGGCGTCATCGAGAAGGAGTTCGAAGTCTCGGATATCGAGCTGGTCCGTGACTACGACACGCACCTGCCGAAGATCCTGCTGGACCCGGAGCAGATGCGGCAGGTCCTGCTCAACATGATCAACAACGCCGGAGACGCTCTGCAGGGCCGATCGGGGACGATCACCTTGAAGACCCACCACGACAGCGAGTGCGTGCGGGTGACGATTGCCGACACGGGAGTCGGGATGACCTCGGAGCAGATGGAGAAGATCTTTCGGCCCTTCTTCACCACCAAGGAAGTGGGGAAAGGGACCGGCCTGGGGCTGAGCATCAGCCTGAGCATCATCCAATCCATGGGCGGACGGATCGAGGTGCAGAGCATGGAAGGCGCGGGCAGCTCGTTCACCATCGTGCTTCCCATTCTGCAGCCGGAGGTGAGACGGGATGGCGGCTGAGGTCGAAAGCCGGCAAGAGCCTGCACCGCCGAAGCTGCTGCTCGTCGACGACGAAGACACGTTCCGGGCAGCCATGAAGAAGCAGCTGTCGGTCCGAGGCTATCAGGTGACCGACGTCGACAACGGCGCGGACGCCGTCAAGGCGGTGCGCCGGGAAAGTCCTGAGGTGGTCATCCTCGACCAGAAGATGCCGAAGATGGACGGCCTCCAGGCTCTCAGAGAGATCAAGAAGCTCCGGCCCGAGGTGCAGGTGATCATGCTGACCGGTCACGGCAGCGACGATGCCGCGCGCAACGCTCGCAAGCTGGACGTCTTCCACTACATGCACAAGCCCTGCGGCATGGATGAGATGATCGACTGGATCGAGGCAGCGCGCCAGGAACGGATCTATGCGATGAAACGGAGCCGCGCGCCCGGAGCGCGAGCGAGAAGCCGCAGCCTGAAGCAACGGCTCGTCGGCCGGCACGAGGCCCGGCCAGGAGTGCTCCTGGCGGGCGCCCTGATCCTGGCCGCTCTCTGCCTGCTGCCGCCGGCAGAGGGGCTGGTGAGTCTTCTCGCCGGCGGCGCAGGGGCCGGAGCGACTCCTCCGTTGAGCACGGGCCTCGCTTCGGAGCCGGCGGGCCTCGACCCGGCGGAGGCCGGGGCCGGAGGCGCGCCGACCGGGCCGAGGTCAGAGCCGGCCAGCGCGGCCGCCAGGCGCGCCCAGGTCATGATCGGGGTGCTCGCGGTGTCGGTCCTGTTCTGGGCTGCCGGCGCGCTGCCCGTCGGCGTGACGGCGCTCGTGGCGGGCGCTCTCATGTACTTCCTGGAGGTGCTGCCTCCGGAGCGGGTGGCGCAGGCCTTTGTCAAGGATTCGGTCGTGTTCCTGTTCGGCCTGCTCGCCCTGGCCGCCGCCATGTCCGCGAGCGGCCTGGACCGGCGCATCGGTTTCTTCCTGCTCCGGGCGGGCACGTCGGTTCCCAAGCACCTCCTCCTGTCCGTCCCCATGGTGGCGGTCGCGGCCTCGTTCCTCCCCGGGCACGTGCTGATCGCGCTTCTGGCCCCGGTGCTGCTGGTCGCTTACAAGGCCGGCTTCAGGACGGTGGGAGACTGCAAGGGCAAATCTCTCGCGGTCGCGCTGTTCCTCGCGCTCGCTTACGCGGCCAACCTCGGAGGCCCCGGCTCCCCGGCCGCAGGAGGGCGCAATGCCCTCCTGCTGGGTATCCTTTCGGACCATGGGGTCCACGTCTCTTTCGGGCAGTGGGTTGCGCTGGGGCTGCCCTTCGTGCCCGCGGCAGCCATTACCGTGGGGCTCTATTTCCTCCTGATCTGCCGCAGAGCGCTCAAAGCCCGGAAGCTGAACGTGGCCGACGAGGCGCGGAAAGAGTCCCGGAAGATGGGGCCGATGAGCGCCGCGGAGCTCCGCACCACGGCCGTGCTGGCCGTGCTGGTCCTGCTCTGGTTGACCGTCTCCGACCGGTTCGGCATGGGCGGCCCGGTGATCCTCGCGCTCGTGGTGCTCCACTTCATGGGAGTTCTCCGGTGGGACCAGATCCGTTCCATCCACTGGGAAATCGTGGCCATCTACGCGGCGGCGACGGCCGTGGGCACCGGGCTGGCCGCGACCGGCGCCTCGCTCTGGATGGCTCAATCCTTCATGAAACTCTTGCCGGATTTCATGGAGACCGGCGCGGGGCTGTGCGTCGCGGCGAGCCTGGCGGCCGGCCTCCTTTCGAACCTCACGGGAGACGGCGCCGCAGTAGCGGCCGTCGGGCCGGTTGCCGCCCCCCTGGCCGCCCTCTCAGGGACCTCGGCGATCGCGGTGGGGCTGGCCGTCGCCTTCGCCTCCTCGTTCGCCAATCTGCTCGTCATCGCGACGCCGGGCAACGCGATCGTGTACAGCCTGGCCCGGGACCCCGAAACCGGGGAACGGATGGTGACGCCGAGAGACTTCCTGGTCCACGGCACCGCCGTCCTGGCCCTGAATTTCGCGGTCCTCTGGGGTTGGGCTTTTTTCGGTTATTGGAAATGGTTGAGTCCCTGACCGTCACAGGATGTGAAGGAGCCTTCGATGGAAGAAGACAAGATCCATCTGCTGATCGTGGATGACGAGGAGCAGTTCCTCGAGTCGATGAGGAAGCGCCTGGCGGTGCGCGGCTTCGACGTGATCGCCGTCAACCGCGGCGAGAAGGCGCTCGAGGCGGCCCGCCAACAGCCGGTCGACGTCGCCGTGGTCGACCTGAAGATGCCGGGCATGAACGGCGAGGCCACCCTCGAGGCGCTGAAAAAGGAGCACCCCTGGATGGAGGTGGTCATCCTGACCGGGCACGGCTCCATCGATTCCGCGGTGGAGTGCACGCGGGGCGGCGCCTACAACTATCTGCAGAAGCCGTGCGAGCTCGAGCGCCTCCTGGAAGTGCTCGCCCAGGCTTACAAGAAGCGGGTCATGAACAAGACCAAGATCCGGGAGGAGCGCCTGGACGAGCTCCTCCAGACGGCCGGCGGCGAATCGGCGCTCGCCACGCTGCGGCGCCTGAGGGAGCTGGAGAAGGGGTCGTGAAGGCCGACGGGATGGAAGGAGTTCCTCCGTCATTCGCAGGCAATTACCGGGTGCAGGGGCTGGACCCCGGCCTGCGCCGGGGTGACGGAGAAGAGCCAAGCCTCATTCGGGCCTGCGAGGCCGTCTCGACTTCGTCGTCCCGGCCCAGGTGCGGAGCGCGTGCAAACCGGGATCCAGGAGCCTGCATCAAGGACAACGGTTGAAGCAGGGACTGGATTCCGGCCTGCGCCGGGGTGACGAAAGAGACACGGCCTCATCCGCAGCCAAACCCGCATGGAGCGGGCGGAGCGCGGACGGACACGAAATGTTGCGGACATTGCGAGGGAGCCAAAGGCGACCGAAGCAACCCCCGGGGCCAGGGAGGTTGCTTCGCTACGCTCGCAATCTCCCGACAGCTTCAAGCTGCATCCGGTTTACAGTGGCGTGACCCCATCTGGGAGACGGCAGCTCATGGGATCCGAGGTCTTCCGGCGCACCCGGAACATGATTCTGAGACAGGCCCTGCTGGCGCCGCTGGTGGTGGTTCTGCTCGTGTGCGGCACCCTGGTCTATCACTTCGCCGTCAATCTGCGCTACCAAGTTGCGGCCAAGCTCGTCCGCATCGTCGACGGACACCGCAGGATCATCGAGCAGTTCCTGGATGAGCGGACCGCTGACCTGCAGTACGTGGCCGCCTCGTGGCGCTTCGAAGACCTCGCCGAGGAGGGCCTTGTGGAACGCACTCTGGAAAAGCTGCAGCAGGGCTCCCAGGCGTTCCTCGATCTCGGCATCATCGACGAACAGGGAAACCATGTGGCCTATGCGGGCCCCTACGAAAACCTCAAGAGCAAGAACTACGCGCAGGCGACCTGGTTCCAGGAAGTCCGGCAGAAGCCGGTGTACATTTCCGACGTGTTCCTGGGCTTCCGCAACATCCCGCATTTCGTGATCGCGGTCCGCCAGGAGAGCCGGGGCCGGACGTGGATCCTGCGTGCCACGATCGACACGCTCTTCTTCAACGACCTGGTGGAAAGCATCCGCGTGGGAAAGACCGGCGAAGCGTTCCTGATCAACCAGGAGGGAGTCTTCGAGACCCCGCGCAGGTCCGGCGGGGAGCTCATGGAGGTCGATCCGGATCACGCCCTTTACCGCAGCGAGCCGCGCGAGATCCTGTCCTTCTCCGGCAAGGACCGCTCCGGCGGCCGCTACCTGTACGCCACGGGCCGCCTGCGGCAGACCGGGTGGCTCCTGGTGGTCCGTCAGGAGGCGGCCGAAGCGTACACCCCTCTGATTCGGGCCGTCCTGATCGCGGTGGCCGTCATCGTGCTGGGAGGAGGGGTCGTGGTGTTCATCGGGTTCGTCCTGGCCTCGGGCCTGGCCAACAAGCTCAGGATCGCGGATCTGGAAAAGCGCGAGATGGGCAGCCAGCTGATCATGGCCGGCAGGCTGGCGGAGTTGGGCGAGATGAGCGCCGGGGTGGCCCACGAAATCAACAATCCCTTGCAGGTCATGAAATCCGAGTACACGCTGATCTGCGAGATCCTCCAAGACTCCGCAACCCGCAACGAGGCGCCAAACCCTGACGACCTCGCTCAGGTCCGGGACTCGGCGGATCAGATCAACCTGCAGATCGACCGGTGCAAGCAAATCACGCAGGGGCTCCTGAAATTCGCCCGGAAGGCAGAGGCAACCCTGCAACCGATCGAGCTGCCCGTCTTCCTCCACGAGGTCGTCGCCATGGTGGAGCACAGGGCGCTGCTGGAAAACGTCCGCATCGTGGAGAAGAACGATCAGGGACTGCCGGCTCTGAACACCGACCCGGGTCAGTTGCAGCAGGTCTTCCTGAACCTGCTCAACAACGCCCTCTATGCCGTCCGCGGCAGGCCGGACGCTCAGATCCGCGTGACCGCCGCGGGCGGCCAGGACGGACAGGTGACCGTCTCGATTGCGGACAACGGATGCGGGATCCCTCAGGAGAACCTCGAGAAGATTTTCATGCCCTTCTTTACCACCAAGCCGGTGGGACAGGGCACCGGGCTCGGCCTGAGCACCTGCTACGGCATCGTCGAGCGGCTCGGAGGCCGAATCACCGTATCGAGCGAGTTGAACGCGGGGAGCGTCTTCACCGTTCACCTGCCTGTGGGAGGGCCGGCTGCGCGGGCTGACACTCGACACTCGACACCCGACACTCGACACCCGATACACGACACCTGAGGAGATCGCAATGAGCAGGATGCGTTTACTGCTGGTGGACGATGAGGAGCGCTTCCTGGCGACCACCCGAATCCTGCTGGAGAAGCGGGGGGTGGAGACGGCCACCGCCACGAACGGACCGGATGCGCTGGAGATTCTGGCAAGCCGGCCGTTCGACGTGGTGGTCCTGGACGTGAAGATGCCGGGAATGGACGGCGTGGAGGTGCTGCGCCGGATCAAACAGAAGCATGAGCTCGTGGAGGTCATTCTGCTCACGGGCCACGCCTCGGTCGAATCCGCGGTGGAGGGGCTGAAGCTGGGCGCCTTCGACTACGTGATGAAACCGGTCGACATCCCGGACCTGCTGGCCAAGGCGGAAGAGGCTCTCTCCAAGAAGCAGTCCGCGGAGGAAAAGGCGCGCAAGGCCAAGATCCACCGGATCGTCAGCAGCCCCATGTCGGTATTCGGCAAGGGCTCCGACGAAGACGAACAGGACTGAGGGTCGGTGCGGAGGTCTCGGATCCGCCGCCCTGGCCGTCTCTCGGAAAGGCGAAAGGGAGATCGTCATGCAAGGGAGTCAACCGATTCGGGTCCTCCTGGTCGATGACGAGGAGCGTTTCCTCACCACGACCGCATCGATTCTGAGGAAGAGGGGATTTTCCGTGGCAGGCGCTGCCGACGGGTCTGCGGCCGTGGAAGCCGTGCAGAAAGACTCCTTCGACGTCATGGTCCTCGATCTCAAGATGCCCGGCATGGACGGGGTCCAGACCCTCCATGAGGTCAGGCGCATCCGGCCGGACCAGCAGGTCATCCTCCTGACGGCCCACGGCTCCTACGAGGCGGCGCTGTCAGGGTTGCAGGACGGCATCTTCGACTATCTCTCCAAGCCCTGTGACATCGACCTGCTCGCCTGCAAGATCCAGGAGGCATGCAAGGGGCGGCGCGCCCTGTCCGGGGACGAGCGCCGGGTCAGGGACATCATGGTGCCCCTGCACGAGTTCAGCACGATCCGCCATGACCGCACCGTGGCCGAGGCGATCGAGACGGTCGCGCGGTCCTTTGCCAGGGCCATGGTCACCAGCAGCCTGCACGAAACCGTCCACCGGTCGATTCTCGTCCTGGACCAGCGCGGCAAGGTCCTGGGCGTCCTGAGCTTCCACGATGTCCTCCGGGGTCTGCAGCCGCCTGAACTGCGCGGCGGCAGCGGGGCAGAGCCGATGCCGGAGCAAGCCGAGGCCCGGGAGCCGCCGAGCCACGGCGGCATGTTCACCATCATGGTGCAGGAGATGCTCCGGCTGCCGGTCCGCGCCCTCATGTCGGATGTTCCGCCCCTCATCCAATCGAACGCCGACCTGATGGAGGCCGCCCATCGCCTTCTCCGGCTGCGGGTGCCGCGGCTGCTGGCCGTGGAGGAGGACCAGCCGGTCGGCGTGGTGCGCGAACAGGACCTGTTTTTCGAAATCGTCAGCATCCTCCGGCAGCAGAGGTGAGCCCGATGCCCGCTGCGATCCGCGTCCTGCTGGTGGACGACGAAGTCGCCTTCGTGAGATCCCTGGAAAAAGTTCTCACCCGGCGGGGCATGGCGGTGCAGTGCGCTCACGACGGCAAGACGGCCCTGGCCCTAACGTCGGGCGAGGAATTCGACGTGATCCTTCTGGACGTGAGAATGCCCGGCATGGACGGCCTGGCGACCCTGGAGCAGATTCGCAAGGGGGACGCGCTGACTCCGGTGCTCCTGCTGACCGGCCACATCGATCTGGAGCGGACCCGAAGGGCCCTGAAAGGCGGGGCGACCGAGGTCTTTCTCAAGCCCTGTCCCGTCGAGACGCTCGTCTCGGCGATCGAGAACGCGCAGGAGTGGAAGACGATCCAGCGCGAGCTGGCCCACGCAAGCCGCAGGGAGTGAGAAAGAACTCCCCCCTTTTTTGAGGCTGTCGATAGGATGGAAGATCGGCTGCGCATTCTCCGCCCCTCTTTCGTAGAGGGGCGTCGGTCTTCTTATGCCTTCAATTCCGACCCTTCCCCTTTGACCTCCTTCAGCTCGTAGTCTCCGCTGATGAATGCCTCCTCGAACAGCCGCACGGATTCTTCGTCCACCATGGCGACGTCCATCTGACGGAAGAACTGGAACGCCGCGCCGATCATCTCCAGGCTGGCCGTGGACTCTTCCGCAGACGCCTTGTTCAGCCGGGCCGTGACCGTGTCCTGCCGGACGTCCACGGAAAAGCCTTTCCTGCCGAGGACCCCGGCGATCGCCCGGACGCGGCGGTTCCTGCGGACGCCGTCCGCCGCGCCGCCGCGGAAAAGCAGGTTGATGTAGTTCTTGTTGGCGCTGCTGCTGCAGTAAGCATCCACCACGCTGAAATGGTATCCCACCCGGGCCGTGTAGTTCAGATAAGAGTCCGAGATCAAGGCATAGCACGGGTCCGAAAAGGTCGCGTCCTGCTCGGGATTGGTCGTAGCGTGGCGCATCATCACGGAAAAGAAGCCGCCCACGTCCATCGGCCTGGGCCCGAACCTGGGAATCCGCTCGTTCAACATGCCGCGGAGAAAGGCCGATAGAGGGACCGACACGATCTGGGAAGGCTTGACCTTGCGGCCGGAAACCCCTTGCTCGAGCCCGCCGCCGAGATCGATGATGTAGAGATCGATGGGCAGGAAGACGTCCAGCTGGAAGCTCGAGCTGCGCGCGTCCCCCAGCTTGCCGCCCATCCCGAACATCTCGGCGTAGGACCTCTCGTGGATGTAGCGCGCCAGATCGTGAAGCGTACGGCACCGTTCCGGGGTGAAGGAGGCGGAACGGGGGTCGGCCAGGTTCAGAGGGGAAATCCGTTCCAGGATCTGTTCCAGCAGATCGCCGGCGGGCGTCCGTCCCCTGGCCTGCAGCGGGGACGGGGGCGGGGAATCGGGCACCGTAGACTCTCCGAGGGCCGCGAGGGCCGGAATCTCTCCCTCGTATACGAAGCCGCTCGTGGCGTCCACCGTAACGAGGGACCCTTCCGGAATGGAGCGAGTCGCGGTCCGGGTGTTGAGGAGCGCAGGGACCCGCAGCTCGCGCGCCAGCGAAGCCATGTGCCCGGTCGTGCTGCCCGCGTCCGTGACCACGGCCCCGGCCCTGGAGAGGACTCGGACGAACCGGGGCGAAGACCTCCGGGCCACGAGCACGCCGCCTTGCGGGAAGGAGTCCATGGGGTCGTTCTCGTCCATGTGGACCGCGCGACCGGCGCCGACCCCCGGGCAGGCCGTCTCGCCCCCTTCCAGGAGCAGGCGAAAGCCGGGCAAAGGGCGCTCCGCCCTGGCCCGCCCGCGTGCGGCCAGACGCAGGGGCCTTGCCTGCAGCAGGACGATCTTACGGTCCGCTCCCATGGCCCACTCCACGTCCTGAGGTCCGTGGAAGTGGGACTCCAGCCGGACGGCCCAGCGGGCAAGCAGGGCCGATTCCTCATCGGTGATGCAAGGCAGGGCCGCCTCCTCGGGATCGAGGACCGCTTCCTGAAGACCGGCCCCGCGGCTGGAAACGATGCGTGCCGCCTGGGCCGCCGGGGTCCGCACCAGCCGGCCCGGCCCGTCCCCCCGGGGCACGCGGATCTCTTCGGGAAAAGCGCTCCCCTCCGCCAGCGCGACCCCAAGGCCGCGGATGGCCTGGATCAGGACCTCGTCGGCGTCCGGCCTGCTGGGGTCCCGTGAGAAGATGACGCCGCTGGCGACCGCTTCAATCATGGCGACCACGCCCACGGCCATTTCCGCGGACTCCCCGGGCACCCCGTGCAGGAGCCTGTAGTGGACCGCCTCCGGCGAGAAGAGGCTGGCCAGCACCTGTCGGTAGGCGTCGAGCAGCCCCTCCCTGGACACGTTGAGGATGGTTAGAAACTGACCTGCGAACGAGAGGTCGCCGTCCTCGCCGAGCGCACTGGAGCGGACCGCAAGACGCGGCTCACCTCCGATCCGGGCGGCCATCCGGTCATAGGCCAGCAGGATCTCCCGTTCCAGGAGACGGGGGATGGGGAGCCCTCGAATCTGCTCCCGGAGGTTGCGGCTCCAGGTTTCGAGGTCGTCGGCCGACAGCAAATCCAGATGCTCGCTCTGGATCCAGGACCAGATCCCGCCCTCCTCCAGAGCGAGACGGAAGCCTTCGGTCGTCACCGCGAAGCCGTCGGGCACAGGCAGCTGCAGGCGGTTGCGCAGCTCGCCCAGATTCGCCATCTTGCCGCCTACGAGGTCGGCGTGGCCGGCGTGGATGGTCGGCATCTCAAGCACGAGCTCCGCGCTCTCCGAGGGGCTTTCCGTTTGCAGGACGGAGGTCAGCTCGCTCGCGATCCGGTCAAAGGCCTCGCGCACCCCCGGATACCTGCCGGTCGAGATGGCGTTGACGCTCTCCACCATGGTGTGGATGTCGGTGACGGCGCGGACGGCCTTGCGCTGCACGTAGGCGCGGTCGATCGGGCCGCCCTCCAGGCGCTTCTGTCCCAGCTCGGCGGTGATCTCCAGAAAGCTGTTGTTGGCGGCCAGGAGCTTGCGGAACTCGGCGTGATAGAGCTTGAAGCGGGCGAGCTGGAGCGCAGGGTCCGGAGGCTTTTCCGGACGGAGGCCGATCACTTCGAGAAAGACGAGGAGCCCTTCCCAGAGCCGGCGTGCGAGCCCTTGCACCCGGTGGAGCACCCCGCTCAAGAGTGGCAACAGTCTACGGGGCATCGGCATGCCTACTTCGGCCTCCGCCGGCATTGTAACCCAGGTGTCAGCTGTTGGCTATTCGGTGTCAGCCGGTCGTTCATTGCAGCAATTTGCCCCTCGCGGCCAGTAAATCCGTGTGCCCTTGAAGGTGCCGTGCCGAACGGGAGGATTCCGCCGGGATGGGTGTTCCGGCGATTTGCGGGGCGAGTCGCGGAGGCCCGTCCCGAGTCCCGAAGGCCGGTGGAACGGAGATTTGTTGCTTTGATACCGCGCCGTCG
Source organism: bacterium (assembly GCA_040756235.1). Lineage (GTDB taxonomy): Bacteria > Desulfobacterota > DSWW01 > DSWW01 > DSWW01 > JBFLZG01. The sequence continues at coordinate 77,818 of JBFLZG010000084.1, read as the reverse complement.
AGGCTCGTGCGCCCCGATAACCCCGGCCCGGGACAAGGGACGAAATGGGGACCGGCCCGAAGGGCGGTTGTCTCCGAAACATGGGAGGAGAAGAGGCCGGAGCGTTCTGAGCCCCGGCAAATCCAGCCGGGACACGCGCCCGGCGGAAGGCGATCCCGGGTGTTTCTCTCAAAAGCGCCTCGAGCCGGGAAGATCCCCAGCTGCGAGCCTGCTCAGGCCGCACCCGTCTGTTCGCGCAGCAGATTGAGGAGCCTGCGGGCGCTCTTCTTTCTCGGCCTGTGGACCCGGATCGGCTCGGCCGAGCTTTCCCCTCTCGCCCGGATCTCCACCCACCGGGTCGGCAGGAGCAGGCCGTGCAGGATTCCCAGCGTGCCGATCAGCACGAGCAGCGGCCCGGTCAGGGAGAGCCAGGAGTGAAAAAGGGCCGCCACGGATGCCAGCACAAGGCCCGCGCCGGTCTCGCCGGGGCGGATCCGCCTTGTCACCTTCAGTGAGCCGATGTCCCCATAGGCTATCTCGTCAACCTGCGTCTGGTCGGCTTCGTCGCAGGTAGGCGGCCTGTCGCCCACGAGCACGGAGCGGAGCCGCAGCAGCCTGCGGTCCGTGGCGAAGAGGCTCACGGCTTCCTGCTCGGGCTCCCGGAGCATCGACTGGGTGAGCCGCGTGTGAGAGAAGACCACGTGGTGCTCTGCCAGGATCGGCTCAGGCTCTGCAAGGAGCCGCTGCACGAACGCACGGTAGAGGGCTACCGTGCGTTCCGCGAGAGCCGGCTGGAACTCCTTGTCGCGAACGTCCCCCCGGGCGTGCTTGAGGATGAGCTGGCGGATCTCTTCCCTCCGCGCGTCCAGGTCCGGATCGTCAGTCTTCATACGGGTATTCGCCCGGCGACACCTTGCTGGCGTGGAGGCCGGGCATGAGCATGATGACCACGGCGACCAGGACCACGAAGGCCACGACGAAGGCAAACCAGGGGTCCCACTCCTTGATGGTAGACCCGTAGAGCAGCCAGAAGAGAAACCCGTACAGCACGACGTTGGCCAGTATCTGCCAGAGCTTGGTGGTCATGGAGTCACCCCGATTAGTAGATGGCGTCCTTCAGCCAAAGCATGTAGATTCCCGCGGACACGCCGAGGGACACCGCCAGGAGAAGGATCCAGTAGCCCAGCATCGAATCGATGAACCACTTCATTTCAGGACTCCTCATTCCGCAGCGACCACGAGAGAAGGCACCCAAGCCGGTACCCGCTTCCCGTGCCGGTGGCGTATGGAGAAGAGCACGAGCGACACGATGAACATGCAGAGGAAGATCATCTCCCCCAGGGTGAAGACCACGGCCAGGAAGGACAGGACGGCGTACTTCTGGCCGCTCAGGACATAGAGGAGCCGGAGGCAGGCGCCGGTCGTGGCCAGGATGAGGGAGTAGCTCAGGATGTATCGGATCGCGGGCCCGCGGACATACGCCGTGGCGATGCTGCCGAACTGGGCGCCGATCATCGCGCCGACGATCATGAAGAGCACGGCCATCATGTCCACGTTGCCGGACATGGACTGGCGCAGCGCTCCGTAGCCGCCCGACACCACGATCTCGACCAGATCGGTTCCGACCGAGATGTGCGTGGTGGCGCCGACCAGGTAGACCAGGGAAGGCACGCGGATGAACCCGCCTCCGACCCCGAGAAAACCTGCCAGCAGGCCGGTGACCACCCCCACGATCACGACGACCCACATGGAGACGATCACTCTGGCCGTCCGGCACCGCACGATGGGGAAGAGCGGGATCTTTTGAAAGAAGTGATGGAGGCTGCTGGTCTTGAGCTCGCGGCCGACGGCCTGTCCCGCGCCTTGTACTTGTTCGATCTTCCTGTGCGCCCTGCGGGTCTCGAGCTGGGTGTACAGGAAGAGAGCGAACATGACCACGACCGAGCAAGACAGCAGAACGACCCCGGCGATCCCCAGCTTCTTGGTATAGTTGAGGAGCCTCACACCCAGCTCCACCCCCAGCATGGTGCCGCCCACCATGGTCAGGGCCAGGGTCCAGTCGATGTTGCCGAGCTGCCGGTGGCGGATGGAGGAAATCACGGCCTTGCCGGCGATGTGGGTCGCATCGATCCCTGAGGCCATATAGCCGGGAAAGCCGAAAACGATGAGGGCCGGAGTCACCATGTAGCCTCCGCCCACGCCGATGAAGCCGCCCACGATCCCGACCGTGAATCCGGTCAGGACCAGCAGGAAAATAGGGGCCTGAATCCCCGCGATCACGAAATCGAACATGGCCGCCTCCTGGGCAGACTGTTGAAAGCCTCACTCCTCAGGACTTCGCCTGCCTTGCATCTGGCCAGTCTTGACCAGCCTGCATCATCGGAGCCTGTATCCACAGGCTTCCTCTCAGTGACCTTCGAAGTGACGGAGCTTGTGGAGCTTCCAGCCGAGCAGATCGGTAAAGCCTTCGGCCATGAACCCCAAGACCAGCCCCAGCCCGATCACGACCGCCACGTTCCAGGCACCGGACCACGGGTCGGTCTTGATTCCCTTGTGCTTGAAGGTGTCCTTGTACTTGAACCCCTTGGACTCCTTGATCTCCCAGGGCACCGTCACCTTGATGCCGTCCGCTTCGAGAACGGCCCGGTTCCCTTTCTCGAGAACCTCGCTGGTGATGATCCCGTTCGCGTTCGCGGGCAGACGCTCTCCCTGCTTCACCGGAACGGCCACCGGCCCCTCGATCTTCTCGAAGGTACCGGTCGTGAGCGTGACGGGGTGCTCCTTCGTCGCCTCTCCGAAGGTGTTGGTATTGATCGCGTAGCCGTCCTGAGATGCCGTGTGGTAGTAAGAGGCAGCCATCTTCCCGGATGCGTAGTACTGCGCCACGTACAGGATCATCGCCGCCGAAAGCAGCGCCCAGAAACCGAACTTGACCGCAGCCCGCAATTTGGATGTCGTCTCTGCCAAGGGCATCACCCCCTTCCGTCAAATGGTTCCGCTCGAACACGGGCCCCTCGCCCCGACGGCCCTGGGCCTCGATTCCGCCGCGATCTCATCCTCGCTCCCCCCTCCTTCTCTGCCATCAGCTCACTCACCTCCTTTCCTTAAACTCCTGATTTGTCGTTCCCCAAGGCAAGAGTTGTACCAATGCCGCAGAAACGATCCGCCCTGCGCCCGCGGCGCTGCAACTCGCTGATAAACAGGAGCAATCCAGCCGGAGCGAGCGCCTTGGCAAGACCCGAGCGCGGGGAAGCCTGTCGATTTTCTTTCCAGTCTGTAAAGAGGCCGGCGCGCAGCATCTTGCAGAAGTCCGAGCCACGCCCGCAGCTGACCGCGCGCGCATGCCTGAAGGATGGGGCACGGGGATTCTCGGCCGGAAGCCGGGAGGGAAGTCAGCGCCAGGTTGGGGTTTTTTCCCTCCCGCGCGGTCCAGGCCGCCGTCTTCGGGGAGGTTCCGAAGCACGAGAATCATCGCACCGCTTTACAGTTGTAAAAATTATCGACAGGCCTTCGACGCCGCCGCGGCCGCGCGGCTGCCCGGATCCTCGGAGGCCATCGCCATTTCAGCAACTTAACGGACTGCTCCGGGATCCTGCGGCCGTTCCGATACTGGCATGAGCCTTGCTGAGCGTGGAGCAGATCTGCGGGGGGCTCCGTTTCCCGCGACACACGTCGACTCGAGACAGAGGGGGGTGGCTGATGCGCAAGCGGTTCTTGGCAGGTCTGGCGGCGGTCCTTCTCTGCACTCCCCTTGGAGTGCAGGCCGTGGCCGAGGAGAATCAGGCAGCAGAGGCGCCAAAGCCGACGGCAGCGGATCTGCTCGACAAGTACAAGGCCATCCCTCTCGTTCCCTATTACAAGAACGGGTTCGTGATCTCGACGGCCGACGAGGAGTTCGTGCTCAAGATCAAGGGCAACACCCACCTGGACTCGCGCTTCTATGGCAGCAACAGCAAGAGTCCTTCGACTTTCGACATCCGCCAGGCGCGCCTCGACCTCCAGGGCGATCTGTTCGGGTTCATCTCTTTTCGTCTTCAACCCGAGCTTGCCGACAACCCCTACATCCGCAACGCCTACGTTGAAATGAATTTCCGCGAGTGGCTGCAGCTCAGGGCCGGCCAGGTGAAGCCGCCCTTCAGCACGGACTGGTGGACCCAGGACAACAACGTCAACTTCATGGAGCGCGGTGCCGGCACGCCGGTCTATCCGTTCCTGGACCGCGGCTTCTGGCTTCTGGGAAGCTTCTTCGGCAGATCCGTTACCTACAACCTCTCGGTCTGGACCGGCGCAGGGATCGAGCTGGACAGCCCCAGGGGGGATATCGACGATCACAAAGACTTCATCGGAAAACTGTTTGTGAGCCCGTTCATCACGGCCAAGGATGTTCCCTTTGTCCGGAACCTTCACCTGTGCATCGAAGGGACCTACGGACGGGAGACCGTCGCCACGACCCGCTTCGAGACCAGTGCTTACAGGGCCGCCATCTACGACGACCGATACTGGACGTGGGACACCAACAATCCGGGGTACGGGCAGATCCAGGCCCGTCACCGCTGGGGCGCCGAGCTCCATTACATCTGGGGGCCCTTCAGCGCGAGCACGGAGTATCTGGTTACCGAGTACCCGGACATCGAGGTCTTCGACCAGAGGGACGGGACGCTGATCATCGACGATTACGGCAAGATCCGCTCCTGGACCGCCTGGGTGGGCTTCTTCCTCACGGGCGAGAGCAAGCAAGTGAGCAACGACGGCTGGCGCCAGCCCAACCCGAAGAACAACTTCGACCCCATCCACCTGAAAGGCCTGGGTGCCTGGGAAGTCCTGGCCCGTTACACCCACACCAAGACCGATGACGACCTGTTCCGCACCGCGGACTTCGAAGGCAGGACCTACCGGATCCTCAATGGCGCCGACGACGTCTATGAGTACACCTTCGCCGTGAACTGGACCTGGAACTCCGTGCTGCGCTGGCAGATCAACTATGTCCACCTGAACGGCAACGGCGGGGGCATCGCCACAGGCAGCAGCACCAATGAGGCAGGCTCGAATCGTGTCAACGACGAGGATCAGTACGCGATGCGGATGATCTTCAGATTCTGAGCGCGGCGGCAGCGGGGATCCGTCCAGGCCGTGCTGGCGCGAGGCTGGCAGGGATTGCAGGGTTTACCTGCCGGAACACGAAGAGCTGGAACACGCAGGGGTTGGCCATGAGGAGCGCACCGATCCGATTGAACGCCGCTGAACGCAAGATCCTGGAAACCTGGACCAAGAGCCCGAGGCCGGATGATCGGAGAGCCCTTCGGTCCAGGATCATCCTGGCCCTGGCGGCAGGGAACCGCTCATCCGAGGTGGCCAAGCTGCTCGGCATTCGAGCGGCCACTGTCAGCAAGTGGCATTCTCGTTTCGGCCGATCCGGCCTGAGGGGTCTGTCGGACGCCCCGCGCTCCGGCAAGCCCCCTTCCTATGACGACAGCACGGACGACCGTGTCCTCTATCTGCTCGTGCAGCCTCCTCCGAGAGGCCACCCGCGCTGGAACGGCCGACTGATGGCCCGCATGCTGGGAGACGTCTCCAAAGACCAGGTCTGGCGCATCCTGCGCAAAAAAGGAATCCGGCTCAAGCCCGAGACCGCGGGCTTTGAGCGACAAGCCGTCAGGTTCTGAATCGAATGAAAGTTTGAAGTTGAGGGGATCAGTCGTCGGGCTCAGGCTCCGCCCCGCTCCCGTCCGGCCGTGCCGGTAATGGAGAAATCGACCGCCGGTTCTCCGGCGGGCAGGAGGTCGCAGAAGCAAAAGCGTTCGTCCCTGAGGACCGCCTGCCCGCGCTCCAGGCGGACCGGCCTGCGAAAGAGCGGGCCGTCCCATACGAAGGAGTGGAACTCGCCGTTCTCGCCGCACGGATCCGCGCCGGCGGGCAAGTCGGCCAGAAATCTTTCGTCGATTTCCCTTCCGGCGAAACTCCTGTCCAGAGCCCGGCAGTCCACGCACGTCACAACCGCCCGGAAGCCGAGGCGGATGAACTGCCGCGCCAGCTCCGCCGTGTCCTTTTTCCACAAAGGGAAGTGCGCCTGCATCGAGAGCTTCGCGAGGTTGTCCTCCCGGTACTTCCTCAGGTCTTCGAGAAAAATGTCGCCGAAAGCCACGCGCGCGACTCCGGCAGCCAGCCACTTCTCGAGGACCGTCTTCATCCGGCCTTCGTATTCCTCGTTCGAGCCGTTCATGGGGATCGGCACCTTGTCCAGGGGAACGCCCAGGCTCGCCGCCTGGTCCTCGAGAAGCTCCTCCCGGACGCCGTGCATGCTGACCCGCTGGTAGCCCTCGGTGACCGTGGTGAGCAGGGCCGCGACCTCGTACCGACCTGCCTGCCGGATCGCGTGCAGACAAAGGGCGCTGTCCTTGCCGCCGCTCCAGGAGAGAATCACTTTCCGGTTCATCCTCGCCTCCTCCGTGCCAGATGCGCTTTCCGGGACAACTTCAACTATAGCCCCGGGCGCGCGCTGCGGAAAAGGGGCCGTGAGCGTCAGGCTTCGGGTCGACGAGGCCCAAGAAAAGCGTACAATAAGGAAACGATTCCCTTACCCCTGTGATCCCCCTGCCAGATGGGACCGAGGCCCGCATGAGCGAACCGCGAAGGTCAAGTCCGGGCGAGCCGGAGAAGGCGGCCGGAACGCAGCCGTGCTGCTCCTGTGCGGCGCCCTCGCCCCAAGCGCCGGACCCTTGCCGTGCTCCGCCCGGGCGGAACTCGCCGCCTTTGCGACGATCCGGGACGGCGCCGGCCTTCGTGCAGGGCTTCCTCGACACGCCTGCCGAAAAAGTACCTGTCATTTCCCCAGTCCTGACCCGGGCCGACCGGGATGCCTGCATGGAGTGCGGGGCCTGCAGCCGCAATTGCCCTGCCGGTGCGATCTCCGTGAGGACCGGCGTGGGCTGTGCCAATGCCGTGCTCACCGCCGCCCTGGGGCGCACGGACGTCTCGTGCAGCTGCGGCAGCACGGTCGAGCCCGAGCGCGCCTGCCCGGATGCGGAGGCCGACGTTGCGTCCGGTGATCCGCTCGCACCCTGCTGCTGAAGAGACATCATCTACCGGAGGATTCATGAGTGCCAAACGTTTGCTGCTCGTGGGCGGTGTGGCCGGAGGGGCTTCCTGCGCGGCCCGCGCCCGCCGGCTGTCCGAAGATGCCGAGATCGTGCTGTTCGAAAAGGGCCCCTACGTCTCTTTCGCGAATTGCGGCCTCCCCTACTACGTGGGCGACGTGATCCGGGAAGAGCAGAATCTGCTGGTGGCCACTCCGGAGCTGTTCCGGGAGAGGTTCCGCATCGACGTGAGGGTCGGACACGAGGTCACGGCGATCGACCGGGCGGACCGCACGATTCAGGTGCGGGACCGCAGGACCGGCACCTTGTACCGGGAACCTTATGACGCGCTCGTCCTCTCCCCGGGCGCGTACCCGATCCGGCCTCCCCTTCCGGGGATCGATCTCCCCGGCATCTTCGTCACCCGGACGATCCCGGACAGCCGCGCGATCAGGAGGTGGATCGAAGAAAAGAAGGCCCGGCGCGCCGCCATCGTGGGGGGCGGCTACATCGGCCTGGAAATGGCCGAGAACCTGGTCCGGCGCGGCCTTTCGGTCACGATCGTGGAGATGCTGCCCCAGGTGATGCCGCCCCTGGACCCCGAGATGGCCGAACCGGTGCACGAGCACCTGCGAAACAGCGGCGTCCGGCTCCTGCTCGAACACCCGGTGACGGCCTTCGAGGCCCGTGCCGATGGAACGCTATCGGTACACGCCGGCTCCGGGGTCTCGGTCGAGGCCGATCTCGTCCTGCTGGCCGTGGGGATCCGGCCCGAGACCGCCCTGGCGCGCGCGGCCGGTCTCGAGATCGGCGCAGCGGGCGGCATCCGCGTGAACGAGCAGCTGCGGACCAGCGATCCCGCCATCTGGGCCGTAGGCGACGCCGTGGAGGTCAGGGACTTCGTCACCGGCCAATGGTGCCTCATCCCCCTGGCAGGGCCTGCCAACCGTCAGGGCCGGATCGCCGCGGACGCGATCTTCGGCCGGCCTTCCGTGTTCCGGGGAGTGCAGGGGACCGCGGTGTGCGGGGTCCTCGGCATGACGCTCGCCCTGTCGGGCGCAAGCGAAAAGGCCCTGCGCCGCGCCGGGCTCGAATACGAGAAGATCTACCTTCATCCCGGACACCACGCGGGCTACTACCCCGGCGCTCGACCGATCTCGATCAAGCTTCTGTTCCACCCGCGCGACGGCCGCGTCCTGGGCGTGCAGGCGGTGGGCACCGAGGGCGTGGATAAGCGTGTGGACGTGATCGCGATGGCGATCCAGAAGGGCGCCACGGTCTTCGATCTCGAAGAGGCAGAGCTGTGCTACGCCCCTCAGTTCGGAGCCGCCAAGGACCCCGTCAACCTAGCCGGGATGGTCGCCGCCAACGTGATGCGGGGCGACGCGGTCCTGGCCCATTGGGAGGACCTGCCCGCTTCGGATGCGGTCGTCGTGGACGTGCGCAGCCCGAAGGAGTTTGAGGCCGGCCACTTGGACAAGGCCATCAATATTCCTCTGCCCGAGCTTCGGGATCGCATGGAGGAGCTCAGACCCCACGGCCAGATCTGGTCGTACTGCGGGGTCGGGCAGCGATCCTATTACGCGACCCGCGCGCTGCTCCAGAACGGATTCCCGGCACGCAATCTCTCGGGGGGCTATCTCACTTACAAGGCGATCCAGGGGACGCGCAAGCGCGGCAAATGAAGGGCCCGCGCCCCGCCCCCCCGGGATCCTGCCAACCCAAGCAAGATGGAGGATGCCCATGGCAGCCACTGCTCCGGAGACCTTCGATTTGGCCGATCGAGATTTCGTCAGGCAGCTCGTCATGGCCTTCGACGTGCCCGAGAAGCACGTCGACGAGACCAAGTACCTGCCGGAGATCCTGCAGCGCATCCTGACGCCGGACGAAGCCCGCACCATCGTCCGGCTCGGCAGCAAGGCCTACACCCTTGCCCGGGCTGCGGACAGGCTCGGGCTGAACGAAGCGGAAACCAAGAACCGGCTCAAGGTGCTCAAGCAGAAGGGCGTCCTCATGTCCTTCCCGGACCTGGTGGCGGCGGACCTCAAGTACAAGATCACCTCCATGCTCCTGCTCCACGACATGACGCTCCTCAACACCCGGGACGACCCGCAGCGCTTCGGCGAGGACTTTCTCGAGCTGTGGGACAACTTCTACAAGGAAGTGATGGTCGCCACCTTCGCCCGGATGAGCACGCACGCCAAGGAGAACGAGGACACGATCTTCCGGGTGATCCCGGTGAACGAGCCGGTCGAGGTGGACCACGTGAGCCGCGTGCTCCCTTACGAGACCGTGGCCGGCATCATCGAAGGAGCTCAGCAGATCAGCCTGCAGCCCTGCGTCTGCCGCATTCGCACGCACGGCAAGAACTGCCGCCACATGGTCGAGGACGCCTGCATGGCCTTCGACATGATGGCCGAGCAGGTCGTGAAGAAGGGGCACGGCCGCATGGTCAGCAAGGCGGAAGCGCTGGAGCAGCTCAAGAAGACCACGGCGGACGGGCTGGTCCACCTGTCCGGGAACTCCTCCGAGGGCTTCGTCTTCATCTGCAGTTGCTGCGAGTGCTGCTGCGGCGTGCTGTACGCGGTGGTGAACCGGGGGATCAAGTTCATGGCCATGCCGTCCCGCTACCGGGCGGCGGTCGAGGCAGAATCCTGTTCCGGGTGCGGGAGCTGCGTGGACCTCTGCAACTTCAAAGCCATTGCCGTGGGAGAGGACGAAGTGGCCCGGATCGACGGCGCCAGGTGCTACGGCTGCGGAGTCTGCGCCTACTCCTGCCCCGAGGAGGCGATCCGCCTGAACGCTGTCCGCAGCGAGGACTTCATCCCCCAGGGGAACTTCCTCCTGAAGATGATGAAGGGCGCGGCAAATTTCAGGTGAGCGGAGGCGGTCCCCGCGGGAGCTGTCCCGAAACGTCCGTCTGCGGCGTCCACGGCTTCAGCTGAGCCGGTAGCGGCCGTCTCCGCTCTCCGCGACGACTCCTTCCCTGACGAGCTTCCCCAGGTGGCTGGCCAGGATGGCCGCGCCCGGGAACATGTGCTGGGCCGGGCTGCGGACGAGCTCCGGCAGGAGCTCGCGGAAGGTCCTGGGTTCCCGCCTGAGCGCCTCGAGCAGCCTCTCTTCGCGGCGCTCCACTTTTCTCACTGCGCCCTCCACCGCCTCTCTCGGGTGGTCGATCAGATCGCCGTGTGACGGGATGATGCGAGCCGGCTCCAGGGCCAGATACTTCCGCAGGCTTCCGAGATATCCTTCGACCCCGCCCGAGCTCGGCGTGTAGAAGGGCACTTCCAGGCCCACCATGTCGCCCACGAAAAGAACGCCCAGGCTGCGCTCGAACAGGGAGATGTGCCCGGGATGGTGCCCCGGTGTGTGGATCACCTCGAAGCGGAAGTCCCCGCAGGCCAGGACCTCCCCTGCCGTGACGGTCCGGTCCGGCGTGGTCTCGCTGATCGGGCAGAAGGCGGCGTAGAAATCCAGGATGCTGAAGCGTTTCCCGGGGAAGTACCGGGCCACCAGGTCCGCATCGAAGATCCGCTCCAGCAGGGTGTTGTCACGCAGGTACGGCGCATCCGTCTCGTGGTCCACGACGCGGAGCCCCGGCAGCCGTTCGCGAAAGTGCGCGATGGCGCCCATGTGGTCCGCGTGGGTGTGGGAGATGATCACCGTGTGGAGGTCCTCGATCTCGAGACCCTCCTCTGCGAACAGCCTCCGGGTCTGACGGATGTTGGGCTCGCCCCCGCCGCCGATCTCGACGCAGGACAAACCTTTCCCATCGCGGATGGCCAGAAGGCTCGAAGAGTCCACCACGCCCGTCTTGTGCACCTGGAGGAAATGAAACCCTTTGTAGAGCTCCATGGGCGACCCCGCAAACGGAGGAAACGCGCCGGCGAACCGCCGATCCTTTGAGGACAAGAGCATACGCCTTCCGGGAAGGCGATTGAAGATGAGACCTGCCGCATCTATGCTTATCTTCAAGATCGACCGTCGACGAGATTTGTTTGCCGGAGGTGGAACATGTTCCGATCCGATGGAGAGTCGTTCGAGCCCCACTCGCTGCGCTGGGTGGTGGAGCCTATAATCGAGGAGCCGTCTTACCTGGAAAAGTCGATGTTCGGCTGCCGGGCCTGTTACCTGTTCGGCCGCCTCGTCCTCGTTCTGGCCGATCGGGGCGAGCCCTGGCAGGGGCTCCTCGTGCCCACCGACAGAGGCAGCCACGACTCGTTGCTCCAGGAATACCCGGAGCTGGTGGTGCACCCGGTGCTCGGGAAATGGCTCTACCTTCCGGAGAGGATCGAGGATTTCGAGGGGGCGGCCTCCAGGCTGGTGGAGCGGATCGCCCTGGACGATCCCCGCTTCGGCGTCGTGCCCGGAGCGGGGAGACGAGGGAAGCGCAACACCCCGAGCGTGCCATCGAAGAAGATCCGGCGAGCGCCGGGTCAGGAATGACACGAGCCAGGCTCAGCGGCGGCCCGCCGCTCTCTGCCTCACTTGAATTTTGACAAAGATCCAGATGCCGGTAACGGCTACGACCATGAGCCCGAGTCCCACCAGGAGTCGGTAAGCATAGCCGACCGTGCCTCCTTCAGTATGAATGCCCTCGAGAAATTCGAGCCACGCGGGCTCCGCCCCTTCCTCTTCGCCCAGGGGCTCAGATTCGGAGTCGGCATGGGCGTGCGACGACTCCTCTGCGAGCGTCATCACCAGGCCGGACCCTGCCTGAATCAGAATCAGCAGAGCCAGGAAGATCCCCAGGTTGCGATGCCACTTCCTCAGGTCCAGCTCTTTCATGACGACCCCTTCTTGCCACCCAGCCCTCAGTTGGAATGCGTACCTCAGCGCGTCGCACGGACCCAGGGGGGTTGCTTCGCAAAGCCTCGCAATCTCCGACTTCGCAAAGCCTCGCAATCTCCGACTTCGCAAAGCCTCGCAATCTCCGACTTCGCTTCGCCCGCAACAGTCCCCGCGATGGGCCACGTTCAACGCCCGCCTAGGAGGCTGTCCATAAATGCCCATCTGCGGCGTTGCGCTCATGCGGCGTGGAGGTCCTGGGGCAGCCTGCCCCGGCGAAAGCCGGGGTCATTGCGGCGTACTCCCATGTACGCCTCATTCCTCAGGATTTGACTCGGGCCGTCCATGGCCCTCGCCCTGCGGTCGCATCATCCTGGCGGATGATGCGACCAATTCCGCTGTCCTGCGGAATTGGTCGCGCGCCTTGCATCTGGACATTTCTGAACAGCCTCCCGGAGCCGAATTCTTGGACAGGCTCCTAGACCAGCCCTCGCTCCTGCAAAGTCCGCAGGTTCATCTCGATGAAATCGTTCGGGATCGAAACCGGTTCGGCCTTTTCGACCATTGAGATGGCTTCCGCAGGGCAGGTCGGCACGCACAGACCGCAGCCGATGCAGCGGCCGGTGTTCACCTCGACCACGTTGCCCGCCTCGCGAATGGCATCGACCTGGCACCTGTCCTGGCAAAGACCGCAGGCCGTGCACGCCTCCGGATCGATCCTCGCCTGGAACGGGTTCAACACGTGATCCGCGGGTCGATCGAACTTCTTCAAGGTCCTCAGGAGCCCGCAGCAGCATCCGCAGCAGAGGCATATGTTCATGATCTCTTTGGCATTCGTGGGGCAGAGGACGAGGGCCTGATCTTCTCCCATCTTCAGGAAGCCCATGAGCTCCTCGCGGCTGATCGGACGGCTCATCCCGTTCTCTATGTAGTACTGCGCGACCATGTCGAACGACAGGCACCGTTCCGAAGGCCGGTCGCACTTGCCTCCGACCAGAGACTGCTCCTTCCGGCAGATGCATGGGCCCACGGAAATCAATTGTTTGTCCTTGATGAGCTCGCGGACCTGCTCGTAGGTCGCCACCGCGTGCCCTTCCGGCAGGGCCGAATGAATCGGCACGACCCTTAGAGGCTTGGTCTTGATCGACTTCCACACCTCCCCCAGGTGAGGCAGGTATTCCTCGAAAAGCTCGCACAATTCGCGGTCGAGCGTATTCAGGTGAAACTCGTAGATTCCGACCACGAAGGAGACCGGAGCATAGAGCGCGTCCTCGCCGGCGCGGATCCGCAGGATGAGCCCTTCCCTCGCCATGCCCTCGAGTCTCGCTGCCAGCGCGGCCGCATCCGTCCCGATCCTGGCCGCGACGGCTGCAGCGGTCTCGGGGAGCGGACTGAGCTGCATCGTGATCTCGGCCTGTTCCGGAGTGAAGAGCTTCTTGAGGATCTTGAGCTCCACCCCGCTCTCGGTCGCCGGGTAGCTCCCGGGCATTTTGTCGAGGAACTCCCGCAGCCTCAGATATACGTCCTGACCCATGGCGGCCTCCTGTCCCATGCCCATGAAAGAGTAAGTTTCACCGGCAGTCTAGGGGGTGCGGGTTCGAAGTGTCAAACAAAATGTCGCGCTCGGCAGGGGCTGTCGGCTTGTCCCTCTTGCGGCTGATAGCCGGCAACTGGAAACCGATAACGGCCTCCGGTCAGAAGATGCCTTCGTCGATCGACCTCGAGACCATCTCCAGGACCGTATCCGGATCTTCCAGGCGAACGGTCACCCCCTGGAGCCCGGGCTGGTAGAGATCGATCCACCTTCTCGCGGCTGCCAGGACGTCGCAGTTGGTCAGTGCGGGCACGGCCAGGATGATGTTCTCGTCGGATTCTCGGATCTTCTCGCCGCGGCACCTCGCGCAGTACCGGACATAGCTCCGGGTGTAGACGGTGAAGATGTAACGGTAGGTGTCGGGCGGATCGGTCAAAGCGAACACGTCCCCCCAGGGGACGGCGCGGCTGCCGTTATCGAAAACGGTGTTGCAGAAGACCAGCAATCCCGGCGGTCGTAGCGCGAGGAGCCGGCGGATGTTAGCCGCACGCTGCGGCGCCCTTCCCGACTGCGCCGGCCCCGCTCCGGGGCAGGGGGTGCCGATGCGATCCAGGAAGCCGTCCAGTTGTTCCTCCAGAGTCATGCTCGGCGCAAGGACCTTGTGCGGTCCCCGGCCTCCATTGCCTCCGGATTCCAGGTCCGATTTCCGTCGGGGGGGAAATGGAATGACCTGTCCCACGGGCTCGCGACCCCGCTTTCGATCAGCAGACCCATGATGAGCAAGGAGGGAAGAAGGAAAAACGGACGAGACCACACGAGACAGCAATTCAGATGCCAGGTGAGGACGGAAGGTTGTAGCGATCCAGGCGGCTGATTTCCTAGGGGACAGGGCCCGTCGGCCCGGGTCCGCCGCCGGGCTGTCAACGCTCACGTGACGGTCCAGGACGACAGCCGTGTGGCCGTTCTCCGACATCCGCGGGGCAGGCGACAACCTCCAGGCCGGGCTTTCGGCACAGGCTCTATCCGAGACCCAGAAGGCTTCTTCCCACCTTCACGGCGGCGGCAGCATCCGGCGCGTATCCGCTGGCTCCGATCCGATCGGCGAAGGCCTGCCGGACCGGCGCGCCGCCCACGAGGACCCTGGCTCGAGGGTCTTCCGCGCGGATCAGGCGGATCACTTTTTCCATCTGACCGATCGTGGTGGTCAGAAGAGCCGACAGGCCCACCAAGTCCGGCTGCTCCCTGCGATAAGCCTCGACGAAACCTTCACAGGTGACGTCGATCCCGAGATCGATCACCCGGAAGCCCCCGCCTTCGAACATCATCCGGACCAGGTTCTTGCCGATGTCGTGAATATCCCCCTCGACGGTGCCGATGAGGAGAGTCGCCTCGGGCCTGACTTCGCCGCGCAGCACCGCGGGCCGCAGCACCTCCATGCCTTCCTTCATCGTGTCCGCCGCCAGGAGCAGCTCGGGCAGATAGGCGAGCCCTGCCGAGAACCGTTCCCCCAGACGTTCCATGGCGGGCCGCATGCCCGTGTCCAGGATCGCCTGAGGTGGGACGCCCAGCCTCAGGGCCTCTTGCGTGAGGCGCCGCACTTCCTCGACGTTGCCTGCGAGAAGGGCATCCCCCAGTCTGGTCAATTCTGCCTTCATGGCCGTCGCCCCCGCGGTGGAACCTCTTCAGAAACCGATGGGATAAGCTCCGTATTTCCGGGCCGCCCGGACCATGGCGACATAGTTCTCCGGCTTCACGCCCGGGTGGATCGAGTTGGAAGAGCTGATGATGTAGCCGCCGCCCGGGGCAGCGGCCCGAATGGTCTCCTTCACCGCCGCTTCCACCTCGTCCACGGAGCCGAAAGGCAGCAGGAAACTGCAGTCGATGTTTCCGATCACTGCGGCTCTGCCCTGCAGCCGGTCCTTGACCTGGCCGATATCCATGCACTGCGGCTGAATGGGGTGAATTCCGTCGAACCCCACCTCCACCAGGTCCTCGAGAATCGGCCAGAGGTTTCCGTCCGAATGCTTGACGGCCCTCAGACCCTTGCCGTGGCAGAAACGGACGATCTCCTCATGGAAGGGCTTGACGAACCTCCGGTACTGGTCCGGGTTCATGAGCGTGTTGGTGTTGAACGCCAGGTCTCCTTCGAGCACGACGACGTTCGCGCCTGCACCTGCCGCCATCTCGATGGCAGCGAGGCAAAAGTCGGTCGTGATCCTGGCCAGTTCGAGCACCAGGCCCGGATTGCGCATGTAGTCGAGCAGCAGCTTTTCCATGCCGCCCCGAAGCTGCCAGGAGAAGCGGAAAGGTCCGGGCAGCGTGAAGAAGTGCGCCACGTCCTTGCCCATGGTATGGATGAGATACTGGAGCATGGCGAAGTCGAGCGGATCCGGCTCCATCGGCAGCAGCTTGCGGATGTCCGCCGCTTCCCGGACCGGGCCTCCGACCGGAATGGGCTCCCCCACCTCGGAGAGCCGGTACACCGTGCCGAACTTGTCCCTGACCAGCTTGTCCCCTGCCCTCTCCTTCCGGAAGATCAGGACCGTGGAGATCCCGTCGTTGCCGAGCGCCTTCAGGATGAGGGAAAGCAGGTCCATGTACCGGAGCTGCTCCTCCAGGGTCATGTCGGAGAGGTGCCGGACGGGGGGGACGTTTTCGGTGAAGTGCTTCCCCACCCCCACGATGCTCGCTTCGTTCAGGGCCATCTCGAACACCGGGACCCGGTCCGGCTCGCCTCTGTCCAGGGCCTTGAGGATGCGCTCCTTGCCGGTCATCTTTCGAGGCATGGCGATCTCCTGGCAGGCTGTTGCGGGACGCCGCCGCCAGCTGTCGTGAGGAAGCGGGATTCGAGCGACCGTATGCTCGCGTTGATAGGAAAGAAAAGCGGGCCAGGGACATCGGCATCCCCGGCACCCGGCGGACGCCTCACTTTCGGAGCCGGAACTTCTTGTCCAGCTTGGCCATCTTGTCCACGATCCCGCCGTACTCGAGCTCGCTGTAAGGCAGCATCGCCGCTCCGAAGAATCCCTGTTTGCGCAACTCGATCGCTTTGCGGGATACCTCCATCCGCACGTGGTCCCAGAGCGGGTGATCGAAGGCATCCACCGGCTCGGTCAGCACGCCCTCCCGGACGCAGAAGGCGGTGCAGCTCACGACCGGCGGCCCGTCGAAATAGGAGATGCAGCAGTTCCTCTTGACCGGCATGAGCGGCCCATTGTGGCTGCCCCGCATGAACCCGGCCACGAAGGGCGCTACGGTGAAGGGGGAAACGACCTCGCCCGTGGCCGGGAAGTTGCCCTGTACGCGGGCCAGCGCCACCGGGTCGTCCTTGCCCACGTACTTGCCTGCGATGTTGTGAAGTCTCGTCGTGCTCACGGAGACCGCGATCTCGCCGTCGGTCCTCGAGTGGATGCTTTCGACGACAAAGCGTTCGGGGTCCCTGAGAAGGGCGGCGATGTCGTACAGCTCCTCGGGCGCGTTGAGCTCGATCACGCGGTCCGCCTCCGTGCAATTGACGTCCATGATGGTGAACTTGAACCCGGCCGCCATCTTGGGCGACAGGATCAGGCCGGAACAGTGCATGGGGTCGGCAAAAGCCAGATAGAGAGGAAGGCTGTACGCGCCGGGGTCGGTCTTGTCCGCTGCAAAGAACAGGAAAGGCTCGTTCGGCCGCTCCTCGAAGGTCATTTCCGCCACGGCCGGGCCCATTCCCTTGACGTTCCCGGAGAAGGAATCCTTGAGCAGGTCCTGGCCGGCTCCGTACAGGCCTTGCTTCTTGGCGACCTGAGTGCCGGCGACGAAGGTATCCCAGGCGAGCTTGTGGACCTTTTCGCTGGAGGTGCCGTGCTCGTGGGTGCACAGGATGGCGATATCGTCGCCGGTGTGGCTCACGTTGAAATCGATCAGCATCCCCCGGGCGTTCTCCCGCAGGAATTCCTGGACCCGGCCGACCAGGGCCTTGCTCGGACAGATGTGGCCCCCCACGCTGCCGATATCCGCCTTGATCACGCTCAACGTAACCTTCATCGCTTCGGCTCCTTTTCTTGGAGGTTGACCACGAAGTTCACCCGGGTGCCATTATCTTTCGGACCGGCCTTCTTGGCAAGCCCTCGACAACTGCGCCGCAGGAATAAAAATTCATTATTCCACATCGCAAGTTGGCGCGCCGCCGAGAGTGGGAAGGTTCCTTTTCGTGCAGGTTCTTGCCGGGAGCAGAGGGCACGCCTCGCTCCGGAAGAACGACTTTCCCGGGAGGCCCGCCGATGACCGCACTCGAGGCCTCTTCGACGGGCGCGCCGGGCTCGGTTCAAAGGGTCGAAAGGCTCTCGCGTCGCCGACTTATAGGATGCAGACAGGCCCCCCTTTGGCCTCACCGGGGCGCGAGAAGAAGCAGATCAAGAAAAGAGGACGTCTCTGCGGTAAGCCATGTAATGCTCGGCCATGAAGCTCAGGGGTTTCTTCGCCTTGTTGAACTTTTCGTGAAGCGCTCCGAGCACTTCGGTCATCTCCAGATCCCTGGCCAAGGGGTGCTCGGCGGCTAGCTTGTAGAACCTCCTGCCCTCGTTCTCGTACTCCTCGGGGCTGATTCTCGCCGCTCCGCCCGCTCGCGGCCGAATCTGACCCGAGCGGGGGTAGCGGTACTCGCCTTCCGCATGGTCCGGGAACAATCCCAGGATGAAGAGGCACACGTCTGCGATGCGCTTGTACAAGCCGAACTTATAGGCGTCCTGCGCCACCTCGCAGAAACTCATCAGGGTGCGGATATCGAAGTCGTTGAAACGAATTTTACGCCACATGCCCTTGCGGGCGCGGAACGAGAACGTGTAGCTCTCGATCTTGGTGAAGGAGGCGAGCATGTCGGCCAAATACATGAGGACGCCTTCGTTGGCCAGCAGGTCCAGGATCTCTCTCGTGTCGAAGACCGGGATGGTCATGCCGGGCGCGCGCTCGATCGTGTAGCCCACGAACTGCAGATCACGCGCGGCCCTCCTCAGCAGGATCTCGAAAAAAAACCTGGGTGAGATCCTGAGGAACAGCTCCTCGTCGCCCATCAGCCGCCGGAAAACCTTCTCGTCTCCTGCATACTCCCTCCTGAACGCTTCATCGGCCCTGAGGATCTGCTTCAGTCTGAGCCTGTCCCCGACTTCAGGAGAGACGGTCTCGATCAGGAACTCCAGGTCCGGGTCCGCAGTGCTCGATCGGCGTGCCATAACAGATCCCTCCGGCTTGCTCGTCATCTTCGCTGCCAGCTTGTAGGGGCGAGAGATTCTTCGCCCTACGACGCTCCCAAATGCTGCGTTGTCAGCGGTCTGCTAAACGAAAGGATGCGGCCCGATCAGAGGTAGATTCCCTGGCGGAGCGCCGGCGTGGAGGTGCCGAGGGGTCACGACAGATGGTCCGTCCGCGCGTAAGCCTCCACCTTCCAGCGGCCGTTTCCGGACCCTCGGAGGTGCGTGACGGACCCGTTTCGGATGTACGGTGTGTGGATGAGCCGCAACGGGGCCCTCCACGCATCGACCACGTGGTTGACGGTCAGGTGGATGAAGTAGCCGTGGGTGAAAACGGCGACCCTCTCCCCCCGGCCGCTGTGCCGATCCGAGAGCATCCTGAGCGCAGCCCGCACCCGGGCCACGGCGTCTGGCAGCGGCTCGCCGCCGACGGTCATCCCGCCGTACCAGCAGCGGAAGTACATGACGATGAGCAGGTAGCCGACCAGGCCGCGGGAGCGACTCGGTCCCAGGCCGAGAGGCAGGATGCGCTCGATGCGCTGCAGGGCCTGCAGCATCCAAGCCTGGCCCCTGTGAAGCTCGGGGGTGAGCCGGCCCACGTTGAGCTCACGAAACTGGCTGAGGACCTCCACCGGCTTCCCCAAGGCCCTGGAGGCCTCTTCGGCCGTCTGCCTGGCGCGGATGAAATCCGAGCTGTATAGCGACCCGATCCTCAGGCGCGACAGGTACCTCGCGACCTTCCCGGCCTGCTCCACCCCTTTCGCCGAAAGCGGCCCCTGCCGGGCGCCGCTGGCATAGGCGTTCACGCGGTCGAGATCGAGCCTGTCCACGCTCGCGTACTGCATCTCGCCGTGTCGTATGAGGAAGATCTCCATCTCTTCACACGATCCGATTGCACAGCGATTGGATGAGCAGCTCCGCGCAATCGATGCCGCTTTGGCAGGCCAGCTCGGTTCCGATCCCCCTGGCTCCGGCACAGTCCCCAGCCGCGAAGAGACCCTGAACGGGCGTGATGTTCGGGTGCCTTCCGGGACCGACCTGGCCGGTCTGCTGGCCCGTCGAGATCACCGGCCCGCCGCGCTTTCCGAGCCACTGTTCCAGATAGCGGTTACTGAACCGGTCGATCCAGACCACGTGTTTGCGGGCTTCCGGGTAGATGTCGAAAAAGCCCTCCAGCATGGCGTCGATCCAGGCGTCCTGGGGATCTCCCCCCTTTCGATCGGTCGTGGGGGCCGCCGAGGTCAGGGTGAGCAACTGCATGCCCGGAGGCGCCAGGGACGGATCGAAATTCGTCGGCACCGGACAGTAGAATGACATGAGCTCCGGAATCTTGCCTTCCTGAGTGTCCTGCCAGAGTTTGCGGGTGTCCTCCACCGTGAGGGGCCGGCCCGGAGCCGAACGTCTGTCCCGGACTCCCACGAGGACGCCTTCCTTGACGATTCGCCGGTCCAGCAGGATCTTGGCCTGGACGGCACCCAGGGATCCCTTGATTCCATCCACGTGCCGCAGGTAGGGTGCGGGAAAGCAACCTCTGCCCGCGAGCCGCACCGTGTCTTTGAGAGACGTGGTGCTCACGACTGCCCGGCAGGAAAAAAGCTCTCCCCGGTCCGTCTCCACTCCCTCGACCCTGCAGCCGCTCACCCGGATGGCCTTGACGCGCGTGCCGGTCTCGAGCTGCGCTCCGAAGCCTCGGGCGGCTTCGATGAAGGCCTGAGGGACCGCGACCGCGCCTCCGATGGGGTAGCCCATCGAGCGGTCGAAAAACGCTTTCTTGGTAGACCACAAGGCCTCTCCGGAGGAGGCTTCCCACAACGGAATGACGAAGGCAAGCCCCATGAAGATGCTCGTGAGGAGCACCAGCGCAGGTTCCCGGGTCGAAGCGAGCAGGCGTTCCTCCACGTTGACTGCGTTCAGATCGCGGACCGAGCCCGCGGGGACGAGCAAGGGCTCGGCCATCCTGCGGGCCATGGGAAGGATTTCGCGCGCCGGCAGCCTGAGCTGCTTCAGCATGGCGGCCCCCAGCAGCGGCAGCGAGTAGCTCTGGAAACGGCCCGCAAGATCGAAGCCGGGGCCCTTGAACCGCATCATGGGGTCGCACCTCTGAAAGGAAATCATCCTTTCCGCCCCGAGCCTGCGCTGCACATCTCCGATCGGGCCGCGGTTCCCTCTTGAGAAGACGTGGGCGCCCATGTCCACGTGGACGCCTTCCTTGCGGTAGAACGAGCAGGCGCCCCCGATCTGCGGGTTCTTCTCGAGGAAGAGCACCTTGAATCCTTCCCTGGCCACGAGCGCCCCGGCGGCCGATCCGCCCATTCCGGTACCGATCACGACGACGTCGTAAGACGGCTTCATGGCTCCGGTCCTCCTGCCCGTGGAAGGTGATTCGGCCTCCTCGCACACTCCCCGCGCCTCAGACGATCTGTGCGGCAGCATAACCGAAAGGCCGGAGGAGTGACAAACCGGGGTGCGGAAAAGCCACGGCCGGCATCGATCTCCCGGCGCCACAGGAAAGGCTTGACAAAAATATTTTGTGAAATGTATGATACAGTTATATTGCATCTTAGAGAACGCCGGATAAAGCCAAGTCTCGAGCGATCGGGACACGGAAAACCACGGGTCTCCTGGGAGACGGCCGGGTTGCCTGGTAAGGGCAACCCGGTTTTTTATTTAGCTTCAATATGGGGGTGCATAGAACCGGGATTTCTTTTCACATCTGGCCCCGGACTCGATCGGGGCTGGGGGGGCACATCATGGGCAAGAGGATCTCGCTTTGTGTCGTGGCGGCGGTCGCGGCGATCTTCTCGGGGGGGACGAGTGCGGACGTAGCTGACGGGGCTGCGGCAACTCACGCGATCACGCAGCCGGTCCTTGAAAAAACGTGCAAGCTCCGGATCCCGTTCATCGAGAACCAGGGGCAGATCCAGGACCAGGAGATCCGGTACTACGCAGACGTTCTCGGCGGCACGGTCGCAGTGACCCGCCAGGGGGAGCTGCTCTACGCCCTTCCGCTTCTTGAACAAGGACCGCCTGCGGGCCACGACGGGGAACCCCGACTGAAGTCGTCCGGAGGCTGGGTTCTCAAGGAACGCGTGGTCGGCGCACAGGTTTGCGATCCGCAGGGCTCCGAGAGAGCCAGCACCTCGGTGAGCTGGTACGTCGGCAGTGACCCCGGTTCCTGGCGCAAGGAGATCCCCACTTACTCGCACGTGAGCCTCGGCGAGGTCTCGGATGGGGTCGATCTCGTGGTGCGGGCCTACGGCAGGACCGTGGAGAAAGTGTTCACCCTGGGTCCCGGCGCGGCGGCGGATTCCATCGCGCTCAAGCTGGAGGGAGCCCTAGGGCTCGAAGTGAACGGCCAGGGAGAGCTCGAGGTGGCCACCGGCCTCGGAAAGGCCCGGTTCACCAGGCCCGTCGCCTACCAGGAAAGAGATGGCAAGAAGGAGTATGTGCCGGCAGCGTACCGGGTGCTGGACAAGGACACCTATGGTTTCACGGTTGCGGCGTACGACGCCTCCCGGCCTCTCGTCATCGACCCTCTGCTGGCCTCCACCTTCCTGGGGGGCGCAGGAAACGAATGGGCGATGGCCCTGACCCTCGACGGAGCCGGGAATGTCTACGTGGCCGGAGCCACCACTTCCGCGAACTTCCCGACGACTCCCGGAGCATACGACACCTCCTATTTCAGTCAGGAGGACGTCTTCGTCACGAAACTGAATGCCGACCTGACGCAAATCCTCGCGTCGACCTACATCGGCGGATCCGGCAGCTTTGACATTTACGGAAATGACGAAGGGAAGGCCCTGGCCATCGACGGCGATGGGAACGTCTACGTGGCCGGGTCCACCGCATCACCGAATTTCCCGGCCACGGCCGGAGCCTACGACTCGTCCTGGAACGGCGATTTCGATACCTTTGTTTGCGTCTTCGACGCCGATCTCGCCAACCTTCTGGCATCCACCTTCCTGGGCGGAGGTGAATCGGAAACGAATCCCCGCCTGGACATTGGTGACCAGGGGGATGTCTACGTTGCGGGGCATACCTATTCATCCAATTTCCCCACCACCGACCAGGCCTTTGACACCTCCTTCAGCGGCTCCAGTGATGTCTATGTGGCGAGGCTGGACGCGGCCCTGACCTCGCTCGTGGCTTCCACCCTTCTGGGCGGCAGCGGCATGGAAAACCTCGGAGCCATGACGCTGGACGCTTCGGGAAACGTCTACGTGGCCGGCAGAAGTTACGGCGGAGCTGATTTCCCTGTTACGGAAGGGGCGTACAACATGTCCTACGTGGGCGGCACCTCCTTTGTCTCGAGGCTGGCGCCTGATCTGACCGTTCTCCTGGCATCCACCTTTGTCGGAATGGGCTCTCCTTCCTCCATGGCGGTGAACGATGCCGGAGATGTCTATCTGGCAGGAGATACCTGGAGTGACCTCGAGCCGACCTATCCGACCACGCCCGGCGCCTACGACACGTCCGTCAATGGTTGGCAAGAGGCGTTCGTGTCGAGGCTGGACGCCGGCCTGAGCTCCCTCCTGGCCTCCACCTTCCTCGGGGGTGAAGGAAACGATGCCGCGGTTTCGATCTCCCTGGGCACCCAGGACGACGTCTACGTGGCAGGCTCGACGGCATCCCCCGACTTCCCTGCCACGCCCGGGGCCTTCGACGCGTCCCTGAGCGGCGGCCAGGATGCCTTTATCTCCATGTTCGACGCTGACCTGAGCACCCTGTTCGCCTCCTCCTTTCTGGGCGGCGCCTCCGATGACTACGGCAAGTCGCTGGTGACCGACGGTCTGGGGAATCTCTACGTCTCCGGAGACACTTTCTCCATGGATTTCCCGGCTACCGCCGACGCCTACGACACGGGCTTCAACGGCGTGAAGGACGGATTTGTGGCCAAGCTGAACGGGTTCTCGGCCGGCCAGCTGCGGGAGACGTTCTCGAGCAGCTCGAACGCGGAGGAGACCCTTGCCAGCCGGGCGGTCTCCATCGCCGATGCCGCCCTGACCGGCGCTCTCACGGGAACGATCAGCTTCACAGATCTGGAGATGGTGAGCATCCGGACAGGGCCGTTCGCGGGCAAAGGGTTCTCCACGGGCACGTGGGAGGCCTCCATCGACGGGAGCCCGTTCAGCGGCACCTGGCGAGGGATGTTCTTCCCGAACGAAGCCGACGAAACGGTCGAGCTGAAGGGCACCGTATCCGGCGACATCTCGGCCGTGGTCGAAGGATCCCTGAGCGAGTCGACCGCCGGAAGCGGGCTCTTCGACCGGTTCCGGGCGAGCTGGAGGCTGCACGAGGTGGCGGGTCAGAAGGTTTCCGGCACGGTCGAGCTGACGGGTACGGCAGGCCACGCGGCGCAGGTCGAATACCCGTCGACCGGGCTGCGGCTGCTCCAGACGTCCCTCGAGGCAGAAGGCGTCGCTTATTACACCAACCGGCTCGGCGTGACCTTCACGCAGGTGCTGATCGACGACGAAAGCAGCCCTTACCAGGGCCAGGGGTTCTCCATCCTTTCCTACGTGGCCGACCCGGGACCCGGGCTGGGCTGGACCTGGGACGAGGCGACCTCGCCGGGCCGCGTGGAGATGAAGGGCCTCCTCACCGGCTCGCTCCTGGGGATCGCGGCGATCACGATGGACGAGACCGGGCCCCAGAGAAAGCTCGTGGTGCGCCTGGAGCGGCTCGATCTCGGCGCCGGCACCGCGCCCATGCCCGACCTCGAAGTCGCGACCTGGGGCCCGGACCGGGTCAGCCCCGGGCTCACGATCGATTACATCGATTACATGGTCTCGTACTGCAACCGCGGGGCGATCGCTGCCCAGGGCGCGTTCGTGGTGGACAGGCTCCCGGTCGAGGTGGCGTACCTGACGAGCACGGGCGGCGGCGTCTACCTGCCGGACAGCCACGAAGTGGTGTGGAACGTGGGAACGCTCGCGCCCGGGGAGCAGGGGCTGGTCAGCGTGACGGGCGTCATGACGCGCGGGCTGATCCAGAACGTCCAGTTCGACAACCAGACCCTGATCGGTTGTGCCAACCCGGAGATCGACACGGTCCTCTCCCCCGAGATGACGGCCCTGACGCCGTGGTGGAATGAGGCCATGATGCTCTATGCAGATCCTGTTATCCCCTGGGCACCACCCAGCAACGATACGGATTACGACGTCCGCGACGACTATTACCTGGACCAAAACGTCCAGGATGCCATCGACCTGGTCGAACAGGTCTCGCCCAATGAAGCGCTCGAACTCCTTGAGCTACGGGAGCAGGGGCGGCTCAACGTGGACACCACCCCGGAGAGTCAGGGACTCTGGAACGGCCAGTTCGTGCTCAATGAGCTGGGTCTGTGCGAAATGTATCTGGGCGGCGGGACGGGCTATGACATTGTGGGCACAAATGTCGGCAACGCCCTGGAGGTCCATAACTCCAGCTACAACGACCTCGATGGCTACTGCTTCCGGGATATTCCGCCATCGATGCAGGGTTCCCTGGGCACCCCTGAGGAGAACCAGTTGTTCTTGGCCAGTGTCATGGTTCACGAGAATAAGCACCGAAAGCAGGTGGCGGGGGAATTCTGGGGCGGAAGACAAGCCGGAGAAATCGAGGCCCACCAGGCGCAAGCCGATTTCCTGATTGCGTATGCCCTGAAGCGCGCTGAAGAGGGGGAATACGATTCCGCGCTGATGAGCCTGGATCTTGCGGATGATACCTGGGGCGCTCTGGCAGAAAGAAGCGCATCTGCCAGCTGGACCGTAGGCGCGGACGCCGCAGAGACAGGCCTCGAGTACACCGCTACCATACGCGCGCTCATCGAGGAGCGCCGCCTGGTGGAGGCCGAGGCTGAGATGCACGAAGTTGAGGAGATGATGAAGCGTTACCTCCGGACGCTCCCTGCCGACAAGGTGCGCAACCTGAGCTGTCACGGTCTCTTCGTGGCCCTCGCCCATGACCCCAATGCGAAATACGGGCCCGAGGGGAGCATCTCGGCCGGACAGACCCTGAGCTACCGGGTGGAGTTCGAGAACGAGGGAGAAGGGATCGCTTACGGCGTGTACTTCACCGACATCCTGGACTCGGATCTCGACGACTCCACCCTGAGCCTCGGGCCGGTCCTGGACGTCGCGACCGGCGTCGAGATCGCCCCGCCGGGCATCTACGACCCGCAGACCAGGACCGTCACCTGGTTCGTGGGGACCGTGGGACCGCACATGGGCGGTTACGCCGATTTCACTGTCAACGTGCGGGGAGACGCCCCGGACGGGACCGAGGTGGTCAACTACGGAACCGTGTACTTCCCCTCGGTGCCCGAGGAGACCCGGACCAACGGCATCGTCTCGATCGTGGGCGTGGAGTTTCCGCCCGTCGCGGCGGCGGGCGGTCCTTACGAGGGCGCGGTGGGGCTTCCGATCCTCTTCGACGCCGGCGGTTCCACCGACGAAGGGACGACGGGCGGCATTTCCCTCTACGAGTGGGACTGGGACGGAGACGGGATCTTCGACGAGACGACCTCCTCGCCGGCCGTCGAGCACCTGTGGGTCACCCCCTACAGCGGCACCGTCATCCTGAGGATCATCGACAGGGGCGGGCTGACGGCCACGGACACGACCTCCGTGGAAGTCGTGCCGATGGTCCCGGTCGCCCGGGCAGGCGGCCCCTACTCGGGGACCGTGGGGCTCCCGGTCGTACTGGATGCGAGCGGCTCAGAGGACCCGGACGGATCCATCGTCCGCTACGAATGGGATTGGAATGGGGACGGGACCTCCGATGAGACGACCTTTGATCCGGTCATCGAGCACACCTGGGTCAACGAATACACCGGCCTGGTCCGGCTGAAGGTCGTGGACAACGACGGCCTGACCGGATTCGGCGCAGCCTATGCGGAGCTCGTTGCCAGGCTCCCGGTGGCCGAGGCCGGCGGGCCCTACGCGGGCGTCATCGGGTCGCCGGTCTTGTTCGATGCGAGCGGCTCCCATGACCCGGACGGCGAGATCGTCCGGTACGAGTGGGACTGGGACGGGGACGGCGTTTTCGACGACCAGAGCGCGTCCCCTGCCGCCCAGCACACCTGGAACGCCGAATTCACCGGCACGGTCACGCTGCGGGTCTGGGATGACGAGGATCAGACGGGCACCGACACTGCTGCCGTGGACGTGGGCTTCGGGGAGCCGGTGGCCGAGGCCGGGGGACCCTACCAGGGCGTCGCTGGCCTCCCGATCCTGTTCGATGCCGGCGGCTCCCACGATATCGACGGCGAGATCGTGTGGTACGAGTGGGACTGGGACAACGACGGCAATTATGACGACGCGGGCTCTTCTCCTTCCATCGAGCACACGTGGGACAACGAGTTTTCCGGCACCGTCACCCTGCGGGTCCGGGACGACCGGGATCTGACCGGAATCGACACCGCCTCCGTCTTCGTCGCTTCCGGCCAGCTGGTGGCCGAGGCCGGGGGACCGTATCTCGGGGTCGCAGCTTTGCCGATCCTGTTTGATGCCAGCGCCTCCTACGATCCCAACGGTCAGATCGTCTGGTACGAGTGGGATTGGGACGATGACGGCTATCCCGACGACGCGGGCAGCTCCCCTGTCATCGAGCACACGTGGGACGACGCATTCGTCGGCACCGTCACGCTGCAGGTGTGGGACGATGACGGAAACGCTGCGATCGACACCGCCTCGGTGGACGTAAACTACGGGGAGCCGGTGGCCGAGGCCGGCGGACCCTACTTCGGAAGCCCGGGCGCTCCCGTGATCTTCGATGCCAGCGCTTCTCACGATCGCAACGGCCAGATCCAATGGTACGAGTGGGACTGGGACAACGACGGCTATTATGACGACGGGTCCGAGGTCCCGTTCATGGAACACACCTGGGACACCGAGTTCGTCGGCGCCGTGACCTTGCAGGTGTGGGACGACGAAGGTCTGAACGGGGTCGACACGGCCGAGGTCCACGTCGAGCTCTGCGCACCAACCGGAGTTCCGGAGTCGGAATGCAATGGCGCGGACGACGACTGCGACGGCGGCGCGGACGAGGACTTCGTTCCGACTCCCACCTTCTGCGGCCAGGGCGTCTGCGCGGCCACCGGCCAGAGCACCTGCCAGGCCGGAGCCCTCGTCGACACCTGCGAGCCCGGAGAGCCGCAGGCCGAAGGTCCTTACGGGGCCCCGACCTGCAGCGACGGTCTGGACAATGACTGCGACGGGGCAGCCGATGCGGACGACAGCAACTGTGAATATGCCTGCACTCCAACCGGGATCCCGGAAACCGAGTGCAACGGCGCAGACGATGATTGCGACGGCGACGCGGACGAGGACTTCGTGCCGGAGCCGACCTCCTGCGGCCAAGGCGTCTGCGCGTCAACAGGACAGAATACCTGCCAGGGTGGCGCGCTCGTCGACACCTGCGAGCCCGGCGAGCCGCAGGCTGAAGGCCCCTACGGGGCCCCGAATTGCACCGATGGTCAGGACAACGACTGCGATGGGGCGGCCGATTCGGACGACAGCAGCTGTGAATACGTGTGCACTCCTTCCGGCATTGCGGAGTCGGTCTGCAACGGCGCAGACGATGACTGCGATGACGACGTGGACGAAGATTTCATTCCGACCCCCACCTCCTGCGGCCAGGGCGTCTGCGCCGCGACCGGCCAGAGCACCTGCCAGGCCGGAGCCCTCGTCGATACCTGCGAGCCCGGCGACCCGACCGGCGCCGACGACGACTGCAATGGCGTAGACGAGAACTGCAACGGCGCAGCAGACGAAAACTTCACCCCGACTCCCACCTCCTGCGGGGTCGGCGAGTGCTCTTCCACGGGCGTCCTCTCGTGTGAGAACGGCCTGCCGCTCAACGACTGCATGCCCGGCATTCCGGCCGAGGAGGTCTGCGACGGGCGAGACAACAATTGCGACGGGCAGACGGACGAGGGCGTCTTGAGCACCTACTACCTGGACCTTGATGGTGACGGATACGGCGATCCCGATCCCGGCCTCACCGTCGAAGCCTGCGCGCCGCCGCCGGCCTACGTGGAAAACGCGACCGACTGCAATGACAGCGAGGCCCTCGTCAATCCCGGTGCTGCCGAGACCTGTAACGGCATCGATGACAACTGCGACGCAGAGGTGGACGAAGGCTTTGACGAGGATGGAGACGGTTACACGTCGTGCCAGGGAGACTGCGCGGACGACGACCCGGCGACGCATCCGGGTACGGCGGAGTCCTGTGACGACGGCGAGGACAACGACTGCGACGGCTTGGTCGACGCCCAGGACCCCGACTGCGCCGCCGCAAGGCCGGACCTGAAGGGCAGCTGGAGCAAACTCCTTTACCTGAAAATCAGAACGCCCCGAGGATGGTTCGTGCTTGCCACCTTGAAGGTGGCGAACATCGGAGACGCCGATGCAGGGGCGTTCAAGATCCGGTACTACTACAGTCCGCAAGGCAGCTCGGATCGGCAGTATCTCGACAGGACCGGCATTTCAAGGCTTGCCAAGGGGCGGACCACGCTCGATCTTCGCATCTACTGGTTCCGTTCGGACCCGAAAGACGGCTCTCTCGTTGCCGTGACCGATGCCGACCAGACCGTCCAGGAGAGCAACGAGAACAACAACGAGGCGAAGAAGAAGATCCGCTGAACGGAGAGCTCTCGACGCAGCCTTGCAGTGCCGTGTCCGTGACTGCAGCGCGCGGCCGCTCGAGAGCGAGAGGACGGGCAGCACCCGTGTATGCGGCCCGAGAATGAAAGGGGGCGGAAGCCCGCCAGGCTCCGCCCCCCTGCGCACCATGGGAAACGAGCCAAACCCGATCATCCGGATTACTGCCCCCGGGGAATCTTGTCGATCACCAGGATGTCCTGTGCCCCCGCGAACGCCTCGCCATCGGTGGTCACCCCCGCTATTTGCAGAGTGTTGTATTCATCGATGACCAGCCCATCCAGGCTCTTGACCTCCTCCATGGAGAACTTGGCGACGAAGTCCCCGCGGTTGTCCGCCTTCCAGCTGCTGATCGCAACATCGTTCAGGTAGACCGAGTAGGCGTCCACCTGCTCATAGTCCAGGTCCGTGTGCACGGTGACGACCGTCCCCTGGCTCTCGAGGTTCAGAACGTTCGGACTGATGTCGATGGCGACCTCCAGCGCCCGGGCTTGCGAGGCGCGAATGCCCGAGACGGCTGCAAGCAACAGCAAGCAGATGCCAAGAAGCTTCAGACTCGATGTTCTCATGTGCGTTCCCTCCCGATTATGGAAGACTCGTGGACTCCGCCTCAATCCCCCATGGTGAAATCGCCCTGAGCCTTCCGAACCCTTGAGCAAAAGCGGTGCCAATCCGGGAAGAGCGCCGGAGACCCCATGGCACCAATGAATTCTCCACCGAAAGGGCTGAAGGGAACGTGAAGTCGGCGGGTTTCCCGGTGCAGCTCTTGCACCTGCGGTGCAGATCCTTCCGTCCCTGAAAGACAGAACCGGGCGCCGAAGTGGCGCCCGGTTCTGTCGCGCTCAAAAAGCCAAGCCCGCGCTCACTCCTTGACCGCGATCTGGACCTGCCTGGGCCCGGGTTCTTCTCTCCGGGGCAGGACGATCTCGAGCACGCCCTTTTCGAGCTTGGCCTCGATCTTGCCCGTGTCCACCGAGTCGGGAACGGTAAAGGAACGCTCGAATGTCCCGTAAGGCGACTCGATCCTGAGATAATACTGGCTCTGCTTCTCGAGCTTCCGGTCGCCTCGGACCGTAAGCACGTCTTCGTTCAGCCGGATCTCGACGTCCTTCCTGTCCACCCCCGGCAGATCCATGCTCAGGATGAAGACATCCTTGTCATGAAACATGTCGATCAGCGGAACCCACTCCGTGAGCTCGGTCCCGCCTTTCTCCTTTCGCATTTTGGTCAGGGAATCCTGAAAGACCCGCCGGACTCCTTCCCGGATGCCGTCCATTTCACGGACGGGATCGAAACGAAGAGCCATTTTCCTTCCTCCTCATGTGGGTCCTCTCTCGGAACTTGTCGGGGTCAGGTTCCCGGCTCACGTCCGGGTGATACCGGGCGGCCAGCCTGCGATGGGCCCTGCGGATGTCTTCCTCGCTGGCCTGCCTGGTGAGCTCCAAGATGACGTAAGTAGAGCCTGTCCCAAAACGCCCATCTGCGGCGTTGCGCTCGTCCCTCGTCATTGCGGCGTACTGAAATGTACGCCTCATTCCTCGGGATTTCGCGCGCCTGGCATCTGGGCATTGTTGAACAGGCTCCCGAACCAGAGCTTGTGGGACCAGCTCTAAGTAGTTCTTCATCAGGATCTCGGCTGACTGGGGGAAGCAATCTGCACTCGCATGTCGGGCTTCCTTCATGCAAGAAGCGCCGCTTCGATTTGCTCAGCGGTGCGGCCGTGGCCGCGGGTCCCGCAGGAAAGACCTTGAGGCGGAGACCCACGGCCGCGACTTCCCTTAGCTGACCTTGATCTCGATCTGCTTCGGCTTCGCCTCTTCCCTCTTGGGGAGATGGATCTTGAGCACGCCGTGCTCCATTCGGGCGTCGACCTTCTCCGTGTTGACCGTGTTGGGCAGGGAGAAGGAACGGCTGAAGCTGCCGTAGAACCTCTCAAGGCGATGGTAGCTCTCTTTCTTGTTCTCGCGCTCCAGCTTCCTCTCACCGGACAAGGTCAGAATGCCGTTGTCGATGTTCACCTTGACGTCCTTCTGGGTCATCCCCGGAAGGTCGGCCGAGAGGTTGACGCCGTCCTGGTCCTCGTGAATGTCCACGGTCGGCACCCAGCTTGCCGTCCTCGTTTCGCCTCTCATGACAGGACGTCCGACAGCTTCGTCGAAAATCCGATCGATCTCGCCGTGCAACGTTTCCAGGTCCCGCAAAGGATTCCAGCGTACCAGCATGGTGGTTTCCTCCTGTTAAATGGTTTAATTGGCTGACCAATTCACCCGTTTCGCCCTCTAGGTAATCACCGCCAAGCGACCGGTCAAGGGGTCATCGCGGAGCCTCCTCGCTTGTTTTCTGCGAGCGGACCCCGGTCCCGAGAAGCTCCGGAAAATTTTCTTGACAATATATACTTTCTATATATATCGTCAGCGGTGACGGGACGGAGGAACCTTCATGTCGGTCAAGTACGCGATCCTGGGGCTTCTGCACTACGGCGACATGCACGGGTATCGGATCAAGGCCCATCTCGAAGAGCATTTCAGTTTTATGTGGTCCATCAACTATGGCCAGATCTATCCCTGCCTCAAGCAACTGGACGGCGAGGGCCTCATCCGGAAGCAGGCCGTGGACCGCAACGGAGCCATGGAGAGGAAACCCTATTCCATCACGGAGGCTGGACGGGAGGCGTTCGCCCGCTGGCTGGAAGGCTCTCCGGAGAGAACGCTCGTCTTCCGAGATCCCTTCCTCCTCCGGTTCGTGTTCCTCGGGTTCGGCCGCAAGGAGCGGGCCCTGGCTCTACTGGACGAGCAGATTCGAACGTACCAGCGTCTGCTCGGGCGCAGACGAGACAACATGAAGCGCTGGAGGCGGCACGGCCTCTACGTGAAGCTGTTGGCCGAGCTGGGGCTCCTCTTCAACGAGGCATTCCTGACGTGGCTGAAACGGGCCAGGAAGGAAGTCGCCAGAAACAAAGAGGGAGTCGATCCCGCCGAGTTGAAGCGGCTGTTTGCGGAAGAGGGTCTCTGACCCGAGAGGGGAGCCGGGCTCGAGGCGGCACCGGCTCACAGCGGAGGCATCATGGACCAGATCGTGGTCATCACGGGAGTCGCCCAGGGCATGGGCCGGGAAGTGGCCAGGCTCCTGGCAGCCAGGGGCGCAACGATCGCCGGCTTCGACGTGGACGCGGCAGGGGTCGAGTCTCTCGCCGAAGATCTCGAGAGGGCCGGGGCCGCCCACCTGCTCTCGGTCCTGGACGTGACGGATCGAGCAGGCGTCCTCTCGTTCCGGGACAGGGTCCTGGCCCGGTTCGGGAGGGCCGATACGGTTTTTTCCAACGTGGGCATCGGCTTCTTCGGCCCGTTCGAGGAGGTCGACCTCGAGTCGGCCCTGCGCTGCCTCGAGATCAACGTGATCGGGGCGGCAGCGGTCTTTCAGGCTTTCCTGCCGTCCATGCGTGAGCGAAGGTCCGGCAAGCTCGTCGCCATGTCCTCTCTGGTAGGGCAGGTGCCCTTCCCCTTCGAATCCGTTTACTCGGCCTCGAAGTTCGCCCTCGAGGGTCTTCTGCTTTCCCTCCGCTACGAAGTCGAGCCGTTCGGGATCCGGGTGGCGGTCATCGAGCCGGCGCAGGTCTCCACGGCCTTTGCCGAGAAGAGTCACAAGTTGCCTCGGGAAGGCTCTCCTTACCGGGAGCGAGCCAGGCGCTTCATCGAGAGGGATCGGGAGCTGATCCGGACCGCCCCCACCCCGCTCCAGGCTGCCGAGAGGATCGTGAAGGTCCTCGAGTCCGCCAAGCCCGGAGTGCACAACCAGGTGGATTTCATGAGCACCGTCTTTCTCTTCCTCAACCGGACCCTGCCTCGGGCCGTAAGGGATAGGATCCTGCTCAACCACATGGGAATCCAAGTCTAGCGACCTGAAGAGGACGCCGACGCCAACAGAAGCCGTACAAGACCGGACCGGACTCGTCCTGCAGAGCCCCGCGGGTCGCGCAGGGAGAGCGGCCGGACCGGAAACGGAGGAACCCATGCCTCCCTCGGAAGCCGCCTGCGCAAGCGTGCCAAGGTCAAGGGTGGAAAGGCTGCGGGAGCGGATTGTGGACGCTCCTCAGGAAGTCTGCGTCGAGCGTGCCCTGCACCTCACCCGATCGATGACCGAAAACTGGTGCCGTCATCCCCTGACCCGCATGAGCATGGCCCTGGCGCACGTGCTCGACCGTGCCCGCGTGATCATTCGGGAGGGCGAGCTCGTCGTGGGCTGCCGGACCTCGAAGCTCAAGGGCGCGCCTCTCTTCCCGGAAAACAAATCTCAATGGATCGAAGGAGACCTGGAGAGCTTCGACCGGCGCCTCCTCCAGAAGGCCCTCATCACCGACGAGGAGAAGCGCGTGCTGCGTGATCAGGTCCTGCCCTTCTGGAAAGGCAGAACCGTAGAGGATCGCCTGCGGGAGCTCCTGCCGGCGGACGTGTCCCGCGACATGGACACCTACGTCTTCACCATGATGCTGGAGATCACTTACGGTATCGGCCACTTCACCATGGATCATCCCCGCGTGCTCCGCCTCGGGCTCCGCGGCATCATCGACGAGACCCGGACGAAGCGCGCGGCATTGTCCGGCAGGGACAGGGCCGGAGACAAGGGCTTCTTCTACGATGCGGTGATCCGTTCGCTCGACGCGGCGATCCGGTTCGCCCGCCGGCACGCGGCCCTGGCTCAGGAGCTGGCTGCGGCTGAGAGCGACCCGGCAAGGAAGAGAGAGCTGGAGGAGATCTCGGCCGTGTGCAGCCGCGTGCCGGAGCACCCGGCGCGGACCTTCCGCGAAGCCGTCCAGAGCGTCTACTTCATCCATCTCATCGCCCAGATCGAGTCCGGAGGCAACTCCATCTCCCTGGGCCGGATCGACCGGATCCTGCTGCCTTACTACCTTGGCGACCGGCGGTCCGGCCGGACGACGCCCGAGGAGGCCAGGGAGCTTCTCTCTCTCCTGTACCTCAAGACCAACGAGATCTGGAACGTGCTGGAGGAAGCCTTCATCCCGGGGGGCGAGGGCGCCGAAGGCAAGACGACCCAGAACGTGGTCGTCGGGGGAGTCGGGCCGGACGGGAAAGACGCGACCAGCGAGCTCAGCCGGATCGCCCTGGACGCCTACGCCGACCTCCGCACCGTGCAGCCGAACTTCGGGGTCCGCCTGAGCGCCTTGTCTCCCCCGGACTTCTTCCTGAAGGCCGTGCAATACGCCCGGGATGGCGTGGCGCTGCACTTCTTCAACGACGACGCGATCATCCCTTCGCTGACCGCCGCCGGGCACGCGCTCGAGCACGCCCGGGACTACGGCGTGGTCGGCTGCCTGGAGCCGAACGCCCAGGGCAGGACCTTCGGCTCCACCTTTGCGGTGCAGCTCAATGCCATCAAGTGTCTGGAGCTGGCGCTGAGCAACGGTACGGACACCGTGCTCGGATCGCCCGCGGGCATACGGACCGGCGATCCGAGGACCTTCCGCGCCTTCGAGGATGTCTGGACTGCCTACGCGGCCCAGGTCTCTCACTTCGTGCGCCAGATGGTCCGGGGCATGGCCGCCCTCGACCAGGCCATTGCCGAGATCGTCCCCTCCCCTTTTGCATCGGCCATGATCGAGGGCCCGCTCGAAAGAGGGCTCGACCTCACCCGGGGCGGCGCCCTCTACAACTCGACCGGCGTCGAGCTCATCGGCTTCGCGAACGTGGCCGACAGCCTCCATGCGATCCGCACGGCGGTGTTCGAGGACCGGAGCCTGACTCTGGGGCAGCTCGTGGAATGGCTGGCCAACAACTGGCGCGAGGCGGAGGACAAGCGGGTCTACCTGCTTCGCAAGATCGCCAAGTACGGGAACGACGACGACGAGGTGGACGGGCTCGCGGCACGCGTGCTCGATCATTTCTGCAACGAGCTCTCCGGCTACCGGAGCTACAGGGGAGGCGCCTTCTGGCCCGGCGTCTTCTCGGTCGGCTTCCACATCGCCATGGGCGCGTTCACGGGAGCCACCCCGGATGGCCGACCCTCCGGCGCAGTGCTCGGGAACGGGCTGACGCCCATGACCGGGAACGCGTTCCTCGGCCCCACGGCCGTGCTCCGGTCGGTCACCAAGCTGCCCCTGAAGCGGGTCTCGAACGGCGCCAACCTCAACATGCGTTTTCACGGGAAGAGGCTTCGTGCCGAGAACCTCAAAGCCTTCATCGATACCTACTTCGAGCGCGGCGGCCTGCAGGTCCAGTTCAACATGGTGGGCGCGGACGTCTTGAGAGATGCCCAGCTCCATCCGGAGAACCACCGGGATCTGGTCGTGCGCGTGAGCGGCTACTCGGCCCTGTTCACGGGGTTGAGCAGCGCGGCCCAGGAGGAGATTGTAGCCCGCACCGAGTACGAACTGTAGCAGGCCGTTGAAAAGGGCCCATCTGCTGCGTTGCGCTCGTTTATCGTCACTGCGGCGTACGACAGCGAGTACGCCTCGTTCCTCAAACTTCGCGCGCCTTGCATCTGGACCCTTTTGAACGGCCTGCATCCGGATTTCTTGTTCGGAAGAAGATGCGCCCCATGAAGGTACCCATGCGGGGCTGAGGAGAGTCGCGATGAGAACGCACGTGGCCCATGCCATCGTCAAGTTCCTCGAGAAGGCCGGGGTCGAGGTCGCGTTCGGCTACAACGGCCACGGGAACTGGGCCCTCCTCGACGCCGTCGCGCACGAATCCGGGATCCGGGGCATCAAGGCGAACGCCGAGGACACGGCCGTCCACATGGCCGACTGCTTTTGGCGCATGCGCCGCAAGGCGCCGCTGCCCGTCGTCCTCACCACGGTCGGCCCCGGCAACATGAACATTTGCGCCGCCCTGGCCAACGCCTTCTACGAATCCTCCGCCATGCTCATCCTGGCGGGGGCCGGCCCCACGCAATGGATGGACCGGGGGAGCTTCGAGGAATGCTACCGGTACGGCTCGGAAGAGTTCATCCAGGTCGTCAAGCCGATCTGCAAGAAGGCGGTACTGGCGATGAGACCCGACACGGCCCTCGAGATCGTCGTGCGCGCTTACAAGGAGGCGCTTTCCGGACGGCCCGGGCCGGTGGTCGTGCAACTCCCTTTCGACGTCCAGCACACCCCGATCGACCTGGAGGAGATCCCCGCGCCGGATCTGTGGACACGCATCCATCCGCCCGGCCCGGATCCGCTGGCCGTTTCCAGATCCGTCGAAATCCTGAAGCAGGCCAGACGGCCCTTGCTCCTTGCCGGCAGCGGCGTGCACAACGCCGGGGCGGCGAAGGTCTTCAGAGGGCTTGCCGAGGCGTACGGGATTCCCGCCGGAACGACCTTTTCCGGAAAGGGAGCTCTTGCCGAGGACCATCCCCTGAGCGTGGGGACCATCGACCCTTCGGGTACCCGGCACGGCTGGCAGGCCGCCCGCGAATGCGACGTGCTGGTTGCAGCCGGTGTGAGGTTCCAGGACTTCAACACCCTGGCCTGGAACCTGTATCCGATTCCGGGCCGGGCCAGGCTGATCCACATCGACATCGATCCGATCGAGCTGTCCCGCAACTACCCCGCCGAAGTCGCGATCCTGTCGGACGCACGGCTGGGGCTCGAGGCTCTCGTCAGAGAGCTCGCCGGGACCGGGCTCGGAGAGGGTGCGTTTGAAGAATGGAGGAACCGGATCGCCGGTTGGCGCGCCGCCTGGATCGCGGAAGCCGAGGGGCTGATTGCGGGCACAGGCGAGCGGATGTCGAATGCGAGGCTCCTCCACGATGCCTGCGAAGTGGTCCGGGAAGTCGACCCCGACACGTCCGTCCTGTTCGATACCGGGAACATGTTGTTGAACGCCCCCGCTTTCTATCGGGCCACCTCCGTTTACACGGCGACCAACAATGGCCACTTTGCGCGCATGGGCTGGAGCTGCGGCGGGGCCCTCGGGGCCCGGCTGGCAAACCCGGATCACCCGTCCCTGGCCTTCATCGGGGACGGCTCCTTCATGATGACCGGGCTGGCCATCTCCACGGCCGTGGAGCACGACATCCCCGCGGTCTGGGTGATCCTCAACAACCGCACCATCGGTATCGAACGAGAGGCCATGGAGATGATCTATAAACGCTCCTCGTTCTGCGACATGCAGCGTGGAAAGACGAGGGAGCCCTACACCCCTGATTACGTGAAGATGGCAAGCTCCATGGGAGTCGAGGGCAGGAAAGTGACGTCCCCGGACGGCTTCAGGCCCGCCCTCAGGGAAGCCCTCCGAAGCGGCGCTCCCTTTGTCCTGGACGTGGACGTTGACGCGGCGGACAAGGGGCACAGGATCGCCATGCTGCCCATGCCGTTCGACTGGCGACGCAAGACTCTGGACGAGGAATTGCTGAAAGCCATGACAGGAGACAGCAGCCTCTAGAGACAGCCTTTCCAACAGCCCCTAGGAGGAACCGTTGAACGAAAGCAAAGTCACGACCATGAAGGCGGCCATCGCCGAGCACGTCCACGACGGCGATTTCCTGTTCATCGGAGGCTACATCTGCAGGACCCCCTTCTCGGCCATCCACGAGATCATCCGCCAGGGCCGGAAGGACCTGACGATCACGCGCAGCAACGCGGCGGAAGATTTCGACCTGATGATCGGCGCCGGCGTCGTGAAGCGTTTCATCTCCACCTTTCTCTCCCTGGGCTTCCGCGGGCTCGGCCGCTGCTTCCGGCGCTCCCTGGAGAAAGGGATCCCCCGGAAGATCGAGCTGGAAGAGTACTCGAACCTCTCGCTGCCCATGATGCTCATGGCCGGTTCCATGGGCATGCCGTTCGTCCCGGTGAAGGACATGCTCGGGTCGGACCTTCTCAAAGTGAAGTCCTTCATGGGCGACGGCAAATACAAGATCATCGAATCCCCCTTCGACGGAACGCCGACCCTCCTGGTCCCCGCTCTGCACCCGGACGTGGCCATCATCCACGTTCAGCAGGCAGACGCGACCGGGAACGCCCAGATCTGGGGGATCGGGGGAGACTGCAAGGTCGGCGCCAACGCCGCCCGCAAGGTCATCGTGAGCTGCGAGCGGATCGTGTCGCGGGAGGTGATCGGCAAGGACCCCTCGCGCACCATCGTGCCGGAATTCAAGGTCGTGGCGGTCGTGGAAGAGCCCTTCGGGGCCCATCCGGGCTACACGCCCGGTTTCTACGACGTGGACTTCGTGTTCGGCGCTCTGTACCAGCAGGCTTCCGATACGGTCGAAGGCTTCCGGGCTTTCCTCGACGAGTGGGTCTTCGGGCAGGCGGACCGGGCCCGGTACCTGCAGCATTACATCGAGCGCTTCGGCTACAAGGCCTTCAGCGGTCTTGCGGCCGAGTTCGATTATGGCTACCCGGTCAGCTACGCCTATTAGCTTGTGGGCAGGTTTGAAACCTGCCCCGGCATCTGCGATGTGACGGCCTGGGCAACGGCAACAGGGAGATGCGCAAGATGGACGACCACCCCAACGACTACAACAAGCCCGAGCTCATGGCCTGCTGCGGCGCCCGGGAGATCCGGAACGGAGACCTGGTCATCGTGGGAACCGGGTTTCCGACCATCGCAGCGAACATCGCCAAGCACACGCACGCGCCCGGGGCCACGATGATGCAGGAGTCCGGCGTCTATGACGCGCGGCCCCGCAGACCCGCCCTTTCGGTGGGCGATCCCTGCCTGAATCCGGGCGCGGCCATGATCGGCGGCCTGGTGGACATCATGGGCATGTTCCTCCAGGGCGGGTGGGTGGACGTCGGGTTCCTCGCGGGCAGCCAGGTGGACAAGTACGGAAACATCAACACGACGGTGATCGGGGACTACGAAAATCCGAGAAGCCGCCTGCCGGGCAGCGGCGGAGCCAATCCGATCGGCTCCATGGCCCGGCGGGTCATCATCATCACCCTGCACGACTCGAGGCGCCTGGCCGAACGGGTGGACTTCATTACCACTCCCGGGTACATCGACGGCCCCGGCGCCAGGGAGCGCTGGGGGCTTCCGCCGGATACCGGGCCATCGGTCATCATCACCAACAAGGCGGTGCTCCGCTTCGATCCGGAAACCAAGGAGGCGGTCCTCTCCTCGTACCACCCCGGCAGCTCCGTGGAGGAGGTGGCCGGTCTCACCCCGTGGGCGCTCGAGGTCGCGGGCGACGTGCACGCAACCGAGCCGCCCAGGAGAGAAGAGCTCCGGGTGCTCCGGGAGGTCCTGGACCCGCACCGAGTGATCCGGATCTACGAGCAACGCGGCTACGTGTGAATCAGGAGGCTGCGGATGGACGAGACCCGAAGACTGGCTGCGGCCTTGAGCGAGCTGACGTTCGATCGCCTCCCGGAGCAGGTGATCCGAAAAGCCAAGCTCTGCCTCCTGGATTTCCTCGCCAACGTGTATGGTTCTCTCGAGCTCGAGGCGGTCGGGCGCATCGTCTCCGGATTTCGCCGCTCGAATATGGCTGGAATCTCCACAGTGCTGGGCTGCGGGTTCAGGACCGAACCGCGCGATGCCGCCTTCCTCAACGGTGTGACCGCTGAAGCGGTGGAAGCCCAGGACGGGCTGCGGTTCGGCGGCAATCATCCGGGGACCGCCGTGATCCCGGCCGCCCTGGCGGTGGCCGAGGAGCTGGGAAGTGACGGACGGCAGGTCCTCGAGGCCGTCGTGGCGGGCTACGAGGCGGCCAACCGGATCGCCGCCGCGGTCCATCCCCGCCACACGCTGTCCGGCTTCCTGCCGACCGGGACGTGCGGTACTTTCGGGGCTGCCTGCGCGGCCGCCAAGCTCCTGGGCCTCGACCGCACCGGGATGCGCGACGCGCTCGGCTGTGCCGGCTATCTGGCTCCTCTCAGCATGGCCGAGCAGCTCATGGGCGGGTTCACGGTCAAGGTCGTCCAGGGCGGGCAGGCCGCAGCCTGCGGCATCAGCGCGGCCGGGCTCGCCCGGGCCGGGATCACGGGCGCCCCGCACGTGCTCGAGGGCTCCGCCCTGAAGGGCGGCTTCACCTTGATCACGACTGCCGACAACGCCGCCCTGGAGCGGATCACCGAGCGGCTGGGCGAGCACCACACGATCCTGGACGTCTATCTCAAGCCTTACACCGCCTGCCGGCACACCCACGGCGCCGCTCAGGCTGCCCTCGCGCTCGCCCGGGACGAGCAGCTGCGCGTCCAGGAAGTGGAGGCCGTCGAGGTCTTCACCTACGGCATCGCGGCGCTCGCAGTCGGCAAGACGGTCACCAAGGAGGACAGCTTCGTCTCGGCCCAGTTCTCGATCCCGTACGTCGTGGCCTGCTGCCTGACGGACGGCGAAATGGGGCCCCGGCAGCTCCGGGAGGATCGGCTGCGGGATCCGTCCCTGCTCGAGCTCTGCACGAGGGTCGCCGTTCGCTACGATGAGGAGCTCAACCGGGCCTACCCGGAAAGAACTTCGACCCGCGTGGAGGTCCGGCTCGCCTCCGGAAAGAGACTCGTACGCCAGGTGGAGATTCCCAAGGGTGACCCGAGGGATCCCCTGAGCGAAGAGGAGGTCTCTGCAAAGGTGAGGCGCTTTGCTGCTCGGAGAGATCGTCCGAACGTCGAGGAGGCGATCCGTCTCGCCAGGCGGTTCGACGAGCTCGGAGATGTACGCGAATGGACCGCCCTCGTGTAGCCCTCTGAACCGCACCGCCCGGCAGAACCCCGAAGAGGAGCACGCCATGGATTTCACCTTGAGCGACGAACAGAAGATGCTGGTTGACACCCTGCGCACCATGGGAGAGCGGGAGAAGTTCAAGGACCTGGCCAGGCACATCGACGCCACGGGCGAGTTCCCGGTCCAGCTGGTACCGAAGTTCGCGCAAATGGGGCTCCTGGGAATGGTGCTCTCGCCGGAGTACGGCGGGGGAGGGCAGCCGGCCATCAACGCGATCCTGGCGATCGAGGAGCTGGCGAAGTTCAGCCCCGTGATCGCGTCGCCCGTATTCGAGTCCAACGTAGGCCCGGTCCGGGTCATCGATCTCTTCGGGACCGAGCAGCAGAAGAGAAGGGTCCTGCCCGCGGTCTGCAAGGGGACGAACAGCGTCTCCGTGTGCATGACCGAGCCGGAGGCCGGCTCCGATCTCACTTCCCTGACCACGCGGGCCGTCGAGGACGGTGACGGGTACGTCCTGAACGGACGCAAGATCTTCATCTCTGGCGCCGGCCATGCCAGCCACTACATGGTCTATACGCGGTTCGGCGACATCCCCGGATACAGAGGGATCGGCGGGCTTCTGGTCGAGAAGGGCACTCCCGGTTTCAGCTTCGGAAAGCAGGAGCAGTTCATGGGCCTCAGGGGTATGCCCTCCTGCGATCTCATCTTCGAGGACGTGAGGGTCCCGAGGGAAAACGTGGTCGTCAAGGCAGGGGATTTCGGCAGCCTCATGCTGACCTTCGACATCGAGCGGTGCGGCAATGCCGCGATGTGCCTGGGGGTGGCCGGCGGCGCTGTCGAAGAGGCCAAGGCCTATGCGCAGGTGCGCCACGCCTTCGGCAGGCCCATCTGCGAGTTCCAGGCGGTCCAGTTCTCGATCGTGGACATGGCCATGAGGCTCGACGCGGCGCGCCTGCTCGTGTATCGGGCCGCGCTCGGGGCCGGCCGGGGGCTTCCCTCGATCTACGAATCTGGCATGGCCAAGTGTTACGCCAACGAGATGGCTGCGGATGTGACCGCCTCCGCCATGCAGGTTTTCGGCGGATACGGTTACAGCCGGGAATTCCCGATGGAGAGGATGGCCCGGGACGCACGCGCCTGGTCCGTGGCAGGCGGCACGGTCAACATGCTCCGCATCACCATGGCGAGCATGCTCTTCGGCCGGAGGTTCGACCAGAGAAAGGGGAAGTGACAGGAGATCACGCCCGAGAGCAGTCGCGGAAGATCTCCAGCGTCTGCCGGGAGGTGTAGCGAGGCTCGAATCCGAGATCCTGTTTGATCCTGTCGAGCCGTGAGCTCGCCCGCCTTTCGCGCCGCGGCATAAGTGCACCCGTTCACCGCTGTCAACGATTTCGATTGCATCCTCTTTCTAGTAGAATGCCGGCCTGTCATGTAGAGCAGGAGCGCTTTTCAGCCCTCGCCGCATGCGGCTCGAAGAGCGGCCCAAGTGTTCCGATCCCGAATAGGAGGTCCCTGATGGCCCGTCGCAGCGTTCTCCGCCTGGCCTTTGTTGTGCTCCTCTTTGCCGCCCATGCCCCGTCTGCAGGGGCGGAGCCCGAAGGACCCGGTGGCGGAGAGCCCCCTCTCGTGTTCGAGCGGGCATGGGAGCCGAACCAGAAGGCGTTCACCGTCCTGGCGCCGAAGGGATGGAAGACGGAGGGGGGGATGTTCGCCATCGACCCGCTCCAGGCCAACGGGCCCGGCAACTCCATCGACACGAAGTGCGACTTCACCGTGAAGAAGGACGATGCCGGCTCGGTGTCCGTCCGCTGGCTCCCCAGTTACAACTACGCGGACATGACGCGGAACCCGCAGTTTGCCATGTCG
The DNA here is from genome assembly GCA_040756235.1 of bacterium. Classification (GTDB taxonomy): domain Bacteria; phylum Desulfobacterota; class DSWW01; order DSWW01; family DSWW01; genus JBFLZG01. Next base: position 35,101 of record JBFLZG010000084.1, on the reverse strand, counting down.
GCAGGTTTCTTCCCCCCGGGGTCCTCCTACCAGGGGATGGAAGTCAAACCGATGCCGAACGTCCACGGGTTTCTCCAGGAGACGTTCAAGCGCCTGCACCCCAGGGCCTCCGCTGCCAAGGTCGTGGAGAAGCAGGACATGCCCGAGCTCGCCGACATCTATCGGAAGCTCTACAAGCCCGTGAACGATTTCACCGTTCAGATGGGGCTCCCTCCCATGGGCTTCCATGCCGGAGGGCTCGTATTCGAGTACACCGAGGCGAACGTCCCGTACCGCGAGGCCTTGCTCACGGCCCTCGTGGACAACCGGGGCGCGGCCGCCATGTGGAGCAATTCATATACCCTGGCCATGCGCGCCCCCGCCGCGGAAGCCGAAAAGTGGAAGCCGGTGGTCGACATCATCCGCCAGTCCCTTCAGTTCAACCCCCAGTGGGTGGCGGCCTACACGCGAGCCCAGGGAGAGAGAGCTCAGATGGCGCAGGAAACCATGAAGTACATCCAGCGGATCGATCAGGAGATCGTGGAGCACCGGCAGAAGACCCATGCCGAGATCCGGCACGAGAGCTATCTGTTCCTGACGGGCCAGGAAGAGTACGTGAACCCCTACACCAAGGAAATCGAGCGCGACTCCGACGAGTACAAGTTCCGGTGGACCAATTTTGGCGGAGACAAGATCTACTCCAAGGACCGCGACTTCGATCCCAATCGCGTACGCGAGCTGTCCAATGTGGAGTGGAAGTTGACCCCGGTGCGCGAGCGCTAGCCCGGAGGCTGTCCCAAAACGCGCATCTGCTGCGTTCGGCTCGGGAGACATGGGGCCGGGGAGCCTGCCCCGGCGAAGGCCGGGGTCCACTGTGGCTTGCATCAAGGTACGACTCATTCCCTGGGACAGGCTCTGTCGGAGGCTGTCCCAGGGCTTGACTTCGGCCATCGGATGTCTTAAACGATTAAGGGTGTGAGCCGCTCCTCTGAAGGAACCGTTCGCATGATGTTCGGCCCAGGAGAGATCGACCATACCCGGAACGCCTTTCAGGCCGCAGAGAAACTTGCGGGACGCTACTTCGGGCTTCCGTCCGGGGCGTGGAAGGACCACCGCTACGACGTCAAGACCCTGGCGCACTTGCGGGACCACGAGGTCAACGAGACCGTTTTCGCTCAGCTCTGCAAGTACGAGTACGGAACCGCCAAGGTTCCGGACTCCGCGGCCGGACTCCATTTCTACCGCATTTGCCTGCAGGACAACCGGATCCTGGACGCCATCCGGCGCGGCACCTCCTTCATCCGGTTCGGTCCGCTCATGCTTTACATCGCAGCCCACGAGCTGATCCACATCGTCCGCTTCGACCGTGGGCAGTGCAGCTTCGACATGCCGGTCGAGGAGCGGAGAAGGGAGGAGGAGAGGGTCCACGGCATCACCCGGCAAGTGCTCAAACCCGCTTCCAGCTCCGAGCTCGACCTGGTGCTGGAATGTTTCAGCGACGATTATCTCATCGAAGGAATGTCCAACTAGAGACTTTTGGGAAGGGGACCCTGGAAAATGCCGATTTACGAGTACCAGTGCGGCCGTTGCGGTAAGGAATTCGAGCTCTTCAAGTCCGTCAAGGACAGCGCCGAGCCGGCGTGCAAGTACTGCGGCGGCCCGGTCAGGAAGCTGATTTCCCGTTCGAGCTTTCACCTGAAGGGTTCCGGCTGGTACGTGACCGATTACGCAAGGAAGGGATCCTCGGCCAGCGAAAAGGAAAAGACGGCCTCCTCCACGAGCTCCGGACCGAGCAAGGACGATTCCGCATCTACGCCCAAGACAGAGTCTTCCTCCACAGTGAAGAGCCCGGACTGAGCCCGAGGGAGGACCGGACCGCCTTCTCACGGGTTCCGGGCTTGCGACCGTCCGCAGAGTTGCAGCCCACACCCGTGCGTACCGCCCATCGACTCTGCTCCATGAGCACTTTCCCGGTACCCCCGGGCGGGTCTCAGGGCAGCGATTCACCCTTGAGCCCTGCTCCTTTGATTGTTGCTCGCCGCAATCGACCCGCTCACGCAAACCTCTCCCCGGGTGGCCGAAGAATATTCGACTCTGTCCCGGTGAGCACGGCAGGGGGATGCCCATGGACTCCGACTACGCCCAGATCGACTCCATTCTCAACGCGCGTTCCATGGCCGTGGTCGGAGCCTCCGGCAAGCCCGGAAAATTCGGGAGCGTCTTCGTCCTGACCCAGCTCGCCATGGGTTTCGACGGATCCCTGTACCTCGTCAACCCCGGCGAGAAGGAGATTTTCGGCCGCCCCGCCTTCCCGGACCTCTCTTCCCTGCCCGAGGTCCCGGACCTGGTTTACCTCACGATTCCCGCTCACCTCTGCATGGACGTCCTCGAGGACTGCGGCCGGCTCGGCGTCAAGGGCGTGATCGTCGTTGCAGCCGGATTCCGGGAGCTCGGCGCGGAGGGGGAGGCCCTGGAGGGGGAAGCTCTCCGGATCGCACGCGAAGGGGGCTTTCGCATCATCGGCCCGAACTGCTTCGGCATCTACAACGCGCGCAACGGACTCACGCTGCTTCCGGGCCACGATCTGTCCAGGACTCCCGGCGACACGGCATTCCTTTCACAGAGCGGGGGCTTCTCCGTCCACGTGGCTCGCATGGGCAACAGCCTGGGCATCCACTTCAGCGCGGTGGTGAGCTACGGCAACGGTGCCGATCTCAACGAGACCGACTTCCTCCGCTACTTCGCCAGGGACCCGCGCACGAGCTACATCGCCGCCTACCTGGAGGGCGTCCGGAACGCCAGGCCCTTCCTGGCTGCCCTCAGGGAAGCAGCCGGCCGAAAGCCGGTCATCCTGTGGAAAGTCGGCGGGAGCGCCGTCTCGCGCCAGGCGGTCCGCTCCCATACGGGCTCGCTCGCCGGGAGCGCGGAGATCTGGAAGGGTGCGATGGCTCAGGCGGGCGCGATCCCGGCCTCAGGCGTGGACGAAGTGCTCGACGTTCTGATCGCGCTCAGGCATCTGGGCAGGAGGCCCGGCAGACGGCTCCTGCTCGCCGGAGGCGGAGGGGGGCTAGGCACCTACGGCGCGGACCTGGCCGAGGGAGAGGGTCTGGAGGTGCCGCCCCTCGACCCGGGATCCGCTGCCGCGCTGAAGGAGATCCTCAAGAGAGCCGGCGCGGTGGTGGCCAATCCGCTGGACATCGGCACCCCCCTGATCCCGCTTCCCCTTTTCGGCCCGTCCATGAAGGAGGCGGCAGGAAACCGGTCCACGGACATCCTGGTCTTCGACCTGGCCCTGAACTTCGGCCGTAACATGATCGGCGAGGAGCGGCTCGGTGCCGCCGCGGACGCTCTGGCCCTGGCTCGAAAGGACAGCGGGAAACCGGTGGCCGTCGTGCTTTATTCCCGATCCTGCGATACCGAGGACATGGCCACGGAGCAGAGCCTTCGCTGTTTCCGGTCGCGACTCCTGGGTGAAGGGATTGCCGTTTTCCCTTCGATGCCCAGGGCTATGCGGGCGATCGCTCTGGCGAACGGAGGCTGTCCATAAAGGCCCATCTGCGGAGCTTGTTGCGAGCGAAGCGAAGCAATCCCCCGGCACAGGACTACGGCAAATTTCTCAATCGCCTGTCAGGGGCTCTTCTTGAGTTCTTCGCCCTTCATGAGCTGATCGACGGCCGTGGAGAGCGCTTCGGACAGGAGGCTCTCCACCAATTCCGGGTAGAACTTGATGTCCTCCCGCTCCTGGGCGCAGTTGAGATCGTGCGTGCGGGTCACCTGCGTCTCGACGTCGAGCGTCGAGGCGAGGATCTTCACATCGGCCTTGTATCTCACCTTGAGCGCCTTTGACGTCACTTCCATCCACAGGGACTTGATCTCGCCTCCCAGGAGGACATCGGCCCCGGCCGCATCGACCGCCCCCCCGGGCTGCCAGGCCGGCACATCCTTCACGACGTAGCCCCGCTTCTGCAGGGCCTCCTTGAACCCGGCCGTCACCAGGTCGGAGAGCCTGCCCTGCACCACCAGATCTTCCTGGCTCTCCGTAGACACCTTCGATTTCACACCCACGACCGAGTTGGGCTTGCCGCGAGCGTCCTGAAAATGGCTGATCCCCACCACCATCTTGTGCTTCGCGGGGACGATGCCTGCAGGCGCCTGGTAGCCCACTTTGACCAGGATCGGCCCCTGGTGGGCGCAGCCGAAAAGGAGGCCTGTTACCATCGTCATGACCAAAGTCCATCTTGCTTCCTTCATGTCCCTCGCTCCTCCCGAATCGAGCCGGAAAACCGTTCGCGGGCGACCCGCAAGGACCTCCCGTGTGGAAGCGGATCGTAAAGGAGGAGAAACGGAATGTCAAAAGGAGGGCAGAAATGTCGAGCGGGAAATTTACAACCTTTCCTGCTTTCACTATCATCAGTTCAGGCACGGATTCTCTCGAGCTGCAAGGAGGCGCAACATGGCAGTGGAGAAGGACAGGAAGGCGAAGGAAGACGAGTATTTCGCAAAGGTCGAGTTCGAGCGCAAGAAGAAGTTGCTGGAGGATCAGCAGAAGCAGATGCAGGCCGCGGAGAAAGAGAAGCTCAAGGACCTGCACTGGATGCGCTGCCCCAAGTGCGGCATGGTGATGGTCGAGATCGACTTCGAGGGAGTGAAGGTTGACAAGTGCTCCTCGTGCCTGGGGATCTACTTGGATGACGGTGAAGTGCAGATGCTCCTCAGGCAAGAAAAGCCCGGCTTTCTCCAGCGGCTCACGGGTGTTTTCAAGGAGTAAGAGCGCCTACCGCGGAGACGCACAACGCCACATCAAGGAGCCGGGGCTCGGACGCAGGCCGTTCGAGCCCCGTTCAGTCTCCGTTCCGTTTCTGCTCGCGACCCCGGAAGGTGGCTCAGATCCCCATCAGACGAGCAGCCACGCGAATCCGACGACCGGCATGAGCAGGGCGCTCACGATCTTCTTGAGCCACGGGTGTCGGCGGATGGCGTCTGCCCAGGGCGGGCTGTACTCGTAGTAGGCGCTGACGAGCCGGCGGCCCCATTCGCTGCTGTGCAGCCGGGTGTCCCTGAACGTCCTGAGAAGGTCCGTCTTGCCGGCCATGTCCGTGCCGAGAGCGGCGGTTGCGATGAAGCACGGAGAAGCAGGGGACGGAGGATACGTCAGCTCCTTCACCGATTCCGCGTTCGCCTCGACGTCGGCCCGTTCGAAGTGCATCGGTTTGTACTGGAAAGCGGCCCACATCGGGGCCTGATCGTTGATGTGCGGGCTCGGCCTCAATAGCAGGTCGATGAACCAGCTCTGCCCTCCGCTGGGGATGATCGTCTCCATCGTCGTTCCGGCCCGGCTGAGCTCGATGAACTGGGTGTAGTCGGCCGCTCCCGGATGAGGCACGGACTCGACGAACCCGAGCAGCGCAGAAGCTCCCATCATCGGGTCTTCCGTGTAATCCCGCCAGAAGATCGGATGCTTCCACGCCGACATGTCCGAGGTCCCGTACTCGGCCTCGAGCTCCTCGACGGCGTCCCGCACCGTCTCGCGCACCACCACGTTGCGATCCTCTCCGTTGAAGAAATCCCATGCGGTGGGAAAGGCCGACTGCCCGCCCTCCAGGGCCCGCAGCAAGAGAGCCTGGTCATAGCCGTATTCGATGCTCCTCTCCCCGAGCTCGTCCGCGAGGATTCTCTTCACGGCCAGAGGCATCCACTTTCTGAAAATCGTCAGGCCGACGCTGTCGTAGAACCGGTCGCCGTCCGCGTCCTCGTAGGACCCGTTCCACTCCTGGACGTGAGAGACCGCTTCCAGCACCTCCGGATCGCCTCCCTCCCCGGCCGCCGCAAGGAGGTGAGGAACATAGAAATCCTTTTTCGTGGCCGAGTCCTCGACGTGGCCCCAGGATCGGGCGATCTGCTTGTGGATCTCGTGCAGCTCGTCCCACGAGATCGAAGGGTCGGCTTCCACGAGCTCGACCGGCTTGTACACGTGAAAGGTCTTGCCCCATCGTCCGTAGTCGCCGGCTTCCCAGGTGCGGGTCGGCTGATTGTTCCAGCTCACCAGGTAGCCCTGCTCCGGGTTCAGGCAATAGGGCAGCTCTTCCTGAGGGATATAGCCCAGCCACTCGTCCTCGCCCGTGCCCGACGCGGGCAGGCGGCTGTCCACGTGGGCGGGCCGCACCGGATGGAGCCCGGGGAACCAGTACGCGATATTGCCCTCGTCGTCGCCGTAGACCACGTTGACGTTGAACTCCATGGTCTTCACGGCCCGTTCGAATTCCTCGAACGAGCGGGTCCGGTGCATGTCCAGCAGGGTCCTGACGATCGCCAGCCCCCGCTCGGACCCGGCATGCCTCTGCGCGTAAGCGACGTTGCTCTCCGGGTCCCAGCCGATCACCGGCCCATGCACGGTCCGGCACACCTCCAGCTCGACCGGCGCCTGGTTTCTCACCCGGATGGTCTCCGTTCTTCTCTCCATGTCCCGCCAACTGCCCATGTATTCGTACTGATACCTGTTCTCCGGGTTGAGCTTCTCCGCGTACGTGTCGATCATGTCGCTGAAACCGACCGTCGTCTGCCACACGTAGCGCGTGCTGCGGCCGGCCGACAGCGCCGGGTTTCCCGGAAACGTATAGCCGGCAACGTCGAACCCGGCGCCGTTCAGGTGCACCTCCGCCCCGTCGGCCGTGCACAACGTCATCAGCACGTTTCCGCTGGCGGATCTTTCGGGCGAGATCGCGATGGCACAGCTGGCGTGGCGCACGAACCCGTCTCGCATCCTTTCGAAGTCCCCGAGGCGCCGGGCGATGCTCCTGAGGACGTCCGGCCGGGCCCCGGACGGACGGGATGAGCTCCGGGCAGGGCCGGCGGCCCGGCCCGCAGCCTGCAAGGTCGTCTCAGGTAGTGAGACATAAGCTTCCGGATCGTTTTGAGGGAGAACGTCGTTCAGGAGTCGCCGGGCGTCTTCCTCTCCGTATTTCCGGACCCATTCCTCGTAGAGGGCGAGATTCTCGAGCTCGCTGCCTCCTTTGGTCCCCCATCGGTCCGCAAGAAAGAGGCCGATCTTGAACAGATCGGTGGTCGTGAACGGCTCGAGATCGATCTTCATCAGGATGCATTCGAAAGGCCTCTTGAAAGGATCCTCCCTGGCCTGTTCGATGTAGTAGTTGATGCCGTCCGCGTAGGCCTGGTAGATGAGCTGGTATTCAGGCTCGAGGGCGCGGTAGCTCTGCTCGAACCACTCGTCCGGCTGCAGGTAAGTCCTCGCGTCCTGGTCGTACTGCAGGTAGTCGGCCCCGAGCACCTCGGCCAGCGTGCCTGCCCCGATCCGCCGCGTGAACTCCATCTGGAACAGGCGATCCTCGGCCATGGCGTAGCCGAAGCCGAAGAAGAGCGCGCCCGGGGTGTCCGCATAAACGTGCGGAACCCCGAACGAATCTCTGTAGATCGTGGCCTCGCCGGCCTCTTCCGCCTGGATCGTGCTGCCTTCCCGGTCCTCGGAGTCGGAGCAGGACGACGCGCACAGGACGAGCATGGCGAGCAGCAAGAAAAGGGCTCCCCTGCAGTGTCGGGTCATGATCGCTCTCCTCTCCGGCTGCGTGGATGCAACACGCCCTGTTAGAGACCTTTGCCGGCTACTCCTTTGACCTTGTAACGCCAGAAGAGCATGAAGCCGAAGACCGAGACCAGGCCCAACCCCATGATGATCCAGAACGCAAAGCGATGGTCCTTCAACGGAATGCCGACGTTCATCGAGAACGCCGACACCACGAAGGTCGGCACCATGATCCCGATCGTGATGATGTTCAACGTCTTCATCAGCACGTTCAGGTTGTTGCCGACGATCGAGGCCCGGGCGTCCATCAGGCTGGCCAGAATGTTCGAGTAGATCTCGGCCTGTCGGTAGCACTGGCTGTTTTCCACCATGATGTCGTCCAGGAACTCCAGCTCCTCGGCGCTGAAGCCGATCTTCGTCCCGTTGTGCCGGAGCTTCTCCAGGAGCACGCCGTTGGTGTTGATCGAGTTCAGATAGAACACCAGGCTCTTCTCCAGGGCGAACAGGTTGATCAGGTACCGGTTCTCCATGGCCGCGTTGATCTTCTGCTCCAGCTCCTCCGAGATCGCGTTGATCACCTTGAGGTGCTCGAGGAAGTGAAAGATGGATCGGTAGATGAGCCCCAGCATCACGTGGGGGAGAGCCAGGCGCCGGCCGAAGTGCTTGCCTTCGAACAGAGGAATGTCCTCGGGCTGGACGATGATCAACTTGTTCTTGAAGAGAAAGATCCCGCTCGAGGCCACCTTGAAGGCGGCGATGCCGCCGTCGCGGCCCGAGTAATTCCTGGGCCGTTTGTAAATGAGCGCAACGTGCTCCGGCTCGAACTCCAGGCGGGCCAGCTCGTCCGGGTCCAGGGAGGAATTCAGCGTGTGCTCGTCGATCTTGTACTCGAGCGTGAGGCGCCGCTTCTCCCCCTCGTCCGGCGCCACGAAGACCATGATGCAGCCGTCTCCGCCGGGGGCCTCGGCGATCCTGCCGTCGTCAATGCTGTAGGTCCTGAGCATCCGGGAAAGTCCTTGCCGCCCTCGGTCGGGCCAGTCAGATGAAAGGCGCAGAGCTTGCCGCCGCCGCGGCCGCGCACAACTTTAGAGCCGTCCAATTCAGACTGTCAAGCCAAAGACGGGTCTGATCCTGCTGGGTTGGACGCTTTTCAGCATTGTGGTATGGATGAATGGGGGTGTCGCCGCTCTTCACAAAACGTCAGCCCCGAAAAAAGGTTGAGCTTGAGGCCCGAATCTGGAAACATGGTGGGCCTGAAGGGCACGTTCACCCGATCTTGCGGCAGGCCGGAACGGCCGCACCTCGTCGATCCCGGGCACGGTTCATCATGGACAAGGCCTTGCAGGCGATCTTTTACGGATTCCGCATCCAGGACATCCTGGACATCGCGATCATCTCCCTTCTGGTCTACGGGATCCTGATCTGGTTCCGGGAGACCGCCTCCCGCTTCGTCCTGGTCGGGATCGCCCTGCTGAGCACCATTTACGGCCTGGCCAGGTACTTCCAGCTCTACTTGACCGCCGTGGTCCTGCAGGGCTTCTTTGCCATCCTGCTGCTCGCCCTCGTCATCATCTTCCAGGAAGAGCTCAGGAGGTTCTTCGAACGCCTGGCGACATGGGGCAAGCTCACGAGGGAGCCGATCGGCAGCGCCGTGACGCACGAGATCGAAGTCCTCACGGCCGCGGTCACGGTGCTGGCCCAGAAGCGGGTGGGAGCGCTCATCGTGCTTCAGGGCGATGAGCCCCTCGATCGACATCTCGAGGGCGGCGTTTCCCTGGACGGCGCGCTCAGCCAGCCTCTCCTGGAGAGCATCTTCGATCCGCACTCGGCCGGACACGACGGAGCGGCGCTGGTGCACCGCAACCGGCTGCTTCGTTTCGGGTGCCACCTGCCCCTGTCCCTCAACGCGAGCAAGTTCGAGCACATGGGCCTGCGCCACACGGCGGCCCTCGGCTTGTCCGAGAGATGCGACGCCCTTTGCGTGGTGGTGAGCGAGGAGCGGGGGGTGGTATCGGTCGCCCACGGGGAGCGCATCACCGCCCTGGCAAGCCCCAAGGAGCTCCAGGGGGTCTTGAATCTCTTTTACGCCTCCCGGGCGCCGGCCAAGCGGGCCGGCGGCCTTCCCACGCGGCTGCGAAGGAACCTCTGGGAGAAGGCTGCGGCCCTCTTCCTGGCCTGTCTGCTGTGGCTGGGCTTCGGCTACCAGAGGGGATCGGTGAGCCGGCACTTCGTGGTGCCGATCGAATACCGGAACGTGCCTTCCGAGTGGGTCATCGAGGAGCCGAAGGTGCGGGGCGCGGAGATCCTCCTGACCGGCCCGGAGCAGGCCTTTCTTCTCCTGGATCCGGACAGGCTCCGGGTCTCGGTCGATCTGCTGAACGTTCGCGAAGGGAAGCAGAAGATCTCGCTCACCCGGGACATGATCCAGATCCCATCGAACCTCTCCATGGCGAACATCAAGCCGGACAACATCCAGATCGCGGCCTACAAGCTGCTCCGCGTCGAGGTGCCGGTCGAGGTCTCCACCCGGGGCAGCCTTCCTGCCCGGCTGACCCTCCAGCAGATCGAGGTCACCCCTGCGAACGTGCCCCTCCTCATTCCCCCTGCCCTGCGCGACAAGGGAATCAAGATCCAGACAGAGCCCATCGATCTGGGGCAGGTAACGCAGACCACGGTCCTCATACCCCGGCTGCTCTTCCCTCCCGATGTCCGCTACGTCGACCCGAGACCGCCCAGCGTCAAAGTGACGGTGGAGGTCAAGCCCGCCCCCGAGACCGCTCAGTCGCGGCCGATCAGCGGTCGCTGAGGCGGCCTCCCCTCTCCCCCATGGAGAAGCTGTGGATAAGAGGGAAATCGGCTGCGAGCTCTTCGCCCCCCTTTCGTAGGCCTGGGCTACGCAAAGAAACAGGGTCGTTTTGTTCGCCTCATGTCTCTTCGAATAGGAGAGGCTGTTGAGAAATGGCCAGATGCAAGGCGCACGAAATCCCGAGGGATGAGCGCAACGCCGCAGATGGCCGTTTATCGACAGCCTCTAGGGGGCAAAGAAGCTGCGATCCTGACGCCGGAGTGTGCCGCGGCCGCCGCTCACGGCGGCAGGACGACCCGATGGAAGCCCTCTGCCAGATCGAACGGCTCATCGCGGGCCGTCTCGAGACATCGATCGCGCAGCCATGCCTCCATCTGGGGCTTCGAGAACTCCCGCATCTGGCTCTCATGGCATCGGAGAGCCGCCATCTTGCGATCAAAGGTCCGGGTGACGTCGGAACGATGGTTGATGTCCTCGGCGCCCCAGAAGAGGATCTCGCTCACTTTGTGGGGCTCGAGCCCCTGGGAGAGCAGGTCGGGACAGGCGAGGTGATCTCTGGCCAGGGGAAAGACTGCGTCCAGCACGACCTGGCCGGTGATGCGGTGGTCGCGATGCCAGACGTAGCGGCGATAGGGGTCCGAGGTCACCACCGTGCGCGGGCGGAGCTCCCGGATCCAGCGGACGATTTCCTGCCGGAACGAGGCCGTGTCCTCGAGGCTCTGATCCGGGTGGCGCAGGAAGATCACCTCGCGGACGCCGAGGACCGCGGCAGCAGCCAGCTGCTCCCGCTCACGGATCTCGGCCAATCGTTCCGGGCTGAGGGAGCGGTCCGAGGTTCCTTTGTCGCCGTTCGTGCAGACCAGGTAGACGACCTGCCGGCCCTCGTCGACCCAGCGGGCAACCGTTCCGGCCGCGCCGAACTCCGCGTCGTCCGGATGGGCCGAAACCACCAGGATGTCCGCTGGATTCTTCACACGAGCTCCCGTCGGCAGGGGGGTGCCGAGCAGCCCCGGGCGGCCGGAGCCAAGAACGCCTCGCCTTCGCCACCCGACTCGCCCTTCCCCTGGCCCTGCCCCCGCCGCAGGCCCCGAAGCCCCAGGGCGATCCTGTACTCGCGCTCCACCCCGGAGGCGATCCGGGCCCAGCCGTAGGAGAGGACCGTGGCGCGAATGCCGTCGGCAGAGAGCGAAAGCCGCCCGTGGAGCACGGATTCGATCGCGCGCGAGATCGACCACGGAGAGCCGTCCGCTGCCAGATATCCCGTCTTTCCTTCCTGGACGAGCTCCGGCATGGCCCCGACCCGCGTGGCCACGACCGGGGTCCCGCAGGCCAGGGCTTCGAGCGCCACGAGCCCGAAGCTCTCGTAATGGGACGGAAGGACCAGAACGTCGCAAGCGTTGTAGTACGGCGGCAGCTCCCCGTGCTCGATCCGTCCCAGGAAGACCACCTGCTCCCGGATGCCCAGCTTTTCGCTCAGAGCCTCGAGCCTCCGGGTCTCGGGCGTGTCGCCCCCGCTGCCGCCGATGATCACCAGCCGCAGCCTGCAGCGATGCTGGAGAAGGCCCACGGCTGCGAGCAGTCGGTCGATCCCCTTGAGCGGGGCGAGCCGGCCGACGAACAGGACGAGCGGGTCCTCCGGGTCGAACCCGAGCCGCTGTCGCGCCTTCTCCTTGTCCTCCGGGCGGAAAAGATCGAGATCGACCCCGCACGGCACCACGCCGATGTTCTCCGGGGACGTCCCGTAGGCCCGTACGAGGTAGCCCTTTTCCCTGGCGGTCGTGGCCACCACGCGATCGCATGAGCAGGCGAGCCGTTTCTCGTGGGTCATGCGCAGTCCGGGCTCCGGCTCGATGATCGCGTTCTTCAGGGCGCCCAAGGTATGAAAGAGGATCACGTGCGGGGCGCCCCAGCGGTCCCGCAACCAGCTCCCCACGAGGCCGGAGAGCCAGTAATGACTGTGAATGATGTCGTAGCGGATGCCTTCCCGCGCCCGGAAGCGCTCGAGCTCCCGGCAGAATTCGCCCAGATGAGGGCACAGGGCGAGCTTGTGCAGCTCTCCGTTCGTGCCCGCCTGCAAACGCAAGAGGCGCACGTTCTCGAACATCCGGACGCTTTCCGTTTCCGCGGGATCACGGCGCCTCGTGAAGACGTCCGCCCGGTGTCCGAGCTTGCCCAGCTCGCGGGCGAGCTCCCGCATGTAGACGCTCATGCCCCCCGTGTCCTGGGTCCCGAGCTCGCCGACAGGGCTCGAATGGACCGCGAGCATGGCGATCCTCAGGAAGTGTGGAACAGTCTTCCGTGACACTCTTCGACCTCTGCCGGCGCGCAGCCGGCTCGGGCGGGCGCGCTCCGCAGCGGCTCAGCGGAGCCCGACCCGGCACCGGTGGAGAGGAACCGGCCGGCCCCCGAGCCGAAGCTTGTAAGGTTCGCCGCCTTTCAGAAACTCGTATTTTTCCCGGCCCCTGTCAATGCCGTCCCGGATGGTAAGGACTTTGCTGAGAAATCCCACGCTCAGCGATGCGAAGCGCCCGTCATATCCGTTGTTGTACAAGTACACGGTGGAACCGTAATCCAGGCACATGACGGCCGCGGCCGGCACCCCGTCGATTTCCAGGATCGACAGTCTCAGCACGCCGCCGGCAAGCCTGGCCAGGCTTTCGGCCAGGGCGCGAAAGAAGGAGCTCATCTGTCCGGTCATGAAGTCCCGCTTTTCCGGCCGGTTCCTCATGAAAAGGGTCAGGAAAGTCTCCATGCCCGGCCGCACGCCGGCCTCGTCATCGATCACCCGGAAACGGACGGCTCCGGCCGTCTCGAGCCTTCGCATCTTGCGGCGGATCTCGTGCCGCTCCTTGCCCGAAAGCAGGGCCAGGAAGTCGTCCCACGTGGCGGGCAGATCCCGCTCGACCGTGACCTCCTCCGGGCGGCACAGGATCTCGCACCCGAGGTCCCGGGCAGCAGGAACGAGATCCGCGACCACGACCGAATCGCCGCGGACGGGCCCCAAGTCCAGGGTCCGCACACCCTCCTGCCGGAGAAACGGCAGAAGGGCCTGGAAGCACTCCCGTCCTCTGCCGGCCGCGACGGTGCAGTCCATGTAATCGCAGATGTTCTCGCTGCCCATGAAACGCGCCTCGCCCCCCTCGATCATGAGCGGCGCGATCCCGAGCACGCGGCCCTGTTCCTTCACGGCAAGAAGCAACGGAGTCCGCCCGCCGCCGAAGGATCGCCACCAGGTCTCGAGCCAGGGCGGCAGCACGAAAGGGCAACTCCAGCGAAGCGTCCGCGCGCCCCGGTTCCAGAGCTCGGCAAAACTCTCGAAGGTCTCTATGGTCACCTCGAGCTGCACGCTGGCGGACTCCCTAGACATTCCGCAAACGAGGCGGATCCGGGAAACACATGAGACCGTTGTTCCGGAGGAGCCCGCGCAAGGGCGACGTCCGGCTCTTTTCCGTCATTCCGGCGGAGGCCGGAATCCAGTCCCTGCTCCCCGTGATTCGTAGGGGCGACCGGCGGTCGCCCTTACTTGATGCAACCTCCCGGATCCCGGCAAAGGGCGCAGCAAGCAGCGCCCCTACAAGCCCGCGCGAGCATGGGCCGGGATGACAAAGGTCCCTCACAAGAGCAGGTGCCAGCGGGACCCTTCTCTCGTGTCCTCGACGACGATGTTCGCCCGCTGGAGCGCGCCGCGAATCGCGTCCGCCTCCTCCCAGCGGCCGCTCCGGCGCAGCACCTGCCGCAGCTCGAGCAGCTCGCCGACGAGAGGCGCCAGCCATTGAGACCGGTCCTCGGCAGGCGCATCGAGCTTGACTCCGAAAAGCACGACGAGATCCCGGAAGACCTCCCTGGCCTGGGAGACGAGCTCCGGATCCTCCAAGCCCTGCTGCGCTTCCCAGACGAGACGATCGAGCTCGAGCAGGGCCCGGACGCTTTCGCGCGCCTCCCTTTTCTCGATCCCTGCATGAAAGGCGGTCTCCAGGGCGTGAACCGTTTCCCAGAAATCCGAACCGCTTCCCTCTTCGGCCGCGATCGCCGGCTTGGGAGTCGGAGCCGCAGTGGCCGGCTGCGGCGCTGCCGCAGCCCGTCCCCCTGCGACCATCCCTTTTCGAAGCACGTCCAGGGAGAACCGCTCTCCGCTTGCGAAGGACAGCTCGTCCCAGCGCCTTCTCAGCGTGACCCGGCCGGCTCCCTTGACCACGGCCTCGTCTCGTTCCAGGTCCAGCAGGCACGCGGTATGCTCATCCAGGCCCAGGATCCTCACGTCCTCGGGCAGCAGGGATTCGAGCCTCTCGAGACGGAGCTCGCCCATGTAGCAGAAGCGGGTGTCGTGGGTTCCTCCCTCCGCGTTGTTCCAGTGCGGGATCACGACCAGGCCGAAGCCGAGGCGGCCGAGCACGTCCATCCCCTCCACCCAGTGGAGCGGCTCTCCGACCTTGTAGATCTCGTAGACGGGCAGCGTGAACCTGCCCACGGTCAGGGCGGCCGCGCTGGCGGCCACCAGGCAGCCGCCGGCCTCGACCCGTGTCGCGAGGATTTCCGGAATCGGCGTGCCGAGCCACTGCCGCAGTGCGTAGGTCGGGCTGCCCGGGCCGACGAGCACGAAATCGGCCTGCCGCAAGGAGTCGTAAGCCTTTTCGGCTTCGAAGGGAGCGGCCGTCTCGGCCGACTTGAAAGAGACGACTTCCAGGGGGTGCCGGACGTGGCGGCGGAAGTACTCCACGGCCTTCTGCGATATCTGGTCGGCGTTGAGCTGGAACCCGGCCGGGGTATCCAGGAACGCCGCCCGCCTCGGCTCTCCCAGGGCGGCGATCAGCTCCTTGTGCACCTCCACCATGGTGGCGGCGAGCTCGCCGGATCCCATCAGGGCGATCGTGCCCTTGCGCGGATCTCGCATGAAAGTCCTCATGATGACCGATCCCGTCCGGGCCGGAGCAGCGATACATCCGGGTTATGGATCTCATGTTAAGAAAAGCGCGTTCCCCAGTAAAGTCGAAGCGCCCGGCCGATGAAACAAGCTCGTTCGCGGGCGCACCGCTTTTCGGTTGACTGTTCGAGGAAGCCGCGACTACAATCTCCTCGCAGTAGAAGTCCTCCGTTGCCCCTGAGATCCACGGGGCCCGGTCGCGATGGTGCAAGGCGGCTGCCACTTCCTAGAAAAAATTTCTATTTCGGTTGCAGGGAACCCGCCGGGCAAGAAGATGCCCGCTCAGGTTTTTCCTTTCGATGTTCCCTCGGCTGCGGAGGGTCCGGCCCGCGGGCCGCGCACGAGGCAGCGTAATGCATAGGTTCCCATGGGTGGTGTGGATCGGCAGGCTCTCTCATAAGGAGGAAGGGACATGGAATGGATTCGGAGGGTGGGATCGGTCCTGTCGGCTGTGGCTCTCGTTGCCGCCCTCGGGGTCGGCTGTGGGGACGACGACGAAGTCGTCGTTCACGTGTCCGGGGACGCTGAGAGCTATGATCTGGTCATCCGGAACGGTAGAGTCATCGACCCGCTGACCGCAACGGACCAGCCCGGGGCCGTGGGCATCCAGGACGGGAAGATCGCCGCCGTTGCCACCGATGCGGACGAAATCGATGCCATGGCGGAAGGGGCCGCACGGGTGATCGACGTGGCCGGACAGGTCGTGTCGCCCGGGTTCATCAACACCCACACCCATGAGGGCATCATCCAGGAGTCCATGCAGGTCTACGTGAAGGACGGAATCACCACCTGGATCGGCGGAAATTGCGGCTCTTCCGACTACTCCCTGGCCGACTACTTCGCAGAGATCGAGGCTGCGGGGCTCTACAACAACTACGGCTCCCTGACCGGGATCAACACCTTGCGGACCGAGATCGGGCTGGACAAGTTCCAGGAGGCGACCCCGGAACAGATCGAGCAGATGGTTCCGTTGCTGACCCAGGACATGGTCGACGGCAGCTTCGGGGTCTCCTTCGGCGCCTTTTACAGCCCCGGGTGCACCTATGAGGAGATGGTGGCCACGGCGGCGGAAGCCGAGCGCCTGGGCGGGATGGCGGCCACCCACATGCGGGACAACATCTATAACCTGTGGGACATCATGCTCGCCATGCCGCTCGATGAAGCCCTCGACACGGCGCGGGAGACCGGCGTGCCCTACCTGATCTCGCATCTGACGGACGTGACCTACGGGCGGGGCACGACAGGCTTCGCCCTGGGCGTGATCTCCAAGGCGCTCCACGAAGAAGGGCTCAACGTCGCCGTCGACGTGATCGGGGCCGATTCCTTCCCGAACGACTTCTTCACGATCGCCCGCTACGGCCAGATCCCGCTCAAGATCATCATGGCCGTGGCGGACGTCAAGCCCGAGGATTTCCAGACCACCGAGGACGTCTATGTGGACGGCGAGCTGTATCTGCCCGCTTACTCCTTTGTCGAGAGCATCGAGCAGGCCCAGTACATCATGGACATGATCGTGGCCGGCCGTGCGGAAAGCCCCAGTCTCATCTGCTACATCCTCCGGCCGGCGAACACCATGCTCGCCCTGGCCGAACCGTTCGTCTTCGTCGGAAACGATGGCTACGTGAGGCGGGACCCCGACACGCAGGAACTCCTCCAGCCGCACCCGAGAGCGGCCGGCTCCTTTGCCAGGATGATCGGGCACTGGGCGCGGGACAATGGAGTCCTGAATCTGATGCAGGCGCTCTACAAGGCCACGGCGGCCCCGGCGCTCTGGTTCGGCCTGGACAAGAAGGGCCGGCTCCAGGCAGGCTGCGACGCGGACATCGTGATCTTCGACCCGAACACGATCATCGACACCGCCTACTGCGCGCCCGGCCACTATCTCGATCCGCCGGACGGGATCTCCTACGTCATCGTGAACGGCGAAGTGGTGGTGGACCACAAGGAGCTGACCGGCGCCAAGTCCGGACAGGTGATCCGCCGGACCTGGGAGGTCCCCGGCTGGGAGCAGGGGCTGGAGATCGAATAACGGCCCCGGGAGCCCTCCTGCGACAAGCGCAAGGAGGGTTCCCGATCCTCGGCCGATGCTGCTGATGGAAAGGCAGGCCATCCCTCTTGCAGGGGATGGCCTGCTTCATCTCGGAGCACCGCCAGCGCGCCTGGAGCTGAGCCCGCGGACTATGGGCGTTCAGTCAGCTCCTGCAGCTGCTCCTGAGCCCAGGCGCCCGTCTCGATCGGCTCGAAGGCATGAAAATGAAGCTCCCTCACGTGATTCATCTTGCTCCACGTCATCCGACATCCCTTGAACCACTTGAGCGGACCGATCATCCCGTGGAACCTCTTGATTTCCTCTGCAGTCGCTTTGCGTCTCTCGCCCGCGGTCCCCATGAGCCGCACCCCTACCGGAGCCGTGAACCTGCCGAGCACGAGCGACTTCAGCCAGAACCCGTAGCCGTCGTTCACCACCTGGACGCACACCTGCTGGTTGCGCCGGAGATTCCCCGCCATGTGGCGGGAGAATTCCTCGAAGTAGAGCGCTTGCCTGTCGTCGGCGAGCACGAGCGAGCCGACCGGCGTCACGTGGGGCGAACCGTCCTCGTTCACCGTGGCGATCGAGACGTACTTCATGCCCCTGCCCGCAGAACCGTGACAGGCGTTCTGAAACCAATCACGAATGCGACCCCACCGGCGTTGATTCAGCTCCATGAATGGCCCTCCTATCTGCGGCGATCGAATGCGAGTCAGCAGTCTGCCCCGGCACGGAGCTCGACGGAGCCTTGGGCGCCGGGACGCGGCCAACGATCATTCAAGGAAACGCAACTCGACCGCGGGCGCGGAGCTCGAGCGGCAGGAGGCTGCCGTAGACGAGCTCCTGGGTCGGAGTCGGGGGTACCGTGCTCTCGAGCCATGCGTACCACTGCCCCGTTCCAGGCTTCCAGCTCGGACGGTCTGGATTCGGCGATATCCCGTTGCAGCGATGTGGTCGCGCCCGGGGGCAGGGAGTCAATGAAGGCCATGGTATCGGCCACGACCGTGTCTGCCAGGGCGACGTGGCGCGCGCGGGCCACTCGGGGTAGCCCCTACTTGCACAGCTTCTGGAACCCGGCCAGGGAGAAGTCGTTGGCGTCCATCTCGGCAAAGAAGACCCATATGTTGCGCGGGCTGCAATCCTCGATCACGCCCGATTGGTCGGTGCGGTCGTCGATCATCTGTTGGGAAGTGAGGGTCAGGAACCGCATGCTCTTGTCGTCGCTGTGGCATGGCGCCCCGGAGATGAACAGCGTTTTCCAGTAGTCCCCGGCCCTGTCGTGGATCACCTTGTAGGAACATCCGTAGGTCTGCGCTTCAACCCACAGGTACTGGGTGCCATAGTTGTAGTAGCGGTCCTTGGCCTTCATCTCCAGGACGTACACCGGCCGCTTGATCCAGCAGAGGTTCGTCGGCGCCCATGCGGCCCCGGGCCAGCCTTCCTTATCATAACCGTAAATCACGGGCTTGATGCTCCCGGTCGTCTCCCACTCTCCGCGCTGGTTCCGGACGATCCGCACCGGGTTCACGTCCAGGATCGGCAAAATGGCCTCTTGCTTTCTGAGGAGCTTCCAGGTAAAGGCCGTGACCTTGCCGTCGTAGCCGTTGCCATCGTCCGCAGACAGGACCGATCCCCAGATGCTGTCCGATCGGTTGCCGGCGCTCACGCGCCGCACCCGGCGGATCGCAGGAAGATAGCCGAAGTTGACGTCCTGCGTGTTCGGATCCAGGTAGCGCCAGACCATCCCCGCTGCGCCGGCCACGTCGAAAGGCGTCTTCAGCACCGACAGCCCGTATTTCTCCATGCGCTGCGGGTTCGGGATTGCCACCGCTCCCGGGTATCCGACCATCGGCATCTGCATCGCGACCAGGCCCGCCTCCTGCACGAAACCGGAACGCTCCAGCGTGAGATAGTGATAAGAGCACCGCAGATTTCCCACCAGGTACTGCATGTAGTGGTTGTTCTGCATGATTTTTTCGGCCAGTCTCGGATCGTCGTCCGCGATCTTCGGGAAGGGCAGCCCGACCACGTGGTCCGCCGGTCTTCCGCTCTTCGCTTCGACGATGCCGCCGTCGTCGTCCAGCTCGTACTTGCCGGCGTTGGTCCTGAACGCTTGGATCTGGAAGGGCGGGAAGCAGTCCGCGAGCTCGAACTTGGGCTCATCGATGTTGAGAATGAAATCGCCTTTCTTCACCCACTCGAGGACCGGCTCCGGAAGGAGCCCCTGGGCCTTCTCCCAGCTCGTCCTGTCGATCACGTCCCCCGGAGAGACATCGGCGCGTGCCGCGTGGCACGCCGCGAGGACGAGGCCGATCACCCAGATACAGGGACAAACCGTCCGCACGACTCTCATGGATGCACTCCGCGGTGTGGTACGGGCTACGAACATGCCGGGAATCGAGGAGAAGCGCAAGCCCCGGCAGGCGCGACTCACTCCGCCCTGTCACTTCCTGAGCGCCGCTTTGTCCTGCTGCAGGTCCGGAAGGCCGGCGAATGGGACGGCATCGAGCCAGGCCTGCCAGCCGCCCTCGAGCACCTGAACGCCGCGCACACCCTTGCGGATCAGCTCGAGCGCCACACGGGCGCTGGTGGCCTCATGGGTTCAGGCGCAGTAGAGCACAACGGGAACCTGCGGCGCCTGGCCTGCGATCCGCGCGGCCGCCTCGTCGGGGGGAATGTGCACGGCCGTGGGGATGCGGCGCGGATCCCGGTCGACGTCGCCGGGCTTGCGGACGTCGACGACCAGCACCGGGTCCCCGTGCTCGAGCCTGGCGGCGAGCTCGGCCGCGCCGATTCTGGGGATCGCCGCGGGCTCGGGTGCGGCAACCAGCTCGGCCCCCGGAGCACGTGCGGCCCAGACGACCAGCGGCGTCCCCGATACCCCGTGGAGCACCACGGACGCCAGCACCACGATCCCGGTCACGGCGAAGACCTGCTCGGCGCCCGGTGCGCCGGAGACCAGCACCAGGAGCGCGAGCAGGATCGAGTTCAGCCCGCGGGGTCCGTGCCATGCGGCAAAGAGCTTGTCCCGCAGCGGAATGCGGAACCGGCCGAGCACGAGCAGGAGCACCGCCGGCCGGCAAACAAACAGGACCACGGCCGCGAACGCGGCGACCCGCCAGTCGAACGCGGCCAGCGCCGGCCAGACCAGCGACGACCCGAAGACCACGAGGGTCAGGAGCATCATCAGCTCTGCCGTGGTCTCGCCGTACTCCAGGAAGCACTCGCACAGATCGAGGTCGCTCACCGCGATGGTGAGCCCGGCGACGAACGCGGCCACCAGTCCGCTCCCGTGCAGCAGGTCGGCCGCGGCAAAGGCGACGAAAGCGACGCCGAGCGAGTAGAGGGACTGGTAGTCACGGCGCACGCCGATGCGGCGGTCGACCCCGGCCATGGCGTGGATCGCCCCCCAGGCCACCAAGAATCCGATGAGCGGGCTGAGCACGAACACGGGGAGGGCGAATCCGACCCAGTCCAGAGCCGAGGTGAGCTTCGCGCCGGCCAGGGCCGTGAGAATCAGGATGGCCGGCAACGCCACGGCGTCGTTCATCCCGGACTCGACCGAGAGGATCTGCCGGACCGCGCGCGGCGTCCTCGCATCGCGCAGGACGTCGCGCAGCAGAACCGGGTCGGTCGAGGCCAGCACGGCCCCGAGGAGCAGGGCCGGGACCGTGTCCATGCCGAGGAGCCCGCGCGCCGCGGCGGCGATCGCCAGGGCGGTCAGGATCGTGCCCGGTCCGAGCACCACGATCGACGCCGGCCAGTCCTGCTTGAGCTGCTCGGTCTGCATCTTGATCGCGTCGGTGAACAGGGTCAGGGTCAGGGTGATCATGCCGATCATGACGATCGGCTCGGCATCGACCGCCAGCCGCAGCACGCCGGCGGCACCCAGGGCCAGGCCGATGCCGACGAACAGGATGGCGCTGGAGAAAGGCCCCCGCTCCATGGCCCGGGAGAGCAGCGCGGAGAGCAGGATGACCACGCCCACCAGGCCGAGGGTCACATCCATACCACACACCTCAAAGCTCGCGGACGACTCGACATTTTCCCCCTGCGCACAGGAACGTGACAGGCGGGCAGGCATGCGGGGCACCGGAATCCCCGTCCAATGCAGCGCTTCGTTCCCCCTGGTCTTGATCTCTATGGGGCCAGAGGTTCGCCCCACCCGATGGTTGTGCCGCGCCGTCGCCGTACGCCTGTTTCCGGCTCGCCGGCATCGAGAAAGTGCTTCACGATCGGGTCGACCAAGTCCGGCCGCGTGAGGGGTGCCATGTGACCGCCTTCCGACAGCAGTTCGAAGCGCCAATCCGGACACGAACGGGAAAGGATCTCGACGATCTCGCGGATGGGACGTCGCGTGTCGACCGCGCTGAGAACCAGGGCCCTGGCCGGCATACGGCCCCATGCGGAAGCGGGCGTCTCCTCGTTCATCACGGCCTCCCACTCGTGGAAGTTCGGCGGCAGCGCGGCAACGAATGCCTGCCGCCTCCTTTCCGGCATGGCCGCCCACGCCCCATCGCCCAGCCAGTAATCCGCGAACCTCTCGGCGACTGACAGCCAGTCGCCCAGGGAACCAAAGCACTTCACATGATCTCGCAGCGCGCGCGCTTCCAGGAACGCCTCCGTGCAGCCGTGCTGCCTGAGCAGATAGAACGGGTTGGGCTCGAGCAGCACGAGCTTGCCGACTCGTCGGCCGAGGAGCGACGCGGCCTTCATGGCGACGGATGCGCCGAAGGAATGGCCTACCAGGTGGATGGGACTTTCAAGGTCCTCGCACAGGGCGAGCACGAGCTGAGACTGGGCGTAGAGCGACTGCGGGGAAGTATTCGGCCAGGGAGTCGTAGCGCCGTACCCGAACAGGTTGACCGCAAGGACGCGGTAGCCGTCCTTCAGCGCATCGACGAGATCTCGCCACTGGCGGTTGCCGCTCACCGAGCTGTGGATCAGGATGACGCACTCGCCCGCACCCTCGTCGATGTAGTCGATCCTCAGCGCGTCCCTGCAACGGACCGGCAACTCATCTCCTTTGCGGCCTTTGATCCCCTGCTTCCCGGTGCCGGCAGCGCCGGCTGCCCTCCAAGGCGAGCTCGGCATGACATGAACCGACATCAATTATGAGACGCAGCTTTTTCGGTAAAGGGTACTGCCGGGCAACCCTGCCGGAGACCCGTGCTGCTCCGAAAGCAAGGACGAAGCGGGCGAGGGCGCGGCTCAGGCGCGCTGCCAGGCATCGCTCAGGGCCGATGGCTCGGCGATTTTGCGGGCCACGATCATGATCTCGATCTCGTCCAGATCGAGGGCCCTCCTCCCCCAGTTGCCTGCGGTTCCGCCCCACAGGCTGAGCACCGACAGGCCCGCGAGGCGGAAGAGCAGCATGAGCTCCGTCGGGACGAAAGCCCGTTCTCGAACGGCAACGGCAGGCAGTCCTTCACGCGGCGGGTGTGCTGACGACTCGACCATGGCCAGCGGGTCGAAGCGTCCCTCCGCTACGTCCTCATTCGTGTGCTTGCGCAGCATGGCCGCTCCGTTCAGCACGGTGAGGAGCGCCTTTGCCCCCGGCTTCAGGCCTCGAGAGATGTTGCACAGGATGGCGAGCGGCTGGCCGATCGGATCATCCCCCCGGCCCAGAAGCCCGAAAGCTCCTTCGCACAGGCAGACCGCACCATCGTATCTCCCGGGGAGCGAGAAACGGGTGGCATCCGCACGGACCCAGTCGACCTTCACGCCGGCGGCCTTGGCTGCTTCCGCGGCCGCGGCCAGCATGCCCGCAGACAAGTCGATCCCGGTGACGGCATAGCCGCGCAGGGCCAGCTCGATGGAGTGGCGTCCGGTCCCGCATCCGACGTCCAGAATCGAGCCGCCCGGCGGCAGCGCCAGCTCCTCGAGCAGGAAATCCACCTCGGGGCCGGTATTCTTGGTGAATACGTTGTCCTCATAGATCGGTGCATGCGCGTCGAAGAACGCTTCCCACGTGCTCTTCTCAGTCACCGAGTCCCCCTTCTTTCAGTCCGAATTTCGCGAGCGAGTGACGCTGGTAGGGGCGTATGGCCATACGCCCCTACCAGCTCGATCGAATCTGCCCACATTCAGGGGTTGTCCTTGATCCCGAGCTTGTACATCCGGGTATACAAGGTCGATCTCTTCATGCCCAGGATCGCGGCGGCGCCGGTCGGTCCATAGATGCGCCCGCCGGTCTTTTTCAACACGTAGCGGATGTAGCGGCTCTGGAGCTCCTCCAGGGTCGGGTTGTCTGCAAAGCTGTTTTCACCGGCAGGTCTCTGCCCCGGAGGGAGATCCAGTATGAGCGTGTCCCCGCCGGACAAGGTGACCGCCCGTTCGATGATGTTCTTCAATTCTCGCACGTTGCCCAGCCAGGGGTACGCGCTCAGCTGCTCTTCATGGGAGCGGGTGAGCTCGAGCCTCTTGCGCCCATACTTGTTGCAGTAGTGGCGAAAGAAACTGCGCGCCAGCAGGATGATGTCATCCCCGCGATCGCGCAAGGGCGGCAGAACGATACGAATCACATCGAGCCGGTAGAGAAGATCCTGACGAAAGCGCCCGGCCGCCACTTCCTCGGAGAGATTCCGGTTGGACGCGGCCACGAGGCGGAAGTCGGACTTCACCGGTTGCGTGCCTCCGACCCGATAGAAAGTCTTGCCCTCGAGAGCCCGCAGGAGCTTGGCCTGCACCTGCAGGGGCAGCTCGCCCACCTCATCGATGAAGAGGGTCCCTTCGTGGGCCAGCTCGATGCGGCCCCTTTTTCTGCTGTCCGCACCCGTATAGGCTCCCTTCTCATGACCGAAGAGCTCACTTTCCACCAGGCTCTCCGGCATGGTCGTGGCGTCCACGACGATCAAGGGTCCGGCGCACCGTGGGCTCTGCTTGTGGATTCTTCGGACGAGCAGCTCCTTGCCCGTGCCGGTCTCGCCCGTGACCAGGAGGGTGGCTTCCGACCGGGCGGCCTTGTCCGCCTGATCGAGCACTTTCAACATGACCGGCGACTGCGCCAGGATCGGGTCGGCGCCGAGACGTTCGAGCTGGATCGACTTGTCGGCGGCCAGCCGGCTCGTTTCCTCGCGCAGTTGAATGAGTCTGCCGAGATGGCCGATGTAGCGGATCGTGTGGCGGACCAGGAGCGGTGCCCATGCCGGGGGCAGGATGTCGAAATGCACGCTCACGTAGGAATGATCGTAGTACAAGACCCCCAGGACTTCGGCCCCGACCTGAATCGGGATGCAGAGAAGCCCCTTGATCTCCTCATCGACGGATGAGCCCCGAGAAGGCTCCGGTCGGGTGCGGATGAATTGATTCTGCTCGAAGGCTCTCCGGACCAGAGCCAGGCTCGGCCGGAAGGCTTCCGAGTCCATTTCCCGCCTGGTGAAGTTGTAGCCGGCCCTCAGCTCCAGATCTCTTGGACCTGCCCTCCCGGGAGCCCAGAACAGGGCGCCCCGCTCGGCGCCCAGGATCTGGCTCAATCGACGCACCGCTCGATGGAAGAGCTCTTCTTCATCCGCGGCGGCATCGAGCCCCTGCAGGAAGTCGAAGTACTGGTCCGCGAGGATCCGGGCCGTATCCTGCTCCGTGCGCCCTGCGCCCTCGTCCTCGAGCAGCACGCGGAGATCATCGGGCAAGTACTCCGGATCGAGCCCCATCCCGCGTATTTGTTCCCAGACATTTTGAACCAGGGCGCGTGCCTCCTCGCGCTCGCCTTCACGGAGCTTGAGGCGTGCCATCGTGATCAGGGTGTCGTTCAAGGCAAAGGCGGCGCCGGCGCGCTGCAGACAGTCCCGGCTCGCGCTGAGGTCCTTCATCACCCGGCGGGCGCTCTCTGCGGAACGCAGCTTGTCCTCGGCCCTCAGCCGCAGGGCAATGCCCCGCCGGGGGAGGCTGGGATCCTTCAGGCACAGCTCCGACTGTTCTTGGTACGCCCAGCCTTCGGTCACGGGCGGAAAGCCATGGTCCTGCAGAGCGGCCAGCAGATCGAGGAGGTAAAGGTTCAACAGGACGAGAGCGGAGGTGGCCTTCTGTCCTTCCAGAACGGCCGATCGCAGCAGCTCGAAGGACCTGCTCAGATCGCCGTCATGGAACGATTGGATCGCGAGCCCGGCCCTGGCGATGAAGAGCGAATAGGCGTATCGGTGCTCGCGGGCCTCTTCGAGCGAGGCGTTCAGATGGAACAGGGCCTCCCGCCTCTTGCGCGCCACGGCCAGCGAGAAGCCGAGGATGGACCTGGCAATGGAGGCGACCGCCGGCAGGCCCATTTCCTTTGCGGAACGCCAATAGCCCTGGAAGAACCCGAGGGCGCGCGGCACCTGGCCGGTCGCGAACAGGTTGATTCCCATGCTCCAGAGGATCATCGGATAGACGAGCAGGCGGTCCCCCTCCTTCGTGAGATGCTCTTCCGCCGTCTCGAAATGGCCCAACGCCTCGGCGAAGCGGCCCTGCATCATGCAATAGAGTCCGAGAAACTCGGCGGCGGCCCTGAGGATGTCGGTATCGCCCAGGCGTTCCACCTCTTCCTTGCCGGCGACCAGCATGGTGAGGGCTTCGGAGCGCCGGTCGAGGTAGGCCAGCAAGCGGCCCAGGTGGAGGCACGCCAGGGCGTGGGATCTCACGTTGCCCGAGGCCTTTGCCAGGGTCACGGCGGTCCGCAGGTAGGAGGCCAGCACCTGCATCCCTCTTCCTACGGCGAACGAGACGCTGGACAGCTCGAGGGCCGCTTCCACGAACACCCGGTCTCGCTCTCCTCCGCCTCCCATGATGTAGCTGTGCAGCATGCCCACGGCCCGGCTGAGGTGCTGGTAGGCCTGATCGTGGTCACGCTGCCTGAGGGACTCGTGCGCCAGATCGATTTCGATGTCCGCCGCCTCGCTCGATTTGCCTGCATCGGTCAGCAGCTTGATCATCGCGCTGCGGCTCAGGCTCTCGGTGAGCGCAGACGCGCGCATCCGGTCGATCAGGCCGGCCACGTGCTCAGGGGTATTGACGAGCTTGAGGTCATACCGGACCGCTTCCGGAAGGTCCCGGGACAGTCCGATCCTGTTGTCCTCGCTCCTTACGATCCAGCCCAGCCGAGCGCATCGCCTGACGAGGTCCTCGAGTGATTCGGGCCGCAAAGGGGCCATGTTCCTGGCCGTGGTGAGGGGCACCGCTTCACCGCACGCTTCCAGCGCGGCCATGAATTTCCACTGTGCCGGCGTGAACCCGTGGTTTCCGGATGCCACGGCTCTGACCTCCTTTGTCCGGGCTTGGGGTTCGCGCAAGAATCGGCGATACGACGTACTCACCGTACCACAAACCGCCGGCTGGTCAAAAAGAAATTGCCGGAATACCGACAAGACTGCCTGCATTGCGGCAAACTCGCACATAGACTCGACCGATCACCTTCCAAAAAAACTTCAGATCTAAACACTTAGCATCTCAATGGATCTGGCACGTGCGTTGCTGGTAAGGCAGAGGGGCCATCCTCAAGGCCGCCGAGGCGCCGTGAGCCGCCGTCCCGAGCGCAGCGAGGGACCTCCCGAGGCAGAGGATTCCCGCGCTTCCTTAGGAAATAACCTCATGCGGGCCCAAACAGAATGAAGCAGAGTCGGCTAGAAGGTGTCGGAAGTTGTTTCATCATTTGATCGAGGAGGTGTGCCTTCCATGGGCAAATGGATGGACGGTTACCTGAAAAAACTCGCCGCCAACGAGCGGGAGAACATGGCCGGGGGAGGTCAGGAACGGATCGCCCTCCAGCACGGGCTGGGGAAGCTGACGGCCCGGGAGCGCATCGACTACCTGGCCGACCCGGGCTCGTTTCAGGAGATGGGCTCCCTGGTCCGGGACATGCGCACCCAGCTGGGAGAGCTCACTAAGCCGTCTCCCGCGGACGGCGTGGTCATGGGCACGGCGACCGTTGGCGGCCGGCAGGTCATGGTCTATGCGACCGACTTCACGGTCATGTCCGGTTCCCTGGGCGACCAGGGCGTCTGGAAGATCGCCGAGCTGGTGGAAATGGCCGGCCAGGAGCAGGTACCCGTCATCGGCTTGTTCGACTCGGTCGGCACCCGCGTCGGCTTCACCCGGGGCTTCGTCGGCTTGCATGGCCTGGCGCGGCTCGTACGGAACTATTGTCTTTACTCCGGGGTGATCCCGCAGATCGCCCTCGTGCTCGGGCCCTGTGCCGGACCGCTGGCCCAGGTCCCGGTGCTGTCCGACTTCCTGATCATGAATCAGAACACCGGCTTCCTGTGGATGGGGGGAGAGATCGAGTCCGAGGATGCGGGCCGGGCCGAATTTCACATGAAGCGGAGCGGCCAGGTCGACCTCCTGGCGGCGAGCGACGAAGAGGCCATCGATCTGGCCAAGCGCCTGCTGGAGTTCATGCCTCAGAGCTGCTGGGAAGCCCCCCCGCGTTCCGAGCCGACCGACGATCCGGAGCGCCGCGACGAGTCGCTCCTCGACGTCATGCCGGACGACCCCAAGTTCACCTATGACATTCACGAGATCATCGAGCGCATCGTGGACCACGGCGAGCTGTTCGAGATCAAGGAAGACTTCGCCCCCAACCTGGTCGTCGGATTCGCGCGCTTCGACGGCTTTGCCGCGGGGATCGCGGCCAGCAACCCCGACGAGCTCAGCGGCATCATGGAGCCCGACTCCTCGGACAAGTACGACCGGTTCATGATGTTCCTGGACAATTTCAACATCCCGCTGGTCACCCTGTCCGATACCACGGCCTACCCGCCCGGCGACAAGTGGGAGCGGATGGGCGTGATCCGCCACGGGGCCAAGAACCTCCACGGCTACTCGCACCTGACCAACCCGAAGGTGACCATCGTGCTCAGGCGCTCCTACGGCGGGTCGAACATCACCATGGGGTGCTCCAAGATGGGGCCCGATTTCATCTACGGCTGGCCCACCACCGAGTTCGCCCCGACCGGGCCGGAATCGATCGTGCAGGCCGTGTTCCACAAGGAGCTGGACAAGGCCAGGGAAAAGGGCAACTACGACGAGGTGTACAACTTCTATCTGAGCATCCTCAGGGAGCAGTTCAGCGTGATGAACATGGGCAAAGGGTTCACGCACTTCTACACCGTGCACGAAGCCATCGATCCCCGGGACACCCGGCCCCGTATCATCCGGGCTTTGCGGGCGTCTGCCAACAAGCGCGAAGAGGTTCCGGCCAAGAGACGCTCCATCAAACCGGCGTGACGCGAGCCGGAGGAGAGAAGCATGGGCAAACGCATGGAAGAGGCCATACAGAAGTACCGGGAGATCCAGGAGAAGAACAGGCTCGGGGGCGGGCAGAAGTACATCGACCGGCAGCACGAGCGCGGCAAGCTGCTCGCCCGCGAGCGGATCGACATCCTGATCGACCCCGGCACCTTCAACGAGCTCGGCTCCTGCGTGAACACCACCGGATGGCGCATCGACGGCCGGGTGACGGATGCGCCGTGCGACGGCGTGGTGCTCGGCACGGCCGAGGTCCACGGCCGGCGGGTGATGATCCACGCCTCGGATTTCACCGTGCTCGGCGGGTCGAGCGGCATTCAAAGCCTGATCAAGATGGCCCTGTCCATCCAGCTGGCCGCCCAGTGGGGCATTCCCATGGTTCACCTGCTGGATTCCTCGGGCGGCCGCCTGGGCTATCGCGAAGTCCCCATGGCCGGGATCGACTGGCAGTTCCGGATCCAATCGCGCTACTCCGGAGTGGCCCCGCAGATCACCGTCCTCATGGGACCCTGCATCGCGGGCGGGGCCTACCTCCCCACGCTCTGCGATTTTCTCTTCATGAGCCGCGTCTCGGGCAACCTGTGGCTGGGCGGTCCGCGCCAGACCCAGGCGGCCACCTCGGAAGTGTTCGACCGCAGCGTGGGCGGAGCGGACTACCACATGCAGCAGTCTGGAACCTGCGACGTGGTCGGGGAGGACGACGCGCAGACCATCCTCAAGTGCCGGGAGATGCTGCGCTACCTGCCTTCCAATTACCGGGAGAAGCCTCCGCTGTGGGAACGGACCGACTCGCCGGACCGCGAGGTCCGGGAGCTGGAGCAGCTCGTCCCGGACGAATTCGACCAGACCTACGACATGCACGCCGTCATCCGGCTCCTGGTGGATGACGGCGAGTACTTCGAGATCAAGGACGAGTACGCCAAGAACCTGATCTGCTGCTTCTGCCGCTTCGACGGCCGGGTCGTGGGCCTGGCGGCCAACAACCCCAAGTACGGCGGCAGCACGCTGGAGGTGAACACCTGCGACAAGTATTATCGCTTCCTGCAGGTCCTGGATGCGTACAACATCCCGCTGGTCAACCTGACCGACACGCCGCCGGTGGTGCCGGGCGAGTCGGAAGAGGCGCGGGGCCTGATCCGGCACATCGGCAAGATCGTGGACGTGTACGCGACGACCACGGTGCCCAAGATCGGCGTGGTCCTGCGCGAGGCGTACGCAGACGCCGGGAGCCTGATCATGAGCGCCTTGAAGGGCATGGGTGCGGACCTGACCTATGCCTGGCCCATCGCGAGGTTCGGCGTCGAGGCTTCCACCCTGGACTACCGGCAGGTGCTGGACGACTGTATCGAACCGGACGCAGCCGACACCTACGGGAAGTTTTCCCGGGAAAAGGCGGACGCCTTTGCTGCGGCCCGTTCCTGGACGGCACAGGTGGTGGACGAGATCATCCTGCCCCGGGACACGCGCAGGAAGATCATCCAGGCCTTGAGGATCCTGGAGAAGAAGCAGGAACGGCTTCCGGCGCGGAGAAAGATGCACGGATCGGCGCCCACCTGAGCCGAACCGAGGGTGTCGAGCGCTGAATTCCCTCGCCCCCGCCCGCGGGGGAGAGGGCCAGGGTGAGGGGGAAACAGGAGCACACGCACGCCTCATCCTCACCTTCTCCCCTCGGCGAGGGGAGAAGGGATCGAAGACCAACGCCCTCTTGGTAGGGGCGCTGCTTGCTGCGCCCGTGCGGACGCTGGCGGCCCCCTCTTGTGAGGTGGAGGAAGCTGAGGAGAAGACAGAGAACCAAAGAACCGCACAGGAGGATCGCATGCGCGACAAGGCCATTCTGACATGCGCTTTGACGGGCGTCCTGACGGACCCGTCCATGGCCAACCTTCCGGTCACGCCGGAAGAGATGGCCGATGCGGCCCGACAGGCCTGGGAACAGGGGGCCACCATCGTCCACTGTCATTTCAGGGACCAGCGGCCCGGAAAGGGCATGCTGCCCACCTGGGACGTGGAGGTGGTCAAGTCGACTATCGACGCCATCCGGGAGCGCGTGCCGGGCATCATCATCAATCAGAGCACCGGCGTCGTCGGGCCGGACATCTCCGGACCTGCGGCCTGCCTGAAGGCGGTCAAGCCCGAGATGGCTGCCTGCAACGCAGGAACGATCAACTACCTCAAGCTCAAGAGCGACGGCACCTGGGCCTGGCCTCCCATGGCGTTCGACAATCCGGTGGAAAAGGTCCAGGCCTTTCTGGACGTGATGATGGCGAACGACGTCGTCCCGGAGTTCGAATGCTTCGATTCGGGCATCGTGCGCAGCGTCGCCTTGTACAAGCAGGCGGGCATGTTCGAGGGAGATCCGCACATCTCCCTGGTCATGGGCGTGGCCAGCGGTCAGCCCGCCAAGCCGGAGTGGATTCCGCTCCTGAAAAATGAAATGCTTCCGGGAACTCACTGGCAGGTGATCTGTGTCGGCCGGAAGGAAGTCTGGGACTTGCAGCGGAAGGCGCTGGAGGAAGGCGGCAACGTGCGCACCGGCCTGGAAGACACCTTTTACCTGCCCAACGGCGAGAAGGCGAGGAGCAACGGCGAATTGGTCGAAGCCCTGGCCAGGATCACGCGCGAGGTGGGCCGAGAGATCGCCACGGCCGAGGAGGCCCGCCGGATCCTGGGGATCAAACGGTAATGCACCGGCCGGCGACATGAATTCCCTCTCCCCCGTCAACGGGGAAGAGGGCTGGGGTGAGGGGGAAGCAAGGGACGGAGGCACCCCTCATCCTAACCTTCTCCCCTCGGCGAGGGGAGAAGGAAGCGTGGTCAGCCGCGGCGCCAAAGGAGAGACGGCCATGCCGGAACCTGAGCAGGTCCTCTTCACGGTCAAAGACAAGGTGGCGACCATCACCATCAACCGGCCGGAGCGGCGCAATGCACTGAATGCGGACGTCATGCTCGGCCTGTACAGCTGTTTCGACCGGGCCGGGGCGGACCCGGGCGTAGCGGCGATCGTGCTCACCGGCGCCGGCGGCAACTTCTGTGCCGGCGCGGATCTGGGCGGAAGCTTCGGCGCGGAAAAATCGTTCCTGGAGATGCACCAGGAGCGCCGCACCTTCGCCGATCTGCTGGTCAGGATGAACAAGTGCAGGAAGCCGATCCTGGCCGCGGTCGAAGGGTACTGCCTGGCCGGCGGCATGGGCCTCTGCCTGTCCGGCGACGTGGTCATCGCCAGCGAGGATGCGCAGTTCGGCCTGCCGGAGATCAAGCGCGGCCTGTGGCCCTACATGGTCACGGCCGTGCTCATCCGGAACGTGGGCCGCAAGAAGGCGCTGGAGCTGTGCATGACGGGCGAGCGCATCTCGGCGGCCGAGGCGGAGCGTATCGGCATGATCAACTCGTGCGTGCCCAAGGACCGGTTTGCGGAAAAGGTCGCGGCCATGGCCGGCAAACTGTCTTCCTACAGCCCGGCCGTCATGGGCCTCGGCAAGTCGTCCTTCTACCAGATCGCAGACATGGCGCTGGACGATGCTCTGGGCTACCTGCACGCGCAGCTGACCCTCAACACCCAGACCGAAGACCTGCTGGAAGGGATTGCCGCGTTCATGGAGAAGAGGGAACCCGTTTGGAAGGGAAGGTAGGCGGGTATCCATCAATGGACGCCCCTGGCCGCTGGCGACGAATGGCTTGTGTGGAACCGCAGGCTCGAACGTGTACGTTTGAGGAGGTCGCAGCCTATGAGCAAGAAAGTGGAAGTGCGGGCACCCATGTCCGGCGTATTCTACAGAAGGCCGGCCCCTGACCAGCCGCCCTACGTCGAGGTGGGAGACACGGTCAAGAAGAAACAGGTCCTGGGTCTGCTGGAAACCATGAAGGTCTTTCAGAAGATCAAGTCGCCGGCTGCCGGCAAGGTCGTCGAGATCGTGCCTGAGAACGAGTCGACCCTGAAAGACGGCGACCTGATATTCGTCATGGATGGTTGATCCACAAAGGAAATGGGGGTCGGAAATGGACTTTGCATTCACGGAGGAGGAACGGAGGTTCCGCAAGGAAGTGGAGGAATTCGTGAAGGGAGAGCTGCCTCCGGACTGGGACGAATGGGCCGTGTACTGGCCGGGCAGTTACGGCACCATGCCCCAGATGGAGGCCGAGTTCCAGGAGATCACCCGGCGCTTCGGCCGCATCCTCGGCGAGCGAGGATGGTTGAGCCTGGGCTGGCCCAAAGAGTACGGCGGGCAGGGCTCGGTCATGAAGGCGGCCATTGCCGGAGACGTGTTCTCCTACTACCGGGTCCCGGCAGGCGGGGTGGCCACGACGATCGTCGGCCCCACCCTCATCCTGGCCGGCAGCGAGGAGCTCAAGAAGGAGTTCCTGCCCCGGATCGCCAGCGGCGAGATCGGCTTCTGGCTGGCCTACAGCGAACCGAACGCCGGGTCGGATCTGGTCTCCCTCAAGACCACTGCCGTGGACGACGGGGACGCCTTCATCGTCAACGGCCAGAAAATCTGGAGCAGCGGCGCCCACGTGACCGATTACGGCTGGGCCATCGTCAAGACCGATCTGCAGGCGGCGCCGCACAAGGCCGCGACCCTGATGATCATCCCGAACGACACCCCCGGCGTGACCATCAACCCGATCATCAACATCTGCGGCAATCACTCGTTCAACGAGGTCTTCTTCGACGATGTGCGGGTGCCGAAAAAGTACGTGGTCGGCGAGGTGAACAAGGGCTTCTACGTCGTCATGCTGGCCCTGCAGTTCGAGAGGATGTCGATCGGGTCGGGGAGCTTCCGGCGGGTGCTCGACGAGCTCGTCCGGTACGCAAAGGAGACCGTCCGCAACGGCCGCCCCCTGTCCGAAGACCCCCGGGTGAGGAAGGCGCTGGCCTCCATCGCCATCGAGATCGAAGTCTTCCTCACCTTCTTCTGGCAGGCGGCGTGGATGCAGGAACGCGGCCAGGTCCCGGAGCTCGAGGCATCGGCCTTGAAGCTCGTCTTCACCGAGCTCAGCGTCAAGCTCGCCAACACCGCCGTGGACCTTCTCGGGCCTTACGGGCTGCTGGACAAGGGGTCCAAATGGGCCCCCTTCGGCGGCCGCGTCGGCATGGGGTATCTGGACTCGATCTCCGGCCCGATCGGCGCCGGGACCTCGGAAATACAGAAGACCATCCTCGCCACCCGGGGGCTGGGACTGCCCCGGGGGCGATGAGGGTGTCTCGGAAACGAAGGGAGGTGCGCCGTGGATTTCGAGCTGAATGAAGAACAAAAAATCCTTCAGAGATCGGCTGCCGACTTCCTCCGGAGGGCATGCCCCAAGGAACTGGTCAGGCGCCTGGCGGAGAAGGGCGAAACCTACTCGCCGGAGCTGTGGCGCAAGATGGCCGAGCTGGGCTGGATGGGCCTGCACCTGCCCGAGGCCTATGGGGGCACCGACTGGTCTTTCGTGCACATGGCCGTGCTGCTGGAGGAGATGGGGTACAACATCTGTCCCGGTCCGTTCATCTCTAGCCTGGTGGGAAGCATACCCGTCCTCAGGGCCGGCACGGAAGCCCGGAAGCAGGAGATCCTGCCCAAGGCGGTCAGCGGGGAGTGCATCCTGACCCTGGCGCTGACCGAGGCCGACGGCGGGTACGAACCGTCGAGCCTGAAGGTCGAGGCCGTGCGTGAAGGCGACGGCTGGGTCATCGACGGCGTGAAGCTGTTCGTGCCCGATGCCGGGGTGGCGGATCTCTTGTTGTGCGTGGCCCGGACCGGAAAAGCCTCTGCCCCCGAGGCCGGCTTGACCCTGTTCCTGGTCGCGAGGGCCCACCCGGGAGTAACCGTCACTCCGCTGAAGACGATTTCCAAAGACCATCCGTGCGAAGTCGCCTTCGACAAGGTCCGCGTCGCCGGAGACAGCGTCATCGGTCCGGTGGATCGGGCCTGGCCCATCGTCAAGGCCGCCTTGGACAGGGCCGCGGTGGCGGTCGCCGCCGAAACCGTGGGCGCCATGCGCGCGGCCCTGGACTTGACCCTGGCGTACGCCAAGGAGAGGGTCCAGTTCGGCAGGCCCATCGGCAGCTTTCAGGCCATCCAGCACTACCTGGCCGACATGTGGGTCGAGCTGCTCGGCACCCGCAACCTGGTGCTCCAGGCCGCCTGGAAGCTGTCGACCGGGGAGCCGGCGGACAAGGAGGTCAGCATGGCCAAGGTCCGGGCAGCGGAGATGGGCCGCAAGGCAACCACGGTGGGCCACCGCATCTTTGCCGGCATCGGCTTCACGATGGAGCACGACCTGCACCTGTACCATCGCCGCACCGTGGCCGGCAGCCTGGCCTTCGGCGACGCGGATTTTCATTACGAGCGGGTGGCCCGGAGCCTGGGCCTGTGAAGAGGAGGTGCAGGGGGCGCTGCTTGCTGCGCCCGCTACCAGGGCCCGGCCGGGACCGCATCTCGCAGGGGCGACGCATGCGTCGCCCTTTGCGGGATCCAGGTGCTGTCATCCCCGGCCAAGGCCGCATCGAGCGGGCGGAGCGAAGACACGAAATGCTGCGGACATTGCGAGGGAGCCGCAGGCGACCGAAGCAACCCCCAGGGCCAGGGTGATTGGGTCGCTGCGCTCGCAAAAACCCCTTAACATGGGAGG
>JBFLZG010000083.1:0-23765 GCA_040756235.1 bacterium | reverse complement strand
GAGAGCCTGTTCAAAAATGCCCAGATGCAAGGCGCGCGAAATCCCGAGGAATGAGGCGTACATTTCAGTACGCCGCAGTGACGAGGGACGAGCGCAACGCCGCAGATGGGCGTTTTGGGACAGGCTCCAGCTAAAGCTTGCGGATGGGGGACAAGCTGGCCATCAGCTTGCGGATGCCGGCGGAGCGGAACTGGACGGTGATCTTCTCCTTGTCGCCCGAGCCTTCGACCTTGCGCACGGTCCCCTTCCCCAGATCCTCGTGCTCGATGAGGTCGCCCACCCGGTACTCGGAGGTCTTGGCCGTGCGACTCGCCTGGGGTATCGGCGGCAGGTTCCACTTCGAAGGCGCAGGATCGAGCATGGGGTCCTGGGAGCGCGTGCGGGTCCGCCCGAAACGGACTTGTCCGGCCGACTCGTCCCACGCTTCGGTCTCATCCAGCGGCTCCAGCAGATCCTGGGGAATATCTCTCAGGAACGAGCTGGGGCGGGTCTGCTTGCGTTCTCCGTAGATCGAGCGCACGCGTGACCGGGACAGGTAGAGCTTGCGCCGGGCCCGGGTCATGCCGACGTAGCAGAGGCGCCTCTCCTCGGCAAGCTCCTCCCACTGCAAGCTGGATCGCAGGTGGGGCAGGAGCCCTTCTTCCATGCCGGTCAGGAAGACGGTTTCGAATTCCAGTCCCTTGGCGCAGTGCAGGGTCATCAGGGTGACGCAGTCCGCGCGGCTGTCGTAGCGATCGACTTCGCTCACCAGGGACACCCTCTCCAGAAAGGCCGTCAGGACGTCGGGGAAGGCCCCTTCCTCCTGGCTCTCCTCGAATACATCGGCAGTCCGGACCAGCTCTTCCAGGTTCTCGGACTTTCGCTCCCCGTCCGGCAGCCCCTCCAGGTAGTTGCGGTATCCGGTCTGCTTGATGATCTCTTCGATCCATGACGACAGGAAAGCCCGCGTGCCCAGGCATTCGCGCAGACGGAGCACGAGGTTGCGGAACTCCGCAATCCTCCTTCTCGCGACATCGGGCAGATCGAGCCCGCCGGCCGCGGCGGCCTCAACGGCTTCCCATAGGGTCGAGCCGCGGGCGTCCGCAAAATCGGCGAGGGCCTTCTCCGTCGTCTGCCCGATGCCGCGGGCCGGCCGGTTCAGGATCCTCCGGAGGCTGACCGAGTCTCTCGGGTTGGAAAGGAAGCGCATATAGGAGAGAAGATCCTTGACTTCGGCCCTCTCGTAAAACCGCAGGAACCCCACGACGGCATAGGGGATGCGCAACGGCACGAAGAGCTCTTCGAACGGCCGCGACTGGGCGTTCGTACGGAACAGGACTCCGATTTCCCGGTAAGAAGCGCGACCGCTCGAGACGAGAGAACGGATCTCCTCAGCCACGAGCCTGGCTTCTTCGTCCGGGCTGTCGGCCGCGAAGAAGGAAAGCTTCTCCCCGGTTTCGTTGGCCGTCCAGAGGACCTTCGGATGTCGCTCGGGGTTCTTCCGGGCCACTGCCTCGGCCGCCCCGAGGATGTTCTTGGTCGATCGATAGTTCTGCTCCAGAACCAGGATGCGGGCACCCGGGAAGTCTTCCGCGAAGCGCAGCAGGTTCTGCACGTCGGCCCCGCGCCACCGGTAGATGGACTGGTCGTCGTCTCCCACCACGCACAGGTCCCCGCCCGGGGGGACCAGAGTCTTCAGAAGCAGGTGCTGGGCCTGGTTCGTGTCCTGGTACTCGTCCACCAGGATCGCCCGGAAGCGCTCCCGGTACTGGGACAGCAGATCGGGTTGTTCCTGGAGGAGCCGGCGGGCCATGAGGATCAGGTCCGCGAAATCGAGCGCGTTGGCCTCCTTCAGATAGCTCCTGTACGCTCCGAACAGCGCTTCCAGATGGGCCGCGTTGGCAGGGGAGTCGACCACGGCCTCGGGCGCATCCAGCCCCTGGTTCTTGGCCTTTTCCAGCATTCCGAGCACGGCCACGGGCTTCACGCGTTTGTCCGAGATGCCGAGCTTCTGGAAGCAGGCCTTGATGGCACGGAGCTGGTCGGATTCATCGTAGATGACGAAGTTCCTGGCGAATCCGAGGCGGTCGATGTGCTGTCGCAGGATGCGGGCGCAGATCGCGTGGAACGTGCCGATCCACATGCCCTGGCTGGCCGTGCCCAGAAGCTGGGAGATGCGCCTGCGCATCTCCTCCGCGGCCTTGTTGGTGAAGGTAATCGCCAGCAATCGAAAGGGCGGCACCCCCCGGTCGTGCAGCAGGTGGGCGATCCGGTAGGTCAGGACCCGGGTCTTGCCGCTTCCGGCGCCCGCCAGCACCAGCAGCGGTCCGCCCCGATAGAGGACCGCCTCTTTCTGTTGAGGGTTCAGCTCCCGCTCGAGATCCATGGAGCGATCGGATACCTCTGTCCCGCTACTCAACGGTGACGCTCTTGGCGAGATTCCGGGGTTGGTCGACGTCCGTGCCCTTGATCACGGCGATGTGGTACGCCAGGAGCTGCAAGGGAACGGTCATCAGAACGGGGGAGAGGAAAGGATTGCTTTCCGGCACGTAGATGAGGTCGTCCGCGTGCTTCTCGGCTTCCGTGTCTCCGTAGTTCACGACCGCGACCACGCTGCCGTTGCGCGCCTTGACCTCTTCCAGGTTGTTGAACACCTTTTCGTAGAGCTCGTTTCTGGGCAGCAGGACGACCGTCGGGCAGTGCTCGTCGATGAGCGCGATCGGCCCGTGCTTCATCTCGCCGGCCGGATAGCCCTCGGCGTGAATGTAGGAGATCTCTTTGAGCTTCAAGGCCCCCTCCAGCGCGACCGGATAGTGGATGCCGCGCCCGAGATAGAGGAAATCTTCGTAGAGGGCGTACTTGCGCGCCACGGTCTCGACCGTCCTCTCGCGCGCGAGAACGTCTTCCAGCAGCAGCGGCAGCTTCCTGAGCTCCGTCAGGTGCTGCTCCATCGCCTCCTCCGAAATCCTGCCGAACAGCCTCCCCAGCTGCAGGCTGATCAGGTAGAGGCTGGTGAGCTGTGTGGTGAAAGCCTTGGTGGAAGCCACGCTCATTTCAGGGCCTGCGTGCGTATAGAAGACGCCCTGGGACTTCCTCGCCAGGCTCGAGTCCACGACGTTGCAGACGGCCAGCGTCACGCATCCCTTGCGCCGCGCCTCCTCGTGCGCCGCCAGGGTGTCGGCCGTCTCTCCGGACTGGGAGATGGAGATGAAAAGCGTTTGTTTGCCGAGGATCGGGTCCCGATAGCGGAACTCCGAGCCCAGGTCGACCTCGGTCGGAATCCGGGCCAGGCTTTCGAGCATGAACTTGCCGACCAGGGCCGCGTGCCACGACGTGCCGCAAGCGACCAGGTGGATCTTCTCGGTCTTCTTCAGAGTCTCTTCGTCCAGCCCCGTGTCGCCCAGGTAGATCTCCTTCTTCCGGCCCAGGATGCGCCCCCGGATTGTATCGGTGATGCCCCGAGGCTGCTCGTGGATCTCCTTGAGCATGAAGTGCTTGTAGCCGCCCTTCTCGGCCATCATCGGCGTCCAGGAGATGTGGGTCGGCTCGCGCCGGACCGGCCGGCCGGCCAGATCGCTGATGTCGTACCCGTCCGAGCTGAGGGCCACCATTTCTTCGTCTTCGAGAAAGATCATCTGGCGCGTGTGATCGAGCAGGGCCGGCACATCGGAGGCCAGAAAATGCTCCGACTGGCCGATGCCGACGACCAGAGGGCTGGCCTTCTTCGCGCCGATCAGGACGCGAGGCTCTTTTTCGCAGAGAACCCCAATGGCGTACGACCCTTTCACCTGCTTGAGCGCCATGCGTACGGCTTCGGCGAACGGCGCCGATTCCTCGAGGTGGAGATCGATCAGATGGGCGATGATCTCCGTGTCGGTTTCCGACAGGAAGGTGCGGCCGCGAGCCTGCAGCTGGTCGCGGAGCTCCAGGTAGTTCTCGATGATGCCGTTGTGGACGACCACGACCGCGCCGGAGCGATGCGGGTGAGCGTTGACCTCCGAGGGCCTCCCGTGGGTGGCCCATCTCGTGTGCCCGATCCCGACCGAGCCGTCGCAGGGGTTGCCCTGGACTTCTTCGATCAGCCGGCTCAGTTTCCCTTCCGTACGGCGGATGTGGATCCGGTCGGATTCGTCCATCAAGGCGATGCCGGCCGAGTCATAACCGCGGTATTCGAGCTTCTTCAAGCCTTCCAGCAGGAGGGCCGCTGATTTCCGATATCCGACGTAACCGACGATTCCGCACATGGCCCATCACCCCTCTGGTCCGGGCTTGTTCTTGACGGTCTTCCTGGTGAGGGCCCACCCCTCGACCACCTTCTGGCGGGCACGGCTGACGGCGAGCGCATCGCGCGGCACGTCCCTCGTGATGGTGGACCCGGAGCCGATGTAGGCGCCGCGGCCCACCGTGACCGGCGCCACGAGCTGGGTGTCGCTGCCGATGAAGGCCTCGTCCTCGATCACCGTGCGATGCTTGGCCCGTCCGTCGTAGTTGCACGTGATCGTCCCGCAGCCCACGTTGACGTCCTTGCCGATGTCGCAGTCGCCCAGGTAGCTCAGGTGAGCCGCCTTGGAGCGTTCGCCGACCCGGGTCGTCTTGATCTCCACGAAGTTGCCGACGCGCACCCCGCTCTCCAGGACCGTGCCCGGCCTGAGGTGGGCCATCGGCCCGACCAGCACCTGATCGCCGATGCGGCTCTCCCGGATGACGGAGTAAGGGCGCACTTGCACGCCGTCGCCGATCACGGAATCGGCGATCACGGAACCCGCCTCGATGAGGCAGTCGTTCCCGACCCGGGTGCTTCCCTTGAGATGGCAGCCCGGCTCGATTCGAGTGTCCGCACCGATCGCGACGGAAGCATCGATGTACGTCTGCAGCGGTTCGACGATGCTGACGCCCTCCAGCATCCAGCGCTCGCAGATCTCCAGGCGCAGGATGCGATCGGCCTCGGCCAGGTCCTTGCGCGTATTGATCCCCAGGGCGCGGAAGGGTTCCGGAGTGCAGACCGAGCCGATCCGCAGCCCCCTGGAGACGCCGTAAGCCGCAATGTCCGTCAGGTAGAGCTCCCCCTTGGCGTTGTTGGCGTCCAGCCGGTCCAGTGCTTCGAGCAGAAAAGGAACCTCGACGCACGTGATTCCGGTGTTGATTTCGCGAAGGTTCCGCTCCTCGTCGGTCGCGTCCGCTTCCTCCACGATGCGCAGGAGCCTGCCGCTGCCGTCCCGGACCATCCTCCCGTACCCCTTCGGGTTTTCCAGGCGCGCGGTCAGGAAGGTGAGCCGGGAGCCCTGCGTCCTGTGCTCGCTCAACAGCTCGGCGAGGGACTCTTTCCTGAGCAGGGGAACGTCCCCGTAATGGATGAGCACGGTCCCCTCGGGCGCGTCCAAGAACGGGAGGGCGCAGGCAACGGCATCAGCGGTCCCCTTCTGCTCCGGCTGCAGCACCCAGGTGACCTCGGGGCCCTCGTGCGCGAAGGCCGCTCGCACTTGATCGGCCTGGTGGCCGATCACGGCCAGGATCCTTCGCGGCTCCAGCCGCCGGGCCAGCTCCAGACCATAAGCCAGCAGGGGCCGCCCTGCCAGAGGGTGCAGGACCTTGATTACAGATGATTTCATGCGGGTGCCCTTGCCCGCAGCCAGAAGGATGATCGAAAATTCCATTTGCATCTTTCCTGGAGGCAACGAATCGAGAGAGCGCTCTTATTCTTCCAGGATGAACGTGATGTCGCACGTCACGCGGTAATCCCGGATCTTGCCGTTGTCCACGGTCGCCTGTTGAGAGATGATCTTTACGTGTGTGATGTTGCGAAGGGTCTTGTTGGCTCGGTCCAACGCCTCGTCCAAAGCCTCTTTCCATCCGAGCGGAGAGATCCCGATCACTTCCGTCACGCGCGCAACTGGCATCTGACTTCTCCTTGGATCACTGCTGGGTGCGGATACCGCTCAGGCCAACACGAGTTGGTTTCGTCCCCGGCGCTCCGGCCGGAGGTTTGCGCGGTTCGAGGCTGACAAGGATAGCCGACTCATGCGCCGAGGGCAACCGATCACGGGCAGGCTCGAACCTCCCGGAAGAGCGAGGCCAGCGGACATCTCATTCCGGCTGCGGCCCGGGACAGTGCCGGTCGCGGGCCGCGCGCCGGGCCGGCGGCTCGAGCTGCGCCAGCTATCTTCGATCGCTCTCCTGCCGGCTCGCAGGCGAATCATCCGCAAGCACCCGATACGGCCCGAGGCTTCCCAGCCGCTCCTCCACGCTTGCGGGGCTCGGGATGCCCGAGCGGCCGCCGATCTGCAGGCAGCTCAGCGCCGCCGCCGCCGCGGCCCAGCGGAAGCGGTCGCCGGGAGGCCAGCTTCTGAAAAGGCCGTAGATGTAGCCGGCGTGAAAGACGTCCCCTGCGCCGGTCGTGTCCCTGGCCCGTACCGGGAGGGCCGGCAGATGGTAGGGGGTGTCCTCCCAGAGGCACGCCGAGCCCCGCTCCCCCAAGGTCACGCAGACCACCTGAGGCCCCATTTGCTTCAGCTTTCGAAGGACGGCCGAGAGCGGGGCCCCGGGATCGAACTGTCTGGCGAACTCTTCGGCGCAGATCAGATGATCCGTGTGGCGAATCAGGGACAGCATTCCAGGCCGGACCGCCCCGGCGTCCAGGACCACGGGAATCCCCAGCCTGCGCGCCTTCAAGGCTGCGCTCCGGGAAGCCTCTGCGAAAAGCCCGTCCAGGTGCAGCACGCGGATGCCCTCGAGGAAGTCCTCGGGCACTTCGTTCGGCTGCAGCGGCAGTGCTTCGGGCCGGCGCCAGAAGATCGTTCTCTTCCCGTTCTCGTCGATGCAGATGAAGGCGAACTGGCTCCGGCCCCCCGCGCGGCGGGTGACGAAGCGCACATCGACTCCTTCCTCTTCCAGGCCGCTCAGGATCTGACTGCCGAAAGAGTCCGGACAGACCACGCCGGAGAAGCGGGTGGAGCATCCCCACCGGGCGAGCGCCACCAGGGCGGTCGCGACCGGCCCTCCCCCCTGAATCACGAGCTCGCGGAACTCGCATTTGGTGTCGGGGCCCGGGTAGCGGTCCACCGTACACAAGAAATCGAGCGAGCACTGGCCGATACCAGCGACGGAAAAGGGCTGGTTCGCAACGATGCGGTCGGCTTCCGGCGCGCAGCCCATACCTTCATCCATGCAGGGTGGTTCCGGCAGAGGGATCGCCGCAGCCTGTTCTCTTCCGCTCCAGGCCCCCGACGAGCGCGGATGGAATCAAGAGGAAACGTCTTTGAACCGGCAGCCCCAGTGAAACAGACCTCCCCGGGGGAAGCACCTGATGTGGGTCGTTTCCCCGTCGCGCACGGTGACCAGAAAGGAAGCTTCCCGGCTGATCACTTCCTGCTCTCCCTTCCGTTTCTTGTACCGAACCACCAGGAGATGATCGCCGGCGGCGACGGACACGTCTGCAAGCAAGCGGGACTCGTTCGGGGCCAAGCGCGAAGGGGGAGGCAGAGACAAGGCTCGGTCTCCTATCCGGCAATCGATGATCTCGACGGCGTCAGCGAAAAAAGGGTCCAGGGTGTTGTGGAATTCCAGCCTGACCCGCGTCTTGCTCAACAGCTCCTCCAGCCTCCGGCGTTCCTCCGCGATCCTTTTCTGCCGATCCGTTTCCTCCTGGTAGGCTTTTCTGCAGATCGAGGCCACGGAAGAGGGGAGGGAACCGTCGTTGCCGACGTAGAGAATCTCTCCTGAAAGGGAACCGGCCAGGCAGTTCAGCTCGTTCTGCTCTGCGGCGTCCTCGACGTTCAGGGCCAGGATGTGCAGTCGTAGTCCCTCCGGGACCTTCCGGAAGCGCGCGCCGCCGTCGCAGAACGAGGCACCCTGCAGATCCGAGGAGTCACAGATGAGCAGGAGGATTCTGCCGTGGTCCCCGGCCGGGAAGTCCCCGAGCGCTTTCGCCAGGTGCTCCGCAAGAGGCGCGCTGCCCTTGGGGTTGAACTGCCTCAATTCCTCCGCGAACGTCTCCCGCCCGCCCGGGAGCGGACGGACACGAAGCCCCGGGTCCTGTCCCTCGCCGTAAGGCGGGGGATAGACTCGGAGCCCGACGGCAACCTCGGGCGGAAGCTCCTCGAGGGCCTTGGTAATGCCTTGCATCACACTTTCGATCTTCGGAGCTCCTGCCAGGGGGGTCCACATGCTGCCGGATCGGTCCACCAGGAAATGAACGTATAGGTCCGCCGCTCCCGGACTCGGGGCGCCTGCGGACAAGACGAGCGCGCAGAGAGCCGCCCTCTTGGCGGATCGGAAGAAGGACATTCGAGAGTCTTGCCTCCTTTGGGGGGGGTGTGCCGAGGAATCAGGCCTTCTTATACAGAATGAGACCCAAGAACATGAATGCCAAACCACAACTATTCAGTTGAAACTTGAATCCAAAGGATACGGAAAAGATCCACAGATCGACTACCAGCGGAGGCTCCAAACCATAGCCGAAGCTTCTGGCCAGCACCTCGCTGAGAGAACCGTCCGGCAGCAGGGCGCCCAAGAAGACACCGAAGATGTTTCCGAGGAGTCCTGCGATGATCAAGACCAACAGAGCTCCCATCAGTGGCTTCCTTTTCTTTTCCTCTTTGATCAGCATCGCGTGCCATTCCCCCAAGCAACGGTACGGCGGGAGCCCTTGTCCTGGTGCAGAAAAAAAATATCACAGAATCGGCGTGTTCTGCTCACCGGCAGGGTGAGGAGGGGCTCATCACTGTTCACGAATAACACAAACCTGACCATTTTGAAAGTTGGTTTCCGGTTCGGTTCCGTGCAACTGAGGGCGTGGGCTCGGCTGCGGCAAGCCAGGGGTCTTGACTGTGTTAACGCAATGCGTTATAAATAGCCACAGCCCGTGAGCACAGAACGAATGCCGGAATTGAGCTCGCGGGGAAGGAACATCGAACAAAGAGTCAAGAGGAGGAGGAAGCCATGCGCGCGGAGGCAGGGAAGGACGCCAAAGTCGTGTTTTCGGAGTTTCTCAAAGGGGGCTTGGAGAATTCGAGACGCACCTTGACGCGCCTCGAAACCGAGGGAGAGAAGCTCGTCAGGCGCATCGCGAAGGTGTCCGAGAAGTACGTGCCGGAGAGCCAGCGGAAGCAGCTGGACGAGTGGGCTGCAGAAGCCGGAAGAATCTACGGAGAGTTCCAGAAGGTTTTCGAACAGAACACTCGCAAGATGATGGAGCGGTTGAATTCGCCCGCCCGGAACGTTGGTGACCAGCTCAGGAAGAATCTGGATACCCGGATCGAGAGGGGCCTGACCAAGCTCAGTATCGCACGGAAGGCGGATATTGAAGCCGTGACGGAGGAGGTGCGGGGCCTGAAGGACGACCTGGCCGTCGTCAAGGCTGCCGTGGCGAAGGCCAAGACAGCGCCCAAGAAGAAGGAGCAGCCGGCCGGGTAGGCGGCGAACTAGCCCGTCAGATCGTACATGAACGGCCGAGGTGTGAACGTCAGCACGAACACGATCAGAGCTGTCCAGCCCAGGATCTTCCTGTTC
The DNA here is from genome assembly GCA_040756235.1 of bacterium. GTDB lineage: Bacteria > Desulfobacterota > DSWW01 > DSWW01 > DSWW01 > JBFLZG01. The sequence continues at coordinate 14,279 of JBFLZG010000083.1, read as the reverse complement.
CGGTCCAGGGGGTAAGTGACATCCCGAGTCGGGGGGTGGTCGAGCCGGAGAAAAGTGATCAGGACCGCCCAGAAGAGCCACACGAACGTGCTGGGGACAAAATTCTCGCTGATGCCGACGACCAGCAGAAAGATCGCGAAGATCCTGAGGAACCCGCCGGTTTGCCGGGCCAGCACGAAGCGCAACCCGGTCCAACAGAAGGCGATCCCCCAGAGCCATTCCAGAGGCCGGAGGTGCAGGAACACGCCGTGAACTCCCCAGCCGATGAGGGCGAGAAACGCCAGACGGGAGACGAGACGGTGGCGCGGGCCGACCAGCCCGTAAGTCACGTGACCCCCGTCCAGCTGGCCCATGGGAAGGAGATTCAGGGAGGTCACGAAGAAGCCGAGCCATCCGGCGAAGGCGACCGGATGAAGCAGCACGGTTTGTCCCTCGGGCAGAGCGCCGAAGATCCAGCGCGTGAGTAAGTAGAAGAGGAGAGAGTCGCCCAGCTCGATGCCGCCCGCGCCCCCGGCCGCGGTCACGACCTGAGAGTGCACGAGGCCTATGACCGTGGCCGGTACGGCCACGCACATGCCGGCCAGCGGCCCCGCGATGCCGATGTCGAAAAGAATGGGCCGGTCCCTGACCAGCGCGCGCATGCGGATGATGGCGCCCATCGTCCCGATGATCGTCGGCATGGGGATGAAGTAGGGCAGGGTGGTGGGCACCCGGTGATACCTGGAAACGAAGTAGTGACCCATTTCGTGGGCAAGCAGGATCCCGAGAAGAGCGGCCGAGAAGGGGGCTCCCTGAAGCAGGTTCCGGAAAGAGGAGAACGCCTGGCCGCCCTGGCTCTGGAGAGCGCCGGCAACCATGGTCGTCAAGACCGTGGCGAAGAACAGGACGATGTTGATCCAGATCCTGGGTCGCGGCGGCGCACCGTTATCCTGCAGCGAGAACGGGGAACCTCGCAGGTGCTGCCAGAACTCCGGATCGAACTTCCCTTCGCCGTCATCGCGAATGTTTGACATCTCTTCCCTTTTCACCGCTCCCCGGGGCCCGGTAGCTTTTCCAGCAGCACCGGAGCCCCCTCACGGACCTTCAGCACCTCGTCCGCCCGGCCTCGATTGCATGCGATCTCCAGGTGTCCGGTGCTGCTGAAGATGCCCAGGCATTCTCCTTCCCGAACCGAATCGTAAGAGGGCATGACGCCCTCCAGCCGGGTGGAAGCGACTCGAATCGTGAACGGATCTCCGCCGCACCACTCGAGCACCTGCTTTTCCGGAAGGTTGGTCGTGCAATTGCCGAACCGGTCGATCCAGACGATCTGCCCTTCCAGAGCACCGTCGCGCCGGCGCGGGACCGGAGCCTCGACCCCGGCCGGGTCGCCGATCGGGGGACCGAAGGCCGCCGGGGGAACACCCCCGGCCAGATGCGCCGCGACCGGAGCAAAGATGTCCCTGCCGTGGAACGTTCGGCTGACGGAAGGCTGGAAGTAGCGCCGCTCCTCCAGCAGCCAGGCGCCGTCGAATCCGAAGTCGCGGATCCACAATCCGAAGACACCGTTGTCGGGCCCGACGAGAAAATGCTCCCGGCTCTGCACCAGGACAGGCCTTCTGGCGCCCCCGACACCCGGATCCACGACCACCACGTGGATCGTTCCCGGCGGGAAGCGGGGACACACCTCCCGCACCATCCATGCGGCCGGAAGGACCCGATGGGCCGGCAGCTCGTGGGTGACGTCCACCAACTGCAGGTTCGGATGGATGGACAGGATGACGGCTTTCATGGAGGCCACGTAGGGATCTCGCAGGCCGAAATCGCTGGACAGCGTGAGGACCCGCGGGGACGAGAGATCAGGCCCGCTCAAAGGGGTCTCCTTCCGAGGCCAGGATCTCCAGTACGGCGGCGGCCAGCAGCGGCAGGTTGATTTCGTGATGACCCACGAGGTGGTACCCCTTGCCGCCGAGTCGGACGGGCCTTTCGACCACGTTCACGGAGGGTCTGTAGTGCTTGATGAAGTCCATGTTCACCGTGGTGAACGTTTGTACCTTGTGCCCCAGGTTGCGGGCGAGATTGAGAGCCTTGACGAACACTTCCGGCAGGATGACGGCAGAGCCCGCGTTGACGAACACCCCGTGCTCGAGGCGCGCGATGCGTGCGGCCAGCAGGTAGAAGTCCTCCAGAGAGGTCTTCCCGATGGCGCCGCCGTCCGCGCTCGGGTGCATGTGCACGATGTCGGTTCCCAAGGCGACGTGGACGGTCACCGGGATGCCTTTCTCCGCTGCATGGCACAAGAGGCTGAAGCCTGCAAACGGCGGCCCCATCTCCCGGAGGCGTTCGGCCACGGCCGCGCCGAAGCCTTTCCCCTGGCGAGCGCCCTCCCGGACCGCATGATTGATGAGCTCGGCCGTTTCCTGGGCGACCCCGAACATCCCCTGATCCAGGGCCGGACCAACGTCCTCGGAGGTGCGTCCCCAGAGAGCGATTTCCACGTCATGGATCACGCCGGCTCCGTTCATCGCCAGGCACGTCAGAATGCCTTCATCCATAAGGGACATCAGCACAGGGTTGAGCCCCACCTTGATCACGTGGCCGCCGATCGCAAAGATGATCTCCCTGCGGTCGCGGCGGGCATCGGCCAGTCTGCGCGCAATCTCCAGGAGCGACTGGGAGGCCAGGATGCGGGGCAGACCGTGCAGGAGCTCCCGGACCCCCATGCCCGCCCGGACCGGGGAGCCGAACAGATCGACCGAGACTTTGGAAGGGCGGTCCTTGACGGGCTCCCGCTGAAGCTGACTGCGGTCCAAAGGTTCAGAGCTCATCCGTCCTCCTCGCACTTTCGGTCCGGCCGGTTTTCGACGGGAAGAGAGCCTCCTCCACGAGATCACAGAAGAGGTGCTCGAGCAACAGGAAAGCCTCCTGGATGCGCGGGGTCTGACGGGAGGCGGAAACGCAGAGAGCAAGGTCTGCAGCCTTCACCGCCGCGCCTCCGTCTCCGCCGGTCAGCGCCAGGGTGGCGATCCCCATTTCTCTGGCCTTGCGCAGGGCATCCAGTATGTTGGGAGAGTTTCCGCTCGTCGAGATCACCAGAAGGAGGTCTCCGCGATTTCCCAGCGCTTCGATCTGCCGTGAGAAGACGAGGCCGAAATCGTGGTCGTTGGCAATGGAGGTCAGCACGGACGTGTCCGTCGTGAGCGCCACCGCCGGAAGGGCCGGTCGCTCCTTCCGGTATCGATTCACGAATTCCGCGGCCAGGTGTTGGGCGTCCGCGGCGCTGCCGCCGTTTCCGGCAAGCATGAGCTTGCCTCCCGCGCGCAAGGTCCGCAGAATCAGGTGCGCGGCCTCGACGATGCGTTCCGATTGGGTCGAGAAGAACTCCTCTTGGATGCGCAGGCTTCCTCGAAAAGTCTCCTGGATCTGCTTCCTCCAACGAATCTCTTGATCACGCTGCATGGAGGCACCTCTCTTCTCAGGCCTTCGGCAGAGCGGGTCGACCCTGCGGCAGGCCTTCGATCGTCAAAAGACGAAGCGACGGACATAGATGTTCAGCAGCAGCCCGATCCCGAGCAGGACCATGAGGAGGAAAGAACCTCCGTAACTGAACAGAGGCAGCGGGATGCCGACCACGGGCAGCAGACCCACTCCCATGGCGATGTTGATCGACACGTGCCAGAACAGGAGAAATGCAATCCCCAGGGACACGATCATGCCGAATGCATCCTTCGCCCGGCTGGACATGTTGAAGATCCAAAGAATGATCACCAGATAGGCCGTCAGTAGGAGCAGGCTGCCGAAGAATCCCCACTCCTCGGCAAACACCGAAAAGATGAAATCCGTGTGCTGTTCCGGAAGGAAGTGAAGCCTCGCTTGGGTCCCGTGGAGGAGCCCCTTGCCCCATAAACCGCCGGAGCCGATGGCGATCTTCGACTGCAGGATGTGATACCCGCTTCCCAGCGGATCCCGGGACGGATCGAGATAGGTCAGGATCCGGTCTTTTTGATAATCTTTGAGGCAGAACCACCCGAGCGGGAGGCTCGCCGCGCCCAGCGTGAACAGGGTCATGACGGCGCCCCGGCTGAGCCCGACAAAGAACAGGATCGAGAAGAAGATCAGCATCAGAATGATGGACGTTCCGAGATCCGGCTCCAGCAGGACCAGGACAAAAGGCGCGGCAAAGAGGACGAAGGGCACCGTCAGCTGGAAAAGGCCGTAGGGTCCGTTGCGCCGGTGGTGATGGAAATACTTGGCCAGCGCCAGAATGAGGGTCAGCTTCGTCAACTCGGAAGGCTGGAACTGGAAGAAACCCAATTCGATCCACCTTCTGGCGCCCGAAATCGAGCGTCCGAACAGGAGCACCTGGCCGACCAGGAGCAGGGAGACCCCATAAATCGCGTAGGCAAAATGCTCGAGATGACGGTAATCGATGACCAGCAGCAAGATCACGCCCAGGATGCCCATGGCCCACCAGAGCCCCTGCTTTTCGTGAATGGGAATGCCTCCTTGCCCGGGCGCTCCCTGAGTTGCACTGTACAGGGTGAGAATGCCCATCGCCCCGATGAGCACGACTAGCAGAAGGGAAAACCAGTCGAAGAAGGAAAAACGGGTCTTCTTGAGGGCCGCCACCGCGAATCCTCCAGCTCGCCGCCTGCTACCTGCCGGCCTCCGGGGTTGCCTGAGAAGAAAGCAGCTCGACCGGCTGCTCGGCGATTCCCCTGCCGGTCAGACTAAAGTATCTTTGCAGAACCCGCCTGGCAACCGGGGCCGCAATCTCGCCGCCGTGTCCGGCATGCTCCGCGAGCACAACCATGGCGATCTCCGGAGCCTGCGCCGGTGCATAGCAGACGAACCATGCATGATCGCGCTTTTCCACCGGAAGGAATCGGCTGCCCTTCGGATCCTGCTGATGAACGACCTGTGCCGTCCCGGTCTTTCCTGCCACTTCCACGAACCCGAGCCGCGCGCGTTTTCCGGTCCCGCGGCCGCTCTCCACGACGTCGCGCAACGATGTCCGGACCAGCTCCAGGTTGGTCTGAGAGAGGTCCAGCGTGGACTTGCGATCGGGCCGGTTGTCGAGATAGAGCTTGCCGTCCGGGTTTTCCACCCCCTGAACCAGCCTGGGGGACCAGAGCGTTCCTGCGTTGGCTACTGCGGAAATCATTCGCAGCATCTGCATGGGCGTCACGAGCACGGCCCCCTGTCCGATCGAAACGACCAGGGTCTCTCCCTCGTACCAGGGGTGGCCGAAGCGCTTCTTCTTCCACTCCGGATTGGGGACGAGACCGGCTTTTTCGTCGTCCAACCCGATGCGGGTCGGCTGTCCCAACCCGAACAGGGTGGCGTATTTGTGGATGCGGTTGATTCCCAGGCGTTGCCCCACCTGATAAAAGTAGCAGTCGCAGGATTCGACCAGGGCCTGGTGGAGATCCATCCATCCATGGCCTTCGGGCTTCCAGCATCGAAAGGCGCGGACGCCCAGCCGATAACTGCCGCCGCAGAAGAGCTTCTCCGTGGGAGAGATGACTCCTTCTTCAAGCGCTGCAACGGCCATGACGATCTTGAACGTGCTCCCGGGCGGGTACGCGCCCTGGATGGCCTTGTCCGTGAGGGGATGGCGCGGGTCTTCCCGAAAGCTCTTCCACTGCTCCGGCGTGATGCCTTTGATGAACAGGTTGGGATCAAAAGAAGGCTGGCTCACATAGCAGAGGATGCTGCCGTCCCTCGGGTCCATGGCGAGAACGACCCCCGCCTGATCTCCCATGGCGGCCTTGGCTTCCTGCTGCAGCCTGCCGTCGATCGAAAGCACGAGGTTCTTCCCCGGGAGGGGGAGTTTCTTTGCCAGGGACCTCATCTGCCGGCCCCTCGCATCGACCTCCACCTGACTTCCCCCGTCCCTGCCCCTGAGGTAAGATTCCCACTGTTTCTCGATCCCCGACTTCCCGATCCAGTCTCCGGCCTGGTAGAGCCCGTCGGAAGCCGCTTCCATCTCTTTGCGGCTGATCTCCCCCATGTAACCCACGACCGGGCTCAGGAGATCGCCCTCCAGGTAATTGCGGGTCTGGTTGACCTGGATCAGCACCCCCGGCATCCGCGTGCGATTGGCTTCCACGAAGGCCATGACCTCCCACGTGGTATCCTTCCACAGGACATGAGAGCGGAAAGGGATGCCCTTCTTCAGACGCTGGATTTCCTCCCCGAGCTCGTCGGGCGACAGCGGGGAGATGGCTCTCAAGCCTTCCTCGAGCGATGGGTAGTCCTGGATCTCCTCCGCTATGGCGGCCACGTCGAAGCAGGGTCGAGTGTCGGCCAGAACCGCGCGCGTCGCATCCAGGATCTTGCCGCGGGGGGCAGGAATCTTCTCCAGCCGGATCCGGTTGCTTTCGGACAGGAGTCGGAACGTCTCCGCCTTCCAGATCTGGAGATAGCCCAGCCAGAGCAGGAGAACGGTGAAAGCCGTGACCAGGCCGAAAAGGCTGATGAGAAAAGCTCTGCGGTAAGCCTCGATGGAATGATCACGCAGTTGGGTCATGATGAGCCGTGTTTGGCTTTTCGGGTGCTGGGCAGCCGCTCGAGATCCAGACTCTTGGACAGAAGAAGAAAGACAAGAGGCATGAGAAGGAGCGTCGCCACGCACTCGCCGGCCCAAAGCCGGATGAGCTCCCTCTGAACCGGGAAGGCAATGGCTCCCACCGAGGACAGCAATGCCAACACCGGCAGCTTCAGCACACAGGCGGCGACAAAGAGCCCGATCGAAGCCCTGGGCCAGGTGAGATAGAGCCGTGCCTGGATTCCCTTCCCCAGGATGAACACCAGGCATGCGTAAGTGGCGTTCCAGCCTTCCGGGGCGCCGGAGAACAGATCGGCCAGCAGTCCGATGGAAAGGCTCAGGATGAGTCCGCGGACGTAAGGGAACCAGCCGGTGGCGTAAAGGACGATCAGCAGGGTCGTATCCGGAGCGAAATAGTGCAGGAGCCCGCTTCGGAACAGCGTGCTCCGCAACAGGATGCCCAGGGTGCCGAAGAGCAACAGGACCAGCTCGTTCATGGGCTCTCCGGCTGTTCGCTCTCCCGGGGGAGGTGGTAGAGGATGAATACCTCTTCGAGCTTGTCGAAGCGGACGAACGGCTGGATCTCGACATACTGGAAAAGCTGAGCGTCCTGCTTTTGCACCTCGGAGACCGTTCCGATGGGGAGGCCTTTGGGATAGATGCCGTCCACTCCGGAAGACAAGGTCACTTCACCCGCCTCCACGGTCTCGGACTGCTGGAGGTATTTGAGGATGCACTTCTGCCGGCCGGCGCCCTCCACGATCCCCGGGGCCCTCGTGCTCTGCAGGACCGCGGCTATGCTGCTGTTGGGATCCGTGATCAGGAGGACGCGTGAGAAATTCCGCGAGCATTCCATGACCTGGCCGACGACGCCTTCGACCGTCATGACCGCCATCCCCTCCTGAACGCCGTCGCGCTGGCCTCGGTCGATGACCAGCGTCTGAAACCAACCGCTGCCGTCGCTGCCGATGACTTCCGCAGGCAGCAGAGGACTTTCGAAGCGCTCTTTGAATCCCAGCAGACCGCGAAGGCGTTCGTTCTCGCTCCTTTCTTCCAGAAGCTGGATTCTCTCTCGCTTCAGCTCTTTGATGATCTCGCGGAGGGCCTGATTTTCCTCTTGCACGTGAACGAGGTCGAAATAGCGGTTCCAAATTCCGCCGATCAGCCGGACCCCTCCCGTGATCCCCTTCTGAAAGGGGCCGGTCACTTCCAGAAGAGCGCGCTGAAGAAAGAAGGGGCTGGCCTGCCGGTTGCGGTGGGCCACGAGCATGGCGCAGGCGACGATCAGCGTCAGGAGGGACAGCAGTACGCTTCGATGCCGATGAAGAAGACCCAGCACTCTTTGATCCCTATCGATGAGCGGCTGTCGCGGCAGGGTTTTGTTCGACACTCTCATGCAGAGGCGGTCGAGCGGGCGAACCGCCTGTCCGCTCCGCCCTGCAGTCAATCCGCAAGGGCCACCCTCTTCAAAAGGGCGAGCTCCTGGAGCGCCCTTCCCGAGCCGAGGGCCACGCAGGCGATCGGGTCGTTGGCGACGTGAACGGTCAGCCCCGTTTCCTTGTGCAACAGCGTATCCATGTGGGCCAGAAGAGCACCTCCTCCGGTCAGGACAATGCCCCGCTCGATGATGTCGACGCTCAGCTCCGGAGGCGTGCGCTCGAGGGTGATCTTGACCGCCTCCACGATGCTGTTGAGCGATTCCTGAATGGCCTGATGGACCTCTTCCGAGCGCAACTGCACCTTGCGCGGCAATCCGGCCAGCAGATCTCGTCCCCTGACTTCCATCACCCGGCAGTCGCCATCGGGCCAGGCAGAGCCCAGGGCCACCTTGACCTGCTCGGCCGTATTCTCTCCGATGAGCAGATTGTGTTTTCTCTTGACGTACTGAAGGATATCTTCCGTGAGCGTGTCCCCGGCGATCCGTATGCAGTGGGTGTAAACGATTCCGGAGAGCGAGATCACGGCGACCTCGGTCGTGCCTCCGCCGATGTCCAGGACGAGGTTGCCGCTGGGCTCGGAGATCGCCAACCCCGCGCCGATCGCGGCGGCCAGCGGCTCCTCGATGAGGTACACCTCTCTGGCTCCGGCCGAAAGGGCGGATTCCCGGATGGCCCTTCGCTCCACGTCGGTTGCGCCGTAAGGCACGCAGATGATGATCCGCGGGCGCACCAGGCTGCTGCGGTGGTGCACGCGCAGGATGAAGTGCCGCAACATCTCCTCGGTCACTTCGAAATCCGAGATGACGCCCTTCCGTATGGGCCGGATTGCGGTCACCGGAGACGGGGTCCGCCCGATCATCTTCTTGGCTTCCCCGCCGATGGCAACGATGCGCCGGTCCCCGGATTCGTCCTCCCGGATGGCGACGACCGACGGTTCGCTCAGGACGATCCCCTTGCCCTTCACGTAGACAAGGGTCGTGGCGGTCCCCAGATCTATGGCCAGGTCATTGGAGAAGAGCCCGAAAAGCCAGTCAAACAGCATCTCTGTCGCCTCGAGTCCCAAAAGTCTTTCGCGAATGAGATGATGCTCTCATTTCGTGAAGGATCTTATAAATATGAACATCGGTTGTCAAAGAATTTGAGTTGAGCGGGGCCGCCGGCAGCACGCATTTTCCCCGGCTTGGTCGAGTTTGGGCAAAGGGCCCGGAATATTTGCTTTTTCATAGTGGGTCTTCTAACATGAAGGAGGGAACGCGCCCGTTGGGGGCGAACGGACCGGACCACCCGGACTTCCTTATTCTCGCTGGCCCTCACGGCAGGGCCGTGCGGGCATGCTCGAAGCACGCGGAGGGGGTAAACGCTTATGCTGAGCTACATGAGACGCAACGCCGGGTCCTGGATCATCAAAGCCATGCTCGTGGGCATCGCCTTGTCGTTCGTGATCGGCTTCGGGATCCTCCCGACGATTCAGGACAGCAGAGAGGACCAGGGCTACGTGGTGGCCCAGGTCGGAGAGCGGCGGATCAGCCGAGGAGAATGGGATGCGGCTTCCGACAACCTCCTGCGCTACTACCAGCAGATCTACAGCGATCAGCTCACCGAGGACATGGTCAAGCAGTTGCGCCTGCGCGAAACGGCTCTGGACAGTCTCATCAGCAGGGCGCTGGAGCGCCAGGAAGCGGAACGGCTTCATCTGGAGGTTTCCGACCGCGAGTTGCAGGAAAAGATACGCTCCATGCCGTACTTCCAGCGCAACGGCACCTTCGACCGGGAAGGCTACCTCAGGGTCCTGCAAATGAACCGGACTACCCCGGAAGCCTTCGAAAATCAGGTGCGCGAGGAGATGCTCCTGGAAAAGCTGCAGCAGATCGTGCGCGGGACGGTCAAGGTATCCGAGCTCGAGCTCTGGAACCAGTATCTGATGGAGAGGGAAAAGGTCAATCTGCAATTCATCTACTTCGATCCCAAGGAGCTCGAAAATAAGGTCCGCATGGAGGAAGGAGCGCTGCGCCAGTATTACGAGCAGAACGGCGACTCGTTCCGCACGCCCGAGAAGGTGAAGATGGCTTTCGCGCGTTTCCCGGAGCAGGCGTACCGGGAACAGGTCGAGGTCCATACCGGAGACCTCGAGGACTACTACGAGGATCACCTGGACGAGTTCTCCCATCCGGAAGAGGTTCACCTGCGTCACATCCTGGTGAGAGTCCACTCCAATGCCGATGAAGCCGCCGTCCAGGAGAAGCGCAAATTCCTGGAGGGCCTGCTGGCCAGAGTCCGCAAGGGAGAGGATTTCGCCCGCTTGGCCAAGACCTACTCGGAGGATTCATCCGCCATCCGCGAGGGAGACCTGGGATACGTGAACAGGGGAGAGCTGGCCCCTCAGATCGAGTCGGCGGCTTTCGCGCTGAAGGCGGGCGAGGTCAGCGGAATCGTGACTTCTCCGTTCGGCCTGCACCTGCTCAAGGTGGAGGACTACAGGGCCGCCAAGGAGGACCCTCTGGAAGAGGTCAAGGACAAGGTCCGGGACATCGTGGTCCGGGAGAAGGCCTGGCACCTGGCGAGGCGGAAAGCCGAGGAGTTTCTCTGGGTCGCAAGGGAGAGCAAGAGCCTGCAAAGCGGCCTTCCGGCGGAAAACACCGTGGCGGTCCAGGAAACGGAGTTCCTTTCGCTGAACGATCCGATCCCCTCCGTGGGCATGGAAAACGCGGTGCTTCAGGCCGCCTTTGCGCTGCAGAAGGGGGAGATCAGCGAGGCGGTGAAGGGGAAGGATGCCTACTATGTCCTCCAGGCGGTCGACCGGAAGCCGTCCGAGATTCCGCCTTTCGAGCAGGTGCGGGATCGCGTGGAGGCCGAGTATCGGGTAGCGCGCAGCCTCGATCTCGCCAAGGAGAAGGCGGAGCAGGACCTGGAGAGAATCCGGAAGGGAGAGCCTCTTGAGAAGATCGCGGAAGAGCAGGGGATCAAGATCCAGGAGACGGGCCTGTTTTCGCGGGTTCAGCCGGTGATCCCAAAGATCGGACGATCTCCCGAGCTCGCGGAGGAGTCCTTTTCCCTGACCGACGCCCAGCCTCTGCCCGGCCGAACCCACGAGGTCAACGGGAAGGTCTTCCTGTTTCGTCTGAAGGAGCGGGTCGTTCCTTCGCGGGAAGCCCTGCTGGCCGAAAAAGAGGACGTCCTGTCTGCGCTGAAGGAGAGGAAGTCCGTGGAAATGTATCGGGAGTGGCTCTCCACCCTGCGGCAACAACAGAGCGTGAAGGTGTTCGACCTGTAGCCGGCTGCGGGGCTCTGCTTTCTTCTTGCCGGTTTCTGAGAAGGGCGGGTCCATGGACATTGAGGTCGTCTCCGTGCCTCTGTTCGAGGACAACTACGCCTACCTTCTGGTCCACGGGAAGACCCCTCCCCGGGCCATCGTCGTGGACCCTGGTGAGTGCGAAGGGGTCTGGCAGGCTGTCGAGGCCAGAGGCTGCGAGCTCGAGGCCATCCTGGTCACCCATCACCACTGGGATCACGTTGCAGGCCTCGAAGATCTCTGGCGCATGAAGAACGTGGAAGTCCTGTGCTCGCGAGAGGACGCGGGCAGAGTCGCGCGGGCGAGCCGAGGCCTCCGAGACGGGGAGATCGTTCGCTTCGAGGGGCTTGCGATCGAGGCCCTGCACGTCCCGGGGCACACGCTCGGGCACATGGCGTATCGATGCGGAGATGCGCTGTTCTGCGGCGACACCCTCTTCCTGGGCGGATGCGGCCGGCTCTTCGAGGGCACGGCCGAGCAGCTCTACGAGTCGCTCTACGAGAAGATCCTGAAGCTTCCGGAGGAGACCCGCATTTACCCGGGCCATGAGTACACGGTGAAGAATCGCGCCTTCTGCACCACCATCGAAGGTTCGAACGCGGCGCTCCAGGTCCGGTTGAAAGAGGCGACGGAGCTCCGTGCGCGCGGGTCGAGCACGATCCCCGGCACGCTCGCAGTCGAGAAGGCAACGAACGTATTCCTGCGCTGTCACTGTGCCGCCGTGATCGAATCCGTGCGTAAGAGATATCCCGACCTGCCTCCTGACCCCGTTTCCGTGTTTGCCAAGCTCCGCGAGCTGAGGAACGCCTATTCCGGTTGAGACCGATCGTGACAGAGACGAGATCGCCGGCTTATCTGGGCGCCTACCGAACGGGTCTGCTCGAGCGGAGGGCGCGAGAGGCGGTGGCGCGCCTGGCATCCTGTTGCCTCTGCCCCAGGAGGTGTGGCGTCAACCGCCTGGAGGACCAGCGCGGTTTCTGCCGGACCGGCAGGAGAGCCGTGGTTGCCAGCTACGGTCCTCACTTCGGTGAAGAAGAGCCGCTCGTGGGCTCGGGCGGTTCCGGGACCATCTTCTTCAGCCACTGCAACCTGCTCTGCTGCTTCTGTCAGAACTACGAGATCAGCCATGGCGGCGAAGGGGAGGAGGTTGGGCCCGCGGATCTGGCCCGTCTCATGGTCCACCTGCAACGTCAGGGCTGCAGCAACGTCAACCTGGTTTCGCCGAGCCACGTTGTCGCTCAATTCATGGAGGCGCTGCCCATGGCCGTCGAGGCGGGGCTCCGCATTCCCATCGTGTACAACACGGGCGGCTACGACCTGCCGGAGACGCTCGGGCTTCTGGAGGGTGTCGTAGAGATCTACATGCCCGATTACAAGTTCACGCACCCGGACCCGGCCGAGCGGTTCTCCGCAGCGGCTGACTACCCGGGAATCGTGTGCATCGCCCTCAGGGAGATGTACAGGCAGGTGGGGGATCTGGAGTTGGACGAATCCGGTGTCGCCAGGAGAGGTTTGCTGGTCCGCCATCTCGTCCTGCCGCAGGATCTCGCCGGTACCGAAGAAGCCATGAGCTGGATTGCCCGGAACCTCTCGCGAGAGACCTACGTCAACATCATGGATCAGTACAGGCCTTGCGGCACGGCCCGTGAGCATGCCGAGCTCTCGAGAGGCATCGACGCGGCCGAGTATGGAAAGGCGGTGGCATCAGCCCGGAAGGCGGGGCTCGAGCGTTTGGACCGCCGACGGGCCCTGCGTTTGCTCAACCTCTGAGTCGCTCCTCGCGAGATGCGGCGGCCCCCTACAATCTCTCCTCTCGAGGGTCGAAAGCTCGCGGAGCTGACCGCCTGTGTAGCCTCCGATTCATCTGCTTCGTTTCGCAGCCTCTGGCCTCGCAGCCGCCCTGCCGGATCTCTCTGCAGGAAAATTCCTTCCTCCGAAAACAAAATTCTGGAAGAAAATGACGACAAAGATCGAAATCCTGTAAAACCGTCAACTTTTTTCTTGACATACAACATATTGTATGTGTAAATTCTCCAAAACCCAAAATGCTGTAATCACCCGGTATCGGGTTGTTGGGATATAGAGTTATAAAGTCTCGGAGCTACATGGGAGACTCGGCCCGAGATTCACAACCAGGAACCACAGGAGGTGGAGAGCATGGCAACGGCCAAGAAGAAGCCCGCGAAGAAGCCTGCAGCCAAGAAGACGGCCAAGAAACCGGCACCGAAGAAGAAGGCAGCGCCCAAGAAAGCAGCCAAGAAGTGAGCTGCTGACGAGGTCTCATCCGACAGGATCGGACCAGGGTTCCAACTCATCAAAGGGGTGGAACCCATTTTTTTTGTGGTGAGACGAAGTCAGGGTGAACAAAGGGGGTCACGCTCGGCGGTGACCCCCTTTGTTGGTGGAGCTGATGTCCATCACATCGATGCTGTAAGTACTTGATATTGAGCCTTCTCGCTTTGGATCCCGCAGGCTGTTACCCGCACAGTTACCCCCAAGTCACATTCATTGCCCCTCTCGATTCTCTTGGACCACGAGGTCGGCCCGGCCCGTTTCTTTGGAGGCATGCATTACGAAGGAGAGCCGCGCAACCGCGAACAAGCAATATCGCTACACACTCCGGCAGGTCCGCGTCAAGGATAATTTCATCAGACCGCTTCGTCCGCAGATCGGCTAGATGGTCCGGGTAGAGTGAGAGGTGCAACTGCTCTACCGAGCGCCGCTGTTCTGTTTCCGTCCCCTCGCCCCACACTCGGCCGTGACACACGGATCCTCTCGGCAATCCAGGCGTTGACTTCACTCTCCAGCCAGCCCGCGCTCCTCAGCCCGAGACGGATCTGCCGGGGGAACTTCCCCTGAGCGATCTGTTGGTAGAGGCTCGAGCGTGCCAGGCCGGTGCGCTCCCGAACCTCACGGAGCCGTAGAATCCGCTCTTCGCTCACCATGTTCATGCATCACCCCTCCTCTGACAAGTGAACTGGCCTGGTGAAAGTGGTCGGGGGACCTCCAAGTGCCCCCGAGT
>JBFLZG010000082.1:0-43826 GCA_040756235.1 bacterium | reverse complement strand
GGAAGACCACGACTCCCCCGCCACGCTCGATCATCCCCTCTCCCCCGCGCACGGGGGAGAGGGAATTCATTTTTCGACCCCCTCCCGGATCCACGGTAGCGGACGCATCGTAAAAGCTCCATGTTGCCCGTTATCTGTTTTCTTTGCCTTCCTTCTTCTTCCGGATGGCTTCTTCCACGTAGCAGCGCAGCGGCTGCAGGAAAGTGTTGTCGCGGCACTGGCTGTCGATTATTTCATCCTTCTCCCCTCGCCGAGGGGAGAAGGTCAGGATGAGGGGTGTAATTGGCTTCCTGATTCCCCCTCACCCTGACCCTCTCCCCCCGCGCACGGGGGAGAGGGAATTCATTTTTCGACCCCCTCTTGGATCCACGGTAGTGGACGCATCGTAAAAGCTCTATGCTGCCCGCTACCTACTTTCTTTGTCTTCCTTCTTCCTCCGGATCGCCTCTTCCACGTAGCAGCGCAGCGGCTGCAGGAAAGTGTTGTCGCGGCACTGGTTGCAGGAAACGCATGCGGCCTTCCGGAGGTCCCCCTCTTTCCAACGTTTCACCAGTTGCGGCTCCCGGATGAAAGGCCGGGAGAGAGACACCATGTCAGCCGTGTTCTCCGACAGGATTTTTTCGATGACCGCCGGAGAACGCATTCCGCCGACGAGCAGGAGGGGCGTGCGCACGACCTTTCGGAGCGCCTCCGCGTAGGTCCTGAAATAGGCCTCCTTCTCTTCCCGGTCGATGCCCTTGCGGCTGATCTCGTCATGGGTCTCCAGAATACCGCCGGTGATCTCGATGCCGTCGATGCCCGCCTCCGCCAGCAGCACGGCCACCCGCGCGGCCTCCTCCACTTCCAGCCCCCCCGGCACGAAATCGTCGCAGCCCAGCTTGATCAGGATCGGGAAGTCCTTTCCGACCAGCTCCCGTGCCCGGCGAACGACCTCCAGGACGATCCTGGACCGCCTGGCCGTGTCCCCGCCGTAGGCATCGGTCCGGACATTGGCCAGGGGCGAGAGGAAGCTGTTGAGGAGGGTGTCATGGCCGCCGTGGAGCTGGACGCCGTCGAAGCCGGCCTCCTTCACTCGGCGGCAGGCCTGACCGAACTGCTCGACCACCTCGCGGATCTCGGACTCGGTCATCGCCCGGGGCACCACACCGGCCTTCTTCTCCTGCAAGGCCGAGGGCGCCAGCGGGGGCTCGCCGCCCCGAAGCCAGGTGGCCTCCCGTCTGCCGGGGTGCACGACCTGCATGGCGAGCGTGGCGCCCCGCGCCCGCACCTCGGCAACGAGCGGACGCCACAGTGCCGCCAGCTCGTCCCGGTCCATGAAGATCGGATAGGCCAGGCCTGCCGCCTCGGGCAGCTCCACCTTGGGCCGCTGAATGAGAGCCGCGCTCGTGATGAGCAATCCCACCTCGCCCTCTGCCAGGGCCCGGTAGAGGTCTGCGAGCTTCCGGGTGGGCTCGCCCCGGGCGTTGCCGAGGCCTTCGTAGGTGGCCGACCGGGCGATCCGGTTCCTGATCTTCATTCCGTTGATGGAAAAGGGCTCGAACAGGTGCTGCATGAAGGATCTCCATGGTAGGTGAGCGAAATGCGGGGGTCTCTCCAAAACCTTATCGCCTTTTCTTGCCTCCTGGCAAGTCGGGCCTCCATTGCAGCTTTCCCCCTCGTTCCCTAGAATCCAGATAATCTCGAGAAGTCACCATCTCCGAAGATCCGGGCTTCACCCCCTCCGCCCGGGAGACCCCAGTCGAAAGGGGAGGACCCCACATGGCCGGACCGCTCACCGGGCTCAAAGTATTGAGCTTCTGCCGGATGCTCGCAGGCCCCTATGCGGACATGCTCCTCGCCGACATGGGCGCCGAGGTCGTCAAGATAGAGGCCCCCAGGACGGGAGACCTCGCCCGGTTCGCGGGCCCCTTCGTCGACGGGGTGAGCTCGTACTTTCTCAGCATCAACCGCGGCAAGAAGAGCGTGACCCTCGACTTGAAGCACCCGGCCGCGAGGCCGGTCGTCTTCCGGTTGCTGAGAGCGGCCGACATCCTCCTCGAGAACTTCCGGCCGGGCGTGATGGAGCGGCTCGGGCTGGGGTACGAAGCGGTACGAGCCGAGAACCCGGGGATTGTCTACGCTTCGCTCTCCGGATTCGGCCAGAAGGGCGCTTATGCCCAGAGACCGGCTTTCGATATGATCGCGCAGGGCATGGGGGGCGTCCTCAGCATCACGGGAGAGCCCGGGGGCCCTCCTGCCCGGGTGGGCTTTTCGGTGGGCGACATCGGGGCCGCGCTCTTTACCGCGATCGCGGTGCTGGCCGCCCTCCACGAGCGGGGAAAAAGCGGCCGGGGGCAATGGATCGACGTGGCCATGCTCGATGCCCAGGTGGCCCTGTGCGAGAACGCCTTTGCCAGGTATTTCGCAACAGGCGAAGTGCCGGGCCCGCTGGGCTCCCGGCACCCCCTGTTCACGCCCTTTCAGGCCTTCCCCACGCGGGACGGACACCTGGTCCTGATCGCCCAGTTCGACGAGGATTGGAAACGGTTCTGCAAGGCCGCAGGCAGGGAAGAATGGATCGCGGACGAGCGCTTCGCGACCCTGGAAGGACGCCTGCGGAACTACGAGGTCTTCGTGGCGCAGATGAACGCCCTGATGCGCACCCGAACCACGCAGGAGTGGATCGAGCGGCTGAGCGCCGCCGGCGTCATGTGCGGTCCCGTGAACCGCGTGGACGAGGTGGCGGCCGACCCGCACGTGCGCGAGAGGGAGATGTTCGTGAAGGTCGAGCGTTCCGGGGGCGGCAGCCTGGACGTCGTCGGTACACCGATGAAGTTCATGAGGACGCCGTGCCGCGTGGACCAGGCATGCCCGGAGCTGGGGGAGCACACCGATGAGGTCCTCCGGGGCTGGGGGGGTCTGTCCGCGTCCGAGATCGAAGACCTCCGGGCTTCAGGGATCATCTGATGAGTTGTATATTTCGACCCAGGGTCGTGGGTCCGATTCATCTCCGAGCCGCCCGGACCCAGGCTACCACCGCGCACGCATGCATCCGCCCATGACCGGATGCCGGGCCGCGGCCGCTGCCGTGGTCGGGAACCCGCAACGAGGGGGTGTCCATGCTCAGGAATACGTCGTTCGAAACGTGGCCTGGCAAGCCCTACCCGCTGGGCGCGACCTGGGACGGGGCGGGCGTGAACTTTTCCCTTTTTTCCGAGAACGCCACCGGTGTGGAGCTCTGTCTGTTTGACTCCCAGACCGGTCACGAGATCGCCCGGATCCCTTTGAGAGAGCAGACCGACCTTGCCTGGCACATCTACCTCCCTGAGATCCGGCCCGGACAGCTTTATGGCTATCGGGTGCACGGGCCGTACGCACCGCGCGAGGGACACCGGTTCAATCCGGCCAAGCTCCTCCTGGACCCGTACGCCAAGGCGATCGCCGCGCGCGTCCAGTGGAGCGATGCCCTGTTCGGGTACACCATCGGGCATCCGGAGGCGGACCTCTCGCGGGACGAGCGGGACAGCGCGGAGGGCCTGCCCAAGTGCGTGGTCGTCGACCCGGCCTTCAGCTGGGACGGTGATTCCCTGCTCCGGACCTCGTGGAACGAGACGCTCATCTACGAGGTGCACGTCAAGGGCTTCAGCGCCTCGAACCCCCGCGTCCCCGAAGAGCTGCGGGGCACTTACGGCGGCCTCGCCTGCCCTGCGTCGATCGATTATCTGAAGTCGCTGGGCATCACGGCCGTGGAGCTCCTGCCGGTGCACCAGTTCATTGCCGACAAGCACCTGGTCGACCGGGGCCTGACGAACTACTGGGGTTACAACTCGATCGGCTTCTTTGCGCCGGACCGGCGCTACTGCAGCGGCAGCGGACTGGGTCAACAGGTCAACGAGTTCAAGACCCTGGTCAAGACGCTTCACCGCGAAGGGATCGAAGTCATCCTGGACGTCGTCTACAACCACACGGCCGAGGGCAATCACCTGGGGCCGACCCTCTGCTTCAAAGGGATCGACAACGCCGCCTACTATCGGCTCGTGCACGGCGACCGCCGGTACTACATGGACTACACCGGCACCGGCAACACGCTGAACATGACCCATCCCCGGGTGCTCCAGCTCATCATGGACAGCCTGCGCTACTGGGTGCTCGAAATGCACGTGGACGGGTTCCGCTTCGATCTGGCTTCCACCCTGGCGAGGGAGCTGCACGAGGTGGACCGGCTGGGCGCCTTCTTCGACATCATCCACCAGGACCCGGTCCTCTCGCAGGTGAAGCTCATCGCCGAGCCGTGGGACCTGGGCGAAGGGGGCTACCAGGTCGGGAACTTCCCGGTCCTCTGGGCCGAGTGGAACGGAAGGTACCGGGACACGCTCCGGCGTTTCTGGAAAGGGGACGAAGGGCAGCTGGGCGATCTGGCTTATCGCCTGATGGGCTCGAGCGACCTTTACGAGCGCAGCGGGAGGCGGCCCTACGCCAGCGTCAACTTCGTCACTGCCCACGACGGGTTCACCCTCCAGGACCTGGTCAGCTACAACGGGAAGCACAACGAAGCCAACGGCGAGGACAACCGGGACGGAACCGATGACAACCTGAGCTGGAACTGCGGGGCCGAAGGGCCGACCGACGATCCCAACATCCTGAGCCTTCGCGCCCGGCAGATGCGCAACCTCCTGGCAACGCTGCTTCTGTCTCAGGGAGTGCCGATGCTCCTGGCCGGGGACGAGATCATGCGGACCCAGAAGGGGAACAACAATGCCTATTGCCAGGACAACGAGATTTCCTGGATGAACTGGAACCTGACCGGCCGCGAGCTCGAGCTGCTCGAGTTCACGAGGCTGGTGATCGAAATCGTCCGGCGGCACCCGGTCCTGAGGCGGCCGAACTTCTTCCGGGGGCGCAGGATCCGCGGCTCCGAGGTCACCGACCTCTCCTGGTTCCAGCCGGACGGCAAGCTCATGTCCGAGGAGGACTGGAGAAACCACCAGCTCCGGACCGTTGCCGTCCGGTTGGCCGGCGACGCCATCGAGGACGTCGACGCCCGCGGCAATCGGATCATCGACGACACGCTGCTCATCATTCTCAATGCGCACCACGAGCCTGTGTCTTGCGTGCTGCCCGCTCACCGGCCCAAGCTGCGCTGGGAGCTGCTTCTGGACACCCGGGAAGCGCAGGGAACGCGCAAGCAGTTTCTCCTGCGTGGCGGCGAGCCGTACGAGATGGAGGCCCGCTCCCTGGCGCTTTTCCGGCTGCAGAGGGGGCTGGCCGAGCAGAAGGAGATCACGCGCACGCGCCACCAGAGACTGTTTCGGCTGCCTCGAAGTGCGAGGAGGAGACCGCCGATCCGGAGCGCACCCGGAAGCGAAGGAGTGCCCACATGAAGAGAAGGGGTAGCGGACTGCTCCTGCACATCACCTCGCTGCCGTCCCGCTACGGCATCGGGGACATGGGTCCCGAGGCTTGCCGTTTCGCGGACTTCCTGGCCGCGGCCGGGCAGAGCCTGTGGCAGATCCTTCCCTTGAATCCGACGGAGCCGATCCATCACAACACGCCCTACCACAGCATCTCGGCCTTTGCCGGCAACCCGATGCTCATCAGCCCGGATGTTCTCGTGGAGGAAGGTCTTCTGGAGCCGTCGGACCTGGAGCCGGTGCCGGCGTTTCCGGCCGCCGAGGTCGCTTTCGATGCGGTCCGGACCTACAAGACGCCCCTGCTGGAACGGGCCTTCGAGCGGTTCACGCGCCGCAAGCTCGCGGCGGATTACGAGCGCTTCTGCAAGGAGCAGGCGCACTGGCTGGACGACTTTGCGCTGTTCAAGGCCCTGAGGACGCACTTCGACGGCCGCATATGGACGGGTTGGCCACGAGACCTCCGGGACCGGCACGTGGAATCGCTTGCCGCCGCCCGAAAAGAGCTTGCCGACCGGATCGAGAGAGAACGGTTCATTCAGTTCGTCTTCTTCGCGCAATGGGCGCGGCTGCGCCAATACGGCAGCCGGCTGGACCTGCAGCTTTTCGGAGACATGCCGATCTACGTCGACCTCGACAGCGCGGACCTATGGACCCATCCCGAGCTGTTTCATCTGGATGAAGAAAAGAGGCCGACCGTGGTGGCCGGGGTGCCCCCTGATTACTTCAGCAGCACCGGACAGCTCTGGGGGAATCCGATCTACCGCTGGGACGCGCTGCAAAGAACGGGGTACCGGTGGTGGATGGACCGGATCGTCCACAACCTGGAGCTCTTCGATCTGGTCCGCATCGATCACTTCATCGGCATGGTCACATACTGGGCCGTGCCGGCCGCGGAGAAGTCGGCCATCAACGGCCGCTGGTGCGAGGCGCCCGCGGACGATTTCTTCCGCAGGCTGGCCAAGAAGCTTCCCTACCTGCCGCTCGTCGCCGAAGACCTCGGCAGCGTGACGCCCGCGGTCAGGGAAGTGATGGCGCGGTTCGACATCCCCGGAATGAAGGTGTTGCTGTTCGCCTTCGGCGACAAGATGCCCGAGAATCCCTACATACCGCACAATCTGCCCGCCAACTCGGTGGCGTACACGGGGACTCACGACACCAACACGGTGCGGGGGTGGTTCGAGAAGGAAGCGACCCCTGAAGACAAGGAGAGGCTCTTCCGTTATCTGGGCCGCCCGGTCCCGCCCGACGAGCTGGCCTGGGAGCTGATCCGGCTCCTCATGGGGTCGGTTGCGAACACGGTCATCCTGCCGGTGCAGGACCTTCTGGGCCTCGGAGACGAGGCGCGCATGAACCGCCCCGCCGTACGCGAGGGCAACTGGAAATATCGTCTCGAGCCGGGCCGGCTCACGCCCGCCCTGTCCGAGAGGCTGCGGAAGACGGTCGAGACGTATGGGAGGAACTGACGACCGGACCCTGACTGGGAGCGGACTCGGGAAGGCATCGGGAGAAAAAGAGCGCGGCATGTTCGGAAAGAAACGCACCCCCCTCGGTCTGGAGGACGATCCGCTCTGGTACAAGGACGCCATCGTCTACGAGCTGCACGTAAAGGCCTTCTGTGACAGCGACGGCGACGGCATCGGCGATTTCAACGGGCTGAGGCAGAAGCTCGATTACCTGCAGGACCTGGGCGTCACGGCCATCTGGCTCCTGCCGTTCTATCCGTCCCCGTTCCGCGACGACGGCTACGACGTCTCCGACTACACCGGAATCCACCCGTCCTACGGCACCATGCAGGACTTCAAGGGCTTCCTGCGGGAAGCCCATCTGCGCGGGCTCCGGGTGATCACCGAGGTGATCCTCAACCACACCTCCGATCAGCACCCCTGGTTCCAGAGGGCCAGGCGCGCGCAGCCGGGAAGCAGTTGGCGGGACTTCTACGTCTGGAGCGACACGGTCGATCGCTACCGGCAGGCGCGCATCATCTTCGAGGATTTCGAGTCTTCGAACTGGGCCTGGGACCCTCTGGCCAAGGCCTACTACTGGCACCGTTTCTACTCCCACCAGCCGGACTTGAACTACGACAACCCGCAGGTCCGCAAGGCGGTCTTTCAGGTTCTCGATTTCTGGCTGGGGATGGGGGTGGACGGCGTGCGGCTGGACGCCGTCCCCTACCTGTACGAGCGCCCGGGCACCAACTGCGAAAACCTGCCGGAGACGTACGCCTTTCTGAAGGAGTTGCGCGCCCACGTGGACAGCCGGTTCCGCAACAAGATGCTCCTGGCAGAGGCGAACCAGTGGCCCGAGGACGCCACCGCCTATTTCGGCGCAGGGGACGAGTGCCACATGGCCTTCCACTTCCCGATCATGCCGAGGATGTTCATGTCCCTGCACATGGAGGACCGCTTCCCGGTCCTCGACATCCTCGAGCAGACGCCCCCGATTCCGGAGGCCTGCCAGTGGGCGCTCTTTCTGCGCAACCACGACGAGCTGACCCTGGAGATGGTCACCGACGAAGAGCGGGACTACATGTATCGGGTCTACGCCCAGAACCCGCAGATGCGGCTCAATCTGGGGATCCGCCGCCGGCTGGCGCCGCTGCTCGGCAACCACCGGCGCAGGATCGAGCTCATGAAGGGGCTCCTGCTGTCGATGCCGGGGACGCCGATCCTCTACTACGGAGACGAGATCGGCATGGGAGACAACATCTATCTCGGCGACCGCAACGGGGTCCGCACGCCCATGCAGTGGAGCGCAGACCGCAACGCGGGCTTCTCCCGAGCCAACCCGCAGAGCCTCTATCTGCCCATCATCATCGACCCGGAATACCACTACGAGACGATCAACGTGGAGGCGCAGCAGAGCAATCCCACGTCGTTCCTGTGGTGGATGAAGCGCATGATCGCCCTGCGCAAACGGCTCAAGGCCTTCGGCCGGGGAACGATCGAGTTCCTCCATCCCGAGAACCGCAAAGTGATGGCCTTCGTGCGCCGCTACGACAGCGAGTGCATACTCATGGTGGCCAACCTCTCCCGCTTCGCCCAGTACACGGAGCTCGACCTGGCTCCCATGGCCGGAAGCGTTCCGGTCGAGCTGTTCGGGCTCACGGAGTTTCCCCCCATCGGAGAGAAGCCGTACGTCATCACCATCGGACCCCATTCGTTCTTTCTGTTCTCTCTGACCTCCGCCGAACAGAGGCGTCCCGCCATCGAGATCGGCGCGGCCGCCGCCCCCCCCGTGACGGAGGTCGGCGAGGCGCCGAGAGCGGACCTCAACGGCAAGGCGGTGTCGGAGATCGAGAAGGTCCTTCCGGATTACCTGAAGCGGCAGCGGTGGTTCGGCGGGCGCCTCCGGCAGATCAAGTCCGCGACGATGCGGGAGGAGATACCCCCGCTCAACGAGCACGGTCCGTTCCGGCTCGCGACGGTGAAGGTCGAGTACGTGGGCGGGGACTCGGAGAGCTACCTGCTGCCTCTGGGGTTTATTTCCGGAGCCCGGGCGGAAGAGGTGCACCGGCAGGACCCGAGCCAGTGCCTCGTGCGCCTGAAGGTGAAAGGCCAGGCCGAATGGCAGGTCGTGTACGAAGCGACCTCGGACAGGGACTTCTGCAATGCCCTGCTCGACACCATCGGCCGCCGCCGGTACCGCAAAGGGCAGAACGGAGCGCTGGTAGCTGCAACGACCCGGGCCTACCGCCGCATCCGGGGAGCGGGCGACCGGCCGCTCGAGCCGTCCGTCATCACGGCCGACCAGCACAACACCTCCATTCTCTATGAAGATCGCTTCGTCCTGAAGCTCTTCCGCCGGCTCGAGGCAGGCAAGAACCCCGACCTGGAGATCGGCCGCGTCCTGACGGAAGAGGGCTTCGACCATGTCCCTCCCCTGGCCGGCGCGATCGAGCATCGCCGCGACCGGGGGGAGCCGACGACCCTGGCCGTGCTGCACGGTTTCGTGCCCAACGAGGGGGACGCCTGGGACGTCTTTCTGGACGAGCTGAACGGCTTTTACGAGCGCTCCCTGGCCGGCCGCGCCCGGGTCGAGAATGCCCCCTTGCCCCCTTCCCCCTGGACCGGGGAGGCCGGGGCCGATCTGCCCCCTCTGGCGTCCGAAACGATCGGCCCGTGCCTGGATGCGGCCCGGCTCATCGGGCAGCGCACCGGTGAGCTGCATGTTTTTCTGGGTTCCCTCCGCGACGACCCGGATTTCACGCCGGAGCCGTTCTCCAAGCTTTACCAGCGCGCCATGTACCAGTCGATGCGAGGACTGGCGCTGCGTGTGCTGTCGAGGCTCGGGCAGCAGGTGAAACACACCCCGCACAGCGCTCCGCCGAATGCCCAGAGGCTTCTGGACAAGCAGAACGAGATCATCGGCTGCTTCCGATCGGTGGTCGATCTCAAGATCAAGGCCATGCGGATTCGATGTCACGGCGATTACCGGCTCGGGCAGCTCCTGTACACCGGCAAGGATCTCTTCATCATCGATTTCGAGGGAGAGCCCGCGCGATCCCTGAGCGAACGCCGGATCAAGCGCTCGCCCCTTCGAGACGTGGCCGGCATGCTGCGCTCCTTTCATTACGCTGCCCAGACCTCTCTTTTCGCGCAAGAAGAGCGGGGGCTGGCCAAGCGCGACGACCTCCCCTTCTTGAAGAGAGCAGCCGATTTCTGGCTCGCCTGGGTGTCCGTGGTCTTCTTCGAGTCCTACCTGAACGCCGTATCCAAGTCCGCCCTCCTGCCACGGACCCGGCAAGAGATGGAGCGGCTGTTGCAGTTGTTTCTGCTCGACAAGGCCGTCTACGAGCTCGGACACGAGCTCGACAACCGGCCGGAGCAGGCCAGGATCCCGATCCTTGGCATCCTGGAGCTTCTCGAAAATTGTTAAAGTGATTTATTCAACAAGCTACGCAATGGCCTGCAATTATAGTTGAATAAATTCTTCCAGCTTTCCTGATGGCAACTTCGCTCCAAAAGCTGGCATCCATTCAGCGATGCGTCATCCCGGCCCGGTTGCGCAGCGCGTGTGAGCCGGGATCCAGAAGTCTGCATCAGGAACAGCTGCAATTGCGGGGTGCGGGGGACCGGATTCTGGCCTGCGAGGCTGCGTCATGGTCCGTCCGGATCATGCCACGGAAGCCTATCCAGATTACGATCTGAGGTCCTCATGACGTGATTTCAAGAACCGAGTTGGGTGCCATATATCTCGGGGACAGGCGCTGCCGGTTCCGCGTCTGGGCGCCCCTGGCCCAGAAGATGGAGGTCCGGATCCTCACGCCGCAAGAGCGGGTGGAGCCTCTCCACCCTGAAGGGGCCTATCACCAGGCGGTCGTCGAAGGCGTACAACCCGGCTGCCGATATTTCTTCCGCCTCGACCGGCGCCGGGAGCGACCCGACCCGGCATCGCGGTTCCAGCCCGAGGGCGTGCACGGCCCCTCAGAAGTGGTGGATCACGAGTTCCCATGGGAGGATGCCGGGTGGTTCGGCCTTCCTTTGCGCGACTATGTCCTGTACGAGCTGCACGTCGGCACCTTCACGCGGGAGGGGACTTTCGAAGCCGTCATCCGCCATCTGGACGAGCTGCGGGACCTGGGGATCACGGCCGTCGAGCTGATGCCCGTTGCCCAGTTCCCCGGAGGGCGCAATTGGGGCTACGACGGGGCCAGCCTTTTCGCCGTACAGAATTCGTACGGCGGCCCCCGGGGGCTGAAGAAGCTCGTGAATGCCTGCCATCAGAGGGGAATGGCGGTGGTGCTGGACGTGGTTTACAACCACATGGGACCGGAAGGGAACTATCTGGCCGACTTCGGCCCCTACTTCACCAACCGCTATCAGACGCAATGGGGTCAGGCGCTCAATTTCGACGGGCCCGACAGCGGCGCAGTGCGGCGCTTCTTCGTCGAGAACGCTCTCTACTGGGTATCCCGGTTCCACGTGGACGCCCTGAGGCTGGACGCGGTCCACGCCATCCTGGACTTCTCGGCCCTGCCCTTTCTCGAGGAGCTGTCGATGGCCGCCCAGGAGCGCGCCGAACGGCTCAACCGTCGCGTCCACCTGATCGCGGAGAGCGATCTCAACGATACGCGGCTGGTGAGGTCCCGCGAGCTGGGCGGCTTCGGGTTGGACGCGCAGTGGCTGGACGACTTCCACCACGCCGTGCACGGCCTCCTCACGGGCGAGAAGGACGGTTACTACGAGGATTTCGGAGGCCTGTCCCATCTGGAGAAGGCGCTGCGCGACGGGTTCGTCTACGCAGGGGATTTCTCGGTCCACCGGCGCAGGCCGCACGGGAGGTCCTCCAGAGGGATCCCACCGGGCCGATTCGTCGCCTTCACCCAGAACCACGACCAGATCGGGAACCGCATGGCCGGGGACCGTCTGAGCACGCTGCTCTCCTTCGAGGCGGAGAAGCTCGCCGCCGGAGTCCTGATCCTGTCGCCATTCATCCCCCTGCTGTTCATGGGCCAGGAGTACGGCGAGACCGCGCCCTTTCCCTACTTCGTCAGCCATTCGGATCGCGATCTGGTCGAAGCGGTCCGGCAAGGCCGCCGCAGGGAGTTTGCCGGGTTCCGGTGGGCCGGCGAGCCGCCGGATCCCCAGGACGAGACGACCTTCCTGAGCGCGAAGCTGAACCGCGATCTGTGCCGCTCGGGGCGGCACCGGGTACTTCTGGACCTCCATCGGGAGCTGTTCCGCTTGCGCCGGAGCCTCGCGCCCCTGGGCCCTTGTTCACCCGAAGAAATGGAGGTCTTCCGCTCCGAACAGCACCGGCTTCTCTGCCTCCGCAGGTGGAAAGGAAACGAGCAGGCGCTCGCGGCCTTCCACTTCGGCGATCGCCCGGAATCGATCGAGCTGCCCATGCCGCCGGGCCGTTGGCAGAAGCGGTTCGACTCGGAGGACGCACAATGGGGCGGGAGAGGCAGCGACGCGCCCGGCCGGCTCGAATCCGGGGGAAGACTCACCCTGAAGCTTCATCCCAAGGCTTTCCTCCTCTTCACCCGTGAGTCCGACGCGTGAACCCTTCTGCGAACGGGGCCTGACCCGCCCGATCGTTCGAGGGCCTGTCGGTCGTCCGGTCGGCTTCCTCCCCCGGCGCTGGGGGTCGGAGGACACCGTCCGCAGAGGCTGAACGGAAGAAAGGTGCCGACGATGCCTGCTCCCCTTTCCGAGATGCTCCGGGAGATCGCGGCGCAGGTCCGCATCCCCTGCGCCACCTACCGCCTGCAGTTCGGCCGGGACTTCACCTTCCGCGAGGCGCGCGCGCTGGTTCCCTACCTGCACGATCTCGGGATCACCGATCTCTATGCCTCCCCGGTGTTCAAGCTCTGCTCGGCCGACAGCCATGCGTACGACATCTGCGACCACAACGAGCTCGATCCGGCCATCGGAGGCGAGGAGGCCTTCGACGATCTTTCCGAGGCCCTGCAGGCCTGCGACATGGGGTTCATCCTGGACGTCGTGCCCAACCACATGGGTATCCGCGGGGCCGGAAATGCATGGTGGTTCGACGTTCTGGAGAACGGCCCCAGCTCTCCCTACGCCAGCTTCTTCGACATCGACTGGCGCCCGGTCAAGCCGGAGCTGGAGAACAAGGTGCTCCTTCCGATTCTCGAGGATCAGTACGGCAGGGTCCTGGAGACCGGCAAGTTCCGTCTGGCCTTCGAGGGCGGGGCGTTCCTGATCTACTATTACGAGAACAAGTTCCCGGTTGCGCCCCGCACCTACGCCCTGATCCTCGGCCGGGCGCTGGAGCTCCTGGCCGAGAGGCTCGAAAAGGAGAGCGAGCACCTGCAGGAGCTCCAGAGTATCCTGACGGCGCTCAGCTACCTGCCGCTGCGCACGGAGGTCGACCCGGAAAAGATCGAGGAGCGCCAGCGCGAAAAGGAGGTCATCAAGCGCAGGATCGCCAACCTTTGCGGCCAGAGTCCGGAGACGCTCTCGGCCATCGAACAGTCGGTTGCATTCTTCAACGGCAACCCGCAGGACTGGAGGAGCTTCGACGGTCTGGACGAGCTCTTTCAGCGCCAAGGGTACCGGCCGGCCTTCTGGCGCGTGGCATCGGACGAAATCAACTACCGGCGCTTCTTCGACATCAACAACCTGGCCGCCATCCGCATGGAGCTTCCTGCCGTATTTGCGCAGACCCATCGACTCATCTTTCGGCTGGTCGCGGAAGGAAAGGTGACCGGCCTGCGAGTCGACCACCCCGACGGCCTCTGGAACCCCTCCGAGTACTTCCGCAAGCTGCAGCGCGAATATCTGATCCGCCGCCTGCAGCAGCGGGTGCGCTCTGCGGCGGCGCCGGAGGAAGAGCCGTCACCGGCCGCGCAGATCGAGCCGGCGGCCGAAGAGTGGATCGCGGATGCGGACGGCGGGCGGCGCGGCGGACCGTCGCCCGGGTGGCCGCTCTACATCGTGGCGGAGAAGATCCTTTCCGAGAGCGAGCCCCTGCCCGGAGACTGGGCGGTCCACGGCACGACCGGCTACGACTTCCTGAACGACCTCAACGGAATCTTTGTCGAGACCGCCAATCGAGCGCTGCTGAACAGGGTTTACACTCAGTTCATCGGGAGAGCGATCTCGTATCCGAACCTGTTGAACTCGTCCAAGAAGATGATCATGCTCATCTCCCTCGCGAGCGAGATCCATTCCTTGAGCCACCAGCTCGAGCGCATCTCGGAGGGAAACCGCTGGTACCGGGATTTCACGCTCAACAGCCTCATGTTTGCCATTCGCGAAATCATTGCCTGCCTCGCCGTGTACCGCACGTATATACACGGAAGCGCGGTCCAGCCCCGGGACGCCTCCTACATCGAAGCCGCCACGGAGGAGGCGAAGAGGCGGAACCCGCGCACCGCCGAAGCCATATTCGACTTCATCCGCGACACGCTGCTCCTCCGCAACCTTGCGGATTTCCCGGAGCGAGACAAGGACAAGCTGCTCCGCTTCGTCATGAAGTTCCAGCAGACCACCGGCCCGGTCATGGCCAAGGGATGCGAGGACACGGCCTTCTATGTTTTCAATCGTCTCGCTTCCCTGAACGAGGTAGGGGGGGATCCCGAGCGCTTCGGCACCCCGATCCGCGCCTTTCACGAAGCCAATGCGAGGCGGCTGGCCGACTGGCCCCACACCCTGCTCGCCACCTCCACTCACGACACCAAGCGCAGCGAGGACGTTCGGGCGAGGATCAACGTCCTGTCCGAGATCCCGGCCGAGTGGAGGTCTGCCCTCGGCCGCTGGAGCCGCCTCAACGCCTCGAAGAAGACCGTGGTGGACGGGGAAGCCGCACCGGACTCCAACGACGAGTACCTGCTGTACCAGGCCCTGGTCGGAGCCCGGCCTGCCGGACCCCTGTCCGGCGCGGAGCTCGCCGCCTTCCGGGAACGGGTTGCGGCTTACATGCAGAAAGCCATCTCCGAAGCCAAGGTGCACACGAGCTGGATCAACCCCAACGAGGAATACGAAAAGGCCACCCTGGACTTCGTCCATCGGGTCCTGGACGGAAAGAGAAAGAACCGCTTTCTCCGCCGCCTCGAGGCGTTCGCGAACCGGGTCGCCTTCTTCGGCTGCTTCAACGCCCTCTCCCAGGTCCTTCTCAAGCTCACCGCCCCCGGCGTGCCGGACCTCTATCAAGGCACCGAGACCTGGAACCTGAGCCTCGTGGACCCGGACAACCGCAGGCCGGTGGATTACGAAGCCCGCAGGCGCATGCTCGACGAGCTGAAGGACCGAGTGGACCGGTCAGGTGCGGAGCTCCTGCCGCTCGCGGGCGAGCTCCTCGAGAGCCTGCACGACGGGCGCAGCAAGCTCTACCTCACCTTCCGGACTCTCAACTTTCGCCGCGACCACAGACGCCTTTTTACGCATGGCGACTATCTGCCGCTCGAAGGGCGCGGGGAAAGGCAGGATCACGTGTGCGCTTTCGCACGGGTGCTCGATCGGGACTCCGCTCTGGTCGTCGCACCGTGCCGCATCGCGGGGCTCACGGGCGGTGTCGAGCGTCCGCCCATGGGCGAAGAAGTATGGAAGGATACGCGGCTGCTGCTGCCGCCCGATCTCGAGGGCAGGAGCTATCGGAATTTCCTCACGGGAGAGCCGGTCCGCAAAGGGCCGGCCGAAGACGGCCCGGGCCTGCGCATCGCGCTTCTCCTCGGCCGCTTTCCGGTCGCTCTGCTCGAACAGACGGGAGGGGAGACATGAGCGCGGCGGCTTCCCGATGGTCGGGGCGAGCCCGCGAGAAGGGCCGTTTCGAAGCACGTCCCGGGAAACCCTTCGAGGAGGAGAGAGCATGACCGAGGAGATCACCCGCAACAGCCGGCAGGCGCCTCTCGAGGAGCGGGCGGACGGGCGCAACCCAAGCACGTTTCCGCTCGCGGACGGTACGGTCTACAGCGCAAGGAAGGGATTCCGCCCCTTTGCCACGCCCCCGCTCGAGGTTTACGCCTCTCTTCTGGGC
This sequence comes from bacterium, assembly GCA_040756235.1. GTDB lineage: Bacteria > Desulfobacterota > DSWW01 > DSWW01 > DSWW01 > JBFLZG01. The sequence continues at coordinate 27,993 of JBFLZG010000082.1, read as the reverse complement.
AGCGCGCGGACGGATCGCGTGCGGAGAGCGGCCGAGAAGCTGCAGGGGCTGAAAGTGCTGGAGCTGAACTCCTCGGCCCAGGGGGGCGGCGTGGCCGAGATGCTCTACAGCTCGGTCCCCTTCCTGAATCTGTTGGGAATCGAATCCGAATGGAAGATCATCCGCGGCAGCCAGGCGTTCTTCGAGATCACCAAGGGCATGCACAATCTCCTGCAGGGCAAGAAGGGCGCTTTCACCGCGGCCATGAAGGAGGGCTACATCTACAATCTCGAGGACTGTGCGCGCGCCAACCTGATCGAAGACGTGCCGGACGTGGTGCTGATCCACGATCCGCAGCCCATGGGCCTGATCCACTACCTCAAGGACCCTCGATCCTCCTGGCTCTGGCGCTGTCACATCGACGTCGAGGAGTCGACGCTGCGAGCCAATCCGGACCTGTGGGAGTTCATCACCGACCTGTCCGAGCACTACGACGCCGCGATCTTCTCCGCTGCCCACTACGTCGTCTCCTGCTGGCCCCTGCCCAAGTTCCTCATTCCGCCCTTCATCGATCCGCTCTCCGAGAAGAACCGGGACCTGAGCCGCGCGGAGGTCGAGCAGGTGCTCGAAAAATACGGGATCGATGCCGCAGTCCCGATCGTCGCGCAGATCGGACGGTACGACCCCTGGAAGGGGATCGACAGGACCATCGGCACGTTCCGGCACGTAAGAAAGGAAGTGCCGTGCCAGCTGGTGCTGGCCGGAGGGCTGGCGACGGACGATCCGGAGGGAAGCCGGGTCCTCGCGGAGGTCCGGGAAAGAACCGAGGGCATGGAGGACGTCCACGTGTTGAGCCTGCAGATGTCCGACCGGCTCCTGAACTGGAAAGAGGTGAATGCTCTGCAGCGCGCGGCGACCGTGATCATGCAGCCTTCCACCAAGGAAGGCTTCGGGCTCGTGATCACGGAAGCCCTCTGGAAATCCAAACCGGTGATCGGGGCCGACGTGGGCGCCATCCCGCTGCAGATCCGGAACGAAGAGACCGGCTTCTTTTTCGAGACGGCGGCGCGCACGGCGAGGAAGGTGGTGCAGCTGCTCAAATCGCCGGCTGCCGCCCGCAAGCTCGGCCAGCGGGGCCGGGAATTCGTTTCCGACCATTTCCTGATGCCGGACCGGCTGGCCGATTTCCTGCAGGCCCTGGGCATGGTCCGCAGCGCTGGCCTGGCCGCCCGCGACACGTGCAACGAGTGCATCATCAGCTTTCACCCCTGGAGCAAGATGTCCAAGCGCTCCAGGTAGCCCGCGCTCGGGGAGAACGGAAGCGGGCCCTCCTCGTCCCGGCACCGCTTCCGCGGGACCTTGGAGGGCCCCGCCTGCCCCGCCCGCCCCGGGATCCGGGGGTGGAAAGGGGAGCCCGTCAGCCCGGGCGACCTTCAGCTCCAGATGCAGCTGGTGGACGGAAGCAGCGGCAAGATACTGGAGGAGCTCTCGACCTCCGGAGGCATTCCCCAGCATTGAGGAAGGGCTGGCCTCAATTATGACAAGAAGTACAACGGCTGACGGCCTGCTGAGCGCCCCGGCGCCGCTTCAGCACATATGGGAGCGGAAGTAGCTCCCGATGCGCGCCATGGCCTCTCGTCCTTCCTCCAGCATCGGGTGGAAGGCATGCCAGACGTGGATCATTCCCTCCCAGATCTCCAGGGTCGACTCCACTCCGGCATCGCGGGCCCGGCGGTCGAGCCGGACCGCGTCGTCCAGCAGCACCTCATCGCTGCCCACCTGGATCAGCAACGGCGGCAGCTTCGCCAGGTCCGCAAAGAGCGGGGAGGCCAGAGGTGTCTTCGCGTCCCGGTCCCCGAGATAGAGGGAGCCATACCGAAGGAGGTTCTCGCGGCTGACGATCGGATCCCTGTAGCGCTTGCTTTCCTGAGAGCCGCCCGTGCAGGTCAGATCCACCCAGGGCGACAGACAGATGCCCGCCGCCGGCAGCCGGTCCCCTTGATCGCGCAGGGCCACGAAGGCTGCAACGGTCAGGCCGCCGCCGGCCGAATCCCCCGCGACCGCGATCCTGCCAGCCGGGATCGCCTGCGCCAGCAGCCACTGGTAGCCTCGCACGGCGTCCTCCACCGCCGCCGGGAACGGGTCCTCGGGTGCCAGCCGGTACTGCAGACAGAGAACCGATGCGGAGCACGCGGCCGATAGTGCCGCAGCCAGATGCCGGTGCGAAGTGGGAGACCCGAGCGCATATCCGCCACCATGGAGGTAAAGCAGGGCCGCGTCATCAGCCGCCCCCGGCGCCCTCAGCCGCTCCGCCGGAACGCCTCCAGCATCGACCGCTTCCACCCGCACGCCTTCCGGCAAAGGGAAGAAGACCGAAAACTGATCCATGAGCGTTCTCATTGTGGTGATCGGCGTCTCCGGTCCCCACGGGTAAGCCGCAAGCATCTCACGGATGGATCGGATTTCGTCTCTGGACATCTTGACCCCCGAACCCCACCCTTCAACGTGCTTCAAGATAAGCCGACCGGTCGATCCCGACGCCAGGCTCAGTCGGGCCCCGAGAAGGACAAGGACTCAGCGATTCTCACGACGCTTCTCCTGCAATAGTGACACACGGCCATGCCATAAGCATCCGCCGCCAGGACTCCTGCCTCCACCTTAGCGATCAATAAGCATTATCTGAAATCCCAAGCAGGAGGCTTCGGACTCAATATGTGGATGTCCGACGTGAACTCATGGGGAGGGCGATCAACCGTGAGCCGCAACCCAGCAGTCCGCACTTGCGTCCTCGCATAACGGGCACCTTTATATTCGACTGCTTTTTGATGTTGATAATAGGTACTAACGATCACCGGCGCGGCGCGAACTGCCGCGGAGAATCGTCCTCACACGCTCAGCGCCGCGTCCTGGGACATCGTTTTGTTGTGGACTCTCTGCTATTTTGCCTCTTTTTTAGCCTACGTTCGGACTCGACCCAACGCCCGGGAAAATCGACTTCCCTAAAACGCTGAAGGAGTGACAGCGAGCTCTCCGGAAGCCTAAGAATTCTCTTTGAATGGCGTAGTCTGTGGAGGACGTCGTCTTCGATCTCTTTCGTCCAGCGGAACCTCTTGCCCTCCGCTGCGTGATACAATGCCTTGGACAAGGTGCCGTTGGTTGCCCATTTCTCTCTGTTATTGGTGCGCATGTAACCCCAAGGCCAAGAATGAAAATCAAGTGCCCCTTTTAGGAGAATGGCGCGGATCTGTCTTGGGAGCCAAGCGCTGGCGGACGAAAGCAGCCAAATACAGTGGTCTGTGTCCTCATATGGGCTTACCGACGGACCGAATACGCCACCATGAAAGTACGCGTGTGAAACGATATCCGCTTGGTAATCGCCGTAGGTAGGATGTCTTAGAGCCCATTCCTCGTCGCACAGCGGACTTTTTCCGGTGACAGTCAGCGCCGAACCGTATGTGGAACCACCCTCGCGGTTGTTCTCAGCCTTGGCGCACGATTTCAGGTACGCTTTTTCGATGGGCTTATCAAGATCGCCGCTTAAAGATCTGATCGTAAGCTGCGGAGCGTATTCAGCAAGCAATTCAGGAAATGCCGCGCATGTCTCATGGAGTCCTGGGTAAGAATTGATGAAATTGTGCATTTCGTCTGACGGGGTCATCGGCGAAATCGGGATCTTGTCTGCCGCTTGTGTCCAGTTCAGTTGCATTGCGGTCCATGCGAGTCTCTCGCCCCACGCTCGAGGACCAAGGTCTTTTTGTGGCAGGGGGAAGCTCCATCGTTTCCATGAGGATTCCTTGGGTACTCGCGGCCCATACCCGGGGTGGCGGTTCGATGCTTCAATAATGTTGAGCCAGTACTCATCAGTGACTACCGGAGGCTTTAGCCCCCACTCGATCAAGGTGTCCCGTGCAATAAGCAAGGGGCTGCCCTTTGGATGAATCACCTTCAATATGCTTTTGACTACGGTTTCCATACCCTCTTTGGCGGAAACGGCTTTCCTATTGGCCAAGCTCGGCGAGAATTTCATGACATCATCATGGGATATTCCATACCACACCGGCAGGAGCACTTTCTCGTTGCCTGTCATCTCCCTCTCAGCGAGACCGTCGAGTTCATATTGAGGCCACTTCTTCTTGAAGAAGGCATTACTCATCACGACGACACCATACCGGGAATGCCTCAAACCCTTATCCAGAGCCATGCGGATGGAATCGCCCAGCTTGAGTGAGAATTCGTCGTACCAGACGGCTACGTTTTCAGCGGTGAGTGCATCGGCCAGTTGGCGGACAAACGAATCCTTGTCTTCCGAAGCATGGCAGATAAACACGTCGTACAGCATTCCGTCTAACCTATGAGGCCCCATGATCCAGATCACCGGACGACTGAAACAAACTGAATGATCCACCTTAGAGGCGCCGAAAACCATGGCGGACCGAGTGGTCCCGCTTCTTAGGGGACCTATACCACCAGTTGGGCCTCTTCAATTCTCCTTGCGAGTAGACTCGCAAACACCAGATATTGGCCGGCCTTAACGGTATCGAGATCGGACATGAGAGAGTGAGCCTTCGGATTTCTAACCCCCAAGTATGCCCCCTGAAGGATCTGGATGAATCCCTTCTGCTCGCTCTGCCCAGACTCGGTGCTGAGTGTTGAGATAATGAGCTTCGGGCGTTCAAGGGAAAGGGCCTCTGCCACAAGTTGCGCACCGTCCTTCTGGAGCCCGGTTCTCGACCTCAGCAGATCGAATACTGCGAGTATTGCATTAAAAACAGCGTCACGAAAGCGCCCTGCCCGAAAGTGAGCGTAAGAACTCTCGAAGATGGTAGTGTGGAGGAGATCGACTACAGCTGAAGATAGGTCTCCCGAGGGCCTCGACGCGAAGTATTCGTCGATCTGATCCTCAGCCGTGGGCAGCACATCGGTAAGGATCTCTTGCAGGCTATCCTGCTTACCGTTCGAGTTCCTGACCCGTTGGCCTATCTCTCGAACCATTGCGGTGTCAAGGTCAACTGGCCACGCATGAAGAAGGTCACGGACATCTCGTTGGATGTAATCGGTGACAACCCCTACAACGTAACCGTTGTCGTCATAAGATTGGGATTCAATGGCATCGCGGCAGCGTGCGGCAATCGCCCGAAGGTGCCGGTTGATAGCGATGTACTTATCGATCATGGTGAACCTCTCATCCGCCCCAACGAGTCCCCGCCGCACCCGGCGATAGCGCTCGGCAGTCTCGCAGCGGGCTCCCCTTCTGTAACCTAACCAGACCAGACACGCTCATGAGGCCGTCTACAATTGCGATTCCGTCTGCCGAGAAGGAGATCGTTGCAGGCCACTTCCGGCCCTCACTACCCAAGCCGACGCTTACGCGTTCGCTCGACCGAATCCAGAATCCGCATCAACAAGTCAGCTAGAATAATCCAAAGGGTTCGCACCCGAAGAATTTCCAAGCACCACTAGAGCAAAGCTCTCGATCGGAAGCTCAAGAATTGTTTCGGCCTTAATGCTGATCACTGATACCTCGGATGGACGTTGGTTGATCTGGACTTGAATGTCTGAAAGTCATCAACCTGTGCCAGCCACGTTCTGCCCGAGCAGTGGCCGGAGCCCGAAGCCTGAGGGCCCACTCGCTTCAGGTGGTAGTTGGGTTGGCGAGAAGTCCCTCATATGTGTCGAGGCAATTTACTAGAGTTCGGTTACCCCCTCAAAAACGAACCACTCAAGAGGGGCAATAACTGAACCGTCTCTCAAAAGGCTAAAGCCTATTGGCAAATCATCCTTGACAGCCAGAGGGCGTACTCCATCTGTAGCCTGTGCGTTGAGCAGTGTAATCTTCCTGACAGCTTTAAAAATCTCCATTTCAAGGCCAAAGAATGTGAAGCCTCCTGCACTTAGGTCAAGGCTCGGGTATAGGCTGACGTCACGGTAAGGACGGAAGGGGGATTCCCAGAAAAACCTGCCAATCACAGGAGCATCCTTAGGAGAAAAGAAACCGCCCACGAATCTGTGTTCTTTCAGATGTGGAATAGGGCATCGCCATACTCCGACTCGTATGCCCAGTTCGGCAGGTAGGACAGCTGCATTGCGCAAGGCAAAGGCGAGTAAAGGAAACCGGAGCTTCTCAAGAATGTTTGCGTAATGCTGGGTGACTATCAAGCGCCCAATGGTAGCAGCTGCGTTCTCGTCAATAGGGATTTGCCCCCTCGACCAGGGGTCTTCTGCAAGTAACTTGGAGATTGTTCTTGGTTGTGACTCACTTACGATCCTAGTTGCAACGATGTAGCCCTTTATTGAAAACGTGTTCCGGGATGAGTTCGTGATGGTGACTCGTTTGAACTGGTTCCGCCATTCTGTAAATTTGGCGCTCTTGAAACTGATTGAAGCAGCAGTGCCCTTTGCCTCAGCTAGAAACAATTTTGTCGTGCTCTCGGCACAGAAGTAGTCCGGTGTATCTCCCTCACAGGTCCGGATGACCCTGAAGTCACCAAATCCTGGGTGCAGATGTTTTCCCAAAATGTCATCCATGTGAGCGAAGTACGTTATGCCGCAATGCTCGTATAGAAACCATCTGCAAAAAGCCTTGCCGAATCTATTGTATTCTCCCACTTTTGCTTCTTTGTGGCTGCCCAAACCATTTCGGATGACTCGGAGGCGGGGGTCTGCTGTGAACATTGGCGAATAAAGGCAATACGCAGGATTTGGGTCTGGTGGAGCAATACCGTATGTATCAAGATAGAGATGGTGGCATACCGTTCCAAGATTTGCTCCGATTTGATTACTCGGGTGATTCTTGCTCGGATTATCCCTGAGCTTGTTAGGTACTTGAGCGAAGTTCTTCAGCTCCAACCCAAGTATCTTAAGCATAGCGGATTTCCTTACTCTATCATCAGCAAAATACTAGAAAGCAACCCAACCCCGCAGCATCAGAGGCGGTGCGCAGCGCCCTCGGCTGCATGCTGTTGTTAGGCATCCGCCTTACTCACGCTGATCCCGAGGACTGCTCCAAGGGAAGCCCGAAGCGCATCGAGTAGCCTGGCGCGCCCTGGGATTGAGTTCTCGTAGAAAATGCACCGGTGCGGACCAAGGTCGAACGGCAGTTTCGTTCCCTTCTGAGCCAGCAGCACCGTTGGCTTCTTGAGAGCATGAGCTACACCGATCTCGTAGTAAACGTTTGGGTTCGCTTCCGTTACTTCAGCGATCACCACGGATGCTTCCGTTAACTGCGTCCAGATGTCGTTCAGAATGATGCCCGGTTGGGATATTTCGTCGACACGGAGGGGTTCGTAACCGATCTCTTCGACCAACGGGCGAATGGCGTCCCTGTACACCTCATTGTATGGCTCCGAGAACTGCATCGCGATGAAGGCATTGGGACGGCGATCATCGATCTTCATCGGGCCGAATTCGGCAGACGGACAGCCGCGAAATGCCAGAAGCCCGATTCCGGCCCCGCCTGTTCTGCTGAGTCTACTAAAGTCGAGGACCTTCACGTCGTCGACTATGAGTTGGAGGCGCTGTCCATCGAGAGCGAGCTTGAGGTTGTACGCGCGTCCAGCTTCAAGGTTTGAGATTGCGCCCGCACTGCTGAGCCGTGTCCAGGAGAGATGGTGCCCCTCCAGCAACGTGTAGGCGCCGTCCCAACCACCCAAGCCAGCCGCGTAGTAATTCTCCTGTCCGCTCGCTCGGAAAACTACGAAGGCGCCGCTGTTGTCAGACGGCTCTGGAAGGGACACGGAGCATTCGATTATTCCGTCGTCTACAGACCGCCCCAGGAGCAAGAGCCCGTGGCTCGCGGCCTCCGCCTCTCCGCGTTGGTAGGTTATCTTCTTGCCATCGGTTTGGGCTGTCCAGGCGCCGTACAGGCGGAGAGCCCTCCTAAAATCGATTGTGGCCATTTCGCGCTTCTCCTCAAGTATCTGGCTTGTGCCTAAACCTTGATTAGTTGAGCGATCAATTGAGCGGGCCCCCATAATGGGGTGGGACGGGATCGGTTCGCCGGGCCGGAATATGGCATGACGATAGGTGATGTGTCAAATAGAATCAAGTTGTTACCTCAGGAAATGAAGATGACGTTGCCGGCGGGATAGGCCGCGAGGAAAGGCAAGCTATGCGCCCCGATCAGAAGGGGTCGGCCGGGCTCCGGACGCCCCGGCAGCGCTGGTTCAAGATATCGATGCTCGTGGTAAGCGCTCACGAAAACGCCAGGGGCTCGCCCAAACCGCTGAACAAAGGCGGGCCGCCCTTCACGGAAAGTCATATCTCTCCTTCCGATGTTCATCCACAAATAGCGCTCTCTGGTTCCAGATAGCTTGCTCCTGCATGAACCAAGATTGGGCAGTACTCGGAACTCGTCATCTCTCCTGGATCTCGAGTGCGGGTTGACTGAGCTGTATTCCGCCAAAGTCAGGGGGCGAGTTTCGGCCTGAGGGGATCGAGGCCAGATCCGGAGGTACCCAAGACGTCTCGCCTTGGTTTCCTCCAGGGTCAGGCCGGACCTCAACTCGAAGGGGTTCGCGAGCCGGGCGCCGTCCTTTTCGGTCTCCGCCAGGTACATCCTCTCGCAGCCGATATCGACCTCGACCACAGCCTGCTGGCGGTTTGCCGCCAGCATCACCGTGAGCAAAGACGATGCGTAAATCGATTCCTTGTCCCGGGTGATTCCCTTGACCATGGCGCGTGCCACCTGCTCGGGAGTCTGGGAGGGCCAGGGGATGGGGGGGCCTCCCGCGCGGCGATAGAAGTCGGATCGGGTGGCCAGGGGATAGGCCAGCAAGAGATGGGCATGGGGATCCATCTCGCGTCGGTACCCCTCCGCGAACCTGTCCAGCGCCGCCTTGGTGGAAGCGTAGAGGGAGTAGCCCTCCGGCGCCATCCTGCCCACGGCGGAGCCCCTCAGGGACATCTCATTTCTCTTCCGGCTGACAACCGGCAACTGATGACCGGCAACTCGCTCACGCGTAATACCCGTGCTTCCATGCGGACTGGACCAGAGCGCGCAGGTTCTCGGGCCTGGCGTTGAAAGGGACCTCGCAGCCTGCGGCCAGGATGAAGCCCCCTCCCCTGCCCACCTCCTCGATGAGCCGGTGACAGTATTCGTCGACTTCCTGGACGCCAGCCATGACGAGCTTGTCCGCCGGGACGTCGCCGAACAGGCACATGTGGTCCCCGATCTCCTCCTTGGCGCGGAAGATATCGGTCAGGCCGTCAAGCTGGAGGATGATCTTCTTCGCCGGAAGCCTGCGCAGCGTCTTGAAGTTCTTCATCCAGTCGCCGTCGCAGTGGAGGATCGGCGTCATGCCGGCCTCGACGATGCGGCAGACCACGGACTCCAGGCTGGGGAAGGCGAGCTCCTCGAACTGCCTGGGAGAGATGAAGCTGTTGGAAGTCCGGTGGCAGTAGCACTGGACGCGGGGCACGCCCATCAGGCGCGCCAGCCAGATGCAGAACTCGGCAAAGCTCGGCGCGAGCCGCAGGGCCGCGCGGCGAATCTTGTCCGGCCGCTGGAACAGGTCCAGCGAAAAAGGGACGATGGTCCGGGCCATCGAGAAGACGTCGAAGGGCATCTCGGCCTGAAAGCCGATCTGCATGACCATGCCCTTCTCGCGACACCACCTGAGGTCCCGGTCCCAGAACAGCTTCTGCCGCACGATGTCCCGGGCCAGGCGCGGCCAGAGCTTCACGGGCCTTCCGTCCCGGGCCTCCTTGCAGAAGCGCGGGAGCATCCGGAGCCGGAAGGCGAGATCGGAAAAATAGAAGCCCCCATCCAGGATCCGGTCGTAGTCCTCAGGGCTCATGTTCTCGATTTCCTGGACCTGGGCCATGACGTCATCCGGCAGTTCGTCGCCCGGATAGAGGTACTTCATCAGCAGGGCAAAGCTGTAGAGGAGCCGCGAGATCGGATTGATGTTGTAGTAGAGGTCCCAGGGCCCGAGGTCCTCGTACACTTTGCGGCTCACCTGCCGGTAGACGGACGGCCGCCGCATGTACTCGCTCATGCGCGCGCCCGTGTGAAAGGGGCCGTAGTAGTAGATCATCATGGAGACCGGGACCCGGTCCGGCTCCTCCAGGCGGACGACCGTCGCAAGGCGTTCTTCGGCGGTCATCCGGTCCCTCTCGTGGATCTTTCTCGCGGGTCCGTTCGCTCTCTTCATGCGATCGCCTCCGCCTTGAGGAGCAGGGACCGGACCATCTTCAGACCCTCGTAGGCGTCCTGTGTCTGGCCGTCCACTCCGAGCCTCCCGACCATGTCCTTGGTGGTGACGCCGCCCCCGATGATGACCTTGACCCGGCTCCTGAGCCCCTTCTCCTCGAGCAGGCGGAGGACCTCCTTCATGGGGTCGAAAGCGGCCGTGATGAGAGCGGACATGCCCAAGACCGAGGCACCCGTTTCGGCCAGCTTCCGGACAAAGGCTTCGGGCGGAACGTCGACCCCCAGGTCGTAGACCGCGAAGCCGCTCGCCTCGGCCAGCATGCGGAAGATGTCCTTGCCCAGGTGATGAATGTCGCCCTTGGGCGTTCCGAGGACGATCCGGCCCGCCTCCCCGCCGCCGGCCGAGGCCAGGCCAGGCCGGATCCTTTCGCTGACCCTGTTGAACATCTCGCCTGCCACGATGAGCTCCGGCAGATAGTACCGGCCCTCCTCGAAGGCCTTTCCGATCTCCTCCATGCACCTCTGGCTTGCGCCGAGGAGGTCCTTCGGATCGATCCCGGCTTCGACGAGAGCGCCGACCTCGCCGGCAATGGAATCGATCTGGAAGCCGAGAAAGAGGTCCCGAAACCGCGAGAGCTGGTCTGGTCGTGCTGCGGCCATGAAGTCCTCCTGCACGCGAGTGCGCGGAATGAGGGGGGGCCGTGACAGATCTTTCAAAGCCCTGCGCTTCGCTGCAGTCTCACGTGGTCTCGCACATGAGGTCGCGCAGGACGCGTCCCCGGTGGACCGGCTCCAGGATCATATCCGGCTCGTCGATCGTCTCGCAAGCCAGGACCGTCCTTCCGTTCATGCGCACGTTGCAGCGCAGGCAGAACCCGAGCCTGCAGTTAACGAAAAAGGCCAACCAGAACCGGGGCGTCCACATGCACGACGACCTGCCAGGGCTCGCCCCTCGCGCCTCCGGAGAGGCCGTTGCCGAGGGCGGCCTCGGCCAGGAGCCCCAGCGCATCGGCCCGAATCTGACCCCGAGTTGAAGCTCCCGCACGGCTCCAGCACCGAACCGTCTTCCACGACCCGAGCCGGAACTGCGATGTCCAGCGCGGAATCGTCTCGGGACGCTTCAGCTGAAGCGTCCCGCGCGGCGGCCGCAGCCGTTGTGCCGGCACCCAAACTCGCTTCGGCTGAAGACTGCGGCGGCTTCCGCGCATCTATTCAGGAAAAGGGGCGAGCGGGCAGGCGTAACCCGCTGTGCCATTGCCGCCCGCGGCCGAGAACGTGCGGGAGATCGCGCCGATGTCCGTGGTGAAGATTCTGGGTTTTGCCGGGAGCCTGCGGAAAGGCTCCTACAACAAGTCGCTTCTGCGGGCCGCTTTCGAGGTCCTCCCTGCAGAGGCCGAGCTGGAGATCTTCGATCTCGAGGGGATCCCGCTGTTCAACCAGGACCTCGAGAACCAACCGGCCGAGCGCGTGAAGGACTTCAAGGCGAAGATCCGGGCCGCCGACGCCCTTCTCATCGCAACCCCCGAGTACAACTATTCGATGCCGGGCGTCCTGAAGAACGCCATCGACTGCGCTTCCAGGCCCTACGGGGACAACGCGTTCGAAGGCAAACCGGTCGCCATCATGGGCGCGTCCGTGGGGATGATCGGAAGCGCGAGGGCGCAGTACCATCTCAGGCAGAGTTGCGTCTTCCTGAACATGTTCCCCCTGAACCGGCCGGAGGTCATGGTTCCGTTCGCCCACAAGAACATCGATCCGAACGGGAAGCTAACCGACCCGACCGCGATCGAGCTGATCCGCCAGCTCCTCGAGGGTCTCGTGGGCTGGACGGGGAGGCTCAAGAAAGGGGAATGACGCCTTTCAGGAGAAACGGCTTCAAGATGGCCCCCGCCTTCAACCGGGACAGGCGAGACTGAAGGTGTCGGCTCCGCAGGCGCTTGCGTTCGTCTTCTTCGAGGCTACCGGCGATCTGGCTACAGGAAGGCCTTTCCCGCCCTTCAGGCGCTGATCCGCTGGAGGCCGTTTCGACCTGCCGACATCGTGGGGCGCCGGCCGCACGCTGCCGGTGTAGTGCACCATCCCCTGAACGCCGAACTTGTCTGCGCACACGCCATACTTCTCCGCCTACTCAGTCTTCTGCAGGCATCTCGATTCGACCGCATTGAACAGCTTCTTCGAAGAGGCGAAGAGGGGAAGAGGCCCTGTTACCTCGGCCACCACCTTCAAGATCGCGTCGAGCCTGTGCGTCAAGCCATGGGCAGCGCTCCGGCATACAATCCAACTATCTGGAATTTCAGTATAAATGTTCATTGACAAGGAACAGGATTGCGGCTAGTTTCAATTTCATTGAGGAAACGAGCGGCAAAGAGAGCGGCAACGGGAGGTGGTCCGGATGAAAGTGGTCAAGTTCGTGTCGAAGGTGGACCCCGCCAAGTGCACGGGGGACAAACTGTGTGAACGGGTATGCCCAACGGGTGCGATACGCGTGATCGACAAGAAAGCGCGCGTGATGCAGGAACGATGCGTGGCATGCTCCAAGTGCTATGATCGATGTCGCTCGGAAGCCGTTGCAATGGTCCCTCGTCCCGAGCCGGTCGTGCTCCGGACCGATCCGCAGACGGTCGATCAGGACAAGATCCTCGAGCTCTGCCTCAAGGCGAAGATGCTGCCCGGCCAGCTCGTTTGCATGTGCACCGGGACCCTGGCAAAGGAGATCGCCGCGGCCATCCTGCAGGGTGCGAGGTCCCTCGAGGAGCTTTCCCTGAAGACCGGGGCCCGCTCCGGATGCGGGATCTATTGCATCGGCTCGATTCAGAGAATGTTCGAGGCCGCCGGCCTGAGGGTCACCTCCCCTGAGGATCACCGCATGTACGACCTGACCCTGTCCATGTTCGACGTACCGGTCGAGGTGCAGGAGAAATACCCTGCCTATTATCTGAGAGAGGATACGGAAATCCTGAAGTGACATTCACGTCCGAGGATCACTCGATCCGGGCGCAAACAGGAGAAGTCACATGTTGCGGGAAGCGATTCGTCCACCGGAGGTCATGCGCTCCGTATACGGGCCCGAACCCCGCAAGCTGCGCGGCGCCGATCTCCCCGGCATGGCCGCGTTGAAGGTGAGGGATCTGTTCCCGGATATCGTACAGGAGATCTACCTGCACGGCGGCGACCTGGCAACGATCCGCAAGGCGACCGTGCAGGCCCTGTCCGGGGTGAACATGGAGAGGATCCGGCCGGAGCAGACGGTCGACATCCTCGGATCGGAGCACGGGTTCAGCATCCTGGGTGGGGAGCCCTACGTGGAGATGCTCAGGACCATTCAGGACGTGGTCCGGGAGAGGACCGGCGCGGAGGTGCGCCTGAAGCTCGCCGCTTACATCGGTTATAAGGAAACCGCCGAGCTGATCGAGCACTTCCGGCTCAAGGAGAAGTTCGACAAGATCCGCAGCTTCGGGCCGTGGGACAAGGGAGTTCCGATCGAGACGGAGGTCGGCACGCTCTACGGGGTGGCGCGGGCGTACGAGGCGGACTGGTTCATCCATGCCTACTACGACGACCCGCGGGAGATGTATTTTCACCGGTACGTGCACCGCCCCCTGAAGGCCTTTGTCATGTCCTACGCAAGGTACGAGACCCGCGCCGCCTATCACTTCAGCTTCGGGACCCGGAGCGGCCAGTTCCTGATGAAGGCGATCTTCGACTCCCCCTTCGTGCAGGCCAGACACGCCTTCAGTTGCATCCTGCGAAGCTCCCCGGCCGGGATCGTCGGGGTCGATGCGGACAACGACCTCTACCGGATCGACCATCGGATCAAGAAGCACCACCTGCGGGATTTCGGCAAGATGCATCAGCTCCTCGCAGCGCTGGACGAATGCATTGCTGTCTGGGACGGCGGGAGGTGGGGATACTATGTGCACGCCGGCGGGGTCTGTTTCGGCGTCTTCATGAATGCCGCGTACGATCCTTTCGATCTGTCCAAGCCGTTTTCCTTCAGCGCCTTTGATCTGCTGCTGAAGAATCCGTTTGGTGACTCGGACACGATCTTCACCGTACATCCATCCATCAAGGCGGCCGTGGTGAACCAGGCATGGCCCGGGATCATCATCACGGATCTGCCGAGAACGGTCCCCACGGTCGTGGTTGGAAGAGACCAAGCCGAAATGTATCTCAAGGATCCGACCAACCCGAGGTTCATGGATTACGCGGTGACCGCAGAGACGCTCGAGGGGGCCATGGATTTCGCACGCAGAGTCTCCGGCACCGACAAGGTCCTCGTTTTTGACGGCAGCTTCGGCCACCTGACCCTCACCCCTTCCCTGGCCGAAGACCTCATCGCGAAGGCACCGGGGGTAAACCGGAGGGTGGAAGAGGAGCTCCTGCCCATGTGGCTCAAGCAGAGAGGGATCGACCCGCGAGAGGCGTGACAGGGATCAGGGGTCGGGGCCCCGGGGGCCGGAAAGCCAGGGGATGGACGATGAGCAACTCCGAGTCGAACCTGCTTGAAAAGACCGAATTGTGGATCCGACCTATTGCGCTCCAAAATGCCGATCTCAACGACATCGCCAGGACCGTGGCCGATGCCCTTGGAATGGATCACCATGAAGTGCTGGTCACGGATGTCCAGGATGAACACGTAGTCATCGACATCCTCAGGCAAAAGGTGGATCCCCATCTTGTGGTGGGCAAGAAGGACGACCTGCTGCAGCGACTGGCAAGGCTGCCGGGCGTGAACGTCACCGCTGAGACCTCGATTCACTCCAACGGCATGCTCGCCTGGATCGCCTTGGATCGCGAGGAGGCCAAAGAAGCCTTGGGGCGTTCGGAGAGGATGGTCGAGCAGATCCGGCTGAACCTGTCCAGAAGGGCCGTCGTGTTCTCCACCGGGCACGAGGTCGCAACCGGTCAGATCAGCGACACCAACACCCCGGCGATCGCGCAAGCGCTCGAGGCAGAGGGCTACGTCGTGAAACGGGGCCCGACACTGAAGGACGACAAGGACCTGATCGCCGGCAACCTGAGACGGGCCATCTACGATGACGGCTATGCCCTCATCATCACCACGGGCGGCGTGGGAGCCGAAGACAAGGACCATACCGTCGAGGCGCTGATGATTCTGGACCCGCACGCCGCCACGCCCCATATCTGTATGTTCGAAAAGGGCAAGGGCCGGCACGCCAAGGACGGAGTCAGGATCGGCGTCGGCCAGGTCGATGACACACTCATCGTGGCCCTGCCCGGCCCCAACGACGAAGTCAGGACGAGCATGCAGGT
Organism: bacterium; assembly: GCA_040756235.1. Lineage (GTDB taxonomy): Bacteria > Desulfobacterota > DSWW01 > DSWW01 > DSWW01 > JBFLZG01. The sequence goes on along the minus strand of JBFLZG010000082.1, from coordinate 12,590 downwards.
GCTCGTCCGGGCGCTCGAGTCCGCTCCGGACAAATACGCCCTTGCGGAAGAAGTTGCCGCCAACCTGCGCAAGACCCTCAGGGAGAAGACGAAGCGCTTGGACCCGGCGCATGATGATCGTATCTCTACCCCAAGGCGCTGACCTTTTCCCCCAAGCGTCACACTCCCTCTTCGGCAGATCGGCCGATCGGCGCAGACGGACGGAGGCCGAAGTAACTTCCCGCCACCTTGAGGACGGCAGGGTCGAGCTCCACGCCCGTCACTTTGACCTCCGGGTAAACGGTGACCAACTGCTTGAGCGAGGTTCCGCCTGCAGCGCCGAGGAAGAGGATTTTCCGGGCCCCGTTCAGAAGCGGGCCCGCGAGAAAGTGGTCGTAGTATCGGCCGGTCAGCAGCTCGTCTCCGCGCATCAGGCTCTGGGGACCTGCGGCATAGTTCAGGTATAGGGCACGATCCCGGGGTCTATCGACGACCCGGATGATGTTGTGGACCGATTCCGTTTCATATACGAGGCCGGGCGGCGGCCTCGAAGAGGGAGGCAGCCCGGCGAGAAGCAGGAGGCCCGCGGAAGCCAGATAGCGCTTCTGTCTCCGGGCCAGCACCAGGCTGACCACAGCCAGGAGCAGCAGGAGCCCTGCCAGGTAGTGGCTGGTCCTTGTCCCGAGCGCGGGAATCGCGAAGAAAGCTGCGAAGAAGGTTCCTGCGATGCTTCCCAGAGTGGAAAAGACATACACGCGGCCGGCTGCTTTCGCCACGCCGCCGGTAAAGGTCAGACGGATCACGATGGGGCACACCATGCCCAGCAGGAAGGAAGGGGGTCCCACGAGCAGCGCGCTGGCGAGAACGGCCCCCCAAGCGGGTCCTGCCGCCCGGGAACGGGACAAACAGAGCGGAGCGAGCCACTCGGTAAGAAGAACGCAAGCCGCGGCAAGGATCAGCGCCCAGAGGAGGAATCCTCCGGCATCCTGCCGGTCGCCGACCCGTCCACCGAGATCGTACCCGCAGGTCAGTGCGGTCAGCACCACGCCGATCAGCGCACCCCACTGATAGATCGAGTACCCGAAGTAAGGGGCGAGAAGCCGGGCGCCCAGCAGCTCCACCATCATCACCACCCACCCGGCGATGAAAGCCGATCCGAAGAGCGCGGGACGCTCCAGAGCGTGACAGGATGGGTCGGGCTTCCTGGCCGGAGACTCGAGGCTCAGGTCGCGCCCTGGCTGGCTGTCGGATCGTACCCGTGCCTCTCCGGCCATCAAGGCGAGTGCCTCCGCAGCACGCGCCAGCCAACCACGAGGGCTGTGGGCAGAAGGAGGAGGGCGAGCCAGTTTGCGAGACTCCCGCCGGCGCGGACGGAGCCGCTCGCGGTTAGGGCCTCTGCGTTCTCAGCGGCCCCCCAGCCCGGGGGAGCCTCGGTCCCCACACCGGTCAGAGGGATGAAAGCTTGCGGCCCCGGAGGTTCGATGCTGTCATTACTCTGTATGAAGAGATAGGCCTGACGCGGGCCGAGAGCTGACGGGGTAAAGGTCACCTCCACGACAACAGACTGGCCTGTCGGCAGCTCCAGGGGGAGTGGCTGCGAGATCGACGCGATCTCGAAGTCACAGGAGACGTCCTCGCCGCAGACCTGCGAGGGTGTTGCCTCGGGTGTGATCGAAGCCACATAGATCCACACCGCCGTCGGGCCGAGGCTGTCCAGCGAGAACGAGTGAGTGCTCGGGGTGCCCAGCGCCACTTCCCCGTAATCCCAACCAAGAGGATCATCGAGGTCCTCTGCCGCGAGCGGGAGCGGCCGGACCACAGGGATACAAGAAAGAAGAAACATGAGGAGTAGCGGCAGCTCTTTCTTCATCGATGGCTCCTCCTGAGCTGAGTGATGCCTGCGGAATAGAATAGAAGTGAAGAAATAATGTGTCAATACAAAGAACATTGATCGTCGGAACCAAAAGTCTGGTTCTGTATCCTCCGGGGAGCATTCTCAGCGCGGCAAGTCATTCAGTGACGTGCACCGAGGGCGGCCCTGGCCTGTCGGATCATCCGGGCCGACAGAGAGGGGCATCGGCCCGGCCGTCCTGCGCATCCAAAAAAATGCATGAACCCTGTCGATTTCGTCGGTCCTCGTTCGACTAGAGACAGAGCTCGGGTTCGCCGGTCGTGCCGACCGGAAGCCCGACCCGCAAGCAAGAGGAGAGAACGACCATGCCGCGAGTAAAGCCAGTACCGGATGGGATGCACACGGTGACGCCGCACCTGATTTGCGCCGGCGCGGCCGATGCCATCGAGTTTTACAGGAAAGCTTTCCATGCAGAGGAATTGGGACGCTTGCCGGGCGAGCAGGGAAAACTCCTCCACGCCATGATCCGGATCGGTGATTCCGCCATCATGTTGAACGACGAGTTCCCCGACTGGAACTCATTCGGTCCGAAGTCGCTCAAGGGCTCACCCGTGACCATCCACCTCTACGTGGAGGATGTCGACGCGTTCGTCGCGCGTGCCGTCAGCGCGGGAGCGAAAATCACGATGCCTCTCGAGAACATGTTCTGGGGCGATCGCTATTGCAGGCTCGAAGACCCGTTCGGCCATCACTGGTCGGTGGCCACGCACGTTCGCGATGTGGGCCCGGAAGAGATGCAGGAGGCGGTGAAGAAAGGATGCGGCTGACGGCCCCCCCGCACCCTGCGGGCGTGGAAGCGGCCCCCAGCCGTTACGCGGACAGATTCTTCCAGTACTTATCCTTCAGGAGCCGCTTGAGGAGCTTGCCGGAAGGCGTGCGCGGCAGCTCCTCCACGAAGTCGATGGAGACCGGACACTTGATCTTGGCCAGCTTGCCGCGGCAGTAAGCGATCAGCTCCTGTTCGAGCTCCGGCCCGCCGTCGGCCGGGTCGCGCAGCTGGACCACGCCCTTGACCTCTTCGCCGAACTCCTCGTGGGGCACCCCGATGACGGCCACGTCGAGCACCGCCGGGTGCGTGACCAGGACGTTCTCCGACTCCTGGGGGTAGATGTTCACGCCGCCCGAGATGATCATGTTCGTCCGGCGGTCGGTCAGGTAGAGATAGCCCTCCCCGTCCACGTGTCCCACGTCGTTGAGCGTCGTCCACCCCTTCCTGGTCCGCACGCTGGCCGTCTTCTGCGGATCGTTGTGGTACTCGAAATCCTGCCCGTCGGCGAAGTAGATGGTGCCGGTCTGGCCGGCAGGCACCTCGTTTTCGGCGTCGTCCAGGATCTTGATGGTGCCCAGCATGGCGCGGCCCACCGATCCCCGGTGGGAGAGCCATTCCTGGGAGGTGATCGCGCAGATGCCGTTCCCTTCGGTCCCGGCGTAGTACTCGAACAGGATCGGCCCCCACCAGTCGATCATCTGCTCTTTGATGGGCACCGGGATCGGCGCGGCCGCATGGATCGCCAGCTTCAGAGAAGACAGATCGAAACGCTTCCGTTCCTTCTCGGGCAGCTTGAGCATGCGGATGAACATGGTCGGCACCCACTGGCTGTGGGTCACCCGGTAGCGCTCGATCAGCGCGAGCGAGTGGAGGGCGTCGAACTTCTCCATCACGATCACGGTCCCTCCGGCGAACAGCGTCAGCATGACGAAGCGCAGGGGCGCCGCGTGATAGAGGGGAGCGGGCGAGAGATAGACGGCTTCCTCGTTCAATCCATAGAGGGCGATGAGCAGCTTGGCCGAGTCCGGGAGCTGGCCGAAAGGCATCTGCTGGAGGCTGATCTTCACGCCTTTGGGCCGGCCGGTCGTGCCGGAGGAGTAGAGCATGTCCATGCCGGCCATCTCGTCCGCAATGGGGCGCGCCGGGTAGGACGCGACCCGCTCTTCGTAGGGCTCATAGCCGCGCATGGCGCCGTTGGCCATCATGCGGGCGATCACGTTCGGCGCCTTGCCCGCGAGCTGTTCGGCCACCTCGCTCTTGGCTCGAGAGGTGAAGAACGCCTTGGCGCCGGAGTCGTTCACGATGTACTCGACCTCCGGCACGGTGAGGTGCGTGCTGATGGGCGTGTAGAGGAGCCCGGCGCGGCCGGCGGCGCTGCAGATCTCGATGAACGCGGGGGTGTTCTCCATGTAGACGGCGATGTTGTCGCCGGGCCGGAGCCCGAGGTCCCGCAGCAAGTGGGCGCATCGGTTCGCCCTCTGCTCGAGCTCCAGGCGGGTGACCACCTGACCGCTCCCGGCCATGATGAAGGCCGGCCGGTGCGGGTTCTCCTGCACCAGGTCTCTGGGGTGACGGAGTTCCATGCCGTACCTCCTCCTCCCGCTGCCTCTTGGAGAAAGGTTCTCTTGCCCCGTGGCAGACATGATTTCAGGACCGAAGTGGCGACCCCGGAATCACCATCGGACATTGCGAGGCCCGGAGGGCCATGGCAACCTCCCGGTTACATGGAGGTCGCCACGCTTACGCTCGCGATGTTCACCCTTCTTAGACCCTCGGTTGCCACGCATTCCGCCGCGGGCCGGCTGCGGCTCTCGCGGGATACGTTGCCCATTTTGTGAAGCGGTGTGCTAAGGCACGCTCGAGAGAACCGTCGCCATTGCCAGCCTCTCGCCGGCAGCGTTCTCCGACCAGAGCTCGCATTCCAGCTTCCGGACGCCGTCCTCGACTCGCTTGCGCACCACCCGCCCGCGGTACGTCACGGTCTCGTTCAGATAGGCCGGGGCCTTGAACTTGACCCGGATGGTTTCGACCCGGGTCCGCTCGCCGAGCCAGTCGGTCAGGAGCTTCGGGAAGAAGCTGGCCGTGAAGATTCCTGCGACCACGATGTCCCGGTACCCCAGGGACCGCGCGAAGTCGAGATCGAAATGCAGCGGGTTGATCTCGTTCACCAGGCGGCAGTAGCGCGCATTCCTCTCGGCGGAGAAATTCACCTGAAGAGACGGAATCTCGGCCCCGTCCCGGATCTGCTCGAAACAGCCGTGTCCCATGCTGTCGAACTCCCTTCAACTCTCGCGGAGAAAAAACACGTGGCTGTCGACCGCAACGAGGTCTCCGCGCGCGTCGAGGACCTTGTGCGGAAAGGTCCCCACCAGGTAGCTGCCCATGTTGCCTCTCTTGCGAACGAGGCTGGACAAGCCCAGCACGAGCCGGTAGGGCGTCTCGCAATACAGCGGGCGGTGGAATTCGATCGCCGAGGAGGTATGAATGACGCCTTTGACAGACGGGCTCAGCAGGAGCCCCACGCCGCGGGAAAAAAGCTCGTGCGACAGGGGGGTGATGAGAGTGAGAAAATAGGACTCAGGGACGGGGACCTCCTCGAAACCGCGCCTCCTGGCCTCCCCGGCGTCCCGGTAAACGGGGTTCGTCTCGCCGATGATCTCGCAAAACTCCCGCAGCCTGGCACGGGGAACAAAGACCTCGGTGGCGGGCATCTGCGAGATATTCTCCGCCATCTTCCTCCTCAATTCGTCCAGCTCGGGATTGCGACTCACTTGCGCCACCTCTAGAGGATCGTTGCTGCCGGAATTCGCTTTTTTCTCGAACCTTCGCTTGCGCCTTTGCGCTTTCCCCTTTTTACATGGACCCTTGCCAAATGCCAAGTTTTTTGTTGCGGCCGAAGCGGGCATGCTCTCTCCTGGCAGCGGGGTTTCTCCCTTGCCTAATTCGCCGAGGAGGACTATCATTTGCGCTCCGAACTGCGGTGCAACCTCGAAATCCCGCATCCAGGCAAGGCCGCTTTCCCGCTGGCTCCGCGCCCTCGAGACCGTTCTCTCTGATGACCTCGAGACGGGAGAGCGCAGCGAAAACCCATGAGACGGACGTGAAGCCATGAAAAGAATCCCAAGGGCCGTCTTCTTATGGATCCTCGTCGGCGGCCTGGCCTCTTGCGCCACGGTGGCCACTAGCAGCTCCGGAGAGGTCGGCGATCAGATCCGCGCCGAGAACAAGTTGATGAAGAAAAGGATCACGAGCCTCGAACGGGAGAATTCGGTCGTTTCGGAGGAGAACAGCCAGTATCGCGAGGAACTGGCCACGCAGAAGGCGGATCTGATGAGGCTCGACGGCCAACTGGAGGAGCTCAAGGAGCGGTATCAGAACGATGTGGCCGACCTGAGGGCGACGCTGCAGGAGCTGGCCGAAAGGAGCGCGGCCCAGGAAGCCGAGTACCTGCGCCAGATCCAGGACCTGACGCAGCTTCAGCAGACCCGGGAGGAGGAGCGGGCCCGGGCGGAGCAGCAGCTCAACGGGCAGATCGACGAGTTGAAAAGAGAGGTGGCCGGCCGGGAAGCCGCCATCGCGTCCCTGCAGGCGGCCGCCCTCCAGCAGACCCGGAAGCTCGCCGATGCCGAAAAGGAGCTCGGGGCCCGAGCCAGCCGGCTGCAAGCCCTGGACCAGGAGATTCAGACGATGAACGCAAGAATCGGAGCCGCGCAGATCGAGACCGCGCAGTTGAAGAGCGAGGTCGCCAGCCGCGACCAATCCATCGTGTCCTTGAAGGACTCGAGCGGACAGCTCTCCGCGAAGCTCGAGCAGGCCGCCAGGGATCTCCAGCTCCGGGACGGCCGCATCCAGGGCCTCGAAAACGAGATTCGGGAGCTCAAGGCGAAGATCACCCCGGTCGGGACCACGGAACCGGCCCCCGCACAGACCTCCTCAGCCCATTAGAGTCCCAGGGCAATCGTGAGACAGACCAGCAAGAGGTGAGGCCGGGAGTCTCTCCCGGCTGAAACCCTTCACCTATACGCTCCCGCCTCGTTCACGGGCGGCGAGCGAAATCATGCGATGAGCGTTCTTCTCACATTTTTTCAGGAGCGGAGGCAACAGAACCCCCATGAGATCACGTGCCAGACTCTCGTTCCTTGGCCTGGTTTCCGCGTTGTCCGCGATCCTGCCGGCAGCCGGCAGCTTGTCGGCTTCGGAAGAGATCTCCATTTTGCTGACGTCCAACCTCCAGGGCCGGTTCGCCCTCCAGGAACAAGGCCAAAGCCAGAGCGACCCGCTCCTGGTCCTGGCTCGGGGCATGCTCGCCGAAAGGCGCGCGAAGAAGATCCCGCTCTACCTGGACCTCGGCAATTCCTTCTATCCGGGATCCCTATCGAAGTTCTCGTCCGGCTCGGTGGTCATGGACTACCTCGGCTCCTTTTCCTGCGACGCCACCCTCGTCTCTTCCATGGACCTTCAGATCGGGCTGGACAACCTTCAGGACCAGCAGAAGAACGGTAAGACCCGGCTGCTCTCCGCCAACCTGCTGTGGGACGCCAAGCCTCTGTTCGACCCGTATGTGCTGTTTTCCACGGGCCGGACGACGCTCGGCATCCTCGGAGTCAGCTCGACCAACATCCGCTTCGACATCGCGGAGAAGAAGCTCTATACGATCCGGATGGAAGAGGGATTCGAAAACCTTTCGGGGCCCATCGAGGAAATCCGGCAGAAAGGAGCCGCCTCGATCCTGGTCCTGTCCGGCCTGACTCTCCCGGAGACGATTTCACTTCTGGGGAAATACAAGCAGATCGGAATGGCCATCTGCGGCGGGGACAACACCGGAGATCTGTACGGGAGCCAGGCCACGCGGATCGAGATGGCGGATGGCCGTCCCATCGTGATGTTGCCGCAAAGCGCGGGCTTCTACGTATTGGACCTCCTGGTCGATTCGAGGCTCGCGATCCGGAACATCTCGTGGAGGTCGATCGAGGAGCTCAGCCGGTCGGCCGTCGCCGGGACCCCGGAAAGCCCGGGTCCGGCCTACGCCGACTTCGAGCGGCGCCTGTCGCTCTGGAAGCGCCAATATCGGAAGGAGGAAGACGCGATCGTCACGAACACCGAAGGGCTTTCCCTTACGGTGGACGACACGAAGCTCGCCTGCCTGCTTCGGGACCGCTTCGATTGCGAGGTCTCGGTCATCGACAAGAACACCCTCGTCCCGTCCACCTACCAGGGAGAGGTCACGCACTCTCACATCCTGGACACGGTGACCCTGGATTACAACGTCTTCGTCTACAAGCTCACCGGCGCCGAAATCCGCAAGCTCCTGAACGCAGACAAGACGCTGCTGATCAACGGAATCGAGGACGAGAAGATCCAGGGTTATGACATCCAGGACGGCCGCAAGTACCGGGTGGCCTCCACCCAGCCCGCCTGCGAGAAGATGGGGCTCTGCCTCGGTGCCGAGATCGACTACGAGAACACGTGGCAGACCGTGAGCGATCTGCTCCTTTCGGACTTGCAGGGCCAGAAGGTCGTCTTCCGGGAAGACCACCGGTACCTCGAACGCAGGTTCAGGACCACCCTGGATGTCCGGCTCTCGAACTATCTCGACCACTCGACGATTGACAAAGACGACGACACCACGCCGCCGCCGGGCCAGCCTTCCGAGAGCTACAAGAAATGGGGGCTCGAGAACCGGGCCGACCTGGCGATCTACAACAACCGCCACATGTTCGTCCTCACACCGGAGGTCCGCTATGAAAAGCAGGACGGCCGCTACCTCCAGAACCTGCTGCGCGGCACCCTGGTCTACAACTTGAACCTGGACAGCCTCTTCAAGCCTTATCAGAAGTCGATGTTCGAGACCGCCCTGGAGGAAGAGAGGTCCGGCTTCCGGCCCATGCTGATCCGCGAGACGGCAGGGGTCTCGATGATGGGAAAGGTCGCCGGGGGCCTGGCAGCGGGACGCCTCGGCCTGGGCTTCGAAAAGAGGATCAACGATCCGGTGGAACCGGCGAGCTACGGTCTCGAAGCCATCGGAAGCTTCGAGTATCCGATCTGGGACCGCCTCCTCTATCGTTTCGATCTCGATTCTTTCACCGCGGTCCTGGACGTTGACGGCGGCCGGCCCGAGGCTCGAAGCGAGGTCCAGAACGGCATCTTGCTTTCGATCAACCGTTACGTGGGCTTCTCGCTCAAGCACAGGTTCTTCTACTACTACTCCGGCGAGCAGGAGAATGACTACCTGGACTCGCAGTTCCTGGTGGCCCTGGATTTGGGAATGGACTTCAAGTTTTGGTAGGAGGCACTTGCTCTTCAGGCTTGCTCGTAGGCTTCCCGCACGACTTCCTTGCCGTAGGCCCTCTCCAGCCTCCGCACCGTGAAATGGCCGCGCGCCACGTCCAGGAAGTGATCGAGGAAGACTTCGTTGAGGAGCGCGCCGCCGGCGGCCCCGACGATCGGAATGGCCGCCGCCGCCGTCTTCTCCGAGACGAGGACCCCGAAGCGCGCGGCGATGGCCGTGATCAGGCGCACCAGGGCCGGCGCGCCCTCCTGGGCAAGGCCGGTCTCCGTGATGTACCGCGCAGCGTCGGTGACGGCCTTGGCCATGGCGGTCCGGACCGCGTAATAAGCGGTCTCGGCCGCGTCGTCCTCCTGGGGCCTTCCGCCGAGCGCAAAGACCTCCAGACAGGCCAGACGCGTCTCGACCGACGCCAGGTCCTCCCCCTGGTTCCTGGCCACCTCCAGGATGGAGCGCAGCACCAGCACCGTGGAGACGGGCAGTTCGACCGCGAGGCCGGCGAGCCCGAAGGCGCCGCCCAACCCTCCTGAAATGCCGACCGAGAGCCGATAGAACCGTTCCGTCGATCTTCTTTCCGGCCGGTCCTTCAACGTGAGAAAGGCGACGTGAAGCGCTCTCTGAAGGGACTTGCGAGTCGCCGTCTGCACGTAGCCCGACCACTTCTCCGGCAACAGCTTGAATCCCTTTTCGATGGGGGCCCCCGCGACGCGCGTGATCCGCATGGCCAGGCTCTCCCCCTCGAGGAGGTCCTTGGCCTCCTTCAGTTCTTCCCAGTCCCTATCCGTCATACGCATGGCTCATGCCCTCCAAAGTCCGATGCGCCCCCGCGCCGGCAGGATCCTCACGGCTGCCTCAGGTAAAGCGATTCGATGATCTTCTCCAGCGGCGGGTCCGTGATGCTGATGTCCTTCACGGAATAGCGAGCCAGCAGGCGGGAAGCCACCTGAGCGGCCTCATCGGATGCGACCTCCAGCACCAGCTCGTCGCCGTCCGTCCGACTCAGCTTGCCCATCGTCTCCATCCCCTCGGCTGGTTGGCCGTCCCGCAGCGCCACGCGGATCTGTTTGACCCTGCCGTGCCGCCGCTGCAGGTCCCGAACGCTGCCGTCGTAAACGAGCGTTCCCCGGTTGATGACGATCACTCTCTCGCAGACCTGCTCGATGTCGCCCATGTTGTGGGAGGTGAGCAGGATCGTGTGCCGCCCCTCTTTTCCCTTCTGCCGGATGAACTCCCGGATCTTGCGCACGTTGAGGACGTCGATCGCGTTGGTCGGCTCGTCCAGGAAGATGACCCTCGGGTCGTGGAGGAGAGCGGCGGCCAGCTCGCACCGCTTGCGCTGCCCGAAGGAAAGCTTGCGCTGCGGCGTCCTCAAGAGGTCCCCGATCTCGGCCAGCTCGATGAGCTCCTGCCGGTTCTTGGCGTACAGGCGATCGTCGATCTCATAAATCGTCCTGCAGAAATGGAGATACTCCTCCACCGGCAGGTCCCAGAACAGCCGGCTCCTCTGGCCCGCGACGAAGGTGATCTGCCTGAGGAAAGCCTTCTCCCGCCGGTAAGGGGCGAAGCCCAGCACCTCGACCTCGCCCCGGGTCGGGTGGAGGATCCCGGAAAGCATCTTGAGCGTGGTCGTCTTGCCCGCGCCGTTCGGCCCGATGAACCCCACGATCTCGCCGATCTCGATGTCGAGGTCGATCCCCCGGACCGCCTCCACGAACACCTTCTTGCCCCGGAGGAGCGCTTTCAACGAGCCCGCCAGCCCCGCCTCTTTCTCGTAGAACCAGTACGTCTTGGACAGCTCTCTGGTGAGGATTGCCTTCATGTCTGCCCGATGGCCAGTCAGGAGCTGGCGGAAACGTAGTTGCGGAGCCCCACCCTCCAGAACGCCAGCGCCAGGACCAGGAAAAAGGCCGAGGCGCCCATGGCCGCCAACAAGAACTTCGGATCCAAGGCCCGCAGGAGAGCCTGAGAAGGCACCTGGGCGATGAGCACGAGCGGAAGGAAATAGACGAAGACAATCTTCCAGAAGCCCTGAAAGATGTCGAGAGGATAGCGTCCAATTTTGAGGAGGTTGTCGAAGATGCGGGAGAGGCCGTAAGACTGGGTCGTCCAGAACGACACCGTAGCGGTGATGAGCACCACGGCAAACACGAACAAGAGCGCATTCGCCATCAACAGGACGTAGGCGGCAAGCTGGGGCCAGCTGAACGCAAAGTCCAGCCTGTGGAAGACATACATCAGGAAAGCCAGGGAAGGCAGGAAGCTGAACAGATCGATGATGTCGACCTCTTCGAAGGAGACGAAGAAGAGAAGGTTCACCGGCAGGAGCATCCGCCAGTCCAGCTCTCCCGACTGGACTCTGCCGGGGAGCTGGTAGGCCAAGGTGCGGTGGAAGGTGATGCTCATCAGATAATCCACGATGTGAAACGTCGCAAAGAGCAGGAGCACCTCGTCATAGGTCCAACTGCCGATCCGGTCCACCTTGAGGAAGATCGCCTGGAAGAAAAAGAACACCAGGGCGATCCGGATCACTTTTCCCGTGATCATCAGGTAGAAGTGCGGGCGGTAGGCCATCTGGCGCATGAAGCCGATCTTCACGAGAACGCCGAGCAGGCCCGCGTACCGGCGCACGCCTCTCCCGGCCTTAGTCACCCATGGCGACATACTGGCGAATCCCCTTCTTCCAGATGCATACGTTGAGCACGGCCAGGAACGCGATCCACCCGATCTCACGCAGGAACTGCCAGGGGACATCCTGCAGCGGGATCTTGCCCAGATAGAGGGCCATGGGCAGATAGATCAGGAACGAGAAGGGAAGGTTCAAAAAGACTTCTCTCAGAGCTTCAGGGAAGAAGGACAGGGGGATGATGGCACCCCCCAGGACCTCCATGATCACGCGCATGATGAACAGGATCCCGTACGTCCTCTCGATCCAGAACGCCAGGAGGCTGAGCGCCTCGAACAGCAGGAACTGCAGCAGCGCGGCCATGCCCGTCCCCACCAAAGCCAGCAAGAGATGCAGCGCACTGGCCGGAGGCACCACGTACTCCCTGAAGAAGAGCAGCACGGCCAGGTAGCCGCACAGGCCCAGGAGCAGGAAGAAGCTCTTGCCGGCCAGGTCCCGCACGAACCAGATCCCGTAAGGGTGGATCGGCTTGAGAAGCAGATTGGAGAGGCTGCCGTCCTGGATGCTGAGGCTCGTCTCCTGGAGATCGGCGGCGGTCTGAACGAAGCTTGCGATCAGCCCGCCCCCGATCAGATACGTGACCATCTCGGCGAGCGTGTAGTCGCCGAGCACCGTCTGGGACCGATTGCGGTAGACGGCCATCCAGAGAAAAACGATGATCAGGGAGGAGAAGATGCCGCTCAGGATCTCCAGGAAGAGGTTCACGCGGTAGACCAGCCGCTCCATCCAGACCAGCCGGAAGACCGCGAAAAGCTTGCCGACCGTGCGCACCAAGCTCGAATCCATCCTCGACCGCTACCCCGGAAGGCTCGTGAGACCCGCGCAGACACACGCCTACGAGAAATCTTATCTCTCCCCCGGACGTCCCGGCAAATGCAGAATGAATTCTCGGGGACATTGCGAGGGAGCCAAAAGGCGACCGAAGCAACGCCCGAAGCGGCCGGAGGTTGGTTGGCTGCGG
>JBFLZG010000081.1:0-72017 GCA_040756235.1 bacterium | reverse complement strand
GAATCGGCCGATCAAACAATGCAGCCGATGGAACCGACTCGTCGATCGAGCGGCGGCCATCAGAACAGCCAGGGAATCAAAACCCTCGGATCAGATCGAAGGAGGTGTAGTGTGAAGAGAGATGGTTTTGGCAGAGCCAGAACCCCTGGCCGTCGTACACGAGGACCTTCAAGGCGGTCGCGCGTCGGTTGCGAAACACCACAACGACCCCGGAGAAGGGATCCGTGGAGAGCCCCTGCCGGCAGACACGCGCCAGTCCGTCGATCCCTTTGCGGAAATCGACCGGCTCCACCGCAACCAGGATACGCATCTGCGGAGTGATCTGGATCACGACCCCTCGCCCCACATGCTGCGGATCACCGCCAGCACGTCCAGATCCACCTTCCCCTTCAGGGCAAGCTTCAGCCTCCGGCCGTGCGGTTCCTCCACCTCCAGAAAGCACTGTCCAGCAGGCGTCTCCGGCGGGCACAGATCCACCTCGACGAGCTTCGGCCCTCGGGGAGAGCCCTCCGGAGAGGCTCGCCTCTTCAGCTTGGTGTAATCGAGTCGAAGGATCTTGGATACCTGAACTACGGAATGCTCTTTGGTGAGTCTGACCGCGGCTGCCCAAAGCTCCTCGGGAATCGGTTCCGCCCGCCGCCTCCGCTTCCTCCGCCACTCCTCGAACCGTTCCCGGACATCCTCAAGCGTCAACTTCTTCAAAGCCGAATCGGATCGCATCATCGGTCATCCCCCTCTCGTGCTCAGGATGACCGATCCTACCCCACCTCCTCAGACCGATGCATGCAGGCTTGCCGAAAGGACACGATCATCTCTGGATCCGGAGCTTACTCATGACAGGAATTTTGAGTGGAATTCCTCAAACGCCGCATCGTCATCGATAACCGCATCACTCGGATTTGCGGCTGAAAAGGGAAGCAGACCGGATCCGACAAGTCGCCTGGACGTTCCGCGCTGGTGAGCAGAGGAGGGTTGGATCATGAAGGCCAAAGAAAGAGATCTCAAGTCGAAGGAGGTAGCCCACATCTTGGATCGCAGCCCTGACGACGTGATCGACATGGCTCGGAAAGGGACTCTGCGTGCGTTCAAGGTAGGACGGTTCTGGCGGTTCCGGGAGGCTGATGTGATAAGGTACAAGAAGCGATTGAATGGATGCTGAGGAGGCCACCCACCTGGTTTCGCTGGCCGCTTGGTGGTCCCCCTGCCGGGCCTCTTTCCTATGGAGGATAACGCTATTGAGCGATCTCAGTGAGAAGGACAAGCAAAGCCTTGATTTTCTGAAGGCCGACTTTAACGCGATCAAGGCTGAAATAGGTAGGAGGTCGAGTCTTCAAAAAGCAGTGCTGCTCGCTTATTTTGCGGTGCTTGCTTTCGTTTTCCGGGCAGACGCCTCGGGAAGCTTTCTGGTATCTCGGATATCTGCGCTTTGGCTCAGTGCCATTCTGGCGTTTCTCTACTACCAAAGGGAGGATCTGGAAATACGCAGGTTGGGGGCGATTATCAGTGAAAAGATCGCAATTTCTGCGGAAAGGATCACAAGTACTCCAAAGGAGTGTCTGCTTCCATCTGAAACTGATAACTACCATCCGAAATACTGCAGGTCTGCTAAGGTTTACTATGTTATTTTTCAATGGCTCACATTCCTCGTGATACCAATTCTCTTGACCGTTTACCTTGTCTCCCTTGATCGATTAGGGGAATGCTTGCGCTGAATTTCTCCGATCGTTTGGTGAATTCCAGGCTGCGGCTGTCGTGACTAGACATGGTGAACGATGAAACCGCCAAAGCGCCACATCATTGACGGCCGAGTGTCCCGGGTCTATGAAAAGGGCGGGATCCTGCTCTCTGAGCCCGGAGAGACTCTCGAGATCCTGAGCGAGGGGGCAATCCGGGATGGCGCCCCTGAAGCCGCGCGAATCTCGACGTGCCTTCTGTGCGGCAAGCCCGCGGTCTGCTGGGGGCTTTTCATGACCGCCAGCGAGATTCTGACTTACACGGAGTATCCCAAGGGAGGGGCCACAGGCACTTTCTTCGGTCTCTGCAACGAACACGACCCCTATGACAAAGAGGACGAGGTCTGTGATGCGGCGTACAAGGTGCTTGAGGCACAATCCCATGTAGAGGAGGAACTCCAGGCAGCGATGGATGCGGTTGACTCCTGGCTGGAGAGGCTCTCAAAGGAGGGATTGAGCGAGGGGGAAAGTCTCAAGGTTGTTCTCTCTAAGGTCAAGAAGGATGAACTTGTCGCAGGGTTCCACTTCTCACAGGATGTTCGGACAGCCTTGGAATTGGCTCTGATGGATGAGTTGAAGCGGGGGCACAATTGAGATGGGGCCGGTTACCCATGCTCGCAGGTCCTTCTTCTCCATGCGCCGGCTCTTGCCGGCGTTCATGTTCCTCCTCGTTCTGCCCCTTGCTCCATCCACCTGGCAAGGAAAGGTCGTGGGCGTCTCCGACGGCGACACGATCACGGTCCTCAACGAGAAGACGCCGATCAAGGTCCGGCTCTACGGGATCGACTGCCCGGAGAAGAGACAGGCATTCGGAAGCCGTGCGAAACAGCTCACCGCCGACCTCGTGTTCGGGAAGTCAGTCGACGTGGAGCCGGTCGATATCGACCAGTACGGAAGGACCGTGGGGATCGTCAGGCTCGAGAACGGGAAGATCGTCAACGCGGAGATCGTCCGGGCCGGGTTCGCCTGGGTCTATGATCGCTACTGCAAGAACCCCATGTGCCTGGAGTGGAGGAGCCTGGAAGATGAGGCACGGGGCGAAGGACGTGGGCTATGGCGGGACAAGCACCCGGTGCCGCCGTGGGAGTGGAGGAGGAGCATGCGGCCTTAGGGTCGGCCAGACCGAGGCGAGGGACACATGATGGAAGAGCTAGTCTTGAAGGGAGAGAAATTCGGCTGCATCGCACTCGAAAGTCTTAGCCACACCCTGCCAGAGGGGCCCATCTGCATACGGGATGACCTTTGAATCCACTTCTCTTTTCCTTTCAACATGGAGCCTCATTGGGAGGAATGGCTCGGTTCCCTTCAAATTGATCGCCTCCGACAAAGCGAATTCGTGATCCTCGCCAGGAGAAAATCAGAGACTTTGAAGTTCCTGGATGAAGAAAACGAGACATTGACGACCCTCGCGCATAGGTTACTCAACGCTATCTTCTTGCACGGAATCCAGCCATGCGAACATGGCCTAATACTGACTGGGGACAACGAGAATGGGGAACCGAGAGTGCGGAGCATCGGCACGCTGCCGACCTTCTGCACGATGAATCGGGTGGTCCCTCCCGAAACAAAGGCGGAATCGCTGCTATCCATCCGACGTGTTCTGGAGGGCCTCTTGAACATCTATGCGAATACTGAGCGCTTCGGCCGCTTGAGACGCGGAGTGCACGCGTGGGTCCAAGCGATCATTGAGTCTGAGGGTGACAACCGGCTACACCAGTTCGTGCGTGCAATTGAATCCATCTTGCACCCTCCGAGGGGCGAGACTAGAAGGAAGTTCGTGAGTCGCTCTCAGACGTTAATCAAGAATTCCGGATCTTCAAGAAGCACCCTCGAGGAAATCTACGACCTTCGTAGTTGTGTGGAACACTTGAATGACTGGGAGGAGGTCCTGAGTCATTTACCGCCTAGGAGTCGTCATGAGCACGCTGAATTCAGGACCTACCAGGCCGAGGTATTGGCAGGACAGGTGCTCATCAGAGTGCTCTCGAATGAAGGACTGAGGGCTTGAACATGGACTTCAACTCCCTGGACGCGCAAAGGGAGGCGGCAGAGTCGTACATAGCCAGCCAGAAGCACGAAGGGTGGATGTGTCTGCCGGATCGGTACGATGACGGCGGCTTCTCCGGTGGGAACATGGAGCGCCCTGCATTGAAGCGCCTGCTTGCCGATATCGAGGTCGGCAGCGTCGACTGCCTCATCGTTTACAAGGTCGACAGGCTGAGCCGCTCTCTCCTGGACTTTGCCCGCATCATGGAGGTCCTCGAACGCCACAAGGTCTCCTTCGTCTCCGTCACCCAGCAGTTCAATACGGCTCACTCCATGGGCCGGTTAACGCTCAACGTTCTTCTCTCCTTTGCCCAGTTTGAGCGGGAGATCATCGCGGAGCGCACGAGGGACAAGATGTCCGCGGCAAGGCGAAAGGGGAAATGGACCGGAGGGATGCCCGTCCTCGGGTACGACGTCGACCCGCAGGGTGGGAAGCTCATCGTGAACGAGCTCGAGGCGTCCAGGGTCAAGGCGATCTACGAGACGTATCTCAAGTGCGAATCCCTGACGGAAGCCGCCAAGGAGATCAACAGCCGGGGGTGGACCACAAAGGCGTGGGTCACGAAGGAAGGCAACAGAAGGGAAGGGTCGCCGTTCCACAAGGGGAACCTGCGCGACCTGCTGGCCAACGTGATCTACCTGGGCAAGGTCAGGCACAAGGGGAAGATCTACGACGGGGAGCACGAAGCCATTGTTGACGAGAGGTCTGGCGCCGCGCCCAGGAGGTCCTGCGGAGGAACGGCAGAAACGGCGGGAAGGACGTGAGGAACAAGTACGGGGCCCTGCTCAGAGGGCTCCTGCATTGTGTCCCCTGCGAGGCCGCCATGACCCATGCGTACACCGTAAAGAGGCCCAACAAGCGATACCGGTACTACGTCTGCACCAAGGCGCAGAAGCAAGGGTGGGATACCTGTCCGAACAAGTCGATCCCGGCGAACGAGATCGAGAGGTTCGTGGTCGACCGGATCCGTGCCATCGGCCGCGACCCCGGTCTGGTCGCGAAGGTCCTCAGCCAGGTTCGGTTGCAAGAGGCGAAGCAGAGGCAAGGGCTGCTGAGCGAACGGAAGGGGCTCGAACATGAGCTCACCCGGCTCAACGGTCAAGTCCGACGCATGCTTGAGCAGGGTGACCTCAACGGCGATCTCGACAGGCTTGCTACCCTCCAGGATCGAATCCGGGCAGCCGAGCAGAGGGTCACGGAAATCCAGGAAGAGATGATCAAGGCAAGCCGCAGGAAGGTGGAGGAGGCCGAGTTCGTCTCCGCCCTCAAGTCCTTCGAGCCAGTATGGGATGCCCTTTCACCGAGGGAGCAAACGAGGCTGATCAGGCTCTTGGTCGAGCGGGTCGGTTACGACGGAGGGAAGGAGACGCTCGCCATCACCTTCAGGCCCGCCGGGGTCAAAATCCTCGCGCAGGAGGCGAGTATCGGAGAGGAGGCAAGCGAATGACTCAGGGACTGACGGTGGAATGCCAGATCCGCTTCCAGAAGGGAAGGCGAGGCAGGAAGGTCATCCGAAGAAGGAAACCGGAGCAAAAGCCCGATCGGCCGACGGGCAGGATCCCCCGCATCGCCCGCCTCATGGCACTGGCGATTCGGATGGATGAGCTTGTCCGGAGCTGCGAGGTTCGCGACTACGCGGATCTTGCACGTCTCGGACACGTGAGCCGTGCCCGGATCACGCAGATCATGAACCTGCTGAACCTGGCGCCGGATATCCAGGAGGAAGTTCTATTTCTGCCCCTCTCTTCCAGAGGAAACGACGTGGTCTCTGAACGTGACCTACGGCCCATCGTTTTAGAGGTCCTTTGGAGGAAGCAGCGGGTAATGAAACTCGTTCAGTCAAAGTGAGCAATCCTACAGCTTCGCCGTCCATCTGCGTACTCTAGAGGTTGTCGGGTCGCAAGCCATCTGACGGGCGCTTTCAGCGCTGGCAAGCGGTGCCCAACCCTTTTTGCCGCATATCCATAGAAGCGATCCTACATATTGCTTTTCCCATCACAAAGGTGCTTCGCGGAATTCCAGATAGTACATCTGAATCCTGCCATTGACAGGATGGAGAACAAGGTGATACATGGCGACATCGCCTAAGATTCCCCATTCATCCAATGATTGTTCGTTGATCTTTTGGACTTTCAAAAATGAACGATCTACGCGAAGTCACGAGAGACCCAGCCTTTTTGGAGAAACTCGGCTTCGCACGGCGGGACCAGAATTCGACTGACGTGGTTCGGTGGGTTTGGTACGAGAGAACGATTGACTCGATAGGGTCGCAGGTGAGGTTCGTCGTGCAGGTCGAGTTTGAGCTGTGCATAAGCGACGACCCGTTCGTGAAGTTCCCTGACAACCATACCTACTCCTTCAGTCGGGTATACCTGAAGGTCATCGACCGGCAGATGGAGCGAGAGGATAACCGAACCTATGATGAAGATACCGAAATTGCTCGAGTGGTTGATCGTTTCGAGATTAACGTAACAAAGGTTTCCCAACTGAGGGTACTCTGCAGGATGCTCTCGTGGGAGAAATGAAATCTAGAACCAGCCCAGGCTACCGTTGAAGATTTGAACTAGCCTTTTTGACGGAAGCACCGTGAGGGCGGATCTGAAGGGGACTTGATCCGACCCATACTGCCGAGTCACGCGCAGGCGGGCAGGCGCCTCGATGCCTCGCTATCGTCGATTGGCATGGAGACATGACCACATACAATACTAATCTGGCGGCGGAGTTTTTCGTGCTGTCCATGCTCCATCGTCTTGGATTTGAAGCCAGTCTGACTCTTGGAAACAAGAAGTCCGTGGACATCGTCGTGGTTCGAAAATCCGGCAATGTTGTGACCGTGGATGTCTAAGGTTTGGCCGGGAGGACGAGTTGGCCCCGTTGATAATGTGAAGAAGGTTGCGAAGGACCATTTTCTGATCTTTGTATCGTTTCTATCCAGAATTGACGAAGGTGGTATTTCCCAAGGAAAACCGGTGGGAACTGCGACTTTGCTATTACATGGTTGGAGCCAAGGGAAAAAGCAAAGGTAAATGGGTGTACGGGCAGTTTGCCACGCTTCTTCCAGCGAGGGACTTTGAGGAAATCTTCAATGCAGCCAAGAGGAAAGGTTGGATTTAACCGTGGAAGCTCAGGCATCAGTATGTGCATTGAGTGAGCTCATCAACTGAGGGTCTTTGAAATTGATCATCAGTACCAAATGCACATCTTCTGATGAATACGAGCGGGGGGACGTTTGCTGTTCTGGAGGGAAACGAGATATGAAACTGCACTCAATTGAGGAACTTGAGGCAATGTTCCGTGCTATGGGTCTAGGCACAGATGCCGAGCGTCAAAGGTTTTTGTCAGCCTCAGGCTCCGGGCCGTGCGAGACCCAGCAAATATTCATCCACGTTGACGCATGGACTTGGGAAGAAGAGGAGAATCCCCATGCCAAGTTGGCATGACTTGCTTCGCGAAATCAAAGAGGCAGGAAGCACCCACGATGTTGTTCGGCGAAAGTACATGGAACGCCTTCACGAACGGACCGGGCGAAATATCATTATTTACTATTCTGCTTGGCTCCAGAAGCCTGGCCTTGCAGGTCTCCAGGTCAACGACGCCGACAAGAACGGTTTTATGACCGTAATCCATGAACTCGATCGCTCCAAGGGCCTCGACCTCATTCTGCACACGCCGGGCGGGGAGACCGCGGCGACCGAGTCACTGGTTGACTACCTCCGGTCGATGTTTGGGACCGATATTCGGGCTATCGTGCCCCAGTTGGCGATGTCGGCAGGCACCATGATCGCCTGTGCCTGCAAGGAGATCGTTATGGGTAAGCAGTCCAGTCTAGGTCCAGTCGACCCCCAGTACCTCGGCATGCCGGCTCATGGAGTAGTCGAGGAGTTCCAACGAGCGTTCAAAGAGATTCAGGCCGACCAGATGAAGATGGCGGTGTGGCAGCCAATCATCGCAAAGTACAACCCTACGCTAGTCGGGGAATGCGAAAAGGCGATCCAGTGGTCCAACGAGATGACCAAAGAATGGCTCGTCTCCGGCATGCTCTCCGCCCACCCGAACAGGATCGAGAAGGCAGAAACGATCCTTCGCGAACTTGCCAACCACGCGTTGACGAAGTCTCACGCCCGTCATCTTTCGGCGAAGAAGTGCTCGGATATCGGCCTGAAAGTCAGCCTACTCGAAGAAGACCAAGATCTTCAGGAGGCGGTGCTCTCCGTGCACCACGCATGCATCCATACGCTCGGCGCCACGCCAGCCTTCAAGATAATCGAGAATCACCGAGGCGTTGCCTTTATTCAGATCGCGCAGACGGTCGTTGTTCAGGGCCCGATCGGTAGCGAGGGAGGAGGCCCAGGGTGACCGCGGGTTCGGACAGCTGACTACGAGTTGGGTCAGCCGGCCGCCTGCGCGTCCCGCGGGTGAGTGGAGCTGTTCGACAGGAGTGGACACCGTGAGATGAGATTGCGGTTCTTCGGGGACTCGTACGATATCGTCAAGCAGAGCCTCCTCCGATGGGTTTGCCCGCTCGGTAATTGGGCAGTTCACCCCATGTTCACAGAAGCGGTTTCAGCAGAACAAGCCTCCGCCTTCTCCCGGTTCCTTGGCGTCCCGATTCTGTCGGCGAATCTTGTTGGTCCGAAGGTAGATAGGCATGTCTATCTCACCTCAGCCCTGTCACATTCTGGCCATGTTTTCTTAGATCCGGATATTGGAATTAGGGTCGACCGCAAAGGGAAGTCGAATTGCGCCGCATACGTTTTCGTTGATGAACTCGTAGAAATCGTCAATGCCCGCCCGGAATCCCTCACGGCGGTCTTCGACCAATCGCTGGCCCGTGGGCGTGAGCGAGCCCAATTGGAAGGGAAGCTGACCCTGCTCTTGGGACGGGGTATTCATGGTTTTGCCTATCTTTCTCATGCTTGTTTCGTGTTCCTCGGCCTTAACGAAGGAGTGGTGCACCAAGGATTTGAAACTGTACGGCGGGAATCGCGGTTGCCAGTTTGTCGGTTCGTCTCTACGTGGTCTCTCGAACTCTAAGCGGAAAACTTGCGCTGACTGCCGGGGGTGAGATGGTATTGCCACGACCAGATTAGATACGGGCGGCTACGCGGCTCGGGAATGAGGAGTTCGTTCAACGGCTCCTGACCGGTTTGATCGTCGGTGAGGACGCACGAGATTGGAACGTTAGCCGTCCACCCACAGAAAGGGGCCATTCTTGACAGAGCGGCATGAGAGGTTCTCTTGCCCTGGGAAGAAGACTCTAGTGCAGAATGAATGAGGAGGTAGAACTAGCGATGAACAAGTCAGACAACAGCACAGAAGAGGTTGAGCTGTTGAGGAGGGAAATGGAGAGCCTGAAGAAGAGGATGGATCGACTTTACCATTGGCTTTACGCAGTTGGGGTGGCCGCAGGTATTCTTGGTCTCTTTGGGATCAAGCTGCAATTTGATCTGAAAGAAGCGATGGAGACAGCAAGTGACCTTGTCGAAGCGAAGGTGGCTGCTCTTAAAGCAATCCGGGATGCTGGTCAAGAGGAGGTGGCAAAGTCGAGAGAGAGTATTGGGTTGGACCTCCAGAAGTCTTTAGAGCCACATTTAGTATCGCTACGAGAAACTCTAGCCGCTCATGCTAATCGGCTCCAGCAGCTCAAGGACATCCCTGAGGGCATAAAGTTCCAGGAGAGCTGGCGATACGAGAAAATCTCTGGAACCCTGATGTTCGAACCGGACGGAAAGCCCCCACCAGGGGGGGCGGGCCATCCCGACTATCGCGGTAGTGCTGCGTATCTAATTCCCTATAAGTAGATCTACATCAGCTGAATTTTCCGTGAGCTTTCAAAGACGGAAATCATCTTTGATCCTCCCGGGCTCATCATCGTCATGTCTGGGGGAGACGTCCTTCCGGACGATTTCATTGGGCGGACTGTCGAACAGGCTCCGACAGTCATAAAGGCGAATGTTAGGGTGTGGCTCAGGTAGTATTCTCCGATGCTAACGCACACACCGGACAGGGATTGTACCGATCTTACTCTGGCTTCGGACTTCGCCGCCAAAGAAATCTAAAAACCATAGGTGGGTGGGGTACAGGGCGTGCGTAGATGAGGAAAGGTACCCGCAGGAATTTGTCCCAGGGAAATAGAAGAGGTCTATGGCCGGGTTGTACCTCGTGTTGTCCACAATGCTGCTCAGTTCCTTGATGTTCGGTAGCCTCCAGTCTGTGTGATTTGCGAGGGAAAGGCTTTCGCAATATTCCAGGGCTCCTTCCCAATCTCTTGTCAAAACGTCGTCGTCTTCCTTTTGCCACATAAGACCGGTGGAGGTGTCTGTTACTGTCCCATTAGCGTTCTCAATGAAGGATTTTGTGGTTGAGCCACGCCGCACACACCGTGCATAGTAGTTATGGGACTTTTCGATGCTGCCAATGTCACCATCGAGGAAGTAAAGAAACCAGGCGCGTTCGGGGTGAAGAGCGTCAGAAGACGACGACCAATAATACACAAACCCGCTCGAATTTGTCCCAGGGAAATAGAAGAGGTCTATGGCCGGGTTGTAGCTACTGTAGTCCACGATGCTCTCAATTTCGTACACGTTTGGAAGGCGCCAGTCTGTGTAACTTCCCAGGACTAAGGAATCACAATAGGAGATCGCATCAGACCAGGTTCTGGTTGTGGCATCGTCCTCCCTTTGCCACATAAGACCAGTCACGTTATCCGTGATTGTTCCATTCCCATTGTCTGTGAAAGACATCACGTTAGGACCATATTGTGCATCCTGCCCAAAAAAAGGTTCCCCCGGAGAGGGACATGATATCCCCTGTGTATTGTCAGAGCACTCGGTGATGCCTGTATCCGGGACGGGACTTGTCGGTCCTTGGGGCGGCCACGTCTCCTGCCCCATCAGAAACATGCCAGAGAGGAGCAAGATCCCAACCCAAATCGGAAGGAGATGTGTTCTGAACATGGGTTGTTTCCTCCGTTGGAGAACTTGTTCAGTTGGGAGCCAGGGGCACATTATCGGCCCGGCCGGAATCTTGGCCAGTCCCACAGGGTGCTCAGCCTTCCATTACAATGGGGTAGGCTCAGAAACCCTGGGTCCAGGGCGGAAATGACTAAGGCCCATACGCCCCGCCACGGGCACAGCGGAACCCACGGTTGACATCAGCGTCTGTGGGAAGGTCGTCTTCACGATTGGCCACTCGGAGATCTGCGGCAATGCAGTCCCAGGAACCGCCGCGCTGAACGCGAGCAGTGCCGATATCTGGGCCAGGCGGGTCCTGAACGACAGAGTGCTGATAATATTCTGGATCATAAAAGTCACTGACCCACTCCCAGACATTCCCAGCCAGGTCGTGGAGCCCGTATCCATTTGCGATGTAGCTCTTTACCGGATGGGTATCATTTGCCAGCCCTCCAAAATCCCAGCATTCGGAGGAAGCATCCCACCTCCCATAATTCGCATCATCGCAGTCTATGAGGTCTCCTCGAGGGTACCTCTTCCCAGCCAACCCTCCCCTGGCTGCGTACTCCCACTCTGCCTCCGTGGGCAGCCGCTTCCCTGCCCATTCGCAATAGGCGCTTGCCTGATACCAGTCAACCCAAATCACCGGGAAGTTGGCGTAAGCGGGGTCTCCGTAATAGGAAGGTCTGGTGTAACTGTATGAATGAAGCGGGGCCGTGCACGCGCCGTCGGTCACACACTCGCCATATTCGGCGTTGGTCACCTCATGAAAGTCCATCTCAAACGCGGAAATGCAGACCTCGTGAACCGGGCATTCGTCGAGACCATAGTTGCATGAGTCGCTAGAGTCCCCCATCTGGAAGCAGTCTCCAGGAATACAGATCATCGGGTATCCTTCGTCAACCTCTCCGTAACCGGCGTCTCCGGGGCAGTGATTGTCCGTTCCGTCGCAAAGCTCCGGTGCTCCTGGATACACGTTGGCGTTGCCATCATCACAGTCGTCACCTTCAGGACAACAGGCCGGATCAATCGCGTAGTAGCCGTCCAGATCATTGTCTATGCATTGTGGTGCATAACAAGTTTGGTCTTGCCCCATGAGAAAGATGCCGGAAAGCGCCAAGATCCCAGCCCAAATAGGAAGAAGATTTCTCCTGAACATGGGCGGTTTCCTCCCTTGCAGAGAAGGATGGTCCATCGGCTGGAATTCAGTCTAGTTTGAGGTAGCTCGAAGATACAAGAAAAAAGTTATGGGATACACAAAAGCATCCAAACCCCATAGATCTTTGTTCTCTTTGGCGCCATGTAGTAAGATGCGGAGCCTCAAAATGGGCCTGGGCCTGTGGCGTCTGACCCACGGCGGGGCGCCAAGCCGGGAAAGCTGCCCGGATGTGCGGCAGCTCTTGGAGACCTCCACAAACGGCGCTTGGATGGGCAGGACGAGCCATGCTCGAGAAGATCATTTCAGGCGGTCAGACCGGGGCCGATCAGGCGGCCCTGGATGTGGCCATGGAACTTGGAATGCCACACGGGGGATGGATTCCAAAGGGCAGGCTGACCGAAGCGGGGCCACTTCCGGACCGCTACGAGCTTACGGAGATGCCTACTGCCAGCGACGAGGCTCGGACCGAGCAGAACGTCGTCGACTCGGATGGTACTCTGATCTTCTCTCACGGGCACTTGAACGGTGGATCAGCCCTCACTCGCACCCTGGCCAAGAGGCATGGGAAGCCGTGGCTCCACCTCGACCTCGATCAAATGACCGCGGCACAGGCGGCGCAAGGGGTCATGTTCTGGGTCCGGGGTAATGGAATCCGGGTCCTGAATGTCGCCGGCCCTCGGGCGAGCAAGGATCCGTTCATCTGCGATGACGTCAGGGCGGTACTGAAAGTGGTCGTCCGAGAGCTCCTTGGGGCAGAGCTGAAGAGGAAGGGACGATCTCGAGGATAGCCGAATTTCTGCTTCCCCTGAACATCTTCTTCCACGATTACCCGAGCTGCCCGAGCCATTGACAGCAGGGGGATGGGGTCTGAAAGCTGGTTCACCGCCTCTTTTGAGTGAGGACAGAATGCATGAAGGCGATTGAGAAACGCCTCCGTTCCAAGGACGTCGCCCACATCCTGGATTGCTGCCCCGATGACGTACACGAGCTGGCTCGGCGGGGCAGGCTAAGGGCGTTCAAGGTGGGCAGATTCTGGCTATATCGGCATGAAGACGTGGTCGCATACAAGAAGCAGATGGAAATGGCCCAAGCCAGAACCGTTGGCCTCTTGACCGGCCGTCTTCTGAAGGGGGACCGAACTCTGCTCAACGATTTGGCCGTATCGATCAACATCCGGCCTGGTGCAGAGAGGTGGCGTGGCGTTTTCAGGACTGCGGTGAAGGACCGAGAGGAGCTCGATGGGGACATTCTGTACACGTTGCTCCTAAAGGACGGCCGCAAAGGGGCGGTCCTGATAGAGCGTAGAGTTCCGAGCGAGCCGGTCGAAGTCGACGTGCGGTTTATGGGGGTTGGCCCCCTGCAGCAGTCGAGGAAAGGAAACTCGGGAAAGAAATGAACAAGACCCCTCGGAACCTCTTCGCTCTGATCGCCTTGTGAACTCCTGACGGAGGCCGGCCTTTGTGCGGCCGAGTTCGTGAAGTACGCTGGGATTTCCCTGAAGCCCTCGCGGTTGTGATGATATGATATGACTTTCACCTTAGATGGGAGGTACGGATCATGGCTCTTACCTTTCTAATCGCCGTTGCAGCACTCATCATTGCTATCCTGGCCTACAAGAGATCGGGAGGATCAACGCAAGATCTCCAGAACCAGGTAGATAGTCTGCGCCAGAAGACAGCGGATGCTCTATCCAAGATCGAGAAATCACTCCGAGGAGAGGATAAAAGAGAACAATGAGTAATGGGGGGTAGAGACGTTGCACCTCCGCAAGAGCCGGTCTGTAATACAGCTTGAGCCTCTCACGGGTGGAGCATCGGATCATGAAGGCCAAAGAAAAGTATCTCAAGTCGAAAGAGGTAGCCCGAGTCCTGGACTGCAGCCCTGATGACGTGATCGAGATGGCGCGCAGAGGCACTCTGCGGGCGTTCAAAGACGGCCGGTTCTGGAGGTTCCGAGAGGCTGACGTGATGACGTACAAGAAGCGCATGGAGAAGCAGAAATGACTCAGCCCCTACGGAACCCTGATTTTGCCGACCGCCTCGTGATCCTTCTTACCCAGGCCGTGTCTTCGTGCGGGCGAGCTCGCTCGTCTGGCCGAGGTTTCCCCGGAAGTCCTCGAGGCTTGTCTCCGGGGCGAGCTCCCCGAGGTAATGACCCTATACCGGATCGCAAGGGCGCTTGATACGACCATGGAATGGCTGGTCGCAGGGGAGGAGGTGGGGATGGCTCAGGAGAGCTTCAACTAGAGCGACGAGAACGCTGAGCTCATGAAGACGCCGATCGTGTTTGCGGTCGTCTTTCAATCAGCGCGGCTGATCCTTCGGCGTGCGGCAGGGCCATCTACACCGCGTGGCCGGCTCGGGATGGGGGCGGTCGCACTTGGGCTGATGCTGGTTGGATAATTGGGTCTTGTGCTCTGGCTTCGGGCCTATCGATCCGTGAGTATCTTGCCAGCCGAGACCCTCCGAGAACAATCTACTACGTGGTGGTTAGGGTGTTTGCCATCATGCCGGCCCTCGTGGCGCAGAGGTTAACTCGGGCCGTCGCTCCGCCCATCTTGTCGCCATCCTATCAGACTGATATCCGCACCGCTCAAGGGTAGAATCATTCTGAGAATTCTGTGCCAAGAGATCACCAGGCAATCCCTGTATGCACACGTAAATACAACATATTCTCTGATCTTCCGTATTGGCACAGGTCTTGATTAATACCTCGCCCAAGGGGGTACCTCTGTCGGTTTTCCTCTTCTGGACCTGAAGATCGGCGACCCTCCCTTCCAGCATGATCCGTTCGTGCAGACTTGTGGCCTCTACCGGTGCGACTGAGTGATCTGCTGTCGTGCTGACGAAAGGAGTGCGAGTGGCGCCGAAAAGGGTTCTTATCATTGAAGACGACCTTTCAGTGATTGCGTCCTATCTGGCAATTCTCGAAACCTTGCATATGGATTTTATACCTCTCGTTGCAACCAGTTATGAGATGACCGAGAAGATGTTGCTTTGTGAGAAAGTGGATCTCATGATTCTGGACCTGGTGCTTCCAAATGCTTCAGCTTCTGAAATGTTGCTTGGGCTTCGGCGGCGCTACCCCTGCGTCCCAATCCTGATTGTGACGGGCTTTCCGGGTGAGTTGGAAAGAGTGAGGGAGATCGCCGCCGAGGTTGGAATTGCAGGCACTTTCACGAAACCATTTTCTGCAGACGTGCTTTGCCAGACCATCAAGGGGTGCATCTCTGATGAGCCCGGACAATGATGGTCTGCAATGCGATTTTGCGTGCTCTGGAACTGCCGTGCCTCTCGTCCGGCAGTCTCCTAAACGCCATGGGGTTTACCGCGAGATGATCAACACGCTCTTTGCGCGCTATGGGGCCTGGCTCCGCGCGTACCGATCTTACCGCCGCAGCTTCAATGACCTGGACACTGCCCGTGACCGGATCTGTCACAGCGGTCGGCTAGTCTGGGGGGCCAAACGTGAGAGGTCTAGGCTAGGCTAGGCTGCTCCCCTGGTGCAAGTTAATAGAACCATGTAATAGCTTGACCACATCCGGCATTTGCGCGATATTTGCTGCCTGCTTGCAGGCAAGGGCAGGCTCTTCGTGAATTTGGGCCTGGCAAGAAGGAGGGGAAGGGCGGTCCGGTTCGATATGTCCTGCTCAGCAGGCAATCGTCTGATCATCGTCAGGCGAATGCTGCCGATCGTCAGACGAAGGTTGGTTGCGAAACCAGAAAGCTCCGTCGTTGCCCCTTTTCTGTAAGATCGCATCCGATCTTCGCGTTCGGTGGGAATAGCTGAAATTGCCGGACGATCGTATGCTGCGACTTGACTTAAGATAATCTAATGCGTACGAACCATTAATGCAATTGCTTAAAGTTAACTATGAAGTTCCGTCATGCCTGGCGGCACCGAAGGTAAACGCCTTGCCGCGAAGGCCGGAGGAGATGACAACTCCAACTTGCCCAATCCGTGAAGGTTGTATCCTGGCCGGCCCGCTCTTCAACGAGCCGATGCGCGTGGAGAGCGTGCGAGCCGGTGCTGAAGGCACCTGGACCGTCGGCCTCGTCGGCACGCATTCCGAGCGTTTCCGCAAGGTCACGCTCAGCGCCCGTGACCTTGAAGGGGTGACTATCCTCAATTCCGGTTTCACCTACGACGGCGACGGCCGTCTTCTCAAGCTCGGCCTTCAAGCGTATTCGCTGGGCATTGCCTGGGAATTCGATCCCTACTTCGGCCTCTCGATCTCTCGTGTCGATCCGCTGCCCCATCAGCTCGAGGCCATCTACGACTATCTCTTAAAGGTGGCCCGTGTCCGATTCTTGCTCGCCGATGATGCCGGAGCCGGAAAGACCATCATGGCCGGGCTCCTCATCCGCGAGCTTCAGCTCAGGGGGCTCGCCGAGCGGGTCCTCGTTGTCTGTCCGGCAAACCTCTCTTTCCAGTGGCAGCGGGAGCTGAAGGAGAAGTTCGATGAGAAGTTCCTGGTTCTCAAAGGTGACGACATCCGGGACCAGTTCGGCGTTAACCAGTGGCTAGAGCAGAAAAAGGTCATCACGTCGCTCGACCTGGCCAAGCGAACCGATATTCTTCCGGGCTTGAAGCAGGTCCGCTGGGACCTCGCAATTGTGGACGAGGCCCACCGTATGTCGTGGACCCCTCCGGCTCGCAAGACAGCGCGTTATGCCCTCGGCGAATTCCTGCGGGATGCGTCCGACCACATCCTGATGCTGACAGCAACGCCCCACAAGGGGGACCCGGCGAACTTCACACTCTTTCTGCAGTTGCTGGACTCGGACGCCTTTGCAGATGTCCGGTCGATCCGCGAGGCCATGGACCGGCGCCGTGCCCCGTTCTACTTGCGCCGCACCAAGGAGGCGATGGTCTATTTCCCGGAACGCCGGCAGGACGGCACCTGGGCGGCCGAGAAGATCTTCACCAAGCGCGTTCCGCACACCGTCGACTTCCAGATCGACGGGCCTGAGTTCGATCTCTACAGAGAGATTACCCGTTTCGTGAAACGGCAGAGTGCGAAGGCTGCCGCCCAGGGGGAGGATCCGCGCGCCCGTGCGGTTGGGTTCCTCATGTCCCTCTACCAGCGCCGGCTCGCTTCCAGCACCTATGCGATGCGTCATAGCCTGGAGAACCGTGCTCGGAGGCTGGAAGAGGGTCTCAAGAGAGCTCAGGAGCTCGTGCGGCTGGCCCCGCCCGATCTTCCCGATCCGGAAGAGATCGAGGAAATGGAGGAGACTGAGCGCGAGCGGCTCGAGGCTATGCTCGAGGCGATCACCCTTGCCGGAAACGCGGGGCAGCTGCGAGAGGAGATCGCGGAGCTTCGCCAACTCGGCAAGCAGGCCCAGGCCATCGAAGACTCTGCTTCGGAAGCGAAGCTCTCCAAGCTCAAGGACTTGCTCCACGAGGAAGGTTTCTTCGACCATCCGGACAAAAGGCTTCTTCTTTTCACAGAATTCAGGGACACGCTGGACTATCTTGTTGGGAAGCTCAAGGCCTGGGGCTTCAGGGTTGGCTGTATCCATGGCGGCATGAAGCCTGGCTCCCGCGACGAGCCCGGCACACGGCTCTATTCGGAGCAGCGGTTCCGTGAAGGCGCGATCCAGGTCCTCGTGGCCACCGAGGCGGCGGGGGAGGGTATCAACCTCCAGGTCTGCAATATCCTCTTCAACTACGACATCCCCTGGAACCCGAATCGCCTCGAGCAGCGCATGGGCCGCATCCACCGCTACGGCCAGCGGAAGGACTGCCTTATCTTCAACTTCGTGGCGACGAATACCATCGAGGGCCGGGTCCTCCAGCGGCTCCTGGAGAAACTCCAGGAAATCCGGGATGCCCTGGATGATGATGCGGTCTTCAACGTTGTGGGCGAAATCCTGCCCGCCGCCCACCTGGATCGCATCCTGCGGGACTACTACGCAGGGAGGCTCGGCGATGCAGACCTGGAAGAGCGTCTGCTCGAGAACGTGGACGAGAGGCGCTTCCGGGCCATCTGCCAGAACGCCCTCGAAGGGCTTGCGTCCAAGAAGCTCAATCTGGAGATGCTGATCGAGCGCCGGGCGCGCGCGCAGGAACACCGCGTCGTGCCGGAGACGATCGCACGCTTCATGCGCGAGGCGGCCGAGTACGTCCCGCTCAAGCTCAGCTTCGTGGAGAGCATGCCCCACACCTTCGACCCTGCCCGGACGCCGTCATCCCTTCAGGGGTACGAGCGCGATCCGGACTGGAAGCTCGCCTCTGTGGCAGCAAAGTATCCGCGCTGCTCGACCGACCGCGACACGGCCGAGAAGAACAGCCTCGAATGGGTCACTCCCGGCCATCCACTGTTCGAGGCTGTGCGCAGACACACCTCTGCCAAGGCTGCGGAGAGCTTCGGGAAGGGGGCCTGCTTCCATTCCCTCCAGCACCAGGAGCCCTCGCGGATCGATTTCTACCGCGCTCGGGTGGTGGACGGTCTCGGCCATGTGGTTCACGAGCGCCTCTTCGCCGTGGAGCTTGCCGGAAAGGCCGACCTGCCGGCCGGAGCACCGGCAGAGGGAGGCTACTACCTGCGCGAGTCGAACATGCTCGGGAACTTCTCGCCTTGCGAGCGACCCGAGGAGCTTCCCGCCGTCGCCCTCCAGCCTGAGCCTCTGGCATGGTTGCACACGAACGCCCTCCAGCCTTTCCTGGAAGAGACGCGGCAGGAGCGCTTGGCTGAGAGCTTGCGCATCGCTGAGCACGTAGAGCTTTCCCTTACGGAGCTGATCCAGCGGGCGGACGAGGAGATCGGAAAGGCCAACGAGGACAGGGAACAGGGTGTGGCCGGAGCCGACGGCCGCCTTGCCCAAGCGGAGAACCGACAGGCGGACCTTCTTGCCCGCCGCGAGCGACGCCGGCAGGAGCTCGAGCAGCAGCGGTCGCTCACACTCCAGGCCGTGGAGCGGATCGCGAGCGTGCTCGTTCTGCCCCACCCCGAGCGCGAGGCCCCGGAAGTGCGCCGGATGCGCCCGAACCTGGAGACCGAGGCCACCGCCATGCGAGTGGTCATGGAATACGAGAAGGGGCAAGGCCGCCAGGTCTATGACGTCCATGAGAAGGATCTCGGCTACGACGTCACGAGCCTCGACCTGAACTCCGGCGAGCTACGGCTCATCGAGGTCAAGGGCTTGGCCCGGGACACAGGGACAATTCTGCTCACACCGAACGAGCGCCGGGTGGCCGAGGATCGCCGGGACTGCTACTGGCTCTACGTGGTCACGAGCTGCGACGGCTACGCGCAGCTCCAGGAACCCATCAAAGACCCAGCACGGTTCCCGTGGAATGAGGTCCGCCAGGTTGCGCACTACTACCTGACGGTCAACGCGCTCACGCAGCCCATACGCATCTGCGAGCCTCCGCCGCCCCCCTACGGGAGGAAGCCATGACGCGCAAGGATTCGGTCGAGCGCCGCCCTGAGGTTGGCGGGGAGTACACCGCGGTCCTGGCCGATCTGTCCGCCGTGATCCAGGCGGCCCGGCAGACCGCCGCGCGGTCGGTCAACGCCGTCATGACGGCTGCCTACTGGCTCATCGGCCGCCGCATCGTCGAAGAGGAGCAGCAGGGAAAGAAGCGCGCGGGCTACGGCGAAGAGCTGATGGACACGCTCGCCCGAGACCTCTCGGCCCGGTTCGGCCGCGGGTTCAAGAAGAGCAACTTGTTCGAGATGAGGGCCTTTTACCTGGCCTATCCCGCGATTTTCCAGACAGTGTCTGGAGAATCTGCCCCGGGATTGGTCGATGGCAGTTCGTCCTCGGAAGCGCACAGAGGAGACCACATTTTCCAGACAGCGTCCGGAAAATTCGAGGCCCTCTCGAAGCCAGGGGATCTGGCAGCTCTGGCCGGAGCCTTTCCGCTTTCCTGGTCGCACTATGTGCTACTGGTTCGACGGAGCCGCTCCGAGGAGGCCCGCGCCTTCTACGAGGCCGAGGCCCTGCGCGGAGGCTGGGCCGTGCGCCAGCTCGCCCGCCAGATCGATGCGCAGTTCTACGAGCGGACAGCCCTCTCCCAAAACAAGGCGGCCATGCTCGCGAAAGGCCAGAAGCGCCTCCCTGAGGACGCGGTGACGCCGGAGGAGGAGATCAAGAGCCCCTACGTCCTGGAGTTCCTAGATCTCAAGGACGAGTACTCCGAGAGCGACCTGGAAGAGGCGCTCATCCGGCACCTCGAGACCTTCCTCCTCGAGCTGGGCGGTGACTTCTGCTTCATCGGCCGGCAGAAGCGGCTTCGCATCGGCGGCGAGTGGTACCGCGTGGACCTGGTCTTCTTCCACCGGGGCCTGCGCTGTCTGGTGATCATCGACCTTAAGCTCGGCAGGTTCACCCACGCCGACGCTGGCCAGATGCACCTCTATCTCAACTATGCCCGCGAGCACTGGGTTCGGGAGGGTGAAAACCCACCGGTGGGTCTTATTTTGTGCGCTCAGAAGGATGAAGCGGTCGCGCGGTACGCACTGGAGGGGCTCCCGAACAAGGTGATGGCGTCGGAATACCGCACGGCTTTGCCCGACGAGAAAACCCTGGCAGCCGAGATCGATCGAACTCGGGCGGCCTTGCAGAAACGAAGGCATTTGGAGTTGCCGTCTCCTGCGAAGTCCTGCGAGGAGGAAACGGTGAGGAAGAGATGAGCTTCGAGCGGCACAAGGCCCGCCTGCCGAAGCCCCTGGCCCCGCTGCGGATACGCGGACAGACGGGTCGGTGGCTGCAGGTCACCAAGGTGGCCCACTATTGGCTCGAAGTGAACGCCATGACCCGGCCGATGGTGGTGCGTGAGGATTCCCCGCCCTACGGGGGGAACGGCCAATGAAGCGCAAGCGCCTTTTCATGAGCAGCGTCCAGAAGGAATTCCAGCGGGAGCGCAGAGCCGTAAAAGATTTCGTTCAGGGCGACGCCCTGCTTCGGCGCTTTTTTGAGGTTTTCCTCTTCGAAGATCTCCCTGCCGGCGATCGTAGGGCTGATGAGGTGTATCTGGAGGAAGTCGCACGTTGCGACGTGTACGTCGGCCTTTTCGGCAATGAGTATGGGAATGAGGATTCTGAAGGCCTGTCGCCGACGGAACGCGAGTTTCACTTCGCAACCGTCGGGGGCAAGCCGCGCCTGATCTTTGTCAAAAACACCGACGACAAGACGCGTCATCCAAAGATGCTCAGACTGATTCGCAAGGCGGGTTCTCAGCTCATCCGCAGGCGTTTCGCCGACATCCCCGACTTGACCGCGGCGCTCTACGCCGCCCTGGTTGAGCACCTCGAACGCAGAGGGGACCTGCGCAGCCTGCCCTTCGATGCGTCCGCCTGTCCGCGGGCAACCTTGAACGACCTGCCGCAGGAGAAGATCAGTTGGTTTCTGGAAACGGCGAAGCACGAACGCAATTATCCTTTACCGGTCAGGACCAGACGAGAGAAGGCCTTGACCCATCTCAACCTCCTGGATGACAGCCGCCCCACCCACGCTGCGATCCTCCTGTTCGGCGGGAATCCGCAGCGGTTCCTCCCGACCTCGGAGATCAAATGCCTTCATTTCCACGGCACCAAGGTTCAAAAGCCCATTCCGTCCTACCAGATCTTTAAAGGGACTGTCTTTAATCTGGTAGACCAGGCGGTGGATTTTGTCTTGTCCAAGGTTGCGCGGACGATCGGCACCCGTGAGCACGGGCCCCAAGCACCCGTGGCATACGAGCTGCCCAAGCAGGCAGTGGCGGAAGCCATCGTCAACGCCGTGGCTCACCGGGACTATACCAGCAATGCAAGCGTGCAGGTCATGCTGTTCGCCGACAGGCTGGAGGTATGGAATCCTGGAGAACTACCGCCCACCCTCACACCCCAGCGCCTCCGGGAGCCTCATGCGTCCATTCCCCATAACCCACTGATCGCTGAGCCCCTCTACCTGGCTCACTACATTGAGAAAGCAGGCACCGGAACGCTCGACATGATCGAGCGCTGCCGGGAGGTCGGCATCCCCGAGCCAGACTTCGAGCAGCGTGCCGGCCAGTTCGTTGTCACCATTTGGCGGGACTGGCTGACGGAGGCCGTAATAGCGGAACTCGGGTTGAGCGATCGTCAGAAACAGGCAGTCATTTTCACCAAGACAAAGGGACGGATCACGAACAAGGAATACCAAGAACTAACCGGTGCTACAGACCGAACGAGTCTCCGGGACTTGGCGGAACTGCTGCGCAAAGGGGTGCTGAAAAAGATAGGCACAACGGGACGTGGCACCTACTACGTCATCAGACTCGAAACCCGGCAGAAACCGGACAAACCCGACAACGGGGCTCCCCAGCCATGAAACCCGACACAAACCAGACAAACGCGACAACAAAGAAGCCATAGAGCGGCAAAAATGGATATGAAATGCAGAACCATGATGGAGCCCAAGAAGAGCCCAAAGCAATGAGGATACAAAGTCTTTATCCACTATCGAAAAGTCGCAGATAATGTGTCCGGATTTTCTAGATCCAGAGATGACCGAAGCATGTAGTCGCACACGCTCCGCGAAAGACTCACAAGCTTGGTGGTCGAGGAGGAGGTTGTTGGAATTGTCCATTCTCGAGTTGACATCGGCCGGGGGAAGGGGTTGAAAGAACGCAGCGGGGAGGACTGAAAATGACCCCCCAGGAGTCCTTATACTACCGTGATTTGTTTGCCACTTTGGACGAGCTTCGGAAACGGACTGCGCGTTTCCGCCGAGTGGCGCTTCACCTGCACTCTCCCGACAGTCACGACTGGAACCGAACGGGAAATGGAACGCTGAATGATCGCAACAAATTTCTTGCCGTAGGCGGCGAAGCCGAGTTTGTTAATGCTCTGAAAGAGCACCTGGACTTGGTAGTCGTCACAGATCACATGAAGTGCACCTATGCCAGTAGAGTGTCCAGCGCTACCCGAAACCAGAAGGATTTTCTAGTGCTCCCTGGAATGGAGGTGAGCCTCCGACCCGAGGCGGCGATCAGTTGCTCGAGGCTGCATATTCTCGCCATCCTCCCGGAGGGATCAACCGTGGAAAGCTTCAGTAGGCTGTTTGCAGGGCTTCACGAAATCCCGGAGGACGCACGCAGGACGGGGTACGAAGAAGTCCGTGGACTACGTTTGGCGGAGTTCATTGAGCGGATTCAGGCTGAGGGCGGTATCTGTATTGCTGCGCACGTCGATTCACAACAAGGCGTCCGGCACCACTTCCGTCAAACTGGCGCTGATATTATCAAACTTCTGGCAATCGATTCACATACACAGGCTGAACAGGAACGGGATCTTTCCGATGAACTGAAGAACTTCCTCTTCTCCCTCCGCTTGAACGCTCTTGAGATTGCGAGAGCTGCGGACAAGAGGCACTATCGGTGGAGAGCACCTGCGAAGGTGGCAATTCCCGTGACGATGCGGTTCGACGCTCACTGCATCGAGGACTTCGCCCAGACAAACCTGGTCACCTGGGTCAAGATGACGAATTTGGGCCTCAAGGGCCTTCGTGACGCACTGAGATTCTCCGAAACGAGAATCCGCTTCGCATCTGACCTGCCAAGGCCCCCAAGCCCTCTTCTTGTCGGCCTTGAAATTATTGGTGATGACCAGTCGCTGTTCAAGGAGGAACGCATCGCCTTTGCAGAAAACCTCAACTGCCTCATCGGTCCCCGGGGCTCCGGCAAATCGACAATCGTCGAGGCTCTACGCTTCGTGTTTGGTTACAACCGTACACTTTCAGAACTCGACGCGACAAACAAGCTCTCCGATCGCATTCGTGAAATGCAGAAGGCAAATCTGTCCGGCTGCCTTATTCGGGTTGTCTATCAGACCCAGGCAGGCGAGAGGCGTGTCCTCGAAGCCACCTTCGATCCGCAAGAGGATTATGCAACTAAGGTACTTGCCCCCGATGGCGAGCAACTATGCGTTGCTGACATCGAATCCAGTGGCGATTACCCCATGCGACTCTTTGGATGGAGCGAAATCGAGACGCTCGGCCGGGACCCCGCACGGCAGCGAGATCTCTTGGATCGTCTGGTCCCGGAATTGGCTGCGGTCAGGCAGGAACGCGACAAGCTGCGCCAACAGCTTCAAGCCAACCGAAAGGACGTTGAAAAGATCATAGGCGAGCTGAAGATCATCTACGAGCGCCAGAACGGTATGATCCGTCGCTATTCCGAATACAAGAGCGCCTTCGAAAGGCTTAACACCGAAGACGTTAAGAAGCACTTTGCCGACCTCGACCTCGCCCAGATGAAGGCTCACGTCTTACGGCACATTCGAGAGAACGTCGATTCATTTGCCACCAAGCTGAGCGATCTAGACGTTGCCTCCCTACGTGAGGGCCTGACGGAACTCCTTGGCCGGGCACCTCAGACACTCCGTGATTGGTGGCTGACAGATGCGACACGAAAACTCAAGATTGTTGATTCCGAGGCAGATGTGCAAAAGTACATCTCATCCGCTGCCCAAGTGCTGAACGGACTGGTCGAACTGTTGGGTCAGCAAATCGTCCTGAGCGAGAGTGAAATCGAGGCAATCCAATCGCAGATCAGGACTTCTTTTGCTGACGACTCGTCAATGCAAAAGATCGCCGACCTTCGAGCGAATGCCGAGCGTAGATTGCGCGAAGTATCCGCTTTGCGCGATGAGTATCTGAAGACGTGGAGGCGTCTTCAAATTACGCTGGCAGCGCGGAAACAAAGCGCAG
Organism: bacterium; assembly: GCA_040756235.1. Taxonomy (GTDB): domain Bacteria; phylum Desulfobacterota; class DSWW01; order DSWW01; family DSWW01; genus JBFLZG01. Next base: position 47,445 of record JBFLZG010000081.1, on the reverse strand, counting down.
ACCAGCTGATACAAGCCCACGATCGGATCGCGGGAATTCGGGCGCGTTGTAACGAGAAGACTGAGACGATGCTCAATCAACATTTCGCCGGCCACATGAAGATATCACTGCTCTTCCAAGCGGGACGTGATGTACGACATTTCATTGAGGCGATTTCCCGATTCAAGATCGCAGCTGCCTTTGCGAGGCAGTACATGAACCGACGGATACCAGAAATCCTCGCCGCCCACTTTAATCCCGTAACCCTGGTGGAGGCGCTGGTAGCCACTGAGGCCGATGTATTTGCCGGACGTCAGTTAGCCGATGATCCATCGACACAGCAGATCACACCCGCTGAAGCCCAGAAGGCGATTGACTTGCTGAGACCGTGGGCAATGGACGAGGCCGCTCAGGTCGAGTCTCTCCAAGATAGTGGTGATCGCCTGATGAACCTAATGAAACTGGAGGAGACCGAGTGGGACGACGAAGAGAGCATCCTTCTGAACGACCGACCAGTTGGAGAACTGTCTCCAGGCCAAAGGTCGAGTGCGATGCTTCCACTCATCGCATTAGCTGAAACGACGCCGCTCGTCATCGATCAGCCGGAGGACAACTTGGATAATCGGCTCATTGGCCAGGTTCTCGCTGATATCCTTGCAGCGCTTAAGGAGAAACGACAGATCATTGTTTGCACTCACAACCCGAACATTGTGGTGTCCGGTGATGCCGAGCAAGTGATCGTCTTGAATGCGATTAGCGACCGCAAGGCGAAAGTCGAGAAACACGGATCAATTGACAATGACGATATCGTACAGTCAGTGATTGACATCATGGAGGGGGGCCGTGAGGCCTTCCGTGTTCGACAGGATCGCTATGGTATGGATCTTCCAAGTGCAATTGCAGTGGGAAGCAGCGAATGATTCCAAAGGAATGTAAGCGCTTGGCGGAAGTCGACTTCCCCATTGCCGTGGTTTCGAAGCACGCGGCGCGGGAGAAGTCGATCCGGCATGGGCATCCATCCACCCTCCACCTCTGGTGGGCGCGGCGGCCGTTGGCTGCCTGCCGAGCGATGCTCCTTGGATTGCTTCTTCCCGACCCGTGCGATGAGAAGTGCCCCAAGGACTTCAAGGAAAAAGCACGAGACCTTCTTCCGCAGCTCGTTGGTAAGGTCGGCCGGAAAGATGAACACCTTCGGAAGTCATTGCTCAAGTTCATCGGCGATTTTGCAAACTGGGATGTGTCGAGCCACCCGACTTATCTAGAGGTCGGCCGGGGACTGGTCAAAGCCGCGCATGGAGAGGAGGCGCCGCTCGTGGTAGACCCGTTTGCCGGCGGTGGGTCCATCCCACTGGAGGCGCTGCGGCTTGGTTGCGATGCGTTTGCGAGCGACCTCAACCCGGTGGCCTGCCTGATTCTCAAGGTCATGCTGGAAGACATCCCTCGCCATGGACCAGATCTGGCCGAGGAGCTGCGCCGGGTCGGCGGCAAGATCAAGAAGGAAGCCGAGAAGAAACTGGCCGAGTTCTACCCCAAGGACCCCGATGGTTCCACACCCATCGCGTACCTCTGGGCTCGGACGGTGAAGTGCGAAGCCCCCAACTGCGGAGCCGAGATTCCGCTCGTGCGCTCGTTCTGGCTGTGCAAGAAGGAGAGCCGCAAGCGGGCGCTGCGGTACCGGGTCGTGAGGCCTAAGGGCAAGCCGCCTCGAGTCGATTTCGAGATGTTCGAGCCAAACAGCGACCGAGAGGTACCCGGCGGGACGGTCACCCGCGCAAGGGCTACGTGCCTATGCTGCGGGACGGTGTTGCCACCGGATCGTGTTCGTGCCCAACTGACGGAGCAGCGTGGCGGAGCGGATGCGGCCTTCAACAGAGAAAAGAGTCGAATCGGTGGTGCGCGGATTCTGGCTGTGGTGAAATTACAGCCGGGAATCCCGGGCCGGCGCTACCGACTTGCGACCGATCGCGATTATGAAGCCGTTTGGAGGGCTCAGAAACGATTGAATGCAACCATTGCTGAATGGAAGCAAGGCGGAATGGATGGTCTGCGCCCTGTACCGGACGATCTGATACCAAGAGAGCGAGAAAAGGGCAACTCGGGCTTTCGGGTTCTCCTGTATGGGGTGAAAGAGTTTGGCGATCTCTTCACAGCAAGGCAGAAACTCTTGCTCACTTCTCTTGGGAAGGGGGTGGAAGGCAGGGGTGGAACGTGTACAAGGGACATAGTTGGACTCGTCGTTAGTCGGCTTTCAGACTATGGATCTGCCCAGACAACTTGGGTGGCGTCTGGGGAGTTCATCCGGGGCACATTCGGACGTCAGGCTTTGCCCATGGTTTGGGACTTCAGCGAACCCGTTCCTTGGACTGAATCTTCAGGAAACTTCGATGGGGCGCTCGACTGGGTTTCCCGAGTCGTTGAAGCGTGGCCGCGCAGAAGCAGACCAGGTCAGGTCCAGTTGGCCGACGCTACGAAGTCACCGCTTCCCGACCAAGGATCAGCCGTCTGGTTCACTGACCCACCCTATTACGATGCCGTGGCGTACGCAGACCTCTCTGATTTCTTCCTGGTGTGGCTCAAGAGAGCCCTTGTCAATTGTTCGCTATTTCATGATCCTTTCGATGGCGACAATCGGTTGTCACCAAAGCGGAGAGAGATCGTCCAAGATCCCTATCGGAAGCAGACCGATGGACGAGCTAAGGATCGTAACTTTTACGAATCTCAGATGGCCAGTGCGTTTGAAGAGGGACGGCGCGTCCTTCGAGACGATGGTATTAGCTGTGTGGTCTTCGCGCACAAGACAACACAGGGATGGGAAGCTCTTCTCTCTGGCATTACAAGAGGCGGCTGGACGATTACTGCATCGTGGCCAATTGCCACAGAACGACCAGGTAGGCTGATCTCCATAGACTCCGCGGCCCTTGCAACTAGCGTCCATCTTGTCTGCCGCCCGCGCCCCGAGGAGGCGCCGGTGGGTGACTGGGCGGAAGTGCTGCGAGAACTACCGAGACGTGTCGGTGACTGGATGGAGCGGCTCCAGGGAGAGGGCGTGCGCGGTGCCGACCTCGTCTTCGCCTGCATCGGCCCGGCGCTGGAGATTTTCAGCCGATACTCGAAGGTCGAGACTGCCGAGGGCCGCGAGGTGAAGCTCGCCGAATACCTGGAGAAAGTCTGGGAGGTTGTCGGGCGTACCGCGCTCGAACAGGTGCTCGGCACGGCCGAGGCCCGGGCCAGGAACGGCGTGGCAGGTGCGCTCGAGGAGGACGCAAGGCTCACGGCGCTCTTCCTTTGGACATTGCAGAGCACGAATGGCGACTCTCGGCCCGATCCTCTCCGGGAGGGAGAGGGAGAAGAAGGGGCAGAGGAGGACGAGGAGGAAGTCGCCCAAAATGGCAAGGCCAAGGGCTACAGTCTGATCTTCGACGTGGTTCGGCGCTTTGCTCAACCCCTGGGCATCGGGCTCCCCAAATGGGAAGGTCGCGTGATCGAGACGAAGAAGGGCATAGTGCGCCTTCTCTCCGTCTCCGAGCGAGCCAGGCTACTCTTTGGCGAGAACGTGGCCGGCGCCGCTGCGGACTGGATCGCAGAGGACCCCACAAAGCCTCTCCAGCTTGGGTTGTTTCCTGACTCTTCTGAGGACGGCACTCCGAAGATTCGCGGGCACTCACGAGGCGGACGGCAGGTGACGGTAGACCCCTCGGCAGTGGAACCTGCCGCCATGCGCGAGTCAACTACACTCGATCGGGTACATGCGGCGATGCTCCTGCAGGCTGGAGGCCACGCGAATGCGCTACGGATGCTGATTAGAGCCGAGCAGGATCGCGGCCCGGACTTTCTGCGCCTGGCCAACGCACTTTCAGCTCTCTATCAGAGAGGCAGCGAGGAGAAGCGTCTCTTGGACGCTATGCTCCTGGCGGTGCCGAGATAAGGACAATACATGCGATGAGAAGAAGGTCGGTCAATAAAGACATTCGCAAGATGGTCAGTCGGATTGTGAGGGAGTTCCAGCCCGAGCGGATCATTCTCTTCGGGTCTCATGCGCGCGGGCAAGGAGGACCGGACAGTGACGTGGACCTCCTGGTTGTGATGCCCGTAGAAGGCTCAAAACGCGAGAAGCAGGTGCAAGTGCGAACGGCGCTCCACGATATTCCCGTGCCCATGGACATCATCGTTACGACCCCCGAGGACTTCGAATGGCGGAAGAAGTATCCGGGAACCATCGAGCGGCCTGCTTTTCTGGAAGGAAAGGTCCTCTATGACCGAGGGGGATGAGCTCAATACCATCCTGGCCGAATGGGTTGAGAAGGCTGAGGCCGATTTGACCTGCGCCACTCGCCTGCTCGGTGAGAAGGAACAGTGGTCGGCCGAGATCATCTGCTTTCATGCGCAGCAGTGTGTCGAAAAATACATCAAGGTCCTGCTCGTGCTGAGCCGCACGGACTTCCCAAAGACGCACGATATCCGTCACCTGGTGGACATGCTTCCTCCGGACGTGCGTCCCGATCTCTCGACGGAAGAACAGGACAGGCTAACGCCTTACGCCACGGCTACTCGCTATCCAGGAGGGCTCGAACCTGCAACGACCAGGCAAGCCGCAGAGGCTGTGAGGATTGCGCGCCGTGTTCGCGATCAAGTCCGAAGGCGCCTTCCCCGGCAGGCGCTTCGGCGCAGGAGGAAGTGATGGAGCCCTGGTACAAAGTTGCCACGCCGCGAAGAGAAGTCCGCGAGGGCCGGTCGTTCAACCCGGACGAATTTGCCATCCATCTGGAGCAGGTCATCGCGAAGACGGCGCCTGAGGACTACCGGGAGCCGAAGCAGTTCTTCGCTCGGACTTGCTTCACGCGGGCGCTGCGCGAGCATGCGGGAATGGTGCTCCGGCGACTCTCAGGTGAAACGGCGAATACGTCACCCGTCATGACGCTCATCACCCAATTCGGTGGCGGGAAGACGCACACGCTGACCGCGCTCTATCATTTGGTCACGAACGGGGCCAAGGCCGGGGAGTATCCAGGCGTAAGTGCGCTGATCCAGGAGGCAGGCGTAAGCACGGTCCCGCAGGCCAAGGTCGCCGTCTTTGTGGGCAACGCCTGGGATCCGCGGGAAGGACGGGAGACCCCGTGGATTGATGTGGCCTGGCAGCTTGCCGGAGAGAAAGGAGTCAAGGAGCTTGGTCGGGCGGCCAAGACCACGCCGCCAGGCACAGAGTCCCTCGCGCGTGTGTTCAAGGCAGCAGGCGGGCCGGTGCTGGTCCTTTTTGATGAGGTGCTGAACTTCCTGAACCGCCACCGCGGCATGGCCGACCAGTTCCACGCCTTCATTCAGAACCTGACTGTGGCGACGACCGGCACTACGCGAGGCGCAGCGATCATCAGCTTGCCCCGAAGTCAGGTCGAGATGACCGACTGGGACATGCAGTGGCAGGACAGGATCACGAAGGTGGTTCGCCGGGTGGCAAAGGACCTCATCGCTAATGACGAGACCGAGATCAGCGAAGTGGTCCGCCGTCGCCTGTTCGAGGATATCGGCACCGAGCGGATCCGTAAGAACGTCTCCAAGACATTCGCGGATTGGTGCTTCGAGCGGCGCGCACAGCTTCCGCCGGAATGGACGGCCGTGGATAGCGCCACAACCGAGGCGAAGTCCAGAGAATACCTGCAAGGACGCTTCGAGGTCTGTTACCCGTTCCATCCGGCCACGCTCTCTGTGTTCCAGCGGAAATGGCAGGCCCTTTCGCAGTACCAGCAGACGCGCGGGACGCTCGCCATGCTCGCGCAGTGGATTTCCTGGGCTTATCGCACAGGGTTCACCGAGGCGCGCCGCGAACCACTTATCACCCTCGGGTCCGCGCCTTTGGAGGTGATGGAGTTCAGGAGTGTTGTGCTCGGCCAACTCGGCGAATCGCGCCTTGTGGCAGCCATCGACTCGGACATCTCCGGAGCCCAGTCGCACGCCCGGGCGCTCGATGGGGATACCAAGGGAGCCTTGCGGAACATCCACCGCCGAGTGGGAACGGCGATTCTCTTTGAGTCCTCGGGTGGACAGGTGGACAAGGTAGCCCACCTACCAGAGCTGCGATTCGCCCTCGGCGAACCGGAGGTCGATACAACCTCGGTGGATACGGCAGCGTTTACGCTGGAAGACAAATCGTACTTTTTCCGGCGCGTCGGCTCGGACGGTTTCAAGATCAGCCACCAGCCCACCATGAAAAAGGTGGTCAGCGACCGGCGGGCATCTCTTGATGAGGATTCCGAGATCAAGCCCGCCATGCGGGCGCTCATCCAAAAGGAGTTTGACAGGGGAGCGAGTATCCCGGTTGTGCCGTTCCCTGAGGATGGGTCGGCTGTGCAGGACACCCCGAAGCTCACTCTTGTCATCGTCGAACCGGAGTCCGAGTGGACTGGAACTGGCTCGTTGCGCGAGCACATTGCACTGTGGACGAAGCAGCGTGGGAAGTCGCCCAGGCTTTATCCTGGCTCGCTTGTATGGTGCCTGAAGAAGCCCGGCCGCGACTTTCGGGAAAAGGTCGAGCTGTGGCTCGCGTGGAAGCGCGTGGCCAAGGAGATCGCGGACGGGACGCTCGGCGGCGAGTTCGACCGGGCGGATAGAGCGGAACTCCAGTCGAAGGTGGCCGACTCTGAAGAGGCTGCCAAAGACGAGGTCTGGGGCGGCTATCGTTTTGCGGTCATCTCGGACAACCGAGAACCTGATGGGCTGAAGACCATCGACCTCGGAGCGGGGCATTCGAGCGGGAGCGAGACACTTTGTGGACGCGTCGTCACTGCGCTGAAGTCCCAGGCCCTGCTCAATGAGTCAGTGGGTGCTGGCTACATCGAGCGGAACTGGCCTCCGGCCTTGAAGGAGTCCGGAGCTTGGCCATTGTCGAGTCTGAGGCAGAGCTTTCTGAATGGCTCTTTGACTCGTCTTCTCGACCCGGACACGATCCTGCGCGGGAAAATCGTCGAGTTCGTGACGAGGGGCGATCTCGGATTGGCTTCAGGCCAGAAACCGGATGGCGGCTACGAGCGCGTGTTGTTCAACGAGTTCACGGACCCGGCGGATGTCACTTTTGAATCCGGTGTTTTCTTGCTCTTGAAGGATCGGGCGAGGGCTCTCAAAGCCGTGCCGGAGCCCGTGCCGGGTGGCCGTCCCGAGCCGGGGCCCGCGCCAAAGCCGGAGCCCACCCCTGAACCGGGTCCGCCGCCCGAGCCGATGCCTGTGTCAGGATCTACCAAGAAGACCTTCCGCATCTCCGGAGACGTGCCGCCCGAGATATGGAATAGACTGGGGACGAGAGTGTTGCCGAAGCTGCGGAGCGGTTTTGACCTCAAGGTCGGGATCAGGTTCTCTGTGACTGTGGACGAGCACCTCGCGCGGAGTTTCGAGACGGATCTCAGACAAGCCCTCGAAGACCTGGGCCTGACAGGCCGGGTGCAGATTGAATAGAAGTGCAAGAGACATGGTGTCTCGACAGGAGTTGAGATACGGCCTCGAGACCAAGATTGACGCTGTTCCGGTTCCCTTGGACGAGGATGAAGTGAGAGCACAAAGTGGGAGAACCCCTCCTGGCCTTGAGAGGATCGACTACTCCACAACTGGGGTGCCCAGCACCTCCCTTCAGAGGCGTCCACTGCGAATTGTCTTTACCGCGCACAGCTTCCCGCACATGGTGCAAGCCTCCCCATCGTGAGCTACTTGCAGCCTGGACCGGGCCAACTGCGGGTCCAGTGCTTCTGCAATCACCCCTTCCCAATCGAGGTTTTGTCGGTGTCGGGAAATGCGCACATCCCGTTCCAAGGCTCCGCTGATCCCTTTTGCAAGGTCCGCGACGTGGGCCGCCACCCGTGCGGCCATGACGCCTTGGTAGACATCATCTTCGTTGGGGAGACTCAGGTGCTCTGCGGGCGTCACGTAGCAAATGAAATCTGCGCCAGCGGCGCCGGCAAGTGCCGCCCCGATCGCAGCGGTAATATGGTCATAGCCCGGAGCGATGTCGGTCGGAAGTGGACCCAGTACGTAAAAAGGCGCCTCTTGGCAGATCCTTTTCTGGAACTGCACGTGGGACTGGATGTGCTCAAGAGGGACGTGGCCCGGCCCTTCGATCATGACCTGAACGCCGCGGTCCCTTGCCCTTTGAGCCAGTTCCGACAGGATCATAAGCTCTTCGATCTGAGGCCCGTCAATGGCATCGGCGATGGTGCCTGGGCGGAACCCGTCGCCCAGGCTCAAAGTCACATCGTATCGTTGAGCGATGCTCAGGAGGTCATCGAAGTTCTCATAGAGGGGATTGTCCTTGTCATTTTTCCGCATCCAGTACATGTGGATGGAGCCGCCGCGGCTGACACAGGGCATGATACGCTGGAAATGTTCGAGCTTCTTTACGGACGCGCGGGTGACCCCGCAGTGGACCGTGATGTAGTCCACGCCTTGGCGGCACTGCTCTTCGATTCCTTTGAGGAGCACATCCCCATCCATCTTCTCGAGCCCTTGGCCGCGTCGTACCAGCTCGGCAGCCAGGCCGTAGATGGGAACTGTGCCTACCATGGTGGCGGATTCTTCGAGGTAGAAGGTCCGCAGAGCCGTGAGGTCGCCGCCGGTGGACAGATCCATGATAGAATCCGTCTGGGCTCTGATGCATGCCTGCAACTTCCGGCGTTCCAGCTCTAGGTCGGCGCATTCACCGCTGGTGCCCAGGTTCGCATTGACCTTCGTCTTTAGCCCCTTGCCGATGGCCTTGATCGTGGAAAACTCGTGGTTGCGGTTCCTGGGAAGGACCGCTCGGCCCGTGGCGATGATGTCGCGAAGCTGGGCTGCGCTCAGCGGCTCGCCTTCGACGGCTCGCTCCATGTCTCGGGTGATGATCCCGGCTTTGGCGAAATCGAGTTGAGTCTTCATGCTCTCCTCCTTGCTTGCGTGGAGGAGGAACGAGCGAAGTAAAAGGATCGTGAAGGAAGAAAAAAAGCCGCAGAAAAAACGGCCGGAGATGAAAATGTTCTTTTACTCGCCAATTCCTCCGCCAGTATGACCTGGATCAGGTTCAAAGGGTACGCTCTCAGCCCTCATTCGAGGACGCCCCTTGGCGATTAGCCATTACACTAGCACAGTTTTTCGGATATTGAAAACATGCTGCTCTGAGCCTGAGCACGATAAATGAGGGGAAGATGGAAGATTTTCATCACGGTACGGGAGGGAGGGGTGGCGACATCCCTCAAAGAACTTGTTAAGGGCCTCGGAGTTAGGGGCGTGATCTCATAGCCGGTGACAGTTGGAGGAATAACCAGCGGAAGGGTAAAAAGCATGTCGAGAGTCTCCTTCCGTCCCTTCTCTACTGAAGGAAGCCTCGACCCTGACGGCCAAGAACTCATTCAGGAGGCGACTGAAGAAGGGTTGCTCTGCCTCTGGGTTGTCGGCAGCAGGCCTGTTTTTCAGGCGAAACTTTGTTCCCTTTGGTTTCATTGTAACCCCGAACCCAAGAGGTCACGAATTGAGATTCCGCCGACCCTAAACCTGAATGTCTTTCACGCGCTCACTGCATCCCAGGAGGCGGAGCGGAGAAAGTACTTTTCTTACGTTTTCCTTTCCGCAAAATACTCTAAGATGCCGCACTGGCAAAAAACAAGTTGCAGTCTTTTCCTCAACATTTTAACCCAGCTGCACCCTTGAACGTCCGTAAGAGGCCAACCCCTCTGGCGCGCAGGTCAGGTGCGGGAGCCTAAGACACGAAATGTATTGCCTTTTCCCAAGCCTCTCTTTTTTATGGTTGCCAAAATCACGAGAACATGTAAGATTTCACTCCATCGTCGAGGGGCGGAGGGGAACTGGACGCGATCATCCCGCTCGAATGTCATGCTTGTCCGTATTTTGAGGTATGCCCGAATATTCCTGGCCAACCGAATGAGGATGCCTCAGAAACTTTTCCCCGCCGGCGGCAAAAACTAGACTTGCACGCGTTCTTGCAGCTGGGCTCAGGACACATTGGCCCAGACCGATCAAGCACTTTGTCTTGTCGTGCTCCTCTTCTTCAAGAGCGATGCAAGTTTTCTAAAAAGAATTCCGAAAAAAACGTAGTAGAGGTGACTGCTCGAAGAGCGAGGGTCGCTCTCGGACTTGTGACATCCTCGGCAGTGGGGCATGCCGAATGATCACGGAACCAAGACAGACCGGGATTGACTGTTTGGGTGCTACCCGATGGGGAGCGCACATTTGCCAATTCTACAGGAGCAAGCAGGATCTCCTGGAGATTCTGGTTCCATATTTCAAGGCTGGGCTCCAGAATCGCGAATTCTGCATGTGGATCACTTCTGATCCCCTTAGTGAAGAAGATGCTCATGAAGCATTGAGAGAGCGAGTCGTCGGTTTCGAAGGTTATCTGGCCAAGGGGCAGATCGAGATCCTTCCGCACGACCGCTGGTACCTGAAGGACGGCAGGTTCGATTCCAAGCGAGTTCTCAGAGGCGGGATCAAGAAACTGGATCAAGCGCTCGAAAACGGTTTTGATGGACTCAGAGTGAGCGGCAACAGTTCTTGGTTGGGGCAAGACGATTGGAAGGAGTTTGCCGCTTATGAGAGAGAGCTCAATCGCGGAATCGTGAGATACAGGGTCATCGCCATCTGCACATTCTGCCCGGATCTGCGCAGGCCAAGCGAGATTGTCGATATGATTGGAGCCCATGCTTCAGCGCTTCTCCGAAACCAAGGCGAATGGATGCTCATGGAGAGCTATCCGGGAGATCGAATCAAACGACAGCGGCAGCGTTTCGCCAGTCTTCTGAATGCGCACGAACACGAAAGAAAGAGAATCGGATGGGAAATCCATGACTGCATCGGGCAGGCATTGAGCGCGGTGAAGTATAGGGTGGAAGACGTTCTCCATCAAAGAAGCAAGTCGAGAATGGCCGCACTTATCAAGGACGTCATTCCCATGCTCCAGCAGTCAGTGGAGGAAGCTCGCAGGATCCAGGCAGACCTGCGGCCGCCCGTCTTAGACGATCTGGGCATCCGGGCCGCCCTGAGCGGTCTTCTCAGGCAGTTCGAGAGCACCTATCCGGGGGTCCAGGTTGAAAAAGAAATGGACGATGAAGTGGAACATGTGCCCGAATCGTTGAAGACCGTAATCTTCAGGATTTCTCAGGAGGCGCTCAATAACGTTGCCAAGCACAGCGGAGCGGATCTCGTCGTATTCTATCTCACAAGAAGAGGTTCCGAGGTCGGGCTGTCGATTCAGGACAATGGCGATGGGTTCGCTTTCACAGCGGAAAGCGACGCAAGCGGCAGGACCGGGATGGGTTTGAGCAGCATGAGAGAGCGGGCCGAGCTTTCCGGCGGAACCTTCACGATCCATTCAGCCAAGGGATCCGGGACCACGATCAAGGCATCTTGGAGAATGCCTTCGTGATGCCAAGCTCGGTGCCGGGGGTGTGGCCGAGAACAAGCGCCTCTCTGGGGGGTAGGCCAGCCGCTCTGTGGGTGGAGCCCTCACCTTTCACTTCTGCTCGAAGTCTTTGCATGACCTGACGGAGTGCTCTCGTACAAGGATCGACAGGTCTCCAACTAGCCCCCGACTCGGCGTGCACACGTGGTACCGAGCTCGACCCGGCTCATGGAGTATCGCAACGACAGGCTCTCCATTGAGAGCGTGAGTCTTGCCCACTTCCGTGTAGTATTCCCTCCTATCGTGAACGTAGCGGAGGCTGAATATGCGTCGGTCGTCAAAGACGGCACCCAGTTCTTTGCCCAAGAACGCCTTGATTGCGGCGTACACGACCTGCTCTTGCGTCATCAAAGCCTCGATCTGCGACGACGGCTCCAGGAACACGGCCAAAGAGGCGAGAAAAGCGCTCCACGCTGCTTCCCATGAGATGACTGTCCGCAGGGGCCTGCTCTCTGATGAGCCTCCAGTCCAGGATCACCCCGTCGCGCTGTTCGCCCAGAAGAAGCGTGTTCCCGAACTCCACGTCACGGCTCGCCTTGCCGCGGACGATGACGTGGATATCGGGCTCGTAGAGACTCAGGATCTTCTGCCCGCTTTCCACCCGGCGGCCGGCGATGATCCGTTGGTGCGCCTGGGCGATGGCCGCCGGAAGCTGCTTGAGGACGCCGTCGATCCGTGTGCGGATCTGCCGGGTCTGTCCTTCCTTCAGATCGGTCTCAGGCCAGCGATCGGACAGCAGCTTTCGGTAACCACTGGCGTGTTTGCGAATCACCTGGGCCAAGGACTTCATGCTTCTGAGCACGCGCTTCCGCTCTCTCTTGCTCTCGGCCTTCTTGCGCCCTGCCTGCGTCATCTCGATGGCCAGCCGGTTCATCTGGCGGAGCAGGTCGGCCGGCTTCGGCATCCGGTGCCTCAGCCCGTGTTTGCGGATCACCTGGATCGCCTTGACGAGCGTCCGGGCCGCGTCCCGGAGCAGAACCCAGTCCACCGGGAAATGGATGTTGGCCTGCACACAGGTCGTGTCCAGAAAGTAAGCGTCCAGGTCCAGGGGGCGTGCCAGCCCCAGGGGCTGCCTCCCCCTCTTGCCTGTCGCGGCCGCAGACCGGCTCAGGATATCCATGACCTTGCGCACGGTCTCCTCGTCCACCCACTTGTCATACCGGTCCAGAGTGCTTTTCGTGGGCACCTGAATCACGTCGATCCGGTCAATTCCGCAAAACCGTTGCAGCAGAGGGCTGTCCGCCAGCCGCACGCTGAACTCCCGGTATCCTTCTCCGAGGAGCTGGCGCACGATATTGCAGCGAAGCGCCCGGACGGAGTGCTCGGCGACCCGTGCCAGTTCCCTGGCACTCGGCGATCGTCGCCCCTCGGCCCGCTTGCTGTACTGGTCCTGCCTTTCACGGATGAACTCTCTCTCGACCTCGCTACGATCCAGGATCTCCTCGATCCGCAGCAGCGTCGCCCGGAACTCGTGGTAATCGACGTTCCCGATCACGGTCGGAAGCGCTGGACGAAGTTCCTCCTGGTACGGTACAATCTGCATCGGTGTGCACCCTCCAGCTTTGTGTTGAGTACTGTCACTGGAGCTTATAGCACACCAAATGGAGCAAAGCAGTGGCATCCGCCCCGCTTTGCTCTTTTTTCTTGGAGACTAACACCTCAAAATCGTTGGTCAACTACATTTGGGACAGGCTCTAGTTAGGCAGCTGAAGCCCTCTCCTGGGCGACCCCGCTACTTTTGGCCTTTGTACTGGGGCCCAGTCAGGTGGATCGGCACGATCTTGCTCAACAGGCGCCCGGCTCCCAGACTGAGCTTCGGGAGGTAGGGAGAGCGGTACCCCTTGTATTCGAAATAGCGGTTGAGCACGTACTGGCCGATGGTCTCTGCGGGCGGCGTGTAGAGAGGCCGTTGGTGCAGGCTCACGGCCTTGTTCTTCGTGCACTTGAGCACGCAGACCCCGCAGCCGATGCATCTTTCGGCCGCGACGGAAGCCTTCTTGCCCTTCACCCGGATGGCCTGCATCGGGCAGGCCTTGGCGCATTTCCTGCAGCCTTTGCAGCGGCTCGCGTCCACCACGGCCTGGAAGTGACTCTGCGCGATCAGACCGGGAACGTTGAACCGGCTCCAGACGCGCAACACGCCGCAGCAGCATCCGCAGCACGAACAAACCTGCATCGGGTCTTCGACGTTGTCCACCAGGTTGACCAGACCCGCCTCTGCGGCCGTTTGCTTGGCTTCCAGGAACTCCTCCCGGCTCACCCTCCGGGCCAGCCCCTTGTCGATGCAGAGCTCGGCCAGCGCTCCCATCGCCGCGCAGACCTCCTTGGGCTTGCCGCACGGGTTTTCGATCAGCTCCTGGTGATGCCGGCAGCTGCATTTGAGCAGGGAGAAGGTCTTGTTGCGTTCGACCATCTCCGAGAATCGGTCGGTCGAGAGGGCGAGCACGCCGAGCCCGGGCGTGGCATCGATCGACCGTTCGATCGGCACGATGCGCGACAGCTGAAATTTCTTGTCCCGTATGCGCGGCGCCAACCAGGTGAAGACCTCCTGATAGACCTGTTCGAACAGCCGTGCGAACTCCCGGGAGTAGGCGTCGTTCCGGCCCTGGGCCATTGCAGCTTCGAACACGCCGGGGGCGAGCATCATGAAGAAGTAGAGCTCCGCCCCTTTGACCTTGAAACTGCCGATGCGGTGGGTCGCGGAGAGGGATTCCAGGATGGGCGCCACCTCGCGGGAGGGTCTCTTCAGCCTGCGCGCGACGGCCCATGCCGGCAGCGGCGTGGCGCTCAGTGCCGTGACCATCTCGGCCTCCTCTTCGGTGTAGACGAAGCGCACGAACTCGAGCAGCGAATCCGGCACGAACGAGTGGCTCCACAAGCCCTGGAGCATGAACTTCTCCGCGAGCGCCTGATGAGAACGGCTCACTTGCATGCATCTCCTCCTTTGAGAGGCTGTCGAGCTGGCAGCTGGATCGACTCGAGCGAGCATCTTGCCACCTCCGCCGCAAGGATGGCAAATTAGAAGCAGGGTGCCGGAGCTGGAGAACCCGGCCACCGGGAGAGCCAACGATGGAAATGAAGAACGTCGTCTACACGATCGGCGGGTGCGCGTACTGTGATGCCGTGAAGAGGCTCTTGGGAGATCACGAGATCGCCTTCGAGGAGCGCCGCATCGAGGCTCAAGCGGACATGCTTCGACTGAAAGAGCAGTACGGGTGGCGCACCTTTCCCATGGTGATCCTTAACGGAGAGTTCATCGGCGGGTACGATCAGACCCGCGCCCTGGCTGACAAGGGCAAGCTGGAGGCGGTCCTCCGCCGACGCACGGGTGGGGCGAGGCATGGTTGAAATCTGACCCAATCGGCCATGACTGTCATCCCGGGGCGGGGGCAGGTTTCAAGCCTGCCCCTTCAGCTTGGATCGGGCTCTTGCAGAGGCGCCGCTTGCTGCGCCTTTCTTGGATGCGATGCAGGAGCGAAAAACTTTTCGCCCCTGCAGGTTGCCTCTCTGCGTTTATGGACAACCTGCTAGAATACAGCGCCGCGGGGCCCCTTGGAGACCTCGTCCCAGTTCCTGGGCTTGCGCGTGCCGATGCTCGCGACCTTCTTCAGGGTCAGCATGGATCCGCGCGCCTTCACGCCTTTGACCGGCAGCTCCGGGGGATGGAAGACCTGCTGATGGATCTTCTGCCCCTTGGCGGGCTCGTACTTCACGTAGATCTCCTCCGGCGTGCGGTCCAGGAAGAGGAGGATGGCAGACCCGGGAGGGACGCAGGCATACTCCTTGTTCAGGATGGTCCCGCCGAAGGCGAAGCGCTTGACGTAGGTGATCTGGTCCGGGCCGCGATAGACGAGGGTGAAGACCTTGTCGCGATCGGCCAGGGCAAAATAGAGCAGGTTGCCGTCCACGAAGAGCTTCTCCGGCGGGGTGATCACCTTGTAGCGGCCGTCGCCCCAGACGAGCAGGATCCTGTCAAAGGAAGTGCAGGCCAGGGTCGTTTCCGCTTTGACCGCGTGCCCCAGATAGCCCCGCTCACGGTCGAAGCCGACTTCCAGCGGCTGGGCCGCGAGCTCGCGCACCTGCACGGCCTCGAAGGTGGTCACCCGCGTGCGGCGCGGGTAGGAGGCCTTGTGCCGCCGCATGAGGTCTTTCAGGTAGCGGATCGTGTACGGCACGATTGAGGCGAGGTTCTTCTCGATCTCTGCCAGGGACGACGCGATCTTCTCCATCTCGCGCCGGTGCTGGTTCATGTCGAAGAGGGAAATTCTGCGGATCTTGATCTCCAGCAGCCTCTCGACGTCCCGTGCCGTGATCTCCCGTTTGAGCTGGGGCCGGAAAGGCTCGAAGCCGCCGAGGACCGCCTGCTGGATGTCGGGCAGAGTCTTGCAGCTCTCGATGCGTGAGTAAATGCGGTTCTCGACGAAGATCTCGACCAGGGTCCTGAAGTGGAGCTCGTCCTGGAGCTTGGCCTGCTCGAGCTTGAGCTCCTTCTCGAGGTCCCGCACGAGCTTGCCGGTGTTGTGCCGCAGCACCTCGTCGGCGCTCATCTCGGCCGGCCGGTGGTTGCGGATGACCGTCAGGCGGCAGGCCAGGGACACCTCGCAGTCGGTGAAGGCGTACAGGGACTGAAGGATCTTTTCCGTCCCCGCGCCGGCGTCCTCCTTGAGCTTGATCTCGATCTCGATCTTCTCCGAGGTGAAGTCGCTGATCGACTTGATGCGGATCCTCCCCTTGCGCGCCGCCTCCTCGACCGAGGCGATGAGCGAGTCGGTCGTGGTGCCGTAGGGGATCTCTCGAATGACGAGCGTCTCGGCGTCCTTCGGCTCGATCCGGGCGCGCAGGCGGACGCGGCCGTTGCCGCGGTTGTACTCGGAAGCGTCCATGAGCCCCCCCTGAGGGAAGTCGGGAAGGATGGAGAACGGTTTCTTCTCCAGGATGGCGATCTGGGCCTCGAGGAGCTCGGGAAAATTGTGGGGCAGGATCCTGGTGGAGAGCCCGACCGCGATCCCTTCGGCGCCGAGCATGAGGAGCAGGGGGATCTTGGCGGGCAAGGTGACCGGCTCCTTGCTCCTGCCGTCGTAGGAGGCAACGAAGCGCGTGAGCTCGTCGTGGAAGAGCTCCTTCCTGGCGAGGTCGGTCAGGCGGCATTCGATGTAGCGGGCGGCAGCGGCCGGGTCTCCGGTGAAGAGGTTGCCGAAGTTGCCCTGGCCCTCGATCAGGTACCCCCGGTTGGTCAGGGTGACCAGGGCGTCTTCGATGGAGGCGTCGCCGTGGGGGTGGTACTGCATGCAGTAGCCCACGATGTTGGCGACCTTGATGAAACGGCCGTCGTCCTTCTCGTGCAGGGAATAGAGGATGCGCCGCTGCACCGGCTTGAGCCCGTCGTCCAGGTTCGGGATGGCCCGGTCCCGGATGACGTAGGAAGCGTACTGGAGGAAGTTGCTGTCGAAGAGCCGGCCGAGCGGCGCCTGGAGGGAGGAGACCGGGACGCCCCCCGGGGGCGGTGCGGGCGGCACGGGCTCGGCAGGTCCCGCCCCTGCGGATGGGTCGGCCTGGTCAGATGCCTTTTTGTCCTTGGTGGAGACGAGGAAGTCGAAAGATTCCTGCTTGGTCATGAATGGGCACAATCCTCATGCTCAAGAGAGCAGTCTCGAGGGATCGAAATATCGGCCAGTCGTCCCGGGCAGGGGCAGGCTTCAAACCTGCCCCTGCATCCCGAAGAAGATCTTGATGACCCTTCCCGACTTTTCCCCGGCGAGCCGGAAGGCTTCCTTGTAGCGGTCGAGGGGGAACCGGTGCGTGATCAGGCCGTCGAGCCTGTTGACCGCGATCACGCGGAGCTCCTGGTGCCGGACGGGCGTGTGGTCGAAGGAGACGGGCGAGAGCTGGTTCCCGATCATCACGCAGTCGCCGTGGGACTTGATCCAGCGCAGGGACTTCATGAAACGGTCCGATCGCCTCCGGCTCTTGCGAGACCGAAGTACTGCACGACCTCGTCGAAGGTGCGGCCGATGTTGGACTGGGGCGCTCCGTCCGAGCTGTCCACCGGCCAGAGGCGCCCCTGGTTCGCTTCCTGGATCAGAGCCTGAATCCGGTCTCGTTTCTCTTTCTCGCTGTATTGGCTGTCCAGACGCCGCTGGATCTGGGCGGGCGTGAGGCCCCGCTGGCGCAGCCGGCGCTCCTGGCTCGCCTTGTCGCAGGTCGCCAGGACGACGTTGTTGTTGCAGAGGTGCGTGAGCTTCGATTCCGCCATCAGGGCGGCGGTAACCAGGATGAGCCCCTTCTTGCCCCGGAGCGCCCGCCGCACCCGGACCATGAGCGCCTTCTCCATGATCTGGTTGAGCTTGTCGAGCTGGAGATTGTCGCTGTACACCAAATCGCCCAGATTCTTGCGGCTGATCGTGCCGTCCGGGTTCCGCACCGAGGTGCCGAATTCGCGCACGATTTCCTGGCGCACCTGCTGGTAGGAAGGCTCCTGCAGCTCCTCGAGAATCTGCATGTGGAGATCGTCGAGCACGATCGAGTGGATCGGCAGGCCCCTCTCTCGAGCCAGCTCCACAAAGGTATCGGCCACGTGAGACTTTCCGGCGCCGATCTCGCCGGTGATGCCGAGGATATACTGCCCGGACATGCGCGCTTCCAGGCACTGCTTGACGTTCAGGGGGACGTAATGGTGGATGAAGCCCTCTTCCAGCTGCAGGGCCTTGATCGTGCTCGAAGCGACGTGCATCAGCTCTGGCTTGGCAAACAGGACGAAGGTGTCGATCCCCAGCTCCTGGCTCTCTCCGACCAGGTGCAGGAGATTCTCGAACTCCATGTCCTTGGAGCTGCGCACGCCCTTGATGATCACGTCCACGCCCTGCTCGTAAGCGTAGTCCACGAGCAGCCCCTGGAAGGAGGCCACCCTGACGTTCGGTATCGACGAAACGGACCGGCTGATCATCTGGCTGCGTTCCGTAAGGGAGAAGAGGTACTGCTTCTCCGGGTTGACGCCGATCGCCACCACGACCTCGTCGAAGACGCGACTGGCCCGTTGGATGATGTCCAGGTGTCCCTTATGAAAAGGGTCCCCGGAGAGGGCGTAGATGGCCTTTTTCATGGGTTCCGGTCTCCCGGTGAGTTGGGTCGATCCCGTCACTCCTGCTCCTCGACGACGAGTCGCTCCATGATGTAGTTGCGCCGCTCCTGGGTGTTCTTGCCCATGTAGAAGCACAGAATATCCCGAATCGAGTGCCTGCCGTCACAGACGACCGGCGTCAGGCGCATGTCGGGACCGATGAAGCGCTTGAACTCGGAAGGGGAAATCTCCCCGAGCCCTTTGAAACGCGTGATCTCGGCGCCGCGGCCGATCTCCTTGAGCGCGCTCTGGCGTTCGGCCTCGGAATAGCAGTAGAACGTTTTTGCCTTGTTGCGCACGCGGAAGAGCGGGGTCTCCAGGATGTGCAGGTGCCCCTGGCTGACCAGGCTGTCGAAGAAGCGCAGGAAGAAAGTGATGAGCAGGTTGCGGATGTGCAGGCCGTCCACGTCCGCGTCCGTGGCGAGGATCACCTTGTGATAGCGCAGGCCGTCCACCGTATCTTCGATGTTCAGGCCGCGCATGAGATTGTAGGTTTCCTCGTTCTTGTAGAGGGCGTCCCGCTTGAGGTCCCACACGTTCAGAGGTTTCCCCTTGAGGGTGAAGATGGCCTGGGTGCTCACGTCCCTGCAGCTCACGATCGAGCCGGCCGCGGACTGCCCTTCGGTGATGAAGATCATTGACTCGGTCCCCTGGAGCTTCTTCTTGTTCAGGTGGACCTTGCAGTCCTTGAGCTGGGGGATGCGGATGGAGATGGAACGGGCCCTTTCCCGGGCCATCTTCTTGACGCTCTGGAGCTCCTTGTGCAGCCGCTGGGTGTCTTCGATCTTGGCCAGGATCTTCTGGGCGGTCTCGAGGTTGCGGTGCAGCAGGTCCGTGGCCACGTCCCGGACCTGCTGCACCAGATCGGTGCGGATGTCGGTGTTGCCGAGCTTGTTCTTGGTCTGGGACTCGAACACCGGCTCCTTGAGCTTGATCGCGATGGCGCCGATGATCCCCTCGCGCACGTCGTCCCCTTCGAAGCGCTTCTTGGAGAACTCGTTGACGGCCTTGAGCAGCCCTTCGCGGAAGGCGCTCAGGTGGGTTCCGCCGCTCGAGGTGAGTTGGCCGTTGACGAATGAGTAGTAGGTTTCGCCGTAGCGGCTGTTGCTGTGGGTGAAGGCGATCTCGAGCATCTTGCTCGTGGCGTGCAGAGGCGGATAGATCGCCTCGTCGGCTGCCTCCTCGTCGATGAGGTCGAGAAGCCCGTTCCTGGAAGAGACGACCTCTCCGTTGTAGACCAGCCGGAGCCCGGCATTGAGGTACGCGTAGTGGCGGAACCTCTTGGATACGTGCTCTTCCAGGAAGCGGACCTGGCCGAAAATATCGGGATCCGGCGTGAAGGCGACAAGGGTCCCGTCCGGCTCGCCGGGGGACTTGCCGCTGTGCTGGCCGACCAGCTTCCCCTGGCGGAAGCGTGCCTCGGCAAAGCGTTCCTCGCGGTGGCTGCGGACCGTGAAGTCGCTCGAAAGGGCATTCACGGCCTTGGTCCCGACCCCGTTCAGGCCCACGCTGAACTGAAAGACATCGTCGTTGTACTTGGCTCCCGTGTTGATGCGGGAGACGCAGTCGAGGACCTTCCCCAGGGGAATGCCCCGGCCGAAGTCGCGGACCGTCACGGAGGTGCCTTGAACGGAGACCGCGACCTCTTTGCCGAAGCCCATGATGAATTCGTCGATCGCGTTGTCGATGACCTCCTTGAGCAGGATGTAGATGCCGTCGTCATAGTGGGAGCCGTCCCCCAGGCGGCCGATGTACATCCCGGTCCTCAGCCGGATGTGCTCGACCGAGGACAGGGTCTTGATCTTCTGCTCGTCGTATCCGTGATCTTTGCGGATCGCCATGGCTCTGAACCGGGTTGCGGGTGTCGGGTCGGGTGCCAGCCCGACGGATGCGGGTTAAAGTAGCATCTGAGGGCTTGTTTGGCAATTCATTGGCGCGACGAGAAAGCGCGCCCCCGGAAAGACTCGCCGGCAGGGGCGCGTGAGGGCGCGCGCAGGCGCTCTTGTGGGCATCGAACCTGCGGTGTTACGATCGAGATGAGGAATGCGGGCCGACGCGAGAGAAGGGTGCGGGCGGATGCACCTGCAGGGATGCCATGGAGACGAAGACCGTCAAGATCCCGAACATCAGCTGCGGCCACTGCGTGGCCAACATCCGACGCGAGTTGGTCGAGCTGGAGGGGGTCGCCTCCGTCGAGGGGAGTGCATCCGACCGGACCGTGACGGTGCGCTGGAACGCGCCCGCCACGTGGGAGCGGATCGCCGCGACCCTGGACGAGATCGGTTATCCGGCCGCTGCATGATTCCGGCCGGAATCGGGTGAAAGCGATGGAGCAGAGAGCCGAATTTCCGGTCGTGGGCATGACCTGCGCCAACTGCGCCCGGGCCGTGGAACGGGCCTTGAAGAAGAAGGTGCCGGGCGTGCTGACGGCGGACGTGAACCTTGCGGCCGAAACCGTGGCCGTGGCGTACGACCCTGCGGCGACCGGCCCGGAGGCCATGGCCATGGCGGTCGGGGCGGCCGGGTACAAGCTGGTGGTGGAAACGGAGGCCGAGGGGGGACCCCGGGACGCGGAGGAGCAGGCCCGGGCGCGCGAGGAGCTCAAACAGAAGCGGCAGCTGCTGGTGGGGGTGCTCTTCACGGCGCCGCTGGCCGCCCTGAGCATGGGGCGTGACTTCGCAGTTCTCGGGCCTTTGAGCGCGCTCGGGCACGCGGCCTGGCTCGACGCGGTCCTGTTCCTGCTCGCCACTCCGGTGCAGTTCTACACGGGCCTCGGCTACTACAGGGGGGCCTTTCAGAGCCTGCGCAACCGCAGCGCCAACATGGACGTGCTCATCGCCCTGGGATCTTCCACGGCGTATTTCTACTCGCTGAGCGTGCTGCTCTGGCCGGCCTCCGGCAGCCATCACGTTTACTTCGAAACCTCTGCCATGATCATCACCCTCATCAAGATCGGCAAGTATCTGGAGGCGCGGGCCAAGGGGCGGGCGTCCGCGGCCATCCGCAGCCTCATGGACCTGGCGCCCAGGACCGCCCGGGTGCTGGACCAGAACGGGGCGGAGCGGGAGGTGCCGGCCGGGTCCGTCCTGCCCGGAGACCTGCTCGTGGTACGGCCGGGCGAGCGCATCCCGGTGGACGGGAGCGTGGCGTCCGGGCAGTCTTCGGTGGACGAGAGCATGCTCACGGGCGAGCCCCTGCCGGTCGACAAGGGCCCGGAGAGCCCGGTCTTCGGGGCGACCTTGAACCTCCAGGGGCTGCTCAAGGTGCGGGCCACGCGCAGAGGCTCGGAGACCGTTCTGGCGCAGATCGTGCGGCTCGTGCGGGAAGCCCAGGCGAGCAAGGCGCCGATCCAGCGGCTCGCGGATCGGGTCTCGGGGATCTTCGTCCCGGCCATCGTCCTGATCGCTCTGGCGACCTTGGCGCTCTGGTGGATTTTCGGCGGCGACCACGTGACAGCGATGATCCGGATGGTGGCGGTCCTGGTCATCGCCTGCCCGTGCGCCCTGGGCCTGGCGACGCCCACCGCCATCATGGCCGGCATGGGCAAGGCGGCCAGCTTCGGCATTCTCTTCCGGAACAGCGAGGCCCTGGAGACGGTGCACCGGCTGAAGACGGTGATGTTCGACAAGACCGGAACGATCACCCGGGGCCAGGTCGTGCTCACGGACTGGATCCCGGAGGACCCTGTCGAAGAGCGGCTCGACTTCAAGCTGGCGGCGAGCGCGGAGGCCGGGTCCGAGCACCCGATCGGCCGGGCCGTGGTCGCGGCAGCCAGAGAGCGCGGTGTCGAGCTGTTCGAGCCGGAAGACCTGCGCAGCGTCTTCGGGTCGGGGCTCGAGGCCAGCGTCCGGGGGCATGCGGTCCAGGTCGGAAGGCCCGAGTGGGTGCTGGGGAACCCCGATGGCGGAGCGCACGGTCTGGAGATCGCCGAGCGCCTGCGCGGCGAGGGGAAAGCGGTGATGGCCATCCGCGTGGACGGCCGCCTGGCTGGTTGGATGGGGTTTTCGGACGAGGAGAAGCCGGGTGCGGCAGAAGCCGTGGCCGGGCTCGAACGGCTCGGCATCGCACCCGTCATGGTGACCGGGGACAGCGAGCAGGCCGCCTGGGCCGTCGCCCGCCGGGTGGGCATCGAACGAGTCTACGCCGCCGTCCTGCCACAGGCCAAGGAAGAGATCGTGCGCCGCGTGCGGGCAGGAAACGGCCTGGTCGGGATGGTCGGCGACGGAATCAACGATGCGCCGGCCCTGGCCCGGGCAGACGTCGGGATCGCGATCGGCACCGGCACCGACGTGGCCAAGGAGGCGGCCGACGTGACGCTCGTCCGCGGCGACCTGCGGGAGGTGGTGCGGGCCGTCCACCTGTCGCGGGCGATCATGACCACGATCCGTCAGAACCTGTTCTGGGCGTTCTTCTACAACATCGTCCTCATCCCGGTCGCGGCCGGGGCGCTCTACGGCATCGAGTGGCTGCCGCACGCGCTGCGGAGCTTCCACCCGGCCATGGCGGCCGGGGCCATGGCCCTGTCCAGCATCACCGTCGTCCTCAATAGCCTGCGCCTGTCACGCCGGAGATTCTAAAAGAGCGGCAATCGCCGAGGGAGCCGTGTGAACACTCGGCAGGGTGGGCTAAGCCGAAGGCGTGCCCACCCACCACGGCTGAGCGCCGTCTTTCTCCTTGACATCTGCAAAGCGACTCTCCTATCGTCCGGCCCAAACACGCGAAAAAAGGGGGGGGACGCATGAGAGCCGGAACGTTCCTCGGAGCCTGCTGGGTCGCTCTGTCGGTGCTTGTGGCCGCCGGATGCAGCGACGATGAGAGCGGGCCGCGATGCGGCGACGGCCGCACGGAAGGGTCGGAAGCCTGCGACGACGGCTGCCTGAACGGGTCCCGGGGCGCCTGCAAGGAGGATTGCTCCGGCTACCCTGCGCAGGTTTCGGTTGACGGGGACGCGATCCCGTTCAACGTTTCTCCGGAGGCGCGCCTCGAAGGGGCGAGGATCTCCATCCTGGAGCATCCGGAGATGCGGGTGACGACCGGGGCGGACGGCCATTTCCACTTCGAGGGACTCGAAGAAGGAGAAGAGGTCACGCTGACCATGGAGCTGCCTCACCTCCGGCCCGCCTACAATTACCATCTCATCCAGACCGGCACGATCCGGCTCGGGCCCGGGGGTGTCGAACGGGTGACCTTTCAGGCCGTGACCTACCCAGCGTACTACCTGCTGGCCGCGATCATCGGCCTGGAGCCGGACGAGGAAGAGAGCTGCCAGATGGTGACCACGGTCACGCGGGTGGGCAAGTCCCTCTACGACGAAGGGGCCCACGGCGAAGCCGGAGCAACGGTCCAGATCGATCCGCCGCTGCCGCCCGAGCACGGGCCGATCTACTTCGGGGCCGACGTGATCCCCAACCGGGATCTCACGGAGACCAGCGAGGACGGGGGCGTGCTCTTCGTCCAGGTGCCTCCGGGCGAGTACGTCTGGACAGCCGAGAAGCCGGGCGCCACGTTCACACCGGTCAAGATGAAATGCCGGACGGGGTGGCTCGTCAACGCCTCGCCTCCCTGGGGGCTGCAGGCGTTGGAGTGAGAAGGATCCTGCGCGTGGTCAACTTCGCTGCCCGCCGCCCCGCGTTGCCTGGCCGAGGTAATCGGCAAGCGTGGCCAGCCGGATTCCTTCATATTCGCCGGTGGTGAGCATCGCCTTGTCGCTGGTCACGATCAGCTCCGCTTTCCCGGCGACCACGCACTCGAGGATCCGGTTGTCCGGTTCGTGCCGGAAAACGCACAGCTTGCAGGCGGGCTCCACGACCTCACCCATCTCGCTCAGAATGACCGCCACTCGGCTCAGCTCTTCCTTGTCACGGGAGAATTTCGCTGCCAGAACGGAGAGGACTTCCTGGATGACGGGACGCGAAATGACCAACCCGTCGGGTCCGTCGAGAATCTTCGTCACCGCTGCTGCTGCCCGGCCGTCAGGAAACAGCAGCGCCGCGATGAGAATGTTGGAGTCGAAGACGACCTTCATCGCCGGCCCAGGAAGCGCTCCAGGTCATCCTCGTCGACAAGCCCTTTTTCCCGCGCGCGGGCGCTCCAGTACCCTTGCATCGCCCTCCATTCCGGCCGAAGACGCTGCCGCTTCGCCAACCGGAGCGCCTCCTGGATCACGGCACTGAGACTCTTTCCCTCCTCGCGAGCCATCCGCTCTGCGTCTTCAGCGAGGTCGGACGGAAGGGAGATGGTTTTCTTTACGGCATCGCCCATCCCGATTCCTCCCTGGCTATCCCAAGAGAACAGTATGAAATTTTCATACCATGAGAATTGTGCCACAGGGATTGGCTCGGCGCAAGACGTTTCACGGAGAAAAGAGGGATGCGTCACGGCAGAGGGCGCGGCAGGCACGGCTACCACCGGAGCTGTACTTGCAGACCCCGGCGCGCGGGCTGAACGGAGAGCTGCATGCGTTCGGTTGCGCGGTGGGACGCCATCCCCCGATATTCTTCCCAGTCCCGTTCCGGCCCCGCGGGCTGGCTGAGGAGAAAGATCGTGCCGGACAGAACGCCGGTGCCGGCGGCGATCGCTCCACCGGCCGGGTCCCCGGCTAGCCCGGTGGCGACGCCTGCGCCCGTGTTCAACAGCACATTCCCCAGGTGCATCACCCAACTCTTGCGCTCGGCCGCCCTCGCGGCATTGGAGCGCAGGAGATCCTCCGCCGCACCAAGCTTGGCCGCTTTTTCCTCTCGGGTCGATTCCGGCAGACCGCGGATCGAATCGGCGCCGTGTCTTGCCTGCAAAGGCCGGAAGACGAGGCTCGCCACGCCGATGGTGGCCAGAGTCGCCTTGGAGGCGTAGCCGACGCGGGTCGACTCGTCAGTCGTGGTTCCTGCGGCAATCCCGAGACCGACCGCAGAGCCGCCGTTGATCGCCATCCAGCTCCAGTACCAGATCCTGCCATGCCGTTTGTTGGAGTCCAGCCGCTGTTGGATGAAGCGAAGCCGTTGCTCGATGGCCTCATCAGAGAGGACGGCACCACCGGGCGGGGTTTGCTGGGCGGCGAGCGGGGCCACCGCCACAGCAAGGAAAAGAATCAGGGAGAGCACGCTCGCTTTCGCATCTTTCATGGCTCCTCCGAAAGATGTTCCATAGCCGATGGCCAGATAGCGCGTCCTGGAAAATCTGTCGCGCAAGGCTCCGATGGGATGGAAGCGAGGCGGATCGAGAGCTAGCCCTCCCGGCCGGGTTGCGACAGGCGCTCGAGCCCTTCCCGCAGAGCTTCCATGGAGCGGCGGATCTCGCCGGTCTGGCCCTGGGTCCTGGAAAGCAGGGCTTCGATCGTGCTCAGCTCGTCCTGGATGTATCGGATGGCCTGCTTCTTCATGGCGTCGATCGCCTTGTTAATCCGTTCTTCCCACTGTGCCGCCAGACGCGAGAGGTTAACCTCAACTTCATAGTAAGCCTGGTTCATGAAATGCTTCTCGACCAGAGGCCGGAAGAGGAACATGGGAATCAGGAACCAGATGGAATCGAAATGGAAGTCGAAGGTCCGTCCGATCTTGATGTCCGGCTGGCGGGGCTCCGCGACCTCGATCTTCCATTCGGCCTCTGCAAGAGGCACCCCGAGCACCTGTTCGACGTTCTGATTGAGGAGCGTGCGGAAGGCCTCCAGGGAGCGGGTGAGGCTCGCATGGGCCTTTCTCAAGGTTCCCATGAAGTGTTCTTGTTCGCTCCTGGAGACGCGCTCGATCTCTTCGGTCAGGCTCTCTTCGACCCACTCCTCGTAGCTGCGGGTCATCTGCTTGATGTTCCCTCTCCAGGATGGGATCTCCCGGCACAGCGCCCCCACGAGCTTGTTCTTGAGCTGTGGCTCCTGGGTCGTCTCGAGATAGCTCTTGATGAGCGGGCGGGTCTCGTGCGCGTTCTCACGTGCGATCAGGGCAAGTTGGTCGCGCATGAGGTCGTAGTTCACCCGCTCGTCGAAGATCTTCCTGCGCAGCTCGTCACGGTCGAGGTCCGCCTGGAGTGAGCTCTGCAGCGCGATTTGCAGGTAGCTCAGACAGTCTCTGCCGAGAGACTGTATCTTGTGGCGCAGGATATGCCTGAGCTCGTCCTCCTGTTTGGAAGCCAGAGGGTTGAGGACCTCCTCTTCCACTCTCTGCTTCCAGTGCTCGGTCCCGGTGCGGGTGGAGTAGAGCAGGACGGGATATTCCTCGTGCAGCTCGCGTCTGAGCGCGGCAGAGAAAAACTCGAGGACCTCCTCTTGCTGGGAGGGCGACAGAAGATCGGCCTTGCTGAGCAGGAGCACGATCCTCGGAGTATGGCTTCGCAGCCCGCGGATGAGCTCCAGATCGTTCTGCCCCAGGGGGCGGTCGGCGCTCACGGCCAGCAGGGCTGCCCCCACTTCCGGGAGCCAGTTCTCCGAGGTTTCCATGTGGACCTTGAAGACGCTCCCCAGACCCGGGGTATCGACCAGGCGCAGCCCGGGGTACTTCGCCAGCGCAGGAAGCTCGACGTCGACCACTTCGACGTTCTTGCGATTCGACGGATTTCTCGCCTCGGAGGTGAACTCCTCGACGGCGGTGCAATCCACCTCGGTCTGCCTGCCGTCGTAATGGCTGACGAGGGCCCTTTCCCGCTTTCCGTATTGAAGACGGGTGATGGCGGTGGTGACGGGTACGACCCCGACCGGCAGGATCGACTTGCCGATGAGGCTGTTCAGGAAGGAACTCTTCCCCGCCTTGAACTGCCCGAGGATGGCGACGTCGATGACTTGGGTCCGAGTCAGCAGTGCCCGGCAGACATCGATGCGGCGGTCAAGGGAGCGGACCCCGAACTGGCGGCAGATTTCTTGGATCCGGGCGAGCAGATCGGAGGCCTCGTTGCGGACGGGACCGGCTTCGGGTTGTTCGAATGCATAGCCCATGAAAAAACTCCTCCCGTTTGCCTGGAGGAGTTTTCGTTCGACAACTCCTGCCAGGAAATCCTTTCCTCGAACAGGAGTTATCAGCCGGCTGGGCGGTTGTGAGGTGAACTCCATCACCTTAACGCAAATTTACACTCTAGATGTACGCTCGTCAAATCAGGTTCCGGGGCAGGCACGGAGGGTTGTCGGCCGCGCGCCGCGGGGCGGATTGACGAAAGGGGGGAGCATGTCGGATCATTCGAGCCGAAAACGGAAGGGGCGGGTGGGCCTGCCCGGACCGGCGGCAAGGCGCTCTTGACGGAGAGAAGAATGGATCTCGGAGCCAAGATCAGAGAGAACGCGCAGGCGTTTCCCGGGAAAGCGGCCGTCGTCTTTCAGGACAAGGTGACGACTTACCATGAGCTGAACGAGCGCGCCGCCCGATGTGCGAACGCGCTCGTTTCGCTCGGTCTGGGCCGCAAGGATCGGGTGGCGGTTCTCCTGCGGAACCGGCCCGCGTTCCTGGAGGTCCTCTACGGGCTGGTCAAGGCCGGCATGACCCTCGTCCCGGTCAACTGGCGGCTGGCCTCGGAGGAGATGCGCTACATCATCGACAACTCCGAATCTTCAGCCATGGTGGTCTCGCGGGATTTCCTCGACAAATTCCGTGCGATCCGCAACGACCTCACCCGCATCCCGGCCGGCCGGACCGTTTGCCTGGACGAGCGCGCCCCGGCGGGCATGCATGCCTACGAAGATCTACTGGCGGGAGCGTCCGCGGCCGAGCCCGGGATGCGTAACGATCCCAAGGACCCCTTCTTCATCGGGTATACCTCGGGGACGACGGGTTTGCCGAAGGGGGCGGTCAACCCGCACGGAGACTGGGACCTGAAGTCGGCGGGCCTGTCGGCGATCTTCCGCGTGAAGGAGACCGACGTCCAGCTCCTGGCCATGCCGCTCTTTCACGCCAACGCGCTCTCGAGCTCGACGATCGGCCACTATGCGGGCCAGACGGTTGTGCTCATGGAGCGGTTCGAGCCGGAAGAGGCTCTGCGTCTGATTGATAGACACAAGGTGACCTTCTCGTCCATGGTCCCCACGATGTTCAACAGGATCCGGAACCTTCCGGCAGAGGTCTTTCGGAAATACGATGTCTCCTCGCTGACGTGCCTGGTCCAGTCCTCGGCGCCGATCCCGTTTGCGACCAAGCGCTGGATCATCGCGAGCTTCCCGAATGTCGGGCTGCACGAGTTCTACGGCGGGACCGAAGTCGGGGTGGCCACCTACCTGCCTCCGGAAGAGCAGCTCTCGAAGCCGGGCTCGGTCGGCAAGGCCCTGCCTGCCGTGGAGATCAAGCTCGTGGACGAGGGGGGAAGGGAGGTCCCCGAGGGGGAGACGGGACAGATCGTCATGCGACCGATGGCAGGCGTCCCGATCCGGATGGCCACCGAGTACTACAAGGACGCGGAGGGCTCGAGGAGGTCGTTCCGGGACGGCTGGTTCTACACCGGCGACCTGGCTTACCGGGACCGAGAGGGATACTACTATCTGGTGGACCGCAAGTTCGACATGATCATCAGCGGCGGCGAGAACATCTATCCGGCGGAGATCGAGGCTGTGCTCCACAAGCATCCCGGAGTGCTGGAGGCTGCGGTCTTCGGTGTCCCGGACGAGGACTGGGGCGAGTCGGTCAAGGCCATGGTCGTTCGAAAGAGCGGAGAGATGCTCACGGCCGACGAGATCACTCGCTACTGCCGGGAGCATCTGGCCGGCTACAAGGTCCCGAGGTCCGTGCACTTCATGGAGGAGCTGCCGAAGACGGAGACCGGCAAGGTCCTCAAGAAAGTGCTCAAGGCTCCGTACTGGAAGGGCAGGGGCGTTTGACCTGACAAGGGAGAGAAGCCATGCGAATCGTGCTCATCGGTCAGGCCGCTTTCGGTGCGAAGGTCTTGGAAGCCTTGGCAAAAAGAAATCACGAGATGGTGGCGGCCTACACCATCCCGGACCAGCCCGGCCAGCGGCCGGACCCGCTCAAGGAGGCGTCCGTATCGGGCGGGGTGAAGGTCGTTCAACCCGGTACGTACAGGGACGAGCAGGTCTTCTCCGAGTACCGGTCGTTGCGCCCGGACCTGACCGTCATGGCCTTCGTCACCGACATCATCCCGGCGCGCTATTTCGGCGTCCCGCTCCAGGGGACGATCAATTTCCATCCTTCCCTGTTGCCGCGCCACCGGGGGGGCAGCGCGGTCAACTGGGCCGTGATCATGGGAGACGAGAAGACCGGGATCAGCATCTTCTGGCCGGACGAAGGGATCGACACCGGTCCGATCCTGCTCCAAAAAGAGGCGGCGATCGCTGCCGACGATACCACCGGCAGCTTGTACTTCAACCGCCTCTTTCCGATCGGCGTCGAGGCCATCCTGGAAGCGGTCGGGCTGATCGAGGCGGGCCGCGCTCCCAGGATCCCTCAGGACGAGGCGCTCGCCACCTACGAGCCGCTCTGCAACGATCGGGTGGCCGCAATCGACTGGGGAAAGCCTGCCGGAGAGGTCTATAACCTGGTCCGCGGCTGCGACCCCCAGCCCGGCGCCTTCAGCTTCATCGGCGGGCAAAAGGTGAGGTTTTACGCGCCCGGGCTGGTTCCGGTCGCTGTCGACGACGCGCCGGGCACGGTCCTGGGAATCGATGAACAGGGCTTGCGCGTCGCCCTGGCCGGCGGGCAGCTGGCAGTCGGCAAAGCCAAGGTGGAGATAGGGGGCAAGGAGAAGGCGGCGGAGCTGGCGGCGCGCATGGGAATCCGCGCAGGCGATCGCTTCTCGAGCCAGGGTTGATGGGAAGGGGGCTCGACCCTGCTTGGCGAGCCTTGTTGGGGCGAGAAATTTTTCTCCCCTGAGGGTACCTCGCAGATGGGGTCTTCCACAGCCTGTTACGGGGCGGGGTCCAGCAGGCCGTTGAAGCCCGACGGCGCGTGCGGCCCGAGGACGAGCTGCTCGAGGACCCCCATGCCACGGCGGCCGTTCATCTCCACGCGGCTCACCGCCTGGATGTGCAGGTAGAGCGGAATGCTCTCGTCCACGGTGGCCAGGTCGATCGTATCATAGCCGACGACCATCTCTCCCCGGTCGACTCCGTGGCCCCACTCGGGGTGGGTGTAGCCGAGGCCGGACATGTAGAAATGGTAGAGGGGCTCGAAGAGCAGGCGGAGCTCCCGGCCGCTCGGCCGGACGAAGAAGATCTCGGCGGAGCGGGCATGACGCGTGCCGGACCGGTATTGCACCCGGCTGGAGACGGCGCGCATGGCCTCCGGCTCGCCGTCCGGGAGCCGGACCATGACGCCGTGGGTGTGCCAGGCAGTCCCGCCGGCATCGTCGTTGAGGTCGTAAAGGGTGACGCAATCGTCGAAGTTGACGGGCGCCCAGAGCCAGTAGAACTGCGGGATCGTGCCCGGCTCGGAAAGGTTCTGCAGGGAGCCGAGGGGGCGAACGCCCCACGAGCGGTCGCGGGTGCCGACCCAGTCCGGGGTGATGTCGATGCGGCTTCGGCCTACCGAGATGAATCCGTGGTAGCAGCCGTTCTGGGTGAGGCGCGTGTAGTCCATGACGGCGTTGCGGCCGAGCTCGCGGCGGAAGCGGGGCTCCTCGAGCGCGGGTGCTCTGGCCGTGAACACGACTTCGGCCCGTATGCCGTGAGGGTTGTCGCCGACAGCAACCCTCAGAGATCTGAGCGGTTCGAGGACTTCGATCGAGACAGGACCCGCGCGGGTGTCCATGCGCTCTGCGCCCAGATGTCTGGAAGCCCTGAGGTTGTGCTGGACGCCTTCGTGGATGACGCAGAAGGAGGCGTCGACCACGTTGCGATGGGGGTACACGCCCAGGGCGACGGCGAAGAAGGCCCGCCCCTCGCGCGCGTATCCGTTGAAGAAGTAACGGTCGTAGAAGTTGAGGTCACCGCCTGCAGTGGCGATCGGCTCGGCTCTCTGGTGGATGGGGTAGTCGTCGCCTCGGGTGAGCATATCGGTCCTCCCTCTTGGGTCGGCAGGCAACGCCCGGCACACGAGCTTCCATATCACAGGGAAAGCGCGCTTTCAACGCGGAGGCTACCGGGGCGCCGCATGCGGACGCGCTGCCTGCGCCGGAAGAGGGCGTCCCGCGCGGCGGCCCGCAGGGCCGAACCGGCGTGGGTAGGCCGTTCATCTATTCTGTAGCAAGACCAGGCTGCGGAGGCGGTATTGGAGGAGGTGCGGGTTGCCTGGATCCGGCGGGGCATGGCAAGATGGGCGCAACGCCGGGTGCGACTCTTTCATGCTCGTGAAGCGAAGCGGGTTGTGACCGGAACGAATCCCCGGAGGTGAGAGAATGGCCGAGATGATGGCCGGCAGGCTCGTGGCAAAGGCGCTGAAAAAGGAAGGGGTGGAGTGCGTCTTTCTGCTCTGCGGCGGCCACGTGGCGCCGATCTACCTCGGATGCGAAGACGAAGGGATCCGCCTGATCGACGTGCGGCACGAGCAGAGCGCCGCGTTCGCGGCGGACGGGTGGGCGCGGGTGACGGGCCGGCCCGGAGTGGCCCTGGTCACGGCCGGGCCGGGGGTCACGAACTCGGTAACGGCGATCGCCAACGCCCAGCGGGCCGAGGTCCCGATGATCGTCCTGGCGGGCAGAAGCCCGATGAGCGCCTTCGAGAAAGGCTCCCTGCAGGAGATGAACCAGCTCGAAGTCGTGCGGCCGATTACCAAGTGGGCGCGGTGCGTGCCGGCGGTGGACCGCATCCCGGAGTATGTGGCCATGGCCTTCCGGCACGCGCTGGACGGCCGTCCCGGCCCCGTGTTTCTGGAAATACCGATCGACCTGCTGTTGCAGACCGCAGAGGAAAAGAGCGTTGCCTGGCCGGAGGGGTACAGGACCGAGAGCCGGCCATGGGGAGAGCCGCGCTACGTACGGCGGGCGGCCGAGCTGCTCCGGGGAGCCGAGCGGCCGGTGGTGTTGGGAGGCAGCCCGCTCTGGTGGTCCCGGGCCGCGGCCGGCCTGGAGCGATTTGCCGATGCGACGCATTTCCCGGTATTCCTGAACGCCATGGGCCGGGGCGCCCTTCCGCCGGACCACCCGCTGCATTTCTCCAGGTGCCGCCGCGTCGCCCTGAAGAGAGCCGACGTCGTCCTGAGCCTCGGCGTCCCGCTGGATTTCCGCCTGGGGTTCGGCAGAGGGATCGACCCAGCGGCGAAGCTCGTCCAGGTGGACATCGACGGCTCCTGGATCGGGCACAATCGGGCCGCCGAGGTGGGCATCATCGGAGACGTGGGGGCTGTCTTGGAAGCCCTGGGCGCGGAGATCGGGGCCAGGCCCGAGCTGCCATGGGTGGAGCTCCTGCGCAGCGAGGAAAGCAGGCTGGTCGCAAAGATCGAGGCCAAGTGCGGCAGTGACGAGGCCCCGGTGAACCACTACCGGCTGGTCCGGGAGCTCGCCGGCGTGATCGATGAAGATACGATCGTGATCGGTGACGGGGGCGACATCGTCGTGGTGGCCGGCCGTCTGCTGAAGGTCCACCGGCACGGGCACTGGATGGACCCGGGGCCGATGGGGTGTCTGGGTGTGGGGATCCCTTTCGCGATCGCAGCCAAGGCGGCCCGTCCGGACAAGAAGATCCTCATCCTCAACGGAGACGGGGCCTTCGGGATTACCGCCATGGATTTCGATACGCTGGTCCGATTCCGGCTTCCGGCGGTTGCCGTCATCGGAAACGATGCCGGGTGGGGTCAGATCCGGACGCCCCAGGTCGTGTTCTTCGGAGGGAGCCGCAGCACCGGGACCGACTTGAGCTACACGACCCGTTACGACAGGCTCGCCGAGGCAATGGGGGGCTACGGCGAGCTCGTGGAGAATCCCGGGGACATCCAGGCGGCGGTGCGCCGCGCCTTTGCCTCCGGTAAACCGGCCATCGTGAACGTGCTCCTGGACCCGAAAGGTCTCGAGGACGAGGCCAACACGCGAGAGATGGCGATCTGAGACCTGTGTGGTCTCTCGTGCACGGTTCGGAGCTCACCCACGCGCTCCGTCCGAGCGGCCTGCAACCCCAGCCTGTTTCGAAAGAAACCCTCTTGACCAAGAGCCGGCCGCAGGGTCGCGCAACAGCTCGGAGAGTCGTGGATGAAGTTCATTCCCACTGAGCTCGAGGGAGTCGTGATCGTCGAACCGGTGGTCTACCGGGACGCCCGAGGTTTTTTTCTGGAAAGCTACCATGCTGCGAAATTCGGGGAGGGCGGCATCGGCGCGACCTTCGTACAAGACAACCACTCCAGGTCCGTTCGCGGGACGGTCCGCGGGCTGCACGCCCAGCGAACGCATCCCCAGGGGAAGCTCATACGCGTAGTGGAGGGAGAGGTCTTCGACGTGGCGGTCGACATCCGTCACGGGTCGGCAACCGCGGGCCGCTGGGTCGGGACGACGTTGTCGGCCGACAACTTCCGGCTCCTGTACATCCCCCCGGGATTCGCGCACGGGTTCTGCGTGGTCAGCGATCGAGCGCAGGTCGAATACAAGTGCACGGACTTCTACGCACCCGGAGACGAGCTCACCATCCTCTGGAACGACCCCGATATCGGGATCCTGTGGCCGGTGCAGGACCCGATCCTTTCTCCCAAGGATCGGAACGGGACCCCTCTGAGGGAGGTCCTGAAGTCACTCGGCTGAGACCCTCTGCGGGCAAGTGAAAACGCCCGCTCTCGATGGTCGTGCAGGGTCGCGGCAGCTTCCTCCCAGCGCTTCTTCGAATGAGAATTCTCTCAATTTGATCGTGACATTCCTGCCGATTTGAGCGGAAACGCGCCTCGAGACAGCCTCGCGGAACCGGTTTTTCTCATGGAATCGGCTCGAGATATGTAGAAAAGCCCTGTTGTCGCAAGGACTTAGGCGGTCCAGACGTTCGCGGCTGCTTTTCTGGCACGCGCATTGCTGGTTATGGGATACAAAACGTGAAGATCCGTGGCAGTCTCCGAGCAACCCGGGAAATCAGGAGTGAGAATCATGAAGGCCATCCGCAGACGCACACTTTGGGCGATCGTGGTCCTGCAAGCGGCGCTTGGGGCTCAGGGCTGTGCTCCCGGACCGCTGCCCAAACCGGGGGTCACGCACGCGGTTGCGGGACTGGACCGGGCCCTGATCGCCGCGGCTTTTGTCAACGAGGCTGCCAACGAGTACCAGGAACCGGAGCTCGGATTCTTCGATGCGGAAGATCTGGAATTCCTCCACGCCTACTTGGACTCGTGCACGACAGCCGATTTTCTGGGTGAAGAGCTCGACAGTTGGCCCGACCCCTCGATTCAGGTCGCGGAGTGCATCCCGGGCGAGAGCTTCGTTCTGGGAATCATGAGCAAGGACATCACCCATTACCAGGTGGCGACCGTAGCGGTCTCGCGTGCGGCCGCCTCCGACCCGGCGAACAAGGCCGTTCGCACCCACGCGCAGATCGTGGGCCCGCTGAGAGACGGCCCTCCCCTTGGCGTCGGCACGATTTACGATCTGACGACGGAGTTCACGGCGGCCCCGGAGCTCGTGAAACGGGTGTTCGGGGAGGCGACGCACGTAGTATTCGACTGGCGCATAGGCGGGACGCAGATCGTTTCCTACGGCAGCGGAACCGGCCTCGAGTGGAACGCCCTCGAATGCCCTGCCGGCTCGGGACCGAAAGTGGCCTTCAGTGCAGAGGTATCCGGAGGTCTGTCGGGGCTGCCGCCGGCAACCGTGGGATTTCATGGAGCGGACTACCGGTGCATGCCGGCGGACTTCGAAGGCGGCCCCCCTCCGGGTGACTATGATGTGACAGCGCCCGGCCCTTACGGCGACGTAACCACGACGGTGTACTTCGGCATGGGAGAGGATGGCGTCGAATTCAGGGGCAGCAACACGATCGGGGCCGAGGCCGTGGAGGTCTATTGCAGCGTGGTCCCCTCGGAAGGCATGCCGGGGATCACCGAAGGATACCTCAGCGTGAACGGCGAGAGGATCGTGGACCCGGCCTCCGGTGAGGGCAGGATGAGCCTGAGCATCAGCTTCCCGGCAGGCACTACGCCTCAGACCTTCCTCGGCTTCGAAACCTTTATGGATGAGACCGCCATTCCTCCGGTGCTGGCTTCCGAGCAGGAGGAGCCGACTCTGCTCGGGTTGCTGCTCATGATGGGGGTCATGGACGACGGGAGCGACTGGTGCGACGAGGACGATGATTGGGACGGCATCTCCAATTGCAGCGATCCTTGCTCCAACGATCCCGACCCGGGCTGCGGGAACGACTGGTGCGCAGGGGACAACGACGCCGACGGGATGCTGAACTGTTCGGATCCCTGCCCGGACGATCCCAATCCTGCCTGCGGCACCTGGTGCGGCGGCGACGAGGACGGGGACGGGATCCTCAATTGCGAAGACCCCTGCCTGGCGAACAGCGCCAACAACTGCTTCTGTGCGGGTGATCTGGACGGCGACGAAACCCTGAACTGCCAGGACCTGTGCCCGGACGATCCCGCCGACGCGTGCTGGTGCGCGGAAGACGGGGATGGGGATGGAAGGACCAACTGCCAGGACCACTGCCCCGCGGACGCAACCAACCTTTGCGAGCCGTGGTGCTACTATGACGAGGACGGGGATGGCCAGCTGAACTGCGCGGACGACTGCGCCAACGACCCGGGATGCTGAGGGAGCCGCGTTCAGGGCGCCCGGTGGAAAGGAAAGACGAGGAGAGGCGGCCCAGGGCCGCCTTTCCCATCTCAAGGGGACCGGCCCGACGGCTTACCCCCGGCGTCGGATGGGCCTCACAGACTCTCTGCATTGCAGAGATTCTTCTTCTCTTTGGCTGCCCGCGCGCAATTCTTGCAGATGAACTTGGCGTCCCTTGCCAGCTCCTTGAGCTTAGAGAGGTCGGTCCGGATGTTGACCAGGTAGCACATGTGCTCTTCGTGACCGGTATGGGGCATCTTGTTTTCCATGGATCTGGTTCCTCCTTAATCCTGTGATGTCCGCTCATTTCAGTAAGTTACAGGCGCCAGTCAGGTGCCCGCATTGCCTCCGGCGGTGCGCGTCTGGCATAATTCCGCAGCCGCCGCCCTGCCTCGGCGGTCCCTGGCCGCCGAGGGGGCGACGGATGAGCGCAGGGCGGGCGGAGGATGACCGTTCGTCGAGCCCCCCCGGCAGGGCGGGCGGGAGCCCCATTTCATGCATTTCCCGGTGTCCGGCGTCGACATCGCCTGGTGGGTCCCGCCTGCGGTTGCGTTCGGCATCTCCTGCTTCACGTCCATGGGGGGCATCTCGGGTGCCTTCATCCTGCTCCCCTTCCAGATGAGCGTGCTCGGGTTCGTCTCCCCCGCGGTCACGCCCACCAACCACCTGTTCAATGTCGTTGCCATCCCGAGCGGGGTGTACCGGTACGTCCGGGAAGGACGCATGGCCTGGCCGGTTACGTGGGTGATCATCGCCGGGACCCTCCCCGGGGTGTTTCTCGGTTCCCTTCTCCGGATCTGCCTGCTGCCGGATCCCCGTCACTTCAAGCTCTTCGTGGGATGCGTTCTGCTCTACATCGGGGGGAGGCTCCTGGGCGAGAACCTGCGGCCGGCCCGAGGTCGGCAGGACCGGGCCCGATCGGTGGAGGACGATTTTCACCGGGAGCAGGGAAGGGCGGGCGGGGGCGGTGCCGCATCACCCCGGGTTCCGCCCAGGAGGGAGGCGCGGGTGAAGACCGTGCGCCTCGATCTTCGCGAGGTGGCGTACAGCTTCTTCGGACAGACCTTTCGCATCTCGACGCCGGGTTTGTTTTCTCTTACACTGATCGTTGGGATCATCGGCGGGACGTACGGCATCGGCGGCGGCGCGATCATCGCGCCGTTTCTGGTCACGCTCTATAGGCTGCCGGTGTACACGATTGCCGGTGCGGCCCTCCTGGGCACATGCCTCACCTCGCTGCTGGGAGTGCTGTTTTTCGCCTTGGCCGCGCCGGCCTTTGCGGAACCGGGTCTCGCGGTGTCTCCGGACTGGTGCCTGGGTCTGCTCTTTGGCGGCGGCGGCTTCATGGGCATGTACGTTGGTGCGCGCCTGCAGCGCTTTGTGCCGGCACGCGCCCTGAAGCTGCTGCTCGGCGCAGGCATCACGGGTCTGGCCGTGCGCTACGTTCTGGAGTTCCTCGGCTGAGCCGAGGAATACCGCAGGGACAGAAGGCCGGTCCGCGGGCGAAGAGAGGCCGAACATGAAAGGGAGGTCGGAACCCGCAGATTTGAGCGACGCGACGCTGCCGGATCGTCTGCCTGCGCAGCTTGACGGGAGCGCGGCCGAGGACAGAGAAGAGGCCCTGGACTTTGGCCGGGTCCAACTCCTGCTGGCAGAAAAGCGCACGTCGCTGGCCGCCCTGAGGACCGGGATCGCGCTCTTTACCCTGCCCCTGTCGGTCGCCACCGTTCTCATCACGACTTCCCGCTTCTACGACTTCTTCGCCAATCTCCACTACCTGGTCCCCCTGCTGGTCCTCTGTGCGGCCCTTGTCCTGGTTGCAGGCCACCTGATCCTGTCCTCGCTTGTCAAGTTCAATCGCGAAAGCCGTCAAGTCGCCCGGATCAAGAGCAAGAGCGCGAAGTGGAAGGAGCTTCTCGACTGACCGGTCGAAGCGATCGCGACCAGGGCCGGCGCGTGCCCAAGGTGCAGGCCCGCAAGGCCGCGCCTGCCGCGTCGGGGCCGCCGCCGGCAGGCGCCGGCCTGCGAGCCGCCCGGCCGCGAATCACGTCTGGCCCGGCGCTTCGCATCCTCGTCACGGGCAAGAGGGGCGCAGGCAAGACGACGGTGTGCGAAAAGGCTGCGGCTATCCTGAAGGATGCGGGCCTGCGGTGCGGAGGGGTGCTGACCGAGAAGATCGTGGATCAGGAGGGTAAGATCGCCGGGCTTCGTGTGCGAGACCTCGCAGACCCGCGGCGTGAGTGGGTCCTGGCGCGGACGGACAGACCCTGGGACGGCCCGTGCGTGGGGCCTTACCGGTTCTCCCGAGAAGCGTTGCGGATGGGAAGGGAGGCGCTGGAGAGAGCGGTCGCGGAGAGCGAGGTGGTCCTTGCCGACGAGCTCGGACATCTCGAGCTGAGAGGAGAGGGCTTCTCCAATCTGCTCCCGCTGCTGCTTTCGGAGGCCCCGCTGCCGGTGATCGCGGTGGTTCGAACGGAGCTGCTGGCTGAGGTCAGGGATCGGATGGGTAAAGCGGCTCCGCTGGTCCTCCGCGTCGCAGCGCCGGGGCGTGATCAAATGCCTGAAAGGCTCGCCCGTGCAGTACTGGACCGGCTGTATGCGAGCGTCTCGCCGCCAAAGAGGGGAAGGCCGGAGTGAGGGCGGCGAGGTGCCGATCGGGTGCCGGGTTCGAGGGGACCAGGTTTCAGCCTCCCCACCCGGGTCCATCCAAGAAAACGCCGCCAGAGGTACCCCTCGGGGAGACAGAGAAGCGCGTAAAGATGCGCGCACCGGAAGCCGCACGGTGCGCGAAAATGGGGGGAGGCGTACGGACCGATCCCTCCAGAGGACCCTCTCGCCTTCAGATCATTCCGACGCCTTCGGCTTGGTCTTCTTTTCCTTTTTCTCTTTCTTCGCTGCCTTGGGCTGCGGCTCGGGCTTGGCGGACTTCTCCTCTTTCACACCGAGCTCGGCCTGCCTTTTCTTGAGAGCCAAGGCCTCATTTTGTTTTTCCGTGGCCGCTATGGCTTGGAGCCGGGTCATGGTCTGACGCAGTCCTGCCCGGAGATGACGGAGGCGGGCGTCTTTCTGGATGGCTGCGGGCGCCAGTCCTTTCTCCTTGAGAAGGGCAACCCGGGCGGCAATGGCGCTCTCGTAGCGGTCTTTCTGCGCTCCCCGGACCGATTTGGTTTGTGATGGCATGGATGCGTCTCCCTTGGAATCTGGAAAATGAAAGTTACCTTGCCTGAGGGGCTGGGCAAAGTCAATGAGCGGAGGGGGGGGAGACCCTGCTGCCGTTGCGCCGAATTGCCGGAGGCGCAACAGCGTGATGGGCCCGCCGTCTGTGACATAATTAAAGGCCGCTATGATTTTTGTTCATAGTACGCGGCGTCGCCGGGGCCCGGCGGAGCCGGTTTTCGGCCGCGCTGGGGCACGCTCCCGGACGGTTCTTCCCTCGGAACCGAAGCCGGGCTCCGGCAGAACTGTCCCCGTGAGTACGAAAAGGTAACCTCCCGTCCTGGCGACCCGGCAGAGCAAGAGGCCGGGCCCACCCGCGGCCGGCCGGCGCAACCGGACAGGGCCTTTCCACGTCATGAGACCGCCGGGAGCCGTGCAGGTCAGAGCCGGGCTCCTGCACGGCAGTTTCATTTTCGTATCCAGGCCTCCGCACCCACGCGAGTCGCCGAGTCGCGCAGGAAACTGCACGAAACTCGGGATCTTAGATCGGCGCCCGGCCGCTTTCTGCGGCGCAACCGCTGGACCGCGCGGGCAGCCGGGCAGGTGCCGGTCCAAAGCCGCACCGGAGGACCGGTGCGAGGGAGCAGGAGATGAAAGGCGATCCTGGCACTGGATTTGCTAGTTTTCGAGCCGAGCCGTGCCTTGCCTCCGGGTGGCAGGGCAAAGGACAAGCCAAGTGCGGACCCGTCAACCAAGAGCTGGGGGTAAGTCGGATGCTGCTACAGGTGACGCCACTCATCGCATATGGGATCGGGGAAACCACGCAGGGGAAGTTCGGGGACAATCTGCTGGTGGAGACCTTCCTCAACCCTGGCCTCGTGGTCAAGTTGGTGCTGATCCTGCTCCTGCTCATGTCGGTCGTCTGTTGGGGGATCATCCTGTACAAGCTCGTCATGTTTCGCAGGGCCGAGCGAAGATCAAGAGAGTTCTCGGCGCTGTTCTCGAAGGGTGAGAACATGGCGGCCCTCTACCACTCCTGCCAGCATCCGCCCCGCAACCCGCTGAAGCAGATGTTCGAAGCCGGGTACAAGGAGCTCGCAAAGGCAGTGGCGTTCTTCGGGAGTGGCGCGGGTCTCTGGCCGTCGGACGCCGGCATGCGGGAGACGGAGGCGATCCACCGAGCTCTGCGGAAGGCGCAAAGCGAGGCCAGGACCGGCCTCGAGAGCGCGCTCACGTTTCTGGCAACCACCGGCAGCACCGCTCCTTTCATCGGCCTGTTCGGCACCGTCTGGGGGATCATGACGTCCTTCCGCAGCATCGGGGCGACCGGCAATGCCAGCCTGGCAACGGTTGCGCCCGGCATTGCGGAAGCCCTGATCGCGACGGCGGTGGGGCTGTTCGCCGCGATCCCTGCGGTGGTGGCCTACAACTACTTCCTGAACTGGTCGAGGATCCTGGGCAACCAGATGGAGAACTTCGGTTCGGATTTCCAGACCTTCAGCGAGCACGAGCTGCGCTCGGTGCTGCGCGAGAAGAGCCAGGTCCAGCAGAAATGCGCAGCCTGATTCCCGCGGGCTCCGGCAACCGATCCTGAAGAAGGGATACCCTCATGGAAGTCGGCAATCCACAGGACCAGACCTTGAGTCAGATCAACGTCACTCCTTTCGTGGACGTGATGCTCGTGCTGCTCGTCATCTTCATGGTCACCGCCCCGCTGCTCCAGTTCGGCGTCGAGGTCGATCTGCCGGAGGCGAGCAAGAAGGAGCTGGAGATTCCCAAGGAACAAGTCGTCCTCACGATCCGCGGCGACGAGAGCCTCTACCTGAACAAGGACAAGGTGCCCATCGAGGAGCTCGCGGCGAGGCTCCAGACGCTCTACGGGGAGCAGAGCGAGAAAGAAATCTTCGTTCAGGCGGACCGCCAGGTTTCCTACGGGTTCGTGGCCAGGGCCATGGGGGTGGTCCAGGACGCCGGCGTGAACCAGTTGGGCCTGATCACCGAGCCGCCCGAGTAGGCGTCCCGCGACGGAGCACGCAAGGCGTGAGGACGAACGAGCTCAGAGCCAACATCCAGAGCGGGACAGCCTCTTGAAGGAGGCGTCCCTTCGGTGAGCATTCGATGCGCATCACGCTGTCGAGAATGATTCTGCTTTCAGGGCTGATGCATGCAGGCCTGGTCGGAGCGGCGGCGACCGCCAGGTTCTCCGCGAGCCTGCCGAAGCCACCGCCCCAGGCATGCCAGGTCAAGCTCGTGAAGCGGGCCGATGTCCCGGTGCCGAAGCTGCCCAAGCTCAAGGAAGAGCCTCCCAAGAAGATGCCCGAGCCCGTGGTGGAGAAGAAGAAGGAAGCCCCGGTCCTGGAGGCGAAGACGAAAGCGCCGGTTGAGGAGAGAAAGCCGGACGTTCCGCCTGTGGCGCGCGAGGTGGTGCAGGTGGACATGACCCTTGTCATGGAGCGGCCGCTTGCCAAACGCGAGCAGAAGGCGCCGCCGGCCCAACCCAAGGAAACCAACTTTGTCCCGGCTGCGGATATCGACCTGAGCCTGGACGTCCCGCAACCGCCGCGCCCGGCCCAAGCCGCCGGAGGATCGCCTCGAGGGAGCGTGAAGAGCCCGACGGCGGCCCAGCCGAACGCCGGGGCCGGCTACGTCGCCATGGCCATGGAGATCGGCGCCGAAAAGGCCTCGCGACCCGGCTCGGGCCCTGGCAAGAGCCCCGGAGTGAGCACGGGGACTTCGCGTCTCGGCCTCACGGCGAAGGCGCATGCCGCCACGCTGGACGACGTGGGGATGACCCTGGATATTCAGCGAGGCGGCGGGAACGGCGGCAACGCTCTCTATGCGGGCCAGGGGAAGAGCTCCAAGGGAACCAGCAAGCCGGGGGGGGTGCTCTCGAGCGGAGGAACGGGGCTCGGGGGGATCGAGATGCCGAGCGGATTGTTGGCTGGAGAGAATACGGGCAGGCCGGCGGCGGCAGCGGCGGCGAGCGGCACGCACGGCCAGGGAACCGGCACGCCGGGAATCATGGTGCGCCAGGCCGAAGGTCAGATCGCGCTG
Organism: bacterium; assembly: GCA_040756235.1. Taxonomy (GTDB): domain Bacteria; phylum Desulfobacterota; class DSWW01; order DSWW01; family DSWW01; genus JBFLZG01. The sequence continues at coordinate 5,119 of JBFLZG010000081.1, read as the reverse complement.
GGCGCTCCCCTTCCGTTCAAGCTCGCCGACGTGGGGGATGAGACGACCTCGGGCAGTGCCTATCTTTCACGGTCCGCCCAGCTCAAAAAGTTCCTCGAAGGCCGGAGGCTTCCGAGCGCACCGGTCACGAGGTCGCTGGAGGCGTGCGGGCTTGCGGGGTTGAGCTACTCGAGCACCCAGGTCGTCCTGCAGTTCGCCAATGGCAAGCAGCAGGTGATCACGATGCTTGCGGGAGAACCCTACCCCCGGTTCGAGCTTCGGTTGGCTTCCGCAGGAGGCCAGAACGTATCGGTGGGCACCAAGCTGCAGGAAATTACCGTCTGTCTCCAGACACTGCAACATGTCCTGAAGGAGTGAAGGGTCATGAAAAGGTTCTACGCCGTCCTGGTCGGTTGCGTCCTCCTGATGGTCCCGGTCCTGGCTCTGGCCGCAGACTCCGCGGACAGTCCGCAGGCCATGCACCTCGAGCTGCTCAAACGTGCCAAAGATCTCTACGACAAAGACGACTCGGCCGGGGCCGTGGGCGTGTGCGACGAGTACCTCAAGAAGCTGGGCGAGGACTTCCACCCCCAGGTGTGGTTCCTGCGCGGGAACGCTTACCACAAGCTGTTCAAGAAGAGCCACAAGGAGGGCGAGATCGCCCGGGCCATCGAAAGCTACGAGAAGGGACTTGCCCTCTACCGGGACATCAAGACCTTTACCAGCCTGGACGCGGCCCGTTACCAGATGGACGGCCTGTTCAATCTGGGGCTCCTGTATGAGGAGCAGTACGAGCTCCTCTATCCCACCTGGGACGGCGAGACCCGCAAGGAGAGGGAGTGGAAGATCCTGTCCAATATCGAGCAGGCCATGGTCATGGCCGAGACCCTCGGGGAGTGGAAGGATCCTCTGGATGAACAGCGGGAGCGCTATCTGGACCGCTCTCTGGAGACCTTTCTGAGCATGATCCTGGTGAGCGACATGCCGGAGGTCTACAAACCCCTGACCGAGAGCGTCTGTGCCCGAGGAACGGTCTCCAAGGACCGTGAGAAGTATCAGAAATACGCCAAGGAGCTCTCCTTCGACTCGAACCTTAAGACGTGCGTGCACTGGATCCGGGGCAAGGAGCTGGCCGAGTCGTACGGCGCTTATGACGAGGCCATCGGCCATCTGCGGAAGGGGCTGGTCGTGGCCCAGACCGACCGGGCCAAAGCGGCCATGTCCAGACAGATTGCCGACGTCTACCTGAAGAAGGACTCCATTGAGGACAAACAGCTCGCGCTGGACTACGCCACCCAGGCCTGGCAGCTCTGGGCCAGCCATAGCTCCGAGTGGGGCACCTGGCCGGAGCTGTTCGAGACTTACGGCTCGAGCCTGAAGGGGGTTGCGGTGGGCTACGCGATGATGAAGCAGCCCGATTACGACCGGATCATCCAGCTGTGCCACCAGTCTTTCCGGATCCCGGCCTGGAAGGACCAGTATTACATGTCCTACCTGCTTGCGTTCGCGTCGTATCAGAAGGGGGACGAGGATCAGTTCTACCGGTACGGGAAGCAGGCGGTGCAGGTGATTCTGGACAAGTACAACAATGACTTCGAAAAGATTCAAAGCGACGAGGAAAAGGAAGTTCTGCTCTTCTGGGTGAACTCGCTGCGCGGCTCAGGGAGGATCCTGGAAGCCATGCGCTACAAGAACGTGAGCGAGCAGCTCAGCAAGAGCCCGATGTAGCCTGCGGGCAGGCAAGAAACGGAACGGTTACCGGACGACTGGAATAGGACGGGGGAGCAGAAACATGAGAATCTTGAGGCCGATCGGCGTTCTTTGTGCCTTTCTTTGGCTCGCGGGGGCGCCCCTTGCAGGCTTTGCGGAGCAGGACGACTACGTTGCCAGGAAGGGGCTCGAGCTGTACCAGAAAGACCTGCAGAACCTGGTCCAGCAGATTCAGGGCCTGGGCGCATCCGACCGGGCCCAGCGGGAGTTCCTGGACCGGCTGTTCCAACTGAAGTACGCGGAAACGGAGCGCCTCTTCGACACGATGGCCCCGGGCAGCGCCATCAGCCGGCAGGCCTCCGAGCTGTGCTCGCTCAAGGCCGTCGAACAACACGCCCTCGGCAACTGGATCCAGGCCTACTTTGCACTGAAGGATGCCGAAAGGTGGAACCGGGACATACGCTCTCAATCGCTCAAGATCGGGAGCAGGATCATCGACCTGGCTTCCTTCTGGGCAGAGGTCGAACAAGTCATGCTCGAGAACGGAGGGGACGTGCGGTTCCTCATCCGGCCCTTCCCTCAGGACAGAATGTTCCGGCCGGATGCCGTCTCGCTCACCCGGGTCGAGACGATGTCGACACCGCAGCCCCAGCGGCCGACCAGGCCGTCGAGGGCCTCCCGTGCCAGCAGCTTTGCGGCCCTGGAGAGCGACGTCTCGACCACGGTGGGCGTTTCGGCCAACCGATCCGCGGAGGCGAACGTGGTGAGCGGGAGAGACAGCGAGTTTCTGTCCGACAGGCTGCGCAAGGCCCTCTACAACTACTTCTATGACCCGGTAGAGAGCAACAGCGATTTCTCCCTCTATCTCCCGAACGGAACGTATGCGATCCGCGACAAGGAGTTCGCTCTCTATCCGGTGGAGTTCGAGGTCTCCGGCGAGGAAACCCGGGTGGTCCTCAAGCCCGCGCGATGGTTCCGGTTGAGCTTCAGCAGCGAGGTCCACCCTTCGGAGATCGCGGTGTCCGTTGACGGTGTCCAGTGGGCGGACCTGGCCCACGTGCCTTTCGGCAAGTGCCGCGTGGAAGTCAAGAACAAGGACTACACCTACGCGTTCGTGAAGGTGATGTTCGTGCCGGAAGGAGAGGCCGGCGATCCCGCGGCGGCAGAGCAGGGACCGGGCGCAGTCAACACGATCACGGTCGAGGATCGGGGGACCTGCAAGCTGACCTTGAAGGAAAGGGACGGGAACGAGAAGTTTCGCTACTCCCTGCTGGGGTACTGAAATTACGGGGCAGACCTGAATCTGTCTCTTCGGCTTTCACCTCCACCTCCCCCTCCGGTGGATCTCCCGGGAGACAGGGGATGGACGGGCGTCCATCTCCTAGCTCTTCCGGGAGAATTTTTTTTGGAGGCGGTCCAGAAATGCCCATCTGCTGCGTCGCGCTCATGGCGCATGGAGGCGGGGGGAGCCGGCCCCGGGGCAGGCCGAGGCCCACTGCGCCTCCCGGTTACGCCTCATTCCTCGGTATTTCGCACGCCTTGCATCTGGACATTTCTGAGCAGCCTGCAAGAGCCTGATCCTGGCGCTGGCTCCATAATGCGTTCATCAATGTCCATCTGTTGAATCAGCTCAAACGGCGAAGGTCAAAGCAGCCCTTGCCTCTCTCCACGCCTTTCACTCGTAGAGCTTCTTGAGCAGCCAGGCCATGTTCTCTCCCAGGGTCGTCAGCGTGGCCTGTCCTTCCTCATCCTTCTGGATCTCGCCAGGCTCCCGGCCGATGGCCAGGTTCCAATAGCGCGAGCCCGGGACCACCATCTGGTTGATCAGAAAGAAGTAGTTGATGCTCGAGAAGACGTGGGTGGCTCCGGCGCGCCGTGCGACCACGACCGCAGCTCCCACCTTCCTCTTGAACATGTCGGCATTGACCTTGGCCACCAGCCCGGCGCGGTCGATCAGCGCCTTGATCTCGGACGACACGTTGCTGAAGTAGGTGGGAGATCCCAGCAAGATTCCCTGGGCCTGGCGCATCCGGTCGATGCAATCGTTCAGCATGTCGTCGCGGCCTCCATGGCAGTGGCCGTCTTTTGCCTTGGCGCAGGCATAACAGGCCTTGCACCCGCTGATCGGCTCGCCGCCGAGCTGGACGAGTTCGGTCCCGATGCCGGCCTTCTGCAGCGGCAGCATCACGGCCTGAAGGGCGTGCAAGGTGTTACCTTGTTTGCGCGGGCTTCCGTTGAATGCGACGACTTGGATCATGCTGGATTCCTCTCGGTTGAGGTGTCTGCGCGTGTCTGGGCGGGTCGCTCAGGGCGGACCGCAGGGCCCTTGCGCCTGCGGGTCCAGAGCGTCCGCGACCTGAGAGAACCTTCGGACGACCGGTACGGATACCGTGCGGGCCAGCTCTTCGAACGGATAGAAACCCGTTGCCACCAGCATGCAGCCCACACCCGCCCGGGTCGCGGTCTCCACGTCGAGGGGCATGTCGCCGACGTAGAGACAGTGCCGGGCCGGCAGATCCAGGCGGCGCAGGACCGCCCGGATCATGTCGGGGTGAGGCTTGGGCCGCGCCACTTCTTCGGGGGCGAGCACGCAATCGAAATGGGAATGAATGCCGAAGTGGCCGAGAATCTGGAGGGTGAAGGGAAGCGATTTGTTCGTGGCAACCGCAAGCCGGCGGCCCGAGGCCTTGAGTCTGGGGAGAGTTTCGGCAACCCCGGGCAGCAGGGAGGTGCGCGTGAGGCAGGTGGCCGCGTAATCCGCACGGAACCGTTCCAGGGCCTCGGCTTTGCGGTCTCGGCCGACCGCTGCCTCGATGAGATGACCGAGGCCGCGGCCCACGTTGCGGACAGTCGTTGCGTAGTCCCAGGGCGTCATGCCGAGGGACCCCATGGCCGACTGGAGACTTGCGTGGATGGCCTGGAAGGAATCCACGAGGGTCCCGTCCAGGTCGAAGATGAGGCCGTGTATGGTCACGCTCCCTCCGGATGCAGGCGGCGGCCAGAGAGGCAGCAGAGCTGCCTTTCGCGACAGGCTCTATGATAGAGCCTGTCCCACCAGGCTCGATTTCAGAGGCTGTGCAAAAATGCCCAGATGCAAGGCGCACGAAGTCCTGAGGAACGAGGCGTAACCGGGATTCACAGTGGACCCCGGCCTTTCGCCGGGGCAGGCTCCCCCAGCCTCCGGGACCCCATGAGTGCAACGCCGCAGATGGGCATTTTGGGACAGCCTCTATGATAGGGAACGGAGGGCCCACTGTAAAAGCAGGGCGGGAATCGAGCGTCAGGCGCCGTGCGGGATGCCTTCTCGGGATTCGGATGCTTCAGGTCCGGGCCGGGACTGGGCCGGCTTCTGAATCCTGATACCTGATACCTCAAACCTGAAGCCCGGAAGAGCTACCCGAAACGGCGGCGGGGGGCGCCGCGCCCCGCC
>JBFLZG010000080.1:0-84891 GCA_040756235.1 bacterium | reverse complement strand
CGCCCATCTGCGGCGTTGCACTCATCCTTCGTCACTGCGGCGTACTTCCATGTACGCCTCATTCCTCAGGATTTCGTGCGCCTTGCATCTGGGCATTTTTGAACAGCCTCCAAATCGAGCCTGTTGGGACAGGCTCTATGTAGCGGTGACCATGCGTCACCTGTCGATCGAATCCGCCTCCCCGGAGCTTTCCGGGCGCAGGCTTTCCGGTGCGTACAAACATATTCCAACTTCGCTCAAAGCTCAAGGCGGCGGAAAGGGTTTGCCGCAGCTCGGCAGAGGAGACCGACATCCTGCGCCAGAACTATTTTAGAATCCCCGCGCTCCTTGCTCCGATGCGTCCGATGTGCTATGAGGGCGTGCGTCAACCTGCAGTGCGGCAAGAGCGCCTCGCACGGGAGCCGTGACCATCCAATTCGCGGCCGCGCCGCAGACATCCCTTACTGCTGGCCCCTGGCAGACGCCAACGCGGTTACGATCATGATACGGAAGAGAGCTTCGAGCCAGGCCCGGATCGCTGTCGGCCCTGCCCTGTGTGCTGCCGGTCCCCGGGCGCTGGCCGTGCCGGCATCGCGCCTCCTCGAAGCGAGACAACGGATGAATACGGGCACATGCCTGGAACCGGGCCTGGAGGCCCTCGTTTCGCAGTTCGGTTCGCACCGGAAGAAACAGCGATGCGACATGAGAGAGGAGGGAGGAAGATGAACGAACGGGTTCGACTCATGGCGGCACTACTGGCATGCGTGCTGATCGTGGGGAATGCCGCGGCCCAGGAGCTCTTCATTTACCCGAGCAAGGGACAAAGCCAGGAACAGACCGAGAAGGACAAGTTCGAGTGTTACAATTGGGCCAGGCAGCAAACCGGATTCGATCCCATGCAGCCTCCCACGGCCACGACCCCGCCGCCGCAGGAGGGACACCGGAGTGTGGCCGGCGGCGCGGTGGGCGGAGCCGCGGGCGGGGCTGCCCTGGGCGCCATCGGCGGGGCCATTGCCGGGGACGCGGGCAAGGGTGCGGCCATCGGAGCCGCCACCGGCGGTCTCATGGGCGGGATGAGAAGCAGCAGGGCGCGGATGCGAGACCGCGAGGAGCAGGAACAATGGGCCTGTCAGCAGGCGCAGCAGTACGAGCAGAAGCGGCAGCTTTACAACCGCGCCTACACCGCCTGCCTGGAAGGAAAGGGGTATACGGTGAAGTAGAGCGTGTCCCGACAGGCTCGATATGGGCGTTTCGGGACTGCCTCTCAAGTAGAGATCGACCGCGGGGAGGAATGCCATGAAAGCGACAGCAGCGGCAGCGCTTGTGGTTCTGGCTGCGGTCCTCGCTTCGCGAGGCGCCGTGGCCGGAGGGTTCGACGGGACCCGGGACTTGATCTGTGCACCCGTTCAGATCATGGAGTGCGAGATCGGCGAGGCCTGCAAGCAGATACGAGCCGAGGAGATCGACCTGGCGTCTTTCTTCCGGGTGAAGTTCAAGGAAAAGCGGATCGTAGGGGTGCGCACTGACGGCCTCGAGCGCTCGGCCGCGTTCGAGCGCGTGGGCCGGATGGACGGCAAGCTGGTCCTGCAAGGAGCCGAAAGCGCGGTGGAGGGAAGGAAGGGGGGTATCGGCTGGACCATGGCGATTTCGGCCGACTCGGGCAAGATGGTTCTCAGCGTCTCCGGAGACGAGGTCGGCTTTGTGATATTCGGCCCTTGCACTTGCGAGAAGTGAGCCGTTTGGCGCCGACCGGCCATGCCGCCGGACAGGCCGAACAGACCGTCGGTGAGGGCGGGGAGCAGTCGTGGCGAGCGAAGGACCGACGCAAACGTGCGCGTTCCAGGTAGTCCGCAAGGCCGACCGGACCCTTCTGGTCCGGCTGGAAGGCTCCTGGCGCATGGCAAAAGCTCTGCCGTCGGCCCGCCCCATTGCAGAGGAGATCCGCGGCGACCCGCCGCGCGCGGTCGCCTTCGATGCGGCCGGCCTGGCCGATTGGGACACCGTGCTGCTGACCTTTCTGAACCGTGTGGCGGACCTGTGCAGAGAACAGCAGATCGCGACCGAGCGGGCGGGGCTTCCGGCCGGGGTGCGGAGGCTGCTCGAGCTGTCGGAGGCGGTGCCGGAGAAGAGCGATGCCCGCAGGCAGGAGATCGAGGCCTCCATCCTGGAGAGGATCGGCAGGGCCACGCTTTCCGAGCGGGACGCGCTCAGGGACATGCTCGCCTTCCTGGGCGAGGCGGCGCTGGCCGTGGTGAAGCTCCTGGGTCTGCGGGCGCGCTACCGGCGCTCGGACCTGCTCGTGCTGATCCAGCAGGCCGGGGCCGAGGCGCTGCCGATCGTGACGCTCATCAGCTTTCTCCTGGGGCTGATCCTCGCCTTCGTGGGTGCGGTCCAGCTGCAGCAGTTCGGCGCGGCCCTGTACGTCGCCGACCTGGTCTGCATCGCCATGGTGCGGGAGATGGGGGCGGTCATGACGGCCATCGTCATGGCCGGCCGGACCGGCGCATCCTATGCGGCCCAGCTGGGCAGCATGAAGGTGACGCAGGAGATCGACGCCCTCGCCACGATGGGGATCGCGCCCATGGAGTTCCTGGTGCTGCCCCGCCTCGTCGCGCTCTTTCTCATGATGCCGCTGCTCTGCCTGTATGCGGATTTCGTGGGAATTCTGGGCGGGGCGGCCGTCGGCATCGGCATGCTCGACCTTTCGGTGACCACCTACTTCCGCCAGACCGCGGAATCCCTCCGTCTCGTGGACCTTGTCGGCGGGGTCTTCAAGGCCTCCGTTTACGGAGCCCTCATCGCGATCTCGGGATGTCATCGAGGGATGCAGTCGGGCGGCAGCTCTTCAGCGGTCGGCGAGGCGACCACCGCCGCGGTCGTCACCAGCATCGTTCTGATCATCAGCGCCTGCGGAGTTTTCGCGGTGCTGTTCTACCTGCTCGGCATTTGAGGGGTGCGGGGTGCGGGAAGGAGAGACGAACGCAAGAGGTGACGGGCCGCTTCACGCGCCTGCCGGCGCCGCGGCGAGCCCGGGCGCTTCCACCGATCCGTCCGCGAAGATCACCGTGCGCAACCTGACCATGGCGTACGGCAGCTTCGTCCTGATGCGCGACCTCACGTTCGCCGTTCGGGAAGGGGACGTGTTCATCATCATGGGAGGCAGCGGCTGCGGCAAGAGCACGCTGCTGCGACACCTGATCGGCCTGAAGGAGCCCGCCACGGGCGAGATCTGGTACGGCCGGGAGAGCTTCACCCGCGCTCCCCCGGAGCGCCGGGAGCAGATGCTGCGCCGCTTCGGGGTGCTCTACCAGAGCGGCGCCCTGTGGAGCTCGATGACCCTGGCCGAGAACGTCGGCCTGCCCCTGGGCGAGTTCACGGACCTGAGCCCGGCCGAGATCCGCGAGGTCGCCTCGCTCAAGCTCGCGCTCGTGGGGCTCAAGGGGTTCGAGGATTACTACCCTGCGCAGATCAGCGGCGGGATGCAGAAGCGGGCCGGGCTCGCCCGGGCCATGGCCTTCGACCCGGAGGTGCTGTTCTTCGACGAGCCCTCGGCCGGGCTCGATCCGATCAGCTCCCACCTCCTCGACCGGCTCATCCTCGAGCTGCGCGACAGCCTCGGCGCCACCGTGGTCGTGGTGAGCCACGAGCTGGCGAGCATCTTTGCCATCGGCAACAACAGCATCTTTCTCGACCCCGAGACGCGGACGATGGTCGCAGGCGGGGACCCCAGGGAGCTTGCCGCGCACTGTGACGATCCCAAGGTGCGCAGCTTTCTCGCCCGCGGGAGACCGAACGGAGGAGCGCGCTCATGAGCAAGAAGGCGAGCCCTGCGCTGGTCGGAGCATTCATCGTCGGCGCCGTCTCCATCGCCGTGCTGGCCGTGGCGATCCTCGGGGTGGGCCGGCTGTTCAGCAAGACGTACCCGTTCATCCTGTATTTCACCGGCGATCTGAACGGGCTCAAGGTCGGCGCCCCGGTCAAGTTCCGGGGGGTCGAAATCGGCGCCGTGACCGACATCAGGCTGCGCATCGGGGAGGAGGGCGGGCCCTCGACGCTCGAACTCAAGATCCCCGTGATGATCGATCTGGACGAAGATCGCATTCGTCAGAGGGGAGCCCGGACCACCCGGCTGGACGATCCTGCCGTTCTCCAGGCGATGATCGAGCAAGGGCTCCGCGGGCAGATCGGGATGGAGAGCCTGGTGACCGGGGTGCGCTACGTGAAACTCGATCTGTTTCCGGGAAGTCCGGCCCGGCTGGTCGCGGACCCGCAGGTCAAGGTGCCGGAGATCCCCACCCTGCCCACGCCGCTGGAGGAGATGCAGAGCGGGGTTGCCCGGCTGCTCGACAGGCTCGAGACGATCGACTTTGCAGGCATGATGCGGTCCCTCTCGAATGCCGCGGCCGGCGTGGACCGGTTCGTCAACGCTCCGGAGCTCAACCGGACCGTCGCTTCCGTCAACAAGGTCATCGAGAGCCTGAACCAGGCGGCGATCGGCCTCAGGCAGGTGACGGATTCGGTGAACGGCAACATCGCCCCGGTGAGCAAGAGTCTGCTCGCCACTTCCCAGAGCGCCGAGGCTGCCTTGAACGAGGCCAGGGCTGCCTTGAACGAGGCGAAGACGGCCTTCGCCGGGCTCAACAGCGCCCTGGAGCCTGAGTCCCCGCTCATGTACGAATTGGCCACGGCCCTGGAACGATTGTCCGGAGCGGCGCGCTCGGTCCATTCCCTGGCCGACTACCTGGATCGCAACCCGGATGCCCTGCTCCGGGGCAGGGCGGAAACTGGGGAGACGCCATGAGCAACCGTGTTCGGCGTACGACCGGGGCCCTTCTGATCGCCGCCTGCCTGCTCCAGGCAGGATGTTCCCCCATGCTGCGGCCGAAGCCCGATGCGACCTGCTACTACCTGCTGGCGCCCCTGTCCGGGTCGGGGGGGAGCGAGGCCGGTCGGCTCGATCCGACCCCCTGCACCGGCCTTTCCATCGGCCTCGCGCCGGTCCGGCTGCCGGCCTACCTGGATCGGGACCAGATGGTGACCCGGCCGTCCCCGAACCGGATCGAGGTCGCCGCCAGCGACCGGTGGGCCGAGCCGCTCGCGGAGAGCTTCGGCCGCGTACTCGCAGAGAACCTGGCCGCGCTCCTGCGGGCGAGTCGAATGGTCCGGCATCCCGTGCGCGCCTCCGGCCTCGACTACGAAGTCCAGGTCGACGTGGAGCGCTTCGAGTGCAAAGCCGATCACGCGGCGGGGCTTGCAGCCCGCTGGGTCCTGAAGGACGGCCGGACCCGGGATGTCCTGCTCAGCCGCAGGATGGCATTGACCCGGCCGGCACGCGCGGCCGATACCGCGGGCTCGGTGGCCGCCCTGAGCGAGGCCCTCGGGGAGCTGAGCCTCGAGATCGCCGCCGCCATCTGTCAGGCGCGCTCCCAGGCGGCCGCTTCGGCGCCGCGCCCGGGGTTCGAGCCTGCGCCGGAATGAGCTGAGCACCGGGATCCGCAATACCTAGAGCCTGTCCCAACAGGCTCGATTTCAGAGGCTGTTCAAAAATGCCCAGATGCAAGGCGCACGAAGTCCTGAGGAACGAGGCGTACATGGGAGTAACGTTGGACCCCGGCCTGCGCCGGGGCAGGCTCCCCCCGCCTCCTGCCCCACGAGTGCAACGCCGCAGATGGGCGTTTTGGGACAGCCTCTACCTATTTGTAGGCAAATCGATCTCCGTGAGGCGTGCCATGCAATCGTTCAGCAGGTTCGTATCTCGGGCACCCGTGCCGTTCACCGTCTCCGTGGCGTTGACTGCCGCCGTTCTGCTCGCGGCTTGCCACCACAAGGAGCCTCCGGCGCCGCCGAAGATCCCCGAGGTCGTGACGACCACGGTGCAATCCAAGAACGTGCCGGTCAGCACCGAGTACGTCGCACAAACCCAGAGCTCACGGTTGGTCAACATCTACGCTCGGGTCAGCGGCTTTCTGGACCGGCGGGTCTACACGGAAGGCGCCGTGGTGAAGGAGGGCGAGGTCCTCTTCCTGATCGACCCGAAGCCGTTCCAGGCGCAGCTCGACCAGGCCGAGGCGGCGCTGGCCAAACAGACGGCGGCTTACGAAGTGGCGCGTGCCAACCTGGCGCGCACCAGGCCGCTCACGGAGCTGAACGCGTTGTCGCAGAAGGACCTGGATGACGCGAGCGGCCAGTTCCATTCCGCGGCGGCCGGGGTCGAGCAGGCGAAGGCACAGGTCGAGTCGGCCAGGCTCAATCTTTCCTACTGCACCGTCACTTCCCCGGTCGCAGGCGTCACGGGAGCCGCCCTGCAGCAGGACGGCACGTACATCAGCCCGCAGAACAGCCAGCTCTCCACCGTCATGGTGCTTTCGCCGATCTGGGTGAACTTCAGCCTGTCGGAAAACGAGATACAGAAATTCCGCACCCTGATCACCAGAGGATTGCTGGAGACGCCCGAACATCACGCATTCGTGGTGGAAATCATTCTGCTGGACGGGACCATCTTCCCGCACACCGGGCGCATCACCTTTGCCGAACCGATGTACGACTCGCAGTCCGGAACGTTCCTGGTGCGGGCGAGCGTCGACAACCCGGACGGCATTCTGCGTCCGAACCAGTACGTGCGCGTCCGGTTGAAGGGTGCGGTCCGGCCGAACGCCATCCTGGTTCCGCAGAGGTCCGTGCAGATGGGGGCGAAGGGTCACTTCGTCTGGGTGGTGAGCCGCAACGGCACGGTCGAGCCCCGGCCTGTGGCGGTCGGCGAATGGAACGGAGACGACTGGTTCATCAATGAGGGCCTGCAGGCAGGAGAGCAGATCGTGGTGGATGGCGGGCTGACCCTGCGCCCGGGCGCCCAAGTCAAAGTAGCGCCGGTCGAGGGCGGGCAGGGGTCCGCACCGGCGGGCGGGGAGCCGCCGCCGGACGGCGATGGAAAGGCTGGAGCTGAAGGTCCGACCCCATGATCCTCCTCGGGCGGGCACGTCGAACCCTGGAAACGGGCGTATCGTCATCCCGGTTCTACTGCGAAGCGCACGGGAGCCGGGATCCGGTAGGGGCGAATGATCATGCGCACCTACAGATTACGGTACAGCGAGATCTCGGAGCGTTGTAGGGGCGCTGTCTGCTGCGCCCGCGTTTTTCGTCATCCCGGCCCAGGTGCGGAGCGCGTGCGAGCCGGGATCCAGAAGTCTGCTACCGCAACCGCCGGAAATCACGGGGAGCCAGGACCGGATTCCGGATGCCGCCCGCTGCGCAGGCTCCTCCGGAATGACCCGGAAAAGGGGTCTGACCGTGGTTCGGACACAGCCTCTTGCGCGGGAATGACGCCTGTTATGATACAGCCTCCCGCAGCCGGAATGACGAAACGTCAGATTTGTTAGCGTCTGTATGAGAAGGGGCGGAGCCATGTTCTCCAGGTTCTTCATCGAACGGCCGATCTTTGCCACGGTCGTCTCGCTCATCATCGTGATCGCCGGCCTGGTGTCGATGAAAGTCCTTCCCGTCGCCCAGTACCCTTCCATCACGCCGGTGCAGGTGACCGTGTCGGCTTACTACCCCGGCGCCGATTCCAGGACCGTCGCCGAAGCCGTGGCCGGCCCGATCGAGGCCCAGATCAACGGCGTCGACAACATGCTCTACATGACCTCGACCAGCTCCAGCTCCGGCCAGCTCACCCTGACCGTGTACTTCACCCTCGACACGGACCCGGACATGGCGCAGGTGCAGGTGCAGAACAAGGTGAACCTCGCTCAGCCGCTGCTCCCGGACGCCGTGGTCCAGAACGGGGTCTCGGTACAGAAGAAGTCCTCGAACATCCTGATGATCATCGCCCTGTACAACAAGGACGGCCGCTACCGGCCCGAATACGTGGACAACTATTCCAACGTATACGTCCTGGACGCCATCAAGCGCATCAACGGCGCCGGCCAGGCAAGCATCTTCGGCGTGGCGGACCAGGCGATGCGCATCTGGATGGACCCGGACCGGATGGCCTCCCTCGGGATCACCACGACGGACGTCCAGCAGGCTGTCGCCTATCAGAACGCGCTGTTCGGCGCCGGCCAGATCGGCCAGCGGCCGACCGCAGGGACGGTCCAGGAGACCTTCCCGGTCGTGACCCAGCCCCAGTTCGTTCAGCCTTTCGAATACGAAAACATCATTCTCCGTGCCAGCCAGAACGGCAGCGCCATCCTGCGGCTGAAGGACGTGGCGCGGGCCGAGGTCGGCCGCAAGCAGTACATCAACGACAACCGGCTGAACGGTGCGCCGGCGAGCATCATCGCTGTCTATCAGCAGCCCGGCTCGAACGCCCTCGATGTGTCGGACGCGGTCCGCGCGACCATGGAGGAGCTGAAGAAGACGATGCCGGAAGGGATCGAGTACCTGATCGCCCTGGATACGACCGATTTCGTGCGGCTCTCCATCGAAGAAGTCATGCACACGCTGCTCGAAGCCGTGCTGCTGGTGGTGGCGGTCGTCTATCTCTTCCTCCAGAGCGTCCGTTCCACCATCATCTGTACGGTGGCGATCTTCGTGGCCCTGATCGGGACCTTCACCGGCATGCTGGCCCTGGGGTTCTCGATCAATCTGCTGACTCTGTTCGGGATCGTGCTCGCCATCGGCATGGTGGTCGACGATGCGATCGTGGTGGTGGAGAACGTCGAACGCAACATGGCGAAGGGGCAGCTCGCGCCGAAAGAGGCCACCATCAAGTCCATGGAAGAGATCGGCAGCTCGCTGATCGCCGTGGTGCTGGTCATGGCCTCGGTTTTCATCCCGGCCGCCTTCCTGCCCGGCACCACGGGTCAGCTCTACAAGCAGTTCGCCATCACCATCGTCCTGTCGGTGGCCCTGTCCGGGTTCGTGGCGCTCACCTTGACGCCGGCGATGTGCGCCCTGCTGCTCAAGCACCGGGCCCCGCCGCGGCGCGGCCCGTTCGCCTGGTTCAACCGCCAGGTCGACCGCGTGACCCTGGCCTTCGGAAGCGCCGTGACCCTCATCATCAAGCGCATGGCGGTGGCGTTCGTTCTGCTCGCCTTTCTCGTCTGGGGGCTCGTACATCTGTTCCTCACCACCCCCACGAGCTTCGTGCCGAACGAGGACCAGGGGTACGTGCTGGCCGCGGTCGTCCTGCCGGACGCGGCCAGCCTGGATCGGACGGCCGAGACCGCCGTCCGGGTGGACGAGCTGTTTGCCGCCAGCCCCGGGGTCATGAACCGGACGGCGGTCGTCGGCTACAGTCTGATCGACAGCCAGTACAAGACGAGCACGGCGACCTTCTTCGTGACGCTCAAGGACTTCGAGGAACGGTACGCGTCCTTGCAGACGGCCAAGCAGGAGAATCCGCGTGCCGTGTTGAAATCGGTCTATGCCGGGGCCCAGGAGATCAAGACCGGCATGGTGATCCCCATTGCGCCTCCCGCCATTCCGGGGATCGGCACCACCGGAGGGTTCGAGTTCTGGATCCAGGACAAGACCTCGGGCAACCCGGCGGCGCTGTACGAGCTGACCCAGCAGTTCCTCGCCAGGGCCCGGGAACGGCCCGAGCTGAGCGGCCTGAACAGCACGTTTCGCGCCTCGTGCCAGCAGCTGCGGGTCGACGTCGACCGTGACAAGGCAGTGCTGCTGAACGTGCCGGTCCAGGACGTGTACAGCGCCCTGCAGGCCCAGTTCGGCTCGATCATGGTGAGCCAGTACAGCCAGTACAGCCGGGTCTGGAACGTCATCCTGCAGTCCGACGCCAGGTACCGTCAGAACCCCTCCGACATCACCCGGCTGTACACGCGGTCCCACAGCGGTGAGATGGTGCCGCTTGCGGCCGTGGTCAGGACCGAATACACCAGCGGCCCGGACCTGCTCCCGCACTTCAACGGTTTCCCGGCAGCCCAGCTGACCGGCAACCCTGCTTCCGGATACAGCTCCGGAGAGGCGATCGATGCGATGGAGGAGGTCGCGGGCGAGGTCCTTCCCCAGGGTTATGATTTTTCCTGGTCGGGCATGGCCTACCAGGAAAAGAAATCGGGGGGAACTTCGGCAGCGGCCTTCGCCTTCGGGCTCATCATCGTCTTTCTGGTCCTGGCTGCCCAGTTCGAGTCCTGGACCCTGCCCGGTTCCGTCATGACGGCCGTACCGTTCGGCATCCTGGGCGCCCTGGTGTTGAACGCGATCCGCGGCCTGGAAAACGATGTCTACTTCCAGATCGGGCTGCTGGTGCTGATCGGGCTGGGCGCGAAGAACGCGGTCCTCAGGGTGACGTTTGCCGTGGAGCTGCGCAAGAAGGGGCTGTCGGTGATGGACGCGACCATCCAGGCGGGCGAGGAGCGGCTGCGTCCGATCCTCATGACTTCGCTCGCCTTCATCTTCGGCGTGCTGCCGCTGGCGGTGGCCGTGGGGGCCGGAGCCAACGCCCGGCATTCCATCGGCACCGGCATCATCGGCGGCATGATCGGCGAGACGACGCTCGCCATGCTCTACGTCCCGCTCTTCTTCTACCTGTTCGACCGGCTGCACGAACGGGGGGAGCGGAAGAGGAAAGCTCTGCCGCCCGGGGCGGACGTTCCCGGCAGCGCGGGGAGCGCGGATGCCGGGCCGGGCGGGAAGAAGGACGGGAGGGAGGGGACCTGAGATGCGACGCTTCTTGCTGGCTTTCTCCGTGCTCCTTCTGGTCGGCTGCAAGGTCGGCCCCAACTACCAGCGGCCTGCCGTGCCGGCACCGGATGCTTTCCGGTACCAGCCGCAGGAAGCGCAGGACACCGCGAACACCGCCTGGTGGGAGTTATTTCAGGACCCGGTGCTCGACGGTCTCATCGCGGAGGCCCTGGCCCGGAACCAGAACGTCCAGATCGCGGCCGCCAGCGTCGAGCAGGCCGCCGCCGTCCTGACCCAGGTCCGCTCGCCCCTGTTCCCTCAGCTCAACTACGGCGCGAGCGCGGCCCGGGTGCGATCGAGCGAAGCCAATGTCAGTCCTCTACTGAAGTCGGTGATGGAGAACCCGCAGAGCTCCTACCAGATCTTTGCCGGCGCGAGCTGGGAGATCGACCTGTGGGGCCGCGTCCGGCGCCTCTCCGAGGCGGCCCGGGCGAGCCTGCTCGCTTCGGAAGAGGGACGCAGGGGCGCGGTCCTCTCGGTGGTCGCTGGCGTTGCGGCGGGCTATCTCCAGCTGCGCGGGCTCGACGAACAGCTGGCCGTTGCACGGAAGAACCTGGCGAGCTACGGCGAGGCGGTGCAGCTCTTCGAGGTCCAGTTCAAGCACGGCCAGGTTTCCATGATGACCGTGCAGCAGGCGCGCACCCGCTACGAGACCGCGGCCGCCACGATCCCGCAGATCGAAACCCAGATCGTGCAGACGGAGAACGCCCTGTCGATCCTCCTCGGGCGCAATCCCAGCCCGATCGCGCGCGGCAAATCGATTCACGATCTCGCGCTGCCGGCGGTCCCCTCCGGCCTTCCGTCGCAGCTGCTGGAACGGCGCCCGGACGTGGCCCAGGCCGAGCAGAACCTGATCGCCGCCAACGCACAGATCGGCGCCGCCCGGGCCCTCTATTTCCCGACCATTTCCCTGACCGGCGATTACGGGTATGCGAGCCCAGAGCTTTCGGACCTCTTCAAGGGTGCGGCGCGGACCTGGAGCTATGCAGGGTCGATCGCCGGACCGATCTTTGCCGGCGGCGCCATCTACGGCCAGGTCAAAGAGGCCGAGGCGGCGCGCCGGGCTGCGCTCGGCGCCTATGAGCTCGCCATCCAGAGTGCCTTTGCCGACGTGGAGAACGCGCTCATCGCGCATGTCAAGCTCGGCGAGCAGCTCCAGGCCCAGGGGCGGCTGGTCGGGGCAGCCAGTGAATATGCCCGTCTGGCGCAGCTGCAGTACAAGGGCGGCTTTGTTCCGTACTCGACCGTGCTGCAGGCGCAGGAGCAGCTCTTTCCGGACGAGCTGAACTATGCTTCCGTACGCACCGCGCTCTTCACGTCCCTGGTCGACATCTACAAGGCCATGGGCGGCGGCTGGGTCCTGCTCGCGGACGGACTGGCGGCAGCAGGGGAGGGAGGCGCAGCCGAGGCAGCGCCGTAGCGCTCTGCGGGCGCGACAATACACTCGCAGGGGCGACCGGCCGGTCGCCTCTGCAACCGACCTCTTCCGTGCTTGGCGGTGCCATATTTCGTCATCCCGGCCCAACTGCGGAGCGCGTGGGAGCCGGGATCCAGAAGGGTGCACCAGGATCAGCTGTGGTAACTGGGCGCAGGGACTGGATTCCGGCCTTCGCCGGAAGGACGGAAATCATGCGGCCGCGCCTCCGAGTCTTCCGGAATGAGTCGGAACGCTCTGGTCAACGGTGAAATCGGTGCCGGAGAGCAGCTCGGCTGGAAGCAGGTCGCGGGCGGCCAGGGCGGGCGGCGCCTCGGTCTGGGCCGTGGCCGTGATCGGCGAAAGCAGCGCCGTCAGCGCCACACAGCCGGACAACAGTGCCGCAGCCCAGGCCAGCTTGCGCTCAATCCACGATCTCAACAGCACCGCTCAGGCGGAGGTCGCGCGAAGAAGCGCCCAGGTGGGCCTCGTAGCGCGTGCTCTCGATGACCCAGCCCTCTGCCCCGGAATCATAGTAGGCCAGGTCCCGGGGACTCACTTCGATCGTCACGGTGCGGGTCTCGCCCGGTTGCAGCTCGACCCGGGCAAAGCCTTTCAGCTCCCTGAGAGGCCGCAGGACCCGGGATTCTGGATAGCCGATGTAGAGCTGGACGACTTCTGCGCCGGCAGCGGCGCCGGTGTTGGTCAGGTCCGCGTGCAGGACGATCGTGTCGCGCGAGGACACGCGGCTGCGGTCCAGCCGGAGCCGGCTGTACGCGAACGTCGTGTAGCTCAAGCCGTGACCGAAGCAGAAGGCG
Organism: bacterium; assembly: GCA_040756235.1. Lineage (GTDB taxonomy): Bacteria > Desulfobacterota > DSWW01 > DSWW01 > DSWW01 > JBFLZG01. The sequence continues at coordinate 72,036 of JBFLZG010000080.1, read as the reverse complement.
GGCGCGAGCCCCTGGCGGTCGAAGTACCGGTAGTCGTGATCGTAGTCGTACACGATGGAGTCCGCGTCGCAGCCGAACGGATAGAGCTGATCGTCCGACCGGGGGAACGTAAGGGGAAGCTTGCCCGAGGGGCTTTCGTCTCCGAACAGGATCTCCGCCAGCGCATGGCCCCCTTCCATTCCCGGGTACCACGCCATGACGATTGCCTCGGCCTCATCCATCCAGGAGCCGACGGCAATGGCGCTGCCTCCCTCCAGGACCACGATGCACCGCTCGTTCGCACGGGTCGCCGCTCGGACCAGCTCCTCCCGGGCTTGCCCCAGCCCCAGCGACTCGCGGTCGCCGCCGCTCGAGCCGAAGATCGGGATGAACTCGCCCTCGTCCGCGCTCGTGAGCCCGACCACCAGCACGGCCGCATCGGCCCCGGAGGCGGCGGCCTCGATCCCGGCCGGGTCGCTTCCGCCGTAGAAGTCGACTTCGATCGAGGACTGCCGGGCCCGGCGCAGGATCCCCTCCAGGGGCGTGACGGCGTAGGGCGGGGTGACGATGCTGCTTCCGGTGTCCCCCAGGTTCACTTCGCCGGCAAGCCTGCCCAGGACCGCGATCCGGTCTCCCGCGCGGAGGTCGAGCGGGAGCGCGGCGCGCTCGTTCTTGAGCAGGACGATCCCTTTGCGGGCAGCTTCCCGCGCCAGCTCCCGGTGCTCCGGGCAGGCGACCCAGGCCGGATCGGCCGGCTCCCACCCGTCCAGGAGGCCGAAGCTGACTTTCTGCCTGAGGATCCGGGCGACCGCCTGGTCGATGCCGGAGGCCGGCACCGAGCCGGAAAGAACCGACAGGAAGAGCGCCGGCTTGGAGAAGAAGAAGGCCACGGGCATTTCGACGTCCAGGCCCGCGTTCACGGCCTCCGGGCTGTGGACCCCGAGCAGGAAGTCGGAGATCACGAACCCTTGGAAGCCCCAATCCTCCTTGAGAATGCCTGTGAGCAGGTGCTCGTTCTCGCTGCAGTAGCTCCCGTCGAGCTTGTTGTAGGCGCTCATCACCGAAGCGGCACCCGCCTCCACGGTCCTCCTGAAGTGCGGAAGGTAGATCTCGCGGAGCGTGCGCTCGTCCATCGTCACGTCGACATGGAACCGCGTATTCTCGATGCTGTTCGCGGCGAAGTGCTTGGGACAGGCCATCACGCTCCGCTGCAGCCCCCTGACCAGGGCGGACCCCAGGACCCCGATGGCGTACGGGTCGGCCCCGTAGGTCTCCTGGGCCCGTCCCCACCCCGGGTGCCTGAGCACGTTGATGCAGGGCGCTCCGCAGAGGTTCGCCCCCCGGGCCCGGGCTTCCCGCCCTATGGCGATTCCGATCCTCTCCTCCAGGTCAGGGTCCCAGGCCGCCCCTCTGGCCATCCCCACCGGGAAGCAGGTCGACTCGCCCAGCATGACCCCGCGCGGGCCGTCGGTGAACTTGAGTCCCGGGATGCCCAGCCGCACGTTGTCGGGCGTGTCGTGCGTACCCGCGCCGTAGTCGAGGAGGTCCAGGAGGGAGTCGTTGCCCGCCATCTGCTCGAATTTCTCCTCGAGGGTCATCTGAGCCAGGAGACCCTGCACCCGGGCCTCGACCTCGGCGTCGGGGTCGGACTGAGGGGAAGAGTTGGAAGAGGAGGAAGAGGAACAGGCGGCGAGGAGGGCAGCGAGCGCGATCATGCGCACCGCCGCAGCGTGGTGCACGACGGGAGTCTTGTGCATGGGTCGTCTCCTCTGATCTCCGTGCGCCTCCTTCATACCATCGAACTGGAGTAGAGGGGAAGCTCAGGTTCTCGGAATCGAGCCGCACCTCCTGGGGGAGGGCTGCTCTGGATCTGCAGTAGCTCCCTGGATCGACAGCATGATTTGCATCCAGGCCCACGAAAGCCGGAGCGAGCTCCTGATCCCGGCCCCGGATGCCTCTCCCCGAGCTCGCCACCGAGGACCTGAAAGGTGAGGCACGGCGTCAGCAGGCCTGCCGAGCGGATCGAATAAACCCCCCAAACCGAACTTCTGCGGATCCTTGCACAGCTGCCGACCCCGCCGGACTGCTCACGAGTCAGCCTCATTTCTCCTCCCTGAATCTCTGTTTGCAGATAACAAATTTTCTTTGACAACAGGGTTTTCCCATAGATAATAGGAAATACGAATTCAACGCGGAGGCCTTGCCATGAAGATCCTCGGCATCGTACTGATCGTCCTCGGTTTGCTCGGCTTCATCTTCGGCGGCATCTCCTTTCAGCAGGAGGAGGAGGTTGCAGACCTGGGTCCTCTGGAGGTCGAGAAGGAAGAGACCCGCACGATCCCCATCACACCGCTTGCGTCAGGGGCGGCCGTGATTGCGGGAATTGTTCTGGTTGTGGTAGATACACGCAGAAAGCGCCCGTAGCAGCAGCAGATGCCGAGCGTGGGATCACGACGCGTTCCAGCGGACGCACCGCAGGTTCACCTTCCCCGGGGCTCCGCCGCCTCTTGCGTCCCCGGCAGCGTACCCTCTGGGGGTGCCGGATCAATCTCGCAGTCCTCAGGGCTGCCCGAAGTCTTCTGGCAAGAACGGTCGTCGCGCGACGCTGTTTCGGCAATGCAACGGGCGCTCTCTACGCACTACCTTTTCTCAGGGTGCTGCCGCATGAGGCGGGTGGGAAAGGCAAAGCATCAGCGGGTTTGTCCTTTCTGGGTGGGCTACTTCCTGGCCAGCCCGATTCGGGCGCTGTTTCATGACCCCGACGGGATCCTGGCCCCACATGTAAGCTCCGGCATGCACGTCCTGGATGTGGGCTCGGCCATGGGCTTCTTTTCATTGCCCCTGGCGCGGCTGGTCGGCCCCGGCGGGCGCGTGATCTGTGTGGACGTCCAGGAGAAGATGCTTCGTGGGCTCAAGCGCCGCGCGCGCCGTGCCAACCTGGCCGAGCGCATCGAGACGCGGGTGTGCGACCCGGACAGCCTGCGTGTGGCCGACCTCGCTTCGAAGATCGACTTCGTGCTGGCTTTTGCGGTCGTCCATGAGATCGGCGACAAAGCCCGGTTCTTCAAGGAGGTCGCAGGCGTATTGAAGTCGGGTTGCCGGCTCCTCTTCGCGGAGCCGAGGGGACACGTTTCGAAAGCCGCGTTCGAAGAGTCGCTGCGTCTTGCGAAGGAGAACGGACTGGAAGAGGCCGCTTCAGCGCAGATCGCGCGCAGCCGCGCGGCCGTTCTCGAGCGGGTTCGATAACAGACGGTTGAAACAGCCCATCTGCGGGACCTGTTGAGACGCGGCGAAGCCATCCCCCGGCTCACTCTCTGCGGCGTACGGTAAGGACGCCTCGTTCCCCGGACTTCGGGCGCCTGGATCCGGATCTTTCGGAGCGGCCTGTCTCGGAGAAGCGTGATCGTGCGCCAGCGGAGCGGTCCGCCATGGAAGAAACACGGAATGCGGACGTCCTGATCCTGGGAGCAGGCCCGGCCGGGCTGCGGGCTGCGCTCGACTGCGCGGGGTGGGGGCTGCGGACCCTGGTCGTGGAGAGGAAGCGGGAGATCGGCTCGCCGCTGCAGACGAGCGGCGCGACCTGGATCGGGGAAATACAGAAGCTCGGAATTCCTCCAGCCTTCTGCCATCGCGTCGACGTGGTGCGGTTCTTCTCCCCGAATGAGGAAGCCCGGTTCCGGAACTCCCGGGCGGGGATCGGCGTTCTCGACGTCAAGGGCATGCTCCAGTTCCTGGCCGCACAGGCCATCCGCAGGGGCGCCCGCCTCTGTGCCGGCACCAAAGTGGTGCGGCCCATCGTCTCGGAGCAGGGCGTCCGGGGCGCCGTGGTGCAGACGCCCTCCGGCGCGCTCCGGGAGATCACGGCCCTCGTGACCATCGATGCGACCGGTTTTGCAAGCGTGACCGCCCGCCACCTCTTCGGGTTCCGCGGCTACCGGCGCTACGGCATGGGGGTCGAGTACGATCTGTACGCGCCTCGGTGGCCTCAGCAGGAGCTCGTGCTCGTGGCGGGTACGAAGGAGGCGCCGGCGGGGTACGGCTGGATCTTTCCCTGGGGTTCCGGACGCGTGCGCGCCGGCGTGGGGGTCACCGTTCCGGAGGCGGCGGGCGCGGATCTTTTCGCCTGTCTCCGCCGCCTCCTCGAAGAGGACGCGAGGTTCTCCGGGCGCTTCAAAGGATCCGGCTGCCTCGAAGTGCACAAGGGGCTGATTCCCGACGAGGTTTTCCCCGAGGATCCGGCGGCAGACGGCCTGCTCATCATCGGCGATGCCGCGGGCCAGGCATCGGCGCTTGCCGGCGAAGGGATCCGCTTCGCCATGGAGATGGGATGCCTGGCCGCCGAGGCAGCGGCAGCGGCGGTCCGGGAGCAGAGCAGCCGCAAGGAGCTGCTCTGCCGCGCGCATGAGAAGTGGAACCGGCGCCACGGCAGATCGCTGCGCATGGCCCTGGAGATCAACCGGAGGATGAGCGGGCTCAGTGACGAGCAGTGGGACACAGCCGTCCGGTACATGCGTCGGCTCACGGACCGGCAGTTCCTCAAGTTCCTCAAGACCGATTTCACCCTCGGTCTGTTCGCCTCGATCCTGGCCCGGAACCCGGGCCTCATCCGAAGAAAGCTCGTGCGCACGGCGCTGCGCGAGCTGCGGCAGAGGCGGTGAAAGGACGGGGCGCGCTCAATGGTCGCCCAGGTAGGGCTCGAGGATGCGGCCCCAGTAGGCCTGCGCCCGGACCCGCTTCAGGTTCCCGTAGTGGCCGGTCATGGTCCTGCTGATGAAGACCGTCTCCGGCGCGGGCTTGAACTGGAGCATCTTGGAAAGGCCGAGCGGCGCCAGCTCCAGGAGCCGCTCGTGGATCTTGGACTCCCCGAAGTCGTACGGCTCCTCATCGGAGCAGAAGGGCTCTCGCAGGATCTCGCCGTACTTCCGGTAGAACTCCGTGCCGGGACCCTGCTTTCTGGGGTCCCGCGATCCCAGCCGCAGCAGCGCCTCGTCCACCCGTTCGTACTCCCTCCGGATCCCGTACCGGAAGATGTCCCGATAGGCCCGCTGAATGAAAGGCGGGATCTGCTTGAGGCACCCGAAGTCATAGATGATCAGCCGGCCGTCCTTGCGGAAGGCGAAGTTGCCGGGGTGCGGGTCGGCATGCAGGATGCCCAGACGGAACATCTGGTGGCAGCAGAGGTCGAAGATCAGGCTGCCGAAGCGGTTCCGATCCTCCTGGCTGTAAGGAGGGGCGAGCAGCGCGTCCAGGTCGTCCCCGGGAAGGTGCTCGAGGGTGAGGACCCTGCGGGAGCAGTAAGCGGGGAAGACCCGCGGGATGAGCACCCGGTCGTCTTTCTGAAAGGCCTTGCGGAAGAGCTGGACGCTTTCGACCTCCTGCTCGTAATCCAGCTCCTCGTACAGACGGTCCCGGATCTCCTCGAAGGTCTCGTTGAGGTCGTCCTTGCGATAACCCAGGACGCCGCCCGTGGACAGGATCGTCTTCAGGTTCTTGAGGTCCCCTTCGATGTTCTCCTCGACCCCCGGGTATTGCACCTTGACCACCACTTCGGTTCCCTTGGAGAGCCGCGCGCGGTGCACCTGTCCGATGGATGCGGAGGCGTACGGCTCGCGCTCGAACCTGGAGAAGAGCGCGTCCGGCAACTTGCCGAACTCCGAACGGATCTGCTCGGCAACGAGCTCGAAATCCACCGGAGGGGCGGCCTTCTGCAGGGAAGCCAGAATCTCGGAGAACTCGGGAGGCAGGAGGTCGTTCTGGATGGAGACGTACTGGCCGACTTTCATGACCGCGCCCTTGAGCTGTCCGAGGGTCTCGACGACCCTCTGGGCGTTGCGGACGTGGGCGCTCGACCGGGACCGGGAGGCCCGCTCCACGTTCTGGAAGGCTTCCTTGACGAACTGGAAGGTGTAGCTGGACGAAACCTTTGCCGTCAGGCTTCCGAGACTCAGGAGGCGCGAGGTGCGGCCGGAACGGAATTTCTTCTCTGCGGTCACGAGCGCCTCCGTGAGCGGGCGTCGAAAATGAATACCCTCTCCCCCGTGCACGGGGGAGAGGGTCAGGGTGAGGGGGAAATGGCGCAAATTCACCCCGCATCCCGACCTTCTCCCCTCAGCGAGGGGAGAAGGTGAGAAAATCGATACCCTCGTGAGCGGACGGGCATGACGTGCGCATCGCTTCGAACGTGACGATCACGCGAGCCACGCATCAGTTTTCGACTCCGGCGGCACCGTGTCAAGTTTCCGCAGCCGAAATGCTCCTGCCCGCGGGCCGGCGGCCGCGCGCGCCCCGAGCCACGGCAGGCCTCCTCTGCCCGTTGAAAGCCTTTGGTTTTCTTGACATATCAGAAGCCCGAAGGTAACGTGAATCTCAGGCGCCTGCCGGGCTCTCGGAAGCGCCCCGAGTCGGCTTCGCTCCGTCATTCGCGCTACGCGTCTCTGTTTTTTGAATTCTGAAGGCCGAGGTGACAGAACATGTACTACGAGAAGAACGTTTCCTGGATCGAAGACATCGTGGCCCAGCAGAACGAGTGGCGATCCCAGACGATCAACCTGATCGCCAGCGAGAACGTGCTGAGCAGGCGATCCCGTCGTGTCATGGGTTCGGACTTCGCCCACCGCTACGCCGAAGGCCACCCCGGCGAGCGCTACTACCAGGGCACGGACAAGATCGACGAGATCGAGATCCGGGTGAAGAAGCACCTGAAGACCCTGTTCAACTGCCGCCAGATCGACGTCCGGCCCATCAGCGGCACCGTGGCCAACGACGCGGTCTTCAGCCAGTTCATCCAGCCCGGCGATATCGTCATGGTGAACTCGACTGCCGCCGGCGGCCACATCAGCCATCACAGAGTGGGCTCGGTCGGCAAGTACACACGAAACATCATCGACTTTCCCCTGACCCCGGACGGCTACCACATCGACGTCGACAAGACGCTCGACCTCGTGCAGACCCTTCACCCCAAGGTGCTCGTCCTCGGGAAAAGCCTGTTTTTGTTTCCGGAGCCGGTCTCCCAGCTCTCGGACGCGGTCAGGAAGAACGGGGGCGTGGTCATCTACGACGCGGCGCACGTCCTGGGCCTCATCGCCGGCAAGCGGTTTCAGAACCCTCTGGAAGAGGGCGCGGACGTGGTCACCGCGAGCACCCACAAGACGTTCCCCGGCCCGCAGCGCGGCATCGCCATCAGCAACATGAAGGAGTTCGACTGGAAGAAGATCGACCGCGGCGCCTTTCCGGGCTCCTCCTCGAACCATCACCTCGATACGCTCGTCCCTCTGGCGATCACCGCCTACGAGATGTTGGAGTTCGGCGAGAGCTACGCGGACCAGACGATCCGCAACGCCAAGACCCTGGCCCACGCCCTGTGCGAGTTCGGCTTCGACGTGCAGGCCAAGGAGTTCGACTTCACCGAAAGCCATCAGGTGGCGGTGGACGTGACGACCTTCGGCCGCGGCGACGAAGTGGCCAGAATGCTCAAGGACAACAACATCATCATCAACATGAACCTCCTGCCTTTCGAGCCCCTGGACAAAGTGACCAACCCGGCGGGCATCCGAGTCGGCGTCCAGGAGATGACGCGTCTGGGGATGAAAGAGGCCGAGATGGGGCAGATCGCCATGTTCTTCAAGCAGTGCCTCAAGGAAGGCCATTACGTCGGGGACGAGGTGAACGAGTTCCGCAACGCTTACCAGACGGTCCACTTCTCGTTCGACCAGGGTGCGGAATCCGTTCACGCCGACAAAGGCATCCACGAGAGGGCCCTGGAAAGGGGCGCGTGAGAGGCGGCGGCGCGCAGGCATGTACGAACTGACCCTGCTCGAGGATTTTTCCGCGGCCCACCGCCTTCCCGGCACCGGCGGCCGGTGCGAAGCCCTTCACGGGCACAACTGGAAGGTGGAAGTGCGGGTAGCGGCGGAGCGCCTGAACGAAGTCGGCATGGTCATCGACTTCAACGAGCTCAGGTCCCTTACGCGGCAGGTCCTGGCGGAGCTGGACCACTCGTTCCTCAACGACCACCCGTTCTTTCGAGACCGCCTGCCCACGGCCGAGCATCTGGCCAGATTCATCTACCAGCGTCTGGCCGGATCGATGCCTGCGGACCGGGGAGCGCGGCTGCGCCGCGTGCGGGTCTGGGAGTCCGAGCATACGGCCGCCTCCTACGAGGAGAGGACGGTCTTCTGAAGATAGGCTGATGAGGGGAGCAGCGGCGGGGAGGCACCTCCATGGAATCGGTCCTCTTGTTCTCCGACGAGCTGGCCCGCTTCGATTACGGCAAGGATCACCCGTTCAAGCCGGTGAGAGCCCGCAAGACGCTCGAGCTCTGCGACCGGTACAATCTCCTCGACCGGCCGGGCGCCTCGCTCCGGGCTCCGGGAGAGGCTTCCCGGGAGGACCTTTGCCGCTTCCACAAGCCCGACTACGTCCGCGCCCTGGAGGAGATCGAGCAGGGGCGGTTCGTGCCCGAGATGCTCGGCTACGGGCTCGGTACCGAAGACAACCCGCTGCTTCCCGACCTCTTCCGCTGGTGCTGCGGAATGGCCGGAGGAGCCCTGACCGGACTCGATCTGATCCGGCAGGGCATCCGCAGGGTGTTCCACATCCTGGGCGGCTGCCATCACGCCGGGCCTGAGCGGGCCGAAGGGTTCTGCTACGTCAATGACATCTGCCTGGCCATCCTCAAGGCCCTGGACGCCGGCTACCGGCGCATCGCTTACGTGGACATCGATGCCCATCACGGCAACGGCGTACAGGACGCCTTTTACGGAGAGGACCGGGTGCTGGTGGTGAGCCTGCACGAGACCGGCAGGTGCCTCTACCCTTGGAGCGGGTTCGAGAACGAAATCGGCCAGGGCCGGGGACTCGGGTTCAACGTGAACATACCTCTCGAGCCGGGCACCGATGACGAGGTCTACGAAGGAGCCTTTGAGCGGATCGTGGTGCCGGTGTTGGGGAAGTTCCGGCCCGAGCTGCTCGTGGCGCAGATCGGCGCGGATGCCCTGATCTCGGATCCCCTGACCCATCTCAAGCTGACCAACAACGCCTATTGCTCCGTGGTTCACAGGCTGGTCGAGGCCGCCCCTGCCGTGCTGGCCATGGGCGGAGGCGGGTACGACGTCTTTCGGACGGCGCGCTGCTGGACCCTGGCCTGGAGCGAGCTGAGCGGGCTCAAGCCGGAAGACAGCTACGCAGGGCTGGTGGGGGGCATGATGTTCGGCCCGGAGATGGAGGTGGGCAGCCTCTACGATCGGCCGTTCCGTTCCCAGGGCGAGGTCCGGGAGCGCGCCGGCAGGGAGGCGGACCGGGTCTGTGCGTACCTGGAGGAGAACCTGTTCCCTCTCTGGGGTCTGTAGGAGAGCGGTAAAGGCGGCACCATGCGGTTTCAAGATCTGAGGATCCGTAACCAGCTGTTCCTGGCTTTCCTTGCGCTCTCCCTGCCTCTGGTCGTCTCTTCCCTGCTCACCATCGGGATCTTTTCCAAAGAAGTGAAGGAGGAAGCGCAGACGCGCCTCATCCAGACGGTGAGCACGATTTATCAACTCTGTGAGTCGATGGAGAAGGCCGAGCGGACGGCGGAGCCGGCGACCCGGTCTTCCCTCAGGGACATCGTGGCCCGGACGGTCCGGGCCACGCGCGTGGGGACCGAATACGCCTACGTGATGGATCCGTCCGGCAATCTGATCGTCCACCCTGCCCGCGAGGGCGTGAACATCATCGACGAGAAGGACACCAGCGGGTTCGCCTTCATCCGGGAGATCTGCCAGAACGCGGTGCGTCTGGCGCCGGGCCAGGTGGGCATGATCCGCTACCCCTGGATGAACCCGGAGCTGGGCGACACTCACCCGAGGATCAAGCGGCTAAAATACGTCTATTTCCGGCCCTGGAACTGGATCATCGCGGCGGGGAGCTACGAAAGCGAAATCTTCCGGGGCGTCGACCAGGTCCGGCAGCTCGTCCTGCTCATGCTGGGGATCACCCTCACGCTGCTCCTGGTGCAGACGCTGCTGCTGGAGCAGGTCCTGACCAAGCCCATGGAGGCGCTGAACAAGGTGACGCAGCAGATGGCTGCGGGCGATCTGAGCCAGCAGGTCCCGATCCGGCGGGCGGACGAGATCGGCGGGCTGGCGGTGAACTTCAACCTGATGGCAGACAAGCTCCGCAGGTACACGGAGGACCTCGAGCGCACGGTGGAAGAGAGGTCCGCCGAGCTCGCCGAGTCCGAGCGGAAGTACCGCACCTTCGTGGAGAGCACGCTCGACGGTCTCGTGACCACCGACCCCAAGGGCTACATCCGCTTTGCCAACCGCGCCATGGAGATCATGACCGGCGAGAGCCGGCAGGCGATCATCGGCCGCCACATTTCGGAGTTCTACGCCGGCGGCATCGAGGAAGCCCGGGACATCATGCGCATCCTGGCGGAGCGCGGCCATTTCCGGAACCGTGAGATGCTGCTCCTGACCGGGGACAAGGACAGGCAGATCCCGATCCTGACGTCCGGCTCTCTGCTCTACAACGACTCCGGCGAGATCGTGGGGACCCTGGGGGCGTTCAAGGACATCACGGAACGGAAGAAGCTCGAGTCGAAGCTGAAGAAGGCCCAGGCGCAGCTCGTTCAGAACATGAAGATGCGGGCCCTGGGCGACCTCGTGGCCGGCGTGGCGCACTCCGTCAACAACCCCCTCATGGCGTCCAACACCATCCTCCAAGTCCTCATGGATGAAGCGGGCAAGGAGCCTGCCGGGCAGAAACGCCTGGCGGTCCTGCTGGAATGCAACCGCAGGATCGAGTCCATCGTCAAGCACTTGAAGGAGTTCTCGCGCCAGTCTCCGGGGCAGTTCGCGCCTGTGGACGTCAACCGGACCGTGGAGGACGCTCTCATCATCACCGGCCAGCAGCTGCTCAACCGCAACATCCGCATCGAGAAGTCGCTGGCCCAGGGCCTGCCCGCGGTGCGCGGCGACGGGAACCAGCTCGAAGAAGTCATCATGGAGCTGCTGGCCAATGCGCGCGATGCCATGGAAGGGATGGAGAAGGCCAAGGCCCTGCGCCTGTCGACCCGCCTGGACACCGAGGACGGGAAGAGGAGGGTGGTCATCGAAGTCCGGGACAACGGCAAGGGCATCCCGGTCGAGATCCGGGACAAGATCTTCGAACCTTTCTTCACCACCAAGGACATGGGCAAGGGGACGGGGCTCGGCCTCTCGATCTGCTACGGCATCATCGAAGATCACGGCGGCAGCATGGAGGTGGAGAGCGTGCCGGGAGAGAGGACGGTGCTTCGGGTGACGCTGCCCGCCATGGACCCCGAAGCCAGGCCCGGCGCTCCGGGGTCCCAACAAGCTCCCGGTGAAAAGCCCGAGGCCGCTCCGAGGCCGCCGGCTTCCGCCTCGTAAGGGCGTATGGCCATACGCCCTTACGGAATACGTTGGTGAGACAACCGTACTCTGTCACCATGCAGAAAGGCGCAACATGCCGAAGAAAGTCCTGGTCGTCGACGACGACGAGATGGTGCTGATCGCCCTCGAGGAGCTGCTCCGTTCCAAGGGGTATCAGCCCAAGGCCGTGCCGGGCGGCGAGGAGGCGCTGGACGCGCTGGCCAAGGAATCCTTCGACCTGGTCGTCCTGGACATCATCATGCCCGGCATGGACGGCTACGAGGTCTGCCGCAGGATCCGCCGGCAGGAGAGCTTGCGCGACCTTCCCGTGGTCATGCTCACGGCCATGAGCAGTGAGGACGACCGCAAGAAGGGAGAGGCCGCCGGCGCGAACCTGTTCCTGCCCAAGCCGATCTCGCCGCAAAGGCTCCTTTCCCTGATCGAGGCCGCGATGCGATGAGCCGCGAGCATCCCGGAGCGGACGAGCAAGCGCTCCTCCTCAGGGCGATCGATGCGACCAGCCGCAGGCTCATGGTGGTCTCCCGGGACCTGCGACTCCTGGCTGGCAACGGGCCGATCCGGCAGAGCCTGCAGGGCGCGGTCGCGGGGAGAGCCTGCCACGAGGCATTTTTCGCGAGGACTCGGCCGTGCCCGGGGTGCCCTGTTGCCGACGTGCTCGCCCGCCACCGGCCGGTCTCGAAGGACGCCGACGAGATGCGCCTGGCCGGAAACGATCTCTGCCTTTACGCCGCGCCCATCTTCGCAGGTGAAAGGATCGAGTCCATCGCGGTCCTCGATTACCCCATCTCCGATTCGAGCGAGAACGAGCGCCGGCAGTCTCGGCACTTTCTCTGGAGCCCCAACTCGTTCTTCGTATGGAACCTCATGTTGAGCTCCGCCGATGCCGTCATCGCTGCCGATACGAAGGGAAAGATCCTCATCTTCAACGACGCGGCCGCGGAGGTCACGGGGTACACGGTCGACGAGGCGCTGAGCGGCCTGAACATCGTTCGGATCTACCCGGGAGAGGGCGCCCGGGAGATCATGCGCAAGCTCCGGAGCGAGTACTACGGCGGCAAGGGGAAGCTCAAATCCCACGAGGTCGAGATCCTGCGCAAGGACGGAACGGCCGTGCCCGTGAGCCTGTCCGCGGCCGTCGTCTACGAAGGTTATCGGGAGGTGGCCACGATCGGCTTCTTTCGGGATCTGAGCGAGAAGAAGCGCATGGAGCGGGAGCTGCAGCAGACCCAGCTGCAGCTCCTCCAGGCCGAGAAGATGGCGAGCCTCGGCAAGATGGCTGCAGGGGTGGCCCACCAGCTGAACAACCCTCTGGCAGGGATCGTGCTCTTTTCCGAGATTCTCCGCGACGAGTACGACCTCGAGGAGAAGGCCCGGGACGACCTCAGGCAGATCATCGAGGGCGCCAAGATCTGCAGACACATCGTGCAGGAGCTGCTGGAGTTCTCACGCCAGACCGCCCAGAAGATCCGGCCGGACGACTTGAACGGAGTCCTGCTGCGGACGCTCGGCCTGTTGGAGAACCAGCGTCTGTTCCGCGAGCTCGAGATCGTGCGGGATCTCGACCCGGAGCTGCCTCCGGTCCCCCTGGACGCTCAGCAGCTCAGTCAGGTCTTCATGAACATCCTGCTCAATGCCGCCGAAGCCATGGAGGGCAAGGGAATCCTGACGATCCGGACGGTCTTGGAACCTGCGCAAGACCGGGTGCGGATCGAGATCGCCGATACCGGGCCCGGCATCCCGGAGGAAGTCCAGCCCCGCATCTTCGAGCCTTTCTTCACGACCAAAGACGTGGGGAAAGGGACCGGGCTGGGCCTCAGCATCGCTTACGGCATCATCGAGAACCATCGCGGGACCGTCTCGGTCCGGAGCCGGCCGGGCGAGGGTGCGACCTTCGTGATCTGCCTGCCCCTGGCAGGTCCGGCCACCGATTCAGGGGGATGCTCACAACCCTGATCCGGGGTCCGCGGGAATGACGGTACGACTGAGCAGGGACCGAATTCCCGGATCAGGTTCGGGCAGGGGCCGGCTCCAGTCCGTATTGCCCGGCAACCGCCGCTGTGCAAGGGGTGGGCCGGGATGACGGAATATGCGGGCGCAGCAAGCGCGCCCCTGCAAGGCGGCGCGGTTTCGGCCGGGATGACGGATTCCGGTGCAGCTTCGCAAGGGGGAATCCGTTTGTGCCGCGGGATCCCGGGACGGGGACCATCCGGAGATTGCGAGCCTAGCGAAGCAACCTCCCTGGCTCTGGGGGTTGCTTCGGTCGCCTTGGGCTCCCTCGCAATGTCCGCCCAATTTGGCAGCCGCCTCGGCGGCTCTGCTCACCTCGAATGAAAAGAAAATCCGCTCCCCCGCTTTACCCTTTCAAGTCTAGCAGGTATCATACGTACGCTATGGCTTGATCGGGGGATCGATCCGCTTCGCTCGCAACCGCTCCGCAGATCGGGTTTTTCGATTCGCCTGCCAGCCTAATACATTTGCCGTTTCGATCCGAAATGTTCGTTGGAGCGGCCCTGGCCGGCTCTGCAGCGCGTACGCTGCCGGCGCTCGGGGCCTGAACGGATGGGCCGGGAGTCCATCAACAGGGAAGGAATGCGTCGGAGCGAGCTCACAACCGAAGAGAGATCGGCACTGCCGGTTCAGATCGCGCTCTACTTGACAGGAGCGTGCTCGGTTGCGGCCACCGGCGTTGCCGTGCAGCTCGGCAACGTGGTTGCGGCGGCCCTCCTGGGCGCCTTGGCGGCAGGGATCACCGCTTTCGGTCTTCAAGGGCGCCGCATCGCCCCGGCCGAAGCTCTCCAGGACGCGCTCGTTGCCGCAGCCTTCGCCGCCTCGGCGACCCCGGGTCTGCGAGTCTGGGAAGCGCCGGCGACCTGGAAAGGGCTCTTCGCCCTGACCCCTCCGGCCGCTGCCGCCGCCTGCTTCCTCTACTTCCTCCTGGCGGCGCATACGTCGTTCTCGCGAGGACGCCATCTTTCACGGATCGAGAGCCTGGCCGCGCTCTCCGCGCCTTTTCTCTTCAACTGCCTGTTGGTCCTGCAGGCGCCGTCCCTGCTCGAGCGCACGGGCCGGCTGTTGTTCCGGGACACGGCTCTCTCCCTCGAATGGGTGCGATGGCTGGGAAAGGGGGCCGTGCTTTTCCTGGTCAACGAGGCTGCGGCGAATGCGCTCATGCTCCTCATGGCCGGGCGGCTCCTCTGCGAAGCCCGCATGCACGCGCTCCTGCTCGCGAGCGCCCTGTTTGCCGTGACCACACCCGCCCTCGCGCAGTGGGGCTCGGGTGCGGCGGTGGCGTCGCTGCATCCGTTACTCGGCGTGCCGCTGGCGATTGCGGCCGCGGTCGGCGCGCAGGCAGGCCTCTGGGCCCAGGTCTTTCTGCTCACCGGGCTCTTCATGGACGCCCTGCACCGCAAGCAGCCTGCCTGGTACTGGGGCGGAGGCCACTTCCGCAGCGGGCTGCTGCAGGGGGCCGTGTACGGCGGCTTCTTCATGGGGCTCGTGCACGGAGCGGCCTGTCTGCTGTCGGTCCCGTGGGTCCGTGCGCTGCTCGCGACCCACCCCTGGGAGAGCGCGTTCGTCGCGGGCATTCTCCTTTTCCCGCTCGTCAAGACCGTGATCGAAAGCTTCGAGGGAAGCCGTCCGTTCGTCGTGCGGCTGCGCGACAGCTATCGGCGCTGGGACCACGGCCTGCGCGGCGGGTTGGTGGGCGCGGCGGCCGCCTGGGCCCTGCGCCAGGGGCTGCCCGCCGCAGGGTCGGGCACCCGCTTCTTGTTCGGTCTGGCGGCCGGCGCCGCCGCGTACGCCGCCGTCAATCTCCTGCGAGACGCGATCGATTGCAGGCTGCTCGGCAGGCGTCAGCGGCTGCAGGCCCCCCGCGTCTACGCCATCGAGGCGATGCTGGGCGCACTGGCGGGAGGGGCCGTCTGCTGGTACTTCGACGCCGCGCAGGCGCAGGTCGTGGCGGCCAAGTTCCGAAAGTACGCAACCCTGTTCAACGGCGCCGCGGGCATGGAGATCGAGAGCTACGTGATCTATCCCCTGTTCAGCAAGTGGGGCGCCATGAACCTGGGGCCCGCGGCCGGCGGGGTGAAGCTGTTCTACGCCGAATCCCTTTCGGGCGTCATCAACTGGTCCATCGCCGCGCCCCTGTTCAGCTTGAACCTGGTGGTGCTCACGGCCCTCATCCAGCGGAGCACGGAGCCCTTGCGGACCCTCTTCACCAGAAGCGGCCTGGCCGCCATGGTGGAGCAGGCGTTCCGGGTGCAGCGCTGGGGGCTGTGGATGGCGCCGATCATCTACTCGTTCCTGCGGATGGCCCCGGATCCGACCTGGTACAATCAGGACGGGGCCGTGCGCACCGCGGTCGCCACGGTCAAGAACCTCAGCGCCCCGCCCGAAGCGTTCCACGCCTGGAGCCTGCAGACGTTCACGAACCTCCTGGCTTACGACTGGCTGCGCATCGCCATCTTCCTGGACCACATGGGACTCCGGGTGGCCACGCTCGTGAACGTCTCCTTCGTGGGAATGGACGTGATCGACGAGAAGACGTCCCGGTTCCTGGGGCACTCGGTCAAGGCCCGCGCGATCCCTGCGGGCCTGCGCCGCTTCGTGACCTGGGCCCCCCTCCTCATCCCTTTCTACCTGCCCCGCGGCGCTGACTGGAGCCACGCGTGGAATACGGCCGAAGCGATGGCGGCGGCCAGGCCGCAAGAGCTCCTTCCGCCAGAGCTCATGGCGGGCGGATTCATGGCGCTCGCGCTCTCGGCCGGTCTGGTGGTGCTCGCGCGGCGTCTCAGGAGCAGCGGCCGCGCCGGGCCGGCAGCCGGTTGCGCCTGCTCGCAGGCGGCCGCCTGCGCTTGCTCGACGGCCGCCGAAAGCAGGGAGGACCGCCCCCCGCGCCCGGACCCGGACCCCGGCCCCTGGGTCATCGGGAACGGCCTCTACACCCTGAGCCTTGCCGCCGACGGACGGGGCTGGAGCCGGGTGTTCAGCGCCGTGCGCCGGGGCCAGGAGATCGACCTCACCGAAAGATTTCACGACCCGCTGGAGGTGCACGGGAAGTTCTTCTACCTCGTCGACCTCGACCGAGCTGCGGACGACCCGCAGCGGGTCGGGTCGGTGACGGCGCAACCGGCCGGCGGCGCGCTGGCAGAAGGAGACTGTCGCGCCCGCCGGGTCGACCGCTCGACTCTCCGCTTCGAGCGCGTCTGGAACGGGATCCGGGTGGAGGCGTCGGTCAGGGTGGACCCCCGGGATCCGCTCGAGATCTGGACCCTGCGGCTCGTCCCGGTCGACGCGCGGCCGCGGCGCATCGAGGTAGTGAGCTATCGGGAGATCGCCTTGAACGTGCCGGACGCCTGCCTGCGCCGGCCCGATTACAACCGCATTCACGTGGGCACCTGGTTCGTCCGCGGGCTGAGCGGCATCCTGGCGCGCAATCGTCTCCTGAAGGAGGAAGCGGCCGATCCTGCAAAGCGCTCGATGTCGGCCGAAGTGGCGTTCCACGCCGTCGGTCCCTTGCGGGACGGCGCGGCGCGGCTCATCGGCTACGAGGACTCCCGGACGCACTTCATCGGATCGTCCACCCTGCGCAGGCCCGAGGGACTCGAGCGCAAGCCGCGCGAGCCTGCGGACGAGGGGCTGCTCTACGGCTTCGACCCCATCGCCAGCCTGCGGGTCTCGGTCGAGCTGGCTCCGGGCCGGGCCGCCGAGCTGGTCTTTGCCGACGGATACGCCTCGAGCGAGCAGGAGGCCGCCCGATTCCTGCACGCCCACCTCGGGATTCCGGCCGTCGACCGCGCCGCGCTCGACGCTTCCTGGGCCAAGAGACGCAGGTTGCACGGGTTCGGCGCGCCGGGTGAGGGGGATGACTCCGGGAGTCGGCTCTCCGGCCTCCGGCCCTGCTACAAGTTCTCTCAGGACGGCCTCGAGCTCACCATGGGCCGGGATACGCCGCGGCCCTGGGCGCACGTCATGGCGAATGAGCTGGGCTACGGCATGGTGGTCAACAACGAGGGTGCGATCTTTTCATTCATGGGCAATGCGCAGCAGAACGGCATCACGCCGTTCGCCTCGAGCGAGGCGCCCGCGCAGGTCCCGGGACAGGTGCTCTACCTCTGCGACACGTCAACGGGCGAGGCCACCGCACCCACCTTCCTGCCGTTCAGGCGGAAAGACGGGGCCTGCTCCGCCACCTTCGGCCGCGGCTATGCCGTGTTCCGCAAGAGCGCGGGCGCCGTCGACCTCGAGTACACCCTGTGCGTGCTTGCGGACGCGCCGGCCGAGGTCAGGCTGCTCACGATCCGCAACAGATCTTCCCAACCCGCGGTCTACCGCGTCGTTCCTTATTTGCAGATCGTCCTGGGCGAGACCCCGTTCGACACTCGAGGCGCCATCCGCTTTCACCGGGACGAGGAGTCCGGAGCCTTGTGCTTCACGAACCCCCGAAATGATTTCTGCGGGGGTTGGGCATTTGTCGCCATGGACCTCGCGGCGGACGCATACGAAACCGTGCGCTCGCGATTTCTGGGCGGCCCCGAGGGAGGGTTGGAGACTCCCTTCATGGTACGGCACGGCAGGCCCGACGTGGAGCAACCCGACGACGGCTACCGCGTGGCGGCCCTCGCAGGCACTTTGTGCGTCGCCCCGGGCGGCCAGCAGACCGTCACCCTGGTGGTCGGCCAGGCACCGGACATGGAAGGAGCGCGCTCCATCATCCGCGCCTGCCGGAGCGCGCCGGCGGCACGAGCCGCGCTCGAGAAGACGCGCCGCTGGTGGGACGAACGGCTCTCGGTCCTGCGGGTGACGACCCGTGACGAGCGCTTCGATCGCCTGGTCAACGACTGGCTTCCTTACCAGGTGCTCGCGTCTCATCTGTGGGGCCGCACGGGACCCAACCAGAGGAGCGGCGCCTACGGCTTCCGCGATCAACTCCAGAGCGTGCTGCCCCTCTTGTTCCTCGACCCGGGCACGGCGCGTTCCCAGATCCTGCTCCACGGCAGCCAGCAGTTCTTCCGGGGCGACGTCCTGCAGTGGTGGCACCCGAGCCGGGAAGGGGCCTCGGGGCTGGGGGCGCGCAACCGGGCGTCCGACCCGCATCTGTGGCTTCCGTACGTCACGTGCCGCTACGTGGAGGCGACCGGCGACCTCGCCATTCTGGACGAGCCGCTTCCCTATCTCGAGTCGCGCCCCATTCCGCCGGGCCATGAGGGCCTGATGTTCGCGCCGCGTCGCGCGCGCGACCGGGAGCCTCTCTACCGGCACTGCACGCGGGCGATCGAGCTCACCCTGGACCGGCTCGGCCGGAACGGCCTGCCGTTGATCGGCACCGGGGACTGGAACGACGGCTTGAACCTGGTCGGTCCGGGGGGCCGGGGCGAAAGCGTCTGGCTTGGTTTCTTCCTTTACGATATCCTGCAGCACTTCGCCCCCCTTGCCGCACGCAGGGAAGGGGCCGAGCAGGAACGCCGCTATCTCGAGACCGCGGCCCGGCTGCGCGGCGCGCTCGATCGCATGTGGGGCGACGGCCGCTACGCGCGCGCCGTCACCGACCGCGGACAGGAGCTCGTGTGCGCGGACGCGCTGACTGCGGCGTGGCCCGCGATCTCGGGAGCCGCCGGGCTCGAGCGTGCGGCAAACGCGCTCGAGCAGGGGCTGGAAGATCTCGAGACAGAAGGCCTGTTCGCACTGTTGCAGCCTCCCTTCACCGAGGCGTCGCGCCCCAGACCGGGCCGTATCGCAGACTACCCGCCGGGAGTGCGCGAGAACGGGGGGCAGTACTCGCATGGCGTGTCGTGGCTCGTCGATGCGCTGGTGCGGCTCGCCGAGTGCGCCCGCGCGGCGGGCGACGCGGAGCGGGCGGAGCGATTCCGCGCCCGCGCGGTCCAGGTCTGGACCAAGATATCGCCGGCCGGCCACGCGGGAAGGAAGGCCATCCTGAGGTACGGCCTGCCGCCCCACCAGCAGGCCGCCGACATTTACTGGGGCTGCGGGTACGAGGGCCGGGGCGGCTGGAGCTGGTACACGGGCGCTGCGGCCCGCATGCTCTCTGCGGCATACGGCCTGCTCGGCCTCGCCATGAGGGACGGGTCCCTGGTCGTCCCGGACGACCTCTTCGATGCAAAGGGCCCGCTCCAGGTGAAGCGGCTCGTCTACAAGGGAGAGGAATACCGGCAGAGGATCGAGGGAAGCTTGTCGAGAAGGGGAACGGGGACGGGCGGCGGCCCTCCGGCCGCGCTCGATTTGAGGCCTGTGCCTGCCGATCCCGAACCATAGTGAGGTTGCGATTCATGAAGAGCACGGACCGTGACACGAGGTGGCAGAAGGCGGGGAAGGTCTTTTCCTGCTGGGTCTGGGCCGCCCTCATCGGGGTGGCCGGCTCCTGGACGGGTTCGGCCGCCGAGGCCGAGCAGTTGGCGATGTCCTCCGAAAGGCGCCTGTCCCGCGGGGAGGCCGCGTTCGGCATGAACGACGTCGTCCGGAAAGCGCGGTCGCTCTCCAAGGGAAAGTATCAGGACCCGAGGGGCAAGATGCCGGGGTGGCTCCTCGAGATCACCTACGATCAGCTCCGCGACATCCGCTTCATTCCGGCCAAGTCACACTGGAGGGACGAGAATCTCCCGTTCGAGCTCCAGTTCTTCCATGCCGGCCTCTACTTCGACCGCACCGTGCGCATCCACGAGATCACCCCCGACGGGACCGTGCCGATCCGGTTTTCCACCGATCTCTTCAACTACGAGAAGAGCGCGCAGGAGATCCGGGAGCGCGTGCCGAACGACCTGGGTTTTGCCGGATTCCGCATCCACTGCAATATCAACACCGCCGCGTACAAGGACGAGGTCGCGGTGTTTCTGGGAGCGACCTATTTCAGGGCCGTGGCGAAGTCGATGCATTACGGCCTTTCGGCGCGAGGCCTGGCCGTGGACACGGTCCAGCCGACCGGCGAAGAGTTCCCCTGGTTCCGGGAGTTCTGGATCCGCAAGCCCGCTGCGGGCGACTCGCACATCACCGTTTACGCGTTGCTCGACAGCCCGCGCCTGACCGGCGCCTACTCCTTCGTCATCCGGCCGGGAAGCCAGACGCGCATGGACGTGGAAAGCACGATCTTCCTGCGCCAGCCGGTGGAAACGCTGGGCATAGCTCCCATGACCAGCATGTTCTTTTACGGAGAGAACACCAACATCCGGCCCAGGGACGGCTTCCGGCCCGAGATTCACGACTCGGACGGCTTGATGATTCACATGCAGAACGGCGAATGGCTGTGGAGGCCGCTCTCCAACCCGCAAGGCGTGGAGGCCAACTCATTCCTGGCGGACAACCCGAGCGGGTTCGGCCTCATGCAGCGGGACCTGGACTTCGACCACTACCAGGACCTCGAGGCCCGCTACGACTATCGCCCGAGCCTCTGGTGCACCCCCAAAGGCGCATGGGGAAAGGGCCGGGTGGAGCTCGTGCAGCTCCCCACGGATGACGAGATCCACGACAACATCGTGGCCTACTGGCGGCCTGACGCGGCCCCGGTGGGCGAGCCCCTGTCGTTCGCCTACACGCTGAGCTGGGCGTACCCGGACCCGAACGAGCCGCCGGCGGGACGCGTCGTGGCAACCCGAACCGAGCAGCCCAAGGACCCGAGTCTCAGGATGTTCGTGATCGACTTCGAAGGGGGCAATCTCGGACAGCTCCACTCCGGAGACGCCGTGGAAGGGGTGGTCTCGGTCGGGCCGGGTGCGACCCTGGCCGAACAGCAGGTCTACAAGAACGTCGTGACCGGAGGCTGGCGCGCCGTCTTTCAGATACGGCCCGACGTCGATCCCATCACGCCGGTCAGCCAGGCCGCTCCCGAGAGGAGGTCCGCGGTGGAGATGCGGGCGTTCCTGAAGAAGGGCGACGAGGTCCTCACCGAGACGTGGACGTACGGGATAGAGCTCTGGCAGGCCGTTGCAGAAAGCCCATCTGCCGCGTTGCGCTGACCCGGGGGTGATGAATCTGGGTGGGGAAGCAGGAGCAGATTCACCTTTCATCCTGACCTTCTCCCCTCGGCCAGGGGAGAAGGAATGAAAACTCGAAACCTCCGCAAGGGTCTCTTCAGCAGCAAATGTTGCGTGGGGGCGGCGGGCGCCGTGCGGTCGAATCCCCTCTCCCCCGCGTTCGGGGGAGAGGGGCAGGGTGAGGGGGAAACAGAAGCGGATTTCTCGGTCGCTGGCAGTCTTGCTTGCGGTTGCAGCGAGACGCCGCGCTCGCAGCCTTGAGCCGCGGCTGGTGGACACGCTCCGCCTGCCGCTCAACCGGACGACCGGGAGGGCGGTAGGGAGACGGTAAAGGTGCTGCCGGCCCCGGGCCGGCTTTCGACCGAGATGCTCCCCCCCAGGCCGTCGACGATCCCTTTGACGATGGAGAGCCCGAGCCCGGTGCCGGTGATGGCCCGCGTCTTCTCGTTCTTGACCCGGTAGAACCTCTCGAAGATCTTTGCCAGGTGTTTTTCTTCGATGCCGATCCCGTTGTCCTGGACCGCGACACGGATTTGCCCGCCGTCACGGGCGGCCCGGACCCGGATCTCGCCCCCGTCCTGCGTGTAGTTGATGGCATTCGTGATCAAGTTGCCGAAGACGCTCTCCAGGGCCAGCGGGTCTCCGTCCACGAGAGGCAGCTTCTCCTGCGGGAGCTCCAGGGTCAGAGTCTGCTGCCGTCCTTTTGCCCGGGCGAACAGGAAGTCCACGACCCCTTTCAGGAGTTCCTCGAGGGCGATCGGTTTGGGCTCCTTGAGATGGACGCCCGCCTCGATCCGCGACAGATCGAGCAGATCGCCGATGAGGGCGATGAGCCCCAAGGTCTTCTCCTTGG
The DNA here is from genome assembly GCA_040756235.1 of bacterium. Taxonomy (GTDB): domain Bacteria; phylum Desulfobacterota; class DSWW01; order DSWW01; family DSWW01; genus JBFLZG01. Next base: position 49,831 of record JBFLZG010000080.1, on the reverse strand, counting down.
CGCGGGCCAAGATGTTTCTTTGCTCTTCCGGCACCTCGGCCACCAGCTCGTTCAGGACCACGGCAAGCTGTTGGTGGATGGTGGACAGTGGGGAGCGGAGCTCATGGGAGACCTGGGCGACGAATGCGGATTTGATCCGGTCCAGAGCTTTCAAGTGGGTCACGTCCACGAGCACCGTCACCGCGCCCCGGCACTCTCCGGTTTCACTCAGGACCGGGGTCATATGGGCGAGCAGGAACTTTTCCTCGCGCGGCGAGAACTCGTAGGAGATGCCTTGCGTCGGATCATCGAGACGGCCCCTGGATACCTCGAGAAGCTGCCTGCACAGCTCCGCATCGGGCAGGTAGGCGGAGATCGGCTCCCCGGGCCGCCTGGAGGGCTCCAGGGAGAGCAGCCGCAGGAAAGCCGGATTCATCAGTACGACCACGCCCTCGGGGTCCGTTACGGCCACGCCGTCCGGCATCGCGAGCACCACGGATCGCGTACGGCTCTTTTCGGCGTCCAGGTCCTGAAGCGTCTTCTGACGCTCCTGCTCCATGCGCCGCACGTCTTCCTTGAGTTGTTTGCGTTCGATGGCCCTGCCGACCATGACGCGCAGTTGGTCCCCCTCGAAAGGCTTGGGGATGAAGCCATAGGCCCCGCGCTTCATGGCCTCGATGGCGGTCTCGATGGTGGCATAGCCGGTGATCACGATGACCAGGATGTCGGGCCAGAATTGGCGGATGAGGGTCAAGACCTTGAACCCTTCGATGCCCGGCATCATGAGATCCAGCAGGACCACCGAGAAGGACGCTCCCTCGAGAGTCCGCAGGGCCACCTCGCCGTTCGGGGCCGTCGCCACCTCGCACCCCATTCGCGCAAGGATCCGCTCGCACCCTTCGCGAATCATCTTGTCGTCGTCGACGACCAGGATGCGCGGTTTTTCGGTCATTTCCATGGGAGTCCTCTGAAGCTCTCGAAGGAGGTCGCCTCATTCTATGGGCGCATGAGGCGCATTGCAATTTTTCTGCCGGCCGGCCGCTTTCGGCCGGCCGGCTGCCGACACCTGACCCGTGACCGTCCGCTTCACCGAATCCTTTACAGTCTGTAAGAAAATCCGACAGGGCTGCACGGAAGCCTTGAGGGAGACCCTGCTAACCCTCTCGATTACAACGTCATTGCGTAACGCGCCCGGTTCGCGGCCCTTGGCATGCCCGTTGCTCCGAAGCGTACCGGTGTCTCCGATTCTCAGGACAGCAGGGCTCCCGTCCCGAGCCTTCATCTGTGCGGCGACTTCCATTTCGGTTTCCAGGTTCAACGTCCGGGTTCCGTTTCAAGGGGTGGCGAGAGGAGGAGCAAGAGATGAGCGACGACAAGGCAGGCATCGTGTCCGTGGCGCTGGAAGATCGTGTGTTTGATCCCCCCAAGAGGGGGTTCGACGACGCTTGGGTCAAGAGCATGGACCAGTACCGGGACATGTACCAGAGATCCATCCAGGACCCCGAGGGCTTCTGGGGGAACGTGGCAAAGGATTTCGTCTGGTTCAAGAAGTGGAACAAGGTCCGGGATTTTGATTTCAAGAGCGAGCCGATCAAGGTCAGGTTTTTCGAAGGCGGCAAGACGAACATCACGGTCAACTGCCTGGACCGGCACGTACAGGACGGAAAGGGAGACCGCGTCGGCCTCATCTGGGAGCCCAACGACCCCAAGGAGAAAGGCCGCCAGCTCACCTACCGCGAGCTCAAGGACCAGGTCTGCAAGTTCGCCAATGTGCTCAAGAGCATGGGGATCAAGAAGGGGGACCGGGTGACCATCTTCCTGCCCATGATCCCCGAGCTGGCCATCTCCATGATGGCCTGCGCCCGGATCGGCGCCATCCACAGCATCGTCTTCGGCGGCTTCAGCGCCGAAGCGCTGGCGGATCGCATCGTGGATGCCAAATCCCACACGCTCATCACCTGCGACGGCGTGTTCCGGGGAGCCAAACCGGTTCCCCAGAAGGTGAACGCGGACGCGGCCATCGATCTTGCCAGGGGCCAGAAGGTCGATGTCACCAAGTGCATCGTCGTCCGCAGGGCGGGCCTCGACGTATCCATGATCAAAGGCCGGGACCTCTGGTGGCACCAGGTCATGGAGGAGGCCTCCGCGGAATGCAAGCCCGAGGAGATGGATGCCGAAGACCCCCTGTTCATCCTGTATACGTCCGGGTCCACCGGCAAGCCCAAGGGCGTGCTCCACACGGTCGGCGGCTACATGGTCTTCGTCGCCCACAGCTTCAAGTACATCTTCGACTACCACGACCGGGACATCTTCTGGTGTACGGCCGACATCGGGTGGGTGACCGGCCATTCCTACATCGTTTACGGACCGCTGGCGAATGGTGCCACCTCGGTCATGTTCGAAGGAGTCCCCACCTACCCGGACCCGGGGCGCTTCTGGGCGACCGTGGACAAGTACAAGGTCTCTATTTTCTATACGGCGCCGACGGCGATCCGTGCCCTGGCCCGCGAAGGGGACGACTGGGTCAAGAAGTACGACCTCTCCAGCCTCAGGCTCCTGGGCAGCGTGGGCGAGCCGATCAACCCCGAGGCGTGGATCTGGTACCACACGAACGTGGGAAGGGGCCGCTGTCCGATCGTAGACACCTGGTGGCAGACCGAAACGGGCGGCATCCTGATCACGCCGCTTCCGGCGGCGTTTCCGCTCAAGCCGGGCAGCGCGACGCTCCCGTATTTCGGCGTAAAGCCCGTGATCCTGCGCGAGACGGGCGCCCAGGCCGGAGTTAATGAAGGCGGCCTGCTCTGCATCGAAGAGCCCTGGCCCGGCATGATGCGCTCGGTTTACGGCGACCCGTCCCGCTTCGGCGAGACCTACTTCCGCATGTTCCCGGGCATCTACTTCACCGGCGACGGCGCGCGCAAGGACGAAGACGGCTATTATTGGCTCATGGGGCGCGTGGACGACGTCATCAACGTGAGCGGACACCGCATGGGCACGGCCGAGATCGAGAGCGCGCTGGTCTCCCATCCCAAAGTGGCCGAGAGCGCGGTGGTCGGCTTCCCGCACGACATCAAAGGTCAAGGCATCTATGCGTTCGTCACGGTCAAGGCCGGGGTGGAGAAGAACGATGCTCTGCTGAAGGAGCTCGTCGCTCACGTGCGCAAGGAGATCGGGCCCATTGCCACGCCGGACAAGATCCATTTTGCGGACGGCCTGCCCAAGACCCGTTCCGGCAAGATCATGCGCCGGATCCTGCGCAAGATCGCCGAAGGAGAAAGCGACAAGCGCGCCCTTGGGGACACGACGACACTTGCGGACCCGAGCGTCGTGGACTACCTGCTCGCCACGCGACCGAAGTAGGGCGGTGCTCTCGCTTTGCACGGAGCCCGGAACATGAGTCGACAGAGCCCCTCCGCTCGGAGGGGCTCTCCCTTTGTACAGATCCAGCGGACCCTTCGTCGTCAAGCGGATACCTTTTTCATCCGGATTCGAGCAGCAGAGGGGAAAGGTCCATGCGAATCACAGTGATCTCGGCCCTGACAGCGGTCGCGCTCATGATCGGAACGGCGCACGCGCAGACCGCCCTGGAGCGGGAAAATGCGGAGCTCAAGGAACGGATCGACCGCCTCGAGAGCGACGTGAGCCAGCTCAAGAGCCAGTTGGAAAAACCTCGAGCGCCGGAGGAAAAGCCGGCCCTCAGGAGCAAGTTCGGTGCAGAGCTCTATGGCTTCATCAAAGGGGATGCCGCGTACATGACGGCCCGGGCAAACGATGCCGGAAATTACGCCCGCTGGATCGAGTCCGAGGAGCTCAATAAGGATGACGACCAGTTCAACCTGACGGCCCGGGAATCGCGCTTCGGGTTCATGCTGCAAGGTCCCACCATCGACTCCATGCAGACGGGCGGCAGGATCGAGATGGACTTCTACGAGGGCGGCGCGGAGAACAAGAACCGTCCCATGATGCGCCACGCCTACCTGCAGCTCGACTGGCCCAAGTCCGGATGGAGCGTGCTCGCAGGCCAGACGAGCGACGTGGTGTCGCCTCTCTGGCCGGACACCTTGAACTACTCGGTCGGCTGGTGGGTCGGGAACATCGGGTACCGCAGGCCGCAGTTCCGGGGGACCAAGACCTTCACTTGGGCGAAGGACATCCAGTTCCAGGCGCAAGTTGCCATCGCCCGCACGATCGGACACTTCGGGCCGTTCAACCCCGAGGACAGCGCCTATGACACCGGGAAAGACGCGGGATTCCCGACCGTCCAGGCTCGCTACGCGGTGAGCTTTCCTCTGTTCAACGGCAAGAAATCGAGCTTCGGCGTCTCCGGTCACTGGGGCGAGGAAGAGTATGACAAGGACGCGACCGGCGACGACACGCATATGGAGACCTGGTCGGCCTGTGCGGACATCCTGATCGTCATCACCGACTGGCTGACCCTGAAGGGCGAGTACTGGACGGGGAGGGACCTCGATTCGTACCTGGGCGGCGTCGGGCAGGGCGTGGTGATCGAGACGACCGACGGCGAATTCCTCAACGGCGGCAAGGTGACCGGGACGTTCATCCGCGACTGGTCTGTCGCTTCCATGGGAGGCTGGGGGAACGTCGTCCTGGGTCCGTGGAACGGCTTCCGGAGCAGCCTCGGGTATAGCGTGGACCACCCGGACAGCGATGACGTGCTCACAAGGGGCCGCACCCGGAACTACACCTGCTGGGGAATGCTCGCCTACGACATCAACCCGGCCGTGAGGGTGGGCGTCGAGCTCTCCTGGTGGGGCACCAAGTACAGGGATCTCGAGGACGGCGACGCGCTCCGGGCGCAGACCTCGATGATCTTCCGCTTCTGAGAAACGCACGCCTTCCGGGCAGGGGCAGGGCAGGTTTGAAACCAGCCCCTGCAACCGGCTGGGGTGGCGGTGACCGCCAAGAAGAAGAGGGCAGCTCCGGATGAGCCCGGAGCTGCCCTCTTTCCCTCTTCCACGATTCAGACCTGTGAGACTGTGCAGGGGCTGCCCTAGGAAGTGCTTCCGAACGCGTTCTTCTGAACGAGAACCGGCTCCCCGGCGGCGGCCGGCTTGCGAATGACGGTGGAGAGCATCAGAGTCAGCAGACATACGCCGCCTGCCGCGTAAAAGGCGTACTGGAAGCTCTGCGTGGCATCGTAGATCATGCCGGACATCGTGGGCAGCACGAACCCTCCCACGCCCCAGGCCGTGAACACCAGCCCGTAGTTCACCCCGAAGTTCTTGAGGCCGAAGAAGTCTTTGGTTATGGAAGGAAAGATGGCGAGGTTGGATCCGTAATTGAAGCCCATGAGGATCGAGAACAGGATCATGACCGGCGCCGATCTCAGAGACGGCATGAGGAACATGAGCAAAGCCTGCAGGGTCACGCAGATGGCCAGCACCCGGGTGCGGCCGATCTTGTCCGAGACGAAACCCGCGACGACCCGGCCGCCCGCGTTGCCGATCGCCAGCAGGGCCACGAGCAGGAAGCCGGCCTTGAACCCGGCCTGGGCATCCACCATCTTGGCCAGCTTACCGATGACCATGAGCCCCGCCCCGGCGGCGAAGAAATAGGCCATCCAGATCAGATAGAAGGCCGGGGTCTTCAGGACCTCGGAAGGCGAGAAGTCGGATCTGGCCTTGGGGGCAGGGGCAGCCCCGACGCCCTTGGCCACGGTCTTGGGTGTCGGCACCGGGGGCGGGTTCGAGAGAAACTGCGAGAGGCAGCAGACCACGATGAGAAAGCCGATCCCGAATATCAGCATGGTCGTGGGGACGCCGTAGCCCGCGATCAGAAAATTGGCGAGCGGAGAGATGTAGACCGAGGCCAGCCCGAAGCCGGCGACCACGATCCCGACCACCATGCCGGTCTTGGCAGGGGGAAACCACTTGACCGCAGGGGGCGTCGCCGACGCGTAGCCGAAACCGATTCCGGAACCGGCAAGCAGACCGAACCCGATGACGAACATCCAGATGTTGGTGAACCGGCTGGCAAAGATCAGGCCCAATCCGGTGAGGATGCCGCCGATGGTGGCCACCATCCGGGGTCCGATCTTGTCCTGCATGCGGCCTGCAGGCACCATCATCAGGGCAAAGACCAGACAGGCCACGGAATAGGGCAAGGCCCGTTGGGTTTCGCTCCACCCCCACTCGGCCGGGATTCCCTTCGAGATCACGCTCCAGGTGTACAGCACGCCCAGCGCCAGGTTGATACCGGTGCCGGAGAGGGTCACGAGCCAGGGCTTCCACTTGTCGTCACTCATCTCCTTTGCCCTCTCTTGCCCAAAAAGGTGACGGACGCAGAGTCACGGTAACGTTCAGAGCCGGTTTAGAAGGCTACGGCCGCAGCTGCGGCGCGAGCGCGGTCGACGGTCTGCAACCGTTGAGGATCTGCTGAGCAATGCCCATGCCAGGAGCGCCGTGCCTCGGTGCCCCGTTCCTGCGACTTTCAAGGGAGCCGTTTCTTGCGGTTTCCGGCGGGCGAGCGCCCCGCGCACGGGCAGGAGCCTGTCGGGAATCTTTCCAACCTGTAAGAAAAACCGAGAGGGGAAGAGAGGTGTCGGGTATCAGGTTTCAGGTGTCAGGTATCAAGCGGCGGGCCCCAGGCCCTCTCTCTTCCCCCTCCCTCGCGCGCGGGGGAGAGGGAATTCATCCTCCGACAGCCACCATGAAAGAGGGGGAGTCTCTTGTAGGGGCGCTGCTTGCTGCGCCCGCGAAGGGAACGCGGGCGGACCGCCTCTTGTAGGGGCGACGCATGCTGGCGCCCTTGCCGGTTCGGACCGCTCAGAATCGGGCGTCCGGGAAGGTGCATTCCGAGTGGAGCTGGCCGGTCATGCGGTACATGCGGGGGGACGCCCAGCCATCCGCCAGGATCTCGTCTTCGACTCCGTCCAGGATGCCGTCGTGGATGGCCCAGCTCCTGCCCCGGATGGTGCCGCCGAAGCCGGGCTGACGGAAGGGGGACGAGCCGTGCAGACGGCGCTCGAGCACGCCGCCGGGCTGAAAGGCCTCGTGGATGCGTCTCATGCGGTGGTATCCCTCGAAGTAGGTAAAGCCCATGCGCTCGTACTGGATGGCGTTGTGGTAGAACAGGGCCTCGAGGAAGATCGACTTGACGGAGAAGGTCCGCGCGAACAGATCGAGGCATTGGACCACGGTCCTGGTGACGCGCAGGCCGGGCCGGATCTGGCCGGGGAACAAGCCCGCATCCAGAGCCTTTTGCTCTTCCGGGAGGTTGCGGCCGGCGCGGCCGAACAGCGTGTCCCGCCCCTGCTCGTCCACGTCGATGCGGAAGCGTGGTCCGTCGGGGTCGTTCACGATGAGGAAATCCCATTCGAGCGAATGGGCGTCCGTGTTGTCCGAGACCTGGATGGAGAAGACCGGGTCCGGGTCCGCGGGGTCCCTCTTGAGCTCGATGAGCGCGACCGGGTCGCTGGCCGGGCAGTAAAAACGGACGCAACGCGCGCCCGAGAGGCCTCGCAGGCTCAGGGGGTGGACCTTGAAGCGGCCGAACAGGTCGGGAGGAATCAGAAACCGGTACAGGCCCTGTTTCTCCGACATGGAAAGCTGGTTGATCTTACGGATCCAGGCCACTTTCCCCTCTATTGCAGGCCAGGATATCCGGGACGCCGAGATCCCGGAGGACGAGCTCCGCGAAGCGCTCCTTCTTGTACCGCTCTCCCGAGCGGACCGAAACCAGGATGTTCTGCAGGCGCTCCAGAGCGGCAAAGCTCTCCAGTTCCGTATGCATGAGGGAGATGTGCGCCGCTCGCGCGGCCTCGAGCAGGGCCGGGCTCGGCAGGCGCGGCCCGGCCAGGAGGATGCCTGCGACGGAGCCTGCTTCCATGCCGTCGAGGCGCGGCGCCCCGGGGTCCGGCGGCGCGAGCAGGAGGACTCTGCCCAGGGCGTGACGGAAGACCCGCAGGGACCCGTGGAGATGCTGCGCTCCAAGGCTCACGCGGCAGAACCTGCGGCCGGCCGTCTCTTCTCCGCTCATGATCCGCGCGGGCAGGGCCTGGCCGATCTCTCCCACGGACAGCGACGAGAGCATGCTGTCCTCCGGGATGAGAGCGATGGGTGGAATGTGCTTCTCCCCGGCCCTGAGTCTCTGAATGCCCGGCAGCCTGGCCACAGGGTGGCCGAACGGGACCCGGTTGAGGATCAGGCAGCGGGTCAGCCCCTTGAGGAGAGACTGGAGCGAGAGGAGGCTGTAAATCGAGTCTGCCTCGGCCTCGTACCGATCCAGGAGAAAGACCTCGGCCCTGAGCCGCTGGATGAGACTGATCTCCGAAATGGGCCGGGAGAGGGAGTCCGAGAAGATCCGGGCGGAGCCCATCACAACGGCCGATCCCCACGAGTCGGCCCACTCCCGGATCCTGGCTGCCGCGCCTTCGATCGTCAGGCCCGGCGCCTCCCCGGGGGACGGCGTCCTTTCAGCCGGGAGCGGCCACAGGGGCCGCGATCTCTCGCGCCCGAGCAGGTCCCGGAAGAGAACCACGTCCGCATCCTCGTGGAGCTGTTCCTCGCCGTCCTGGCTTTCCGGGATGCACTTGACGAATCCGGGCCGCAGACCCTGGCCGAGCAGCGCCTCCGCGACCATCCAGGCGGTCAGGCTTCTGCCGGATCCGGCGCTCGTCGAGCCGATGTAGTAGATCCTGCCCATACCGTTTCCTCGAGATTACCTTTTGTCCTTTATCCAGGCCTGGTAGCGCGCCCGCACGGCCTTCGTCTTGTCCCTGACGGGCAGGACCTTCCCGTCGATCCGACCGACCGGAAGCACTTCGGCAAGGGAGTTGGTGACGAAGACCTCTGCGCTCTCCAGCAACTCCTCCGTGGAGAGCCTCGCCTCCACCACCGGCTCGCCTGCCTCGGCCATGCACTCGATCAGCGTTTCGCGCAGAACGCCCGGCAGGAGCCCGCAAGTCACTTCAGGCGTCTGCAGCCGCCCGCCCCGAAAGGCGAACAGATTGGATGCCGTGCACTCGCAGACGTCTCCGTCGTGATTCAGGATCACCGCGTCTTCGAAACCCTTTGCGCGAGCGCGCGTCCGCAGGAGCAGGTAGAAGAGGTAATTCAGCGTCTTCGCCTGGCACAGACCGCTCGAGGGATTCTGCCGGATGTCCGTCTCCACGGACACGCTGAGCCCTTGCTCCCATTTGTCCGGGGCCGCCGCCTGGTAGGGGCTCGCCAGGATCGTCACCGTCGGCGACGGAGACTCGTGCAGATAGAGCAGCCCCTCGTGCCTCCCGCGGGTGACATGGATCTTCACGGCGCCGTCGCCGCGGATCCGATTCCTTTCCAGAAGCTCCAGGATCAGACCCCGGTAGTCCAGCCCGGCCGGGAAAGAGATCCCCAGGAACAGGCAGTCCCGCTCGAGGCGGGCAAGGTGCCTGTCCAGGAAGAAGATGCGGTCCCGTCGCGCTTTCAGGGTCTCGAACAGGCCGTCTCCGTACAGGAACCCGCGGTCGAGCGGTGAAATGAAGGCCTGCTCTTCGGGAACGATCCTGCCGTTCAAAGCCAGATAGTGCACGGGTGCTCCCCGTTTACTCTGCGCGTAACCTCTTGGCGTGCAAGATTCCTGCCGTCCCAGGGCTCGCACCTTCTCCCCTCACCGAGGGGAGAAGGCCAGGATGAGGGGTGCATCTGCCCTCGTTCCCCCCTACTCCGACCCTCTCCCCCGTGCAGCGGGGGAGAGGGAGTTCACTGTTTCCGGGCGCGGCAAGCAGGCGCCGCTGCGAGGCGCGGGAAACGCGGCCGAGTCGCTAACGCCTCTCATACTCCGTGCCCTCGCGGAAGGCCAGCCTCATCTCGTATACCCCTCCCTCGCTCCTCTTCTCGATACCGAACCCCATCTTCCGCAGCAGATGCAGCATGGCCTTGTTCTCCATGAGAACGCTGGCCGTGAAGGCGAGCAGCCCCTGGCGCTTGGCCAGTTGCGTCAGGTAGGCGAGCAGGTGATGACCGATGCCCTGGTTCTGGTAATCGTCTCGCACCACCAGGGCCGCGTCGCCGGTGTGGGCGTCCCCGCTGATGTCGTACTGGCCCACGCCGATGATCTCTTCCTTTTCGGGCTGCTCGAGCACGGCCAGGATGACCGTTCGTTTCGTGTAGTCGATGACTACGAACTCCTGCAGCCGCTCGTGGGGCATGTCCTTGCGCACCGAAATGAACCGGTAATAGATCGTTCTCTCCGAAAGGGAATAGAAAAAGTTCTTGAGGAGCGGCTCGTCGCTGATCTTGACCGGCCTCAGCAGAATGGTCTGGCCGCTCTTGGTCGTCCGGTACGTCTCGAGCGACTCGGGGTACTCTCCCGCCTGGCCGGGGATGAAGGCCTGGTCCCGGTAGATCAGACCCGCTTTCTTCGCCTCTTCGATCAGGCCCTGCCGGAAATTCGGGTGTGCGATCGCGATGAGGTCCATGGCACGCTCGCGGATGTTCTTTCCCTGGAGGTAAGCGATGCCGTACTCGGTCACGACGTACTGCACGTCGCCGCGGGTGAGCGTCACGCCCGCGCCCTCGTGCAGGAACGGGACGATCCTGGAGACCTTTCCGCCCTCGGCGGTGGACTGGACCGTCAGGATGGTCTTGCCGCCCGGAGACAGGACCGCGCCGCGCATGAAGTCGGCGTGGCCTCCGATCCCGCTGTAGAATTGCCGGCCGATCGACTCCGAGGAGGATTGGCCCGTGAGATCGACCTGCAGGGCGCTGTTGATCGCCGTCATGTGGCGGTTGCGGGCGATCGTGAGCGGGTTGTTGGTGAAGTCGATGGTCCTGAACTCGATGCTCGGGTTGTCGTGCAGGTACTCGTAGGTCTTCTGGTTGCCCATGCAGAAGGTGGCGATCGTCTTGCCGCGCAAAAGCGTCTTGCGGCTGTTGTCCACCACCCCCTCCTTCATGAGCTCGACGATGCCCTCGGTGAGCAGCTCCGTGTGGATGCCCAGGTGCCGCTTGCTCCGAAGCTGCGCCAGGATGGCGTTCGGCAGGCTGCCGTAGCCCACCTGCAGCGTGTCTCCGTCTTCGACGATGCGCGCCACGTACTGCCCGATCCGGCCGGCGATCTCGTCCGGGACGCTCTCCTCGTACTCGAGCAGAGGCTCGTCGTGATGGACGAGGTAATCGATGTCCCGCACGTGCAGGAACGTGTCGCCGTGGACGCGCGGCATATAGCCGTTGATCTGGGCGATGACGGTCCTGGCGTTTTCCACCGCGGCCCGGGTGATGTCCAGGCTGACGCCCAGGCTCATGTACCCGTGGCGGTCGGGCGCAGAGACCTGGACCATGGCCACGTCGACCGGTTGCAGCTTGCTGTAGAACACCCTCGGCACCTGCGAGAGGAACATGGGCGAGTAGTCCGCGAGCCCCTGATTGACTGCCGTTCGGGTGTTGCCGGCGATGAAGAAGAGGTTGTGGCGGAAGTTCTTCTTGAACTTCTGGTCCCCGTAGGGCGCCACGCCCAGCGTGACGACCTGGAGGATCTCCGCGTCGAAGAAGGCCTTGGGATTGGAGCGTACATAGTCGATCAGGGCCCGGACCAGGTACTGGGGCTCGCCGCAGGCCGTGCCCACGAAGATCTGGTCGCCCGGGTGGATGTTGGCGAAGATCTGCTCCTCGGGAGGGAACTTGTCCGCCCAGCTCTTCTTGAGCTCCTCGATCTCTCCGGAGCACTCTCCTGGGGACATGGAAAATCTCCTTCTCGGGTTCTCCAATATTGGATGGCTCCACCCTACCCGCAAGTAGGGGCGTATGGCCATACGCCCCTGCGCACGCGATTGGGCCGCGGTATTCGAGCTCGCCGGGTCACGGGTTGTCACGCCTTCGTCCGGGCGCCGTAGCCAGGACCGCGTCCCGGATGGAGGCCGCCTTGTGGAGAGTCTCCTCGTATTCGGATTCCGGATCCGAGTCGAACACGATTCCGCCCCCCACCTGGTAGAAGATCTCCCCCCCCTTGCGGATGAGCGTGCGAATGGCGACGTTGAGGTCCATGGACCCGTCGAAGCCGACGTATCCGATCGCCCCCGTGTACACCGATCGGGCCGTCGGCTCGAGCTCGTCGATGATCTCCATGGAGCGGATCTTGGGGCACCCGGTGATGGAGCCTCCGGGAAAGGCGGCCCTGAGAAGGTCGATCCCGTTGCGGCCCGGGGCCAGCGTGCCGCTCACGATGCTGACCAGGTGGAACACGTTCGTGTAGGCCTCCAGCCGGGGAAAGTCCTCGACGCGCACCGACCCGTACGCGCATACGCGGCCCAGGTCGTTGCGTAGCAGGTCGGTGATCATGGCGAGCTCGGCCAGGTTCTTGGCGCTCCGCAGCAGCTCCTGCCGGTAGCGGGCATCCTGATCCGCCGTGCTGCCGCGCGGCAGGGTGCCTTTGATCGGGCGCGTCTCCACGCGGCCGGCTTCCACCTTGAAGAACCGCTCGGGCGAGGAGCAGATCACCTGGAAGGGTCCGGGATCGAGGTAGGCGAAAAACGGAGCCGGGTTGATCTCGAAGAGCTTGAGGAAGAGCCCGTAGGAGTCGCCGCTGTAGCGGCCGCGGAACCGTTGCGAGAGATTCACCTGGTAGATGTCCCCCTCCCGGATGTAGTCGAGAGCGCGGCGGACGGCGGCCAGGTAGTCGAGCTTGGTGAAGTCGGACTGCAGGTCGGGGGCGAGATCGCTCCGCCGATATCGGCCCCTCTTTCTTGCCGCTGATTCGAGAAGGCGCGAGATCCGGCCGCGCCAGGCTGGAGCCTGCGCTTGCAGCGCGTCCGGCCGCCCCGGCTGCTGGAGGCAGAAGAGCTTGTAAGAGCTGCTCTCGCGGTCGTGGCAGAGGATGGTCCGATAGAAGGCGAAGTACAGCTCCGGCAGCTCCAGGTCATCCAGGGTCGTAGCGGGCAGCCGCTCGATGTGCCGCCCGAGCTCGTAGCTCAGGTAGCCGATGCCGCCTGCCCGAAAGGGAGGCGCCCCCGGGGCCGGGGCTTCCCTCAGCCGGCAAAGATCCAGCACGCTTCTGAGAATCTCGAACGGGTCTCCCTCCACCTTCCCGGTCCGACCCTCGGGCGGCAGCTCCAGCATGATCTGCCTGCCCCGGGAAGTCAGGACCAGAAAGGGATCCAGCCCGATGAAGGAAAAGCGGCTCAGCGGGTGACAGCCGCCGCTGAGGAGCAGGCCCGCGTGAGGTCCACCGGCCAGAAGCGGAAAGAGCTGCTCGGGCGGGACCCGCGAAGGGCCGCAGTCCAGCTCCAAGACGCCTTCGGGACGGGCCGGCAGATCGAGTGTGCTCAAAGGATCGGTCACGGCAGGACACTTTCGCTCGGGCTGTGGCCGGGCATGCGCTCAGTAGAGCTCGTGAAGGAAATTCCCCAACAGGATCTCTCCCCCGTGGGTGAGGAACGACTCCGGATGAAACTGAACGCCCACAACCGGATATCTGCGGTGCCTGAGCCCCATGGGAACACGGTCCCCGGTCCACGCCTCCAAAAGGAGGCAGTCGGGTATGCAGTCGGCCACCAAAGAGTGATAGCGCGCGCCGTCGAAAGGATTCGGGAGGCCCCGGTAAAGCCCGGCCCCTACATGGAAGATCTTCGAGGTCTTGCCGTGCACGCAAACGGGCGCATTGGTGGTCCGACCTCCGAAGACTTCGTTCATGCACTGCATCCCCAGGCAGACGCCGAGCAGCGGGATGCGGGGGCCGAAAGTCTCGATGACGCTGCGGGAAATGCCTGCGTCGGCCGGGCGCTTGGGTCCCGGAGAGACCACGATCCGGTCCGGCCGGAGCTGCTCCACCTCCGTCAGGGCAACGGCGTCGTTGCGGCGGACGAGAACGGTGCAACCCGCTTTGCCCAGGGCCTGGACGAGGTTGTAGGTGAAGGAATCGTAATTATCGATCACGAGGACTTTCACGGGGCGTACGGCATCCGGCAAGAAATTGCAGCATCATTCAAGGGTAGCAGCCATGATATAGAATCGAGGATTGGGTGTAAACGGGCACGTCTTTACCTTGATACCGCGGCTGCCTCTGATAAAATGCTGTCCCATGCGAGCAGAGGGAGCAGACCATGTCCATCACCACGCAGGAGCTGATCGAAAGACTCAACGAGGATCTCCGCTGGGAATACACGGCAGCCGTCCAGTACGTGCAGCACAGCGCCGTGATGACGGGTGCGGCCCACATGGGGATCCGCAAGGAGCTGGTGGTCCGCGCCGGCGAAGAGGTCCGGCACGCGATCGCGCTGGCGGCGCAGATCCATTACCTGAGAGGTACTCCCGTCGCCGATCTCTACCAGGTCAGGACGTCCCGGGACAATGAAACCATGCTGCAGGTCGAGCTCGAGGAGGAGAACGAGGCTATCCGCAGATACGTGCAGCGCATCCAAGAGGCGGAAGAGCTGAAGCTGTTCCATCTGGCGCAGCAGCTGCGGCAGATCCTGGCTGCGGAGCAGGAGCACGCCATGCGTCTGGAGGAAGCGCTTGGCCGGTAGGCGGCCGGGCCGGCAGTCCTATCTGCCCTTTCACCCCCGTGCCCGTTTGCCTGGCTCGGGGCGAGCCAGGGGCGAAGCCGATTTTCTTCGCTGGGTCCTCTTGTGGTATGCTGGCTGATATAATATATGAAGCCACTGCAAGGCTGTCCCGGTGGAATCATGGCAAGACGAATGTTCTCCCGCAAGCGCATGACCAAGAAGGCCTCGCTGGAACCTGTGCCGCTTCCGGCCTTCATCGCCTGGAGCACGATTGCGGCGCTCATCTTGTTGGGTGGCCTTCAGGAGCTCGGCCGCTTTCAACCTGCCTTGGATACGAAATTCGGGATCCTGCTGATCGGGTTGATTCTCTCCGGCGGTCTCGTGTCCATCGCCATCTTCAAGTTCGCGCGCAGGCGCAGCGCGGACGCGCCTGCGGCCGACAGGGCCAAGAGACCGGAAAGGATCCTGGGAGCCGAGATCCAGGCCTGGTGGATCTCCGTGCTCTACCCGCTCGAGAACTACCTGGCCCGGAAACAGTGGAACCCGAACTACATCACGGCCCTGTCCTTCGGCTTCAACCTGATCGGCTGCGTCTTTCTGTTCTCGGGCTGGCTGTTCCTGGCCGGCATGGTGATCCTGCTCGGCGGGACCTTGGATATCCTGGACGGCCGGATCGCACGAAAGACCGGCACGGTTTCCAGCCGCGGCGCCTTCTTCGACTCGGTCATGGACCGTTACAGCGAGATCCTCATCTTCCTGGGGCTCGCCGCGCATTTCCGTGATTCGATCCTCTTCTACGTCATCCTCCTGGGCCTCGGCGGATCCCTCATGGTGAGCTACACCCGCGCCCGGGCCGAAGGCCTCGGGATCACCTGCAAGGTGGGCATGATGCAGCGGCCCGAGCGGGTCGTGTTTCTCGGATTCGGGGCCATGTTCAGCTCCATCCTCCACATGCTCCGCGGGACTCTCGGCCTGGACGCCGGCCCCTACCTCATGGGGTTCATCCTCTTCGTCATCGCCATCCTGTCCAACGCCACGGCTTTCTCCCGGATGGTCTACGTGATGCGCCAGCTCCAGGATCAGCATGGCGCGGACCGGAAGAAGGCCCAGCCCTGACAGGCTGTTGAAAAACACCCATCTGCTGCGTTCGACTCGTTCTTCGTCATTGCGGCGTACCTACATGTACGCCTCATTCCTCAGAACTTCGCCTGCCTTGCATCTGGGCATTTTTGAACAGCCTGTACAGGATTCGTTTCCAGAAGGCTCCCCGTGACCTCCGGTACACGGCTGTGGAAAGGGGTCCCTCTTTCTCGTAAGCGGGTCGCGGACTATCGAAAAACCCGGTCCCGCTGCTTTCCGGTGTGAAGGATCTGCCGCATAGGACGCCGGTCATATGGCCGCTCCAGGAGCGCTGCCGCGCCTGGCCGGAGACCGGGACCGCCCCGAATTCTGATGGAATTTCGAGTGAGTGCACGCTGCGCCCGCGACCGGCCCAGGGCGCCGGCACAGCAGTTGCCTTGCATCCGGCCATCGGTTCGGTGTCTGGCCCCAATTTCAATCAGAGGAGGAAGAAGGATGAGAACTCGAAAGACGCTCCTGTGCCTGGCCGCGTTCCTGTTGCTCCTGGCCTGGACTTCTCCGCTTGCCCTTGCACAGGCGGCAGGGCCGGAGAAGACCAAGGCGGTCAACATCAATACGGCCGCAGCTGACGAGCTCGTTCAGCTGCCCAAGGTCGGCGAGAAGATGGCCGAGCGGATCATCGACTACCGCCAGAAGAACGGGCCCTTCAAGGCCGTGGAGGATCTCAAAGGGGTCCAGGGGATCGGAGACAAGAACTTCGAGCAGCTGAGGCCCCTGATCACGGTCAAGTAGGGATCCTGCCCGAGCTGGCTCGAGGACCTGCTCGCGCGCACCGGTAAGCACGACGTGCGCATGCGTCACGGAAGGCCGCCCTTCACCAGAAGGCGGCCTTCTGCATTTGTGCGCCGGGCACGGCGCGCAGCGCCGTGAGCGGCGCTGTAAACCGGTGAGCGAAAGCGAACCGGGAAGTGACTTGGAGGTGAAAGTCCTCTAGGGGCCCAGGTGACGGGTACCCTTAGCCGAACAGCAACTGCGCTACCGCGAGGTAGGGTGGGAAGGAAGCTGGAGGCAAAGCCCCGGTCCGAGGAACACGAACCGCATACGAGGCGTTCGCCGGGTGGGCGAGGGGGCAAATCGACCCGAAGCCCGCAGTCACCCGGACTTGGCGAGCGTAGATGCGGCGGATGGATGGGGCGAAGGTCACGCGTCTTACCCCGGGAGATCTGCTCAGCCTGCCGCAAGGCTAGTCACACCGAAAGGTGTGGCGACGGGCGGGCAGAAGTCAGCCGAGGCCATAGTAGCCGCCGCGCATGGCGGTGAAGGGCCGAACACGAGGAGCCGAACCGGCACTGGAGCATTCGATGCCTGAGGGAGGCGCAGCCAAGAGGGCTGAGAGGCCGGAGCGAGCCCGGAGAGCAGGCGGCGGAACCGCCGACGGTAGGGGTCGAGCGCGCCAAGCGGGCACGGCATGCGACGGAAGAGCCGGGGACGGGGATGCGGGTCTCATGGAGAAGGTATGCGCGCGAGAGAATCTTAGGGCCGCATACCGGCGCGTGGTGCAAAACGGGGGGGCTCCAGGGATCGACGGAATGACCGTCGAGGAACTGATGCCGCACTGCCGGGAGCACTGGGCGCGGATTCGGGAGGAGTTGCTCAGCGGCAGGTATGAACCGGAACCGGTACGGCGGGTAGAGATACCCAAGCCGGCGGGGAAGGGGACGCGAGCGCTGGGGATTCCGACGGTGCTGGACCGTTTGATCCAGCAGGCCCTGCTCCAGGTGCTCACGCCCATCTTCGATCCCACGTTCTCGGCGGACAGCTACGGCTTCCGACCGGGCCGAAGCGCCCATGATGCGGTACGGCGAGCCCGACAGCACATGGCCGCGGGATATCGATGGGTCGTAGATCTGGACCTCGAAAAATTCTTCGACCGTGTGAACCACGACGTGCTGATGGCACGGGTGGCCAGACGGGTGAAGGACAGACGGGTGCTTCTGTTGATCCGCCGGTATTTGCAGGCGGGAGCGATGGAAGGCGGGCTGGTGTCGCCCCGGGTGGAAGGGACTCCGCAAGGGGGACCCCTTTCACCGCTTCTAAGCAATATCCTGCTCGACGAGCTGGATAAGGAGGTAGAAGGCCGGGGGCACCGGTTTGCCCGCTATGCGGATGATGCCAACGTGTACGTGGCCTCGAAGCGAGCGGGTGAGCGGGTGATGGCATCGCTGGAACGTTTCCTTTGGAAGCGGCTGCGGTTGCGGATCAACCGGGAAAAGAGCGCTGTAGACCGACCGTGGAAGCGGAAGTTTTTGGGGTACAGCGTGACCATGCACCAGGAACCCAAGTTGAAGGTGGCTCCGGAGTCGGTCAAACGGCTTCAGGCCAAACTTCACACCCTGTTCAGACACGCACGGGGACGTAACCTCAGGCGTGTCTGCCAGGAGCTCAGCGTCGTGCTGCGCGGCTGGGTAGCTTATTACCGGATGAGTGAGGTCAAGGCCAGTTTCGAGGGACTGGACGGATGGATAAGACGGAAGCTGCGCGCCGCCTTGTGGCGGCAGTGGAAGCGCCCCCGGACCCGTCGCAAGGAAATGGCCAAGCTCGGGCTGGATGAGGAGCGTGCGGCGGTCTCTGCCTACAACGGCCACGGGCCGTGGTGGAATGCTGGGGCCAGCCACATGCACCAGGCTGTGCCGACTTCACTCTTGCGGTCCATGGGTTTACTCAGCCTTCTTGAGGAGCACCGCAGACTCGTGCGTTTCTCGTGAACCGCCGTATACCGGACGGTACGTACGGTGGTGTGGGAGCCAGGGGCGGGCAACCGCCCCGGCTACCCGATGCCCCACTGCTCGGACGGAATGATGCGCGGGCTCCGTCGTTTTCGTCATCGCGGCCCATGTGCGCAGCGCGTGTGAGCCGGGATCCGGAAGGGTGCATCGGAACAGCGGCAATGGCGGGACGCAGGGACTGGATTCCGGCCTGCGCCGGAATGACAGAGAAGAGTGCCTCTCATGTTTGTCATCCCGGACAAACCTTCCCCAGAGCCTTGTCGGCGCACTGCGCGCTTCGCCCTGCAGTTTCTGACCAGCCTTCAGGAAAAGGGGCTTCCCTTGCTTTTTTCCATGCCCTTATTTAGGTTTTGTAGACTGTGCTCAAGGCAGGAAAGATCTTTCAGGGGGAAGCCGTTGAGAATCAGAAGTCTGGTCCTGGGACTCCTTGTGGCCGGGGTTGCGCTCTATTTCACGTTCCGCGACGTCTCGCTGGCGGAAATCGCAACATCCCTCGTCCATCTCCGATACGGTTACGTGTTGGTGGCCCTCGTCCTGTTCGCTGCCGCTTTCTCGATCAGGGCCCTCAGGTGGCATTTCTTCTGCAAGGCTCTGAAGCCGGTCCCGGTCCGGCGCCTGTACTCGCCCATGATGATCGGGTTCATGGGAAACCTGCTGCCTCTCAGGGCGGGCGAGTTCATCCGGGCCTATCTGTTCGGCAAGCGGGAGGAGATTTCTTTCTCTGCCTCTCTGGGTACGATTGTGGTCGAGCGGCTCTTCGACATGATTTCCGTTCTCTGCCTGTTCGGATGTCTGCTCGTCTGGAATCCGGTCGCCTTCGTCCCCCGCGGGGGCCAGGCCGAAGCGGTCGAAGTGTCCGGATACATGCGGACCTTCGGCGTCTTGAGCCTTGTCGGCGTGGCCGGGATCGTTTTCTTCTGTATGCTGCTTCTCCTCAAGCGCGACACGGCTTTCAGGCTGGTCCGCGCGCTGACCGGCGTTCTGCCGCCCAGATTTCGCAGCGGCATCGAGGAGGCCCTGGAATCCTTTACGGCCGGCCTCGGCATCCTGAGAGATGCGCGCGGGATTGCTCTGTCGATCCTGCTTTCCGCGCTTCTCTGGACGGTCCTGTGCCTGACCTATTACCCGTTCTACTGGGCCTACGGGATCCACCCTTTGTTGCCCTTGGACTCGGTCTTCACCCTCATGGTCGTCACCTGTGTCCTGATCTCGATCATGCCGACCCCCGGGTATCTGGGACCTTTCCAGTTCGGAATCACCTTTGTGCTGGCCGACTTGTACGGATTGGAGCGATCCGTTGCCGCGAGCTTTTCCATGGTCAACTGGTTCGTCACAATGGGCTCGATCTTCCTTGTGGGGTTGTTCTTTCTGTTGCGGGACAACCTCTCTTTCTCGGAACTCTTCGCCAGGGCCCGCGAGCTGTCCCGGACCGGGAAAGGGGCGGCCGCCTCGGAGCAGAGCCTCCTCTCGGAGGAGGGGTGTCGAAAAACACCCTCTAGAGAGGCTGGTGAGAAATGCCCAGATGCAAGGCGCGCGAAAATGGGGACCCATCCGAAGGATGGGGTGTCCGACCCTTGGAAGGACAAATCCTGAGGAATGAGGCGTAACCGGGAGGCACAGTGGACCCCGGCCTTCGCCGGGGCAGGCTTTCCCAGCCTCCATTCCCCCTGAGCGCAACGCCGCAGATGGCCGTTTATCGACAGCCTCTAGGACGGAAGGAGTTGAGGGATGCGATATTCGAGGATGTTTCTGCCCACCCTGAGGGAGGTCCCCGCAGAGGCGGAGGTCGTCAGCCATCAATACCTGCTGCGCGCCGGCATGATCCGGAAGCTCGCTTCCGGCGTGTACTCGTATCTGCCCCTGGGGCTGCGCTCGCTGCGCAAAGTGGAGGA
Source organism: bacterium (assembly GCA_040756235.1). Lineage (GTDB taxonomy): Bacteria > Desulfobacterota > DSWW01 > DSWW01 > DSWW01 > JBFLZG01. The sequence continues at coordinate 29,654 of JBFLZG010000080.1, read as the reverse complement.
GATCGTGCGGCAGGAGATGAACCGGGCGGGGGCGCAGGAGGTGCTTCTGCCGAGCGTTCAGCCTGCCGAGCTGTGGCAGGAGACGGGCAGGTGGGCCATCATGGGGCCGGAGCTGCTGCGTTTCAAGGATCGACACGAGCGCGAATTCTGCTACGGTCCCACCCACGAGGAGGTAGTGACGGACCTCGTGCGGCGAGACGTCCGCTCCTACCGGGACCTCCCCTTCACGTTGTACCAGATCCAGACGAAGTTCCGCGACGAGATCCGGCCCCGGTTCGGTCTCATGCGGGGCCGCGAGTTCATCATGAAGGACGCCTACAGCTTCGACCTGGACCCGGAAGGAGCCGAAAAGAGCTATTGGGTCATGTACGAGGCCTACAAACGCATCTTCGAACGAATGGGGCTGGACTTCCGGGCGGTGGAAGCCGAGACCGGCTACATCGGGGGCAGCTTTTCGCATGAGTTCATGGTGCTGGCCGACAGCGGCGAGGACGCCATCCTGTTTTGCACCTCCTGCGACTATGCGGCCAACTCGGAGAAAGCCGAGATCCGGCTCGAGACCGATGGAGAACGGCAACCGCAGCCGGCCGGTCCTGCTCCCGCGCTGGAGCCGGTGCTCACCAAGGGGAAAAGAACGATCGAGGAGGTGACCCGTTTTCTCGGGGTGCCGCCCTCCTGTCTGGTGAAGACCTTGCTCTACCGGACCGACCGAGGGGACGTGCTGGTGCTCGTGCGAGGCGACCGCGAAGCCAACGAGCACAAGGTAGGCAAGCTTCTCGGCAGCAGCGGCACGGTCGCCCTCGCCCCTCCCGAAGACGTGGAGCGGGCCCTCGGGGTTCCGGCCGGATATGTCGGCCCGGTCGGGCTCTCTCTCCCGGTGGTGGCCGACCAGGAGGTCCGGGATCTGAGAGACGCCGTGGTGGGCGCGAATCGAATCGACTATCACCTGCTGCACTTCGATGCGCGCCGCGACCTGCGGGAGCCTCGGTACGCCGACCTGCGGATCGCCGATACGGGGGACCCCTGTCCGCGCTGCGGAGCGGCCATGGAGAAGCGGAGGGGCATCGAAGTGGGCCACGTCTTTATGCTGGGGACCAAGTACAGCGAAGCGCTCCACGCGACCTATCTGGACGCGGAAGGCAAGGAGCGGCCCGTCTGCATGGGATGCTACGGCATCGGCATCGGGCGCACCCTGGCGGCCGCGATCGAGCAGAGGCACGACCAGGACGGGATCCGGTTTCCCCTTCCGCTGTCGCCCTTCTCCGTCATCATCACGTCCGTGAATCCCGCGGAAGAGAAAGTCCGGCTCGTGAGCGAAGCGCTCTACCGGGAGCTCTGCGGCAAGGGAGTCGAGGTCCTGCTGGATGACCGCGACGAGAGGCCCGGCAAGAAGTTCAAGGACGCCGACCTGATCGGCATCCCGCTGCGGATCACCGTAGGCCCGAAACAGCTTCAGCAAGACAGAGTCGAGATCAAGCTCCGCACCGAGCGGGAGGCCATGGTGGTTGCCGTGAAAGAGGCCAGCGAACGGATCCTGGAGATCCTGAAAGATCATGCCCGTGCACCCGCCTGATCCGTCCGGCGGCCCTCGACAAGGGCACGGGAAAGCCGTTCGCGCGGCAGCGGCTGACGAGAAGCGCTCGGCTGCGAGAGGCGGACGGAAGACCGGAACCCGCGCGAGAACCCGCCCAACCAGATGGGGCTCCAAGCCTTGGGAGAAGTCCCGGGGAACGAGGCCTGCGTCGAAGCACGCCGCGAGGGCGCGGACTGAGAATACGGCCGACGAGCGCCGTCCGGCGAGCCCCCGGCCCGAGGACACGGAAGCCGGGCACCAGCTTTGGATCTACGGGGTCCAGCCGGTGCTGGAGACCTTGCGGCAGGAGGCTCCGGGCATCGAGAAGATCTGGATCGCCTACGGGAGATCCGGACCGCCCGTTCGAAAGCTTCTCTCCCTGGCTCGGGAGCACAAGATCCCGGTCTCCTTCCGGGATCGATCCTCGCTCGATTCCAAGGCAAGGACCGCCAAGCACCAGGGGGTGGTGGCCCTCACCGCCGCCGCGTCCTCCGAGGATTTCGACGCCTTCTGGGAGAGCCTGCCTGGCCGTGCCAGGCGTTTCCTGACCCTGCTGGACGAAATCCAGGATCCTCACAATCTGGGCGCGATCCTTCGGACCGCGTGCGCAGCGGGGCTCGAGGGCGTGCTCTTGCCCAGAGAGCGAACCAGCCCGGTGAGCCCGGTCGTGATCAAGGCCTCGGCCGGCACGGCCCGCAGCGTGCGCCTGATTCGCCTCGGGAGCGCGGTCCGGACCCTTCAGGCGCTCCGGGAAAGAGGCGTCCGCATCGTCGGCGCAGATCCCGGGGCCGGACGCAAGATCTACGAGATCGATCTGCGCACCGACCTTTGCCTGGTCGTCGGCGGGGAGAAAGGCCTCCGGCCTGCACTGCAGAGCCTGTGCGACGTCCTGGTCTCCATCCCCATGAGCGGACAGGTAGAGTCTCTCAACGCCTCGGTGGCGGCCGCGATCCTGTTCTATGAGGTCGTTCGCCAGAGAACGGAACTTCCCCCTAGGAGCTGACAAACAGCGGCGGCAAGACCCGACCCCCTCCGGCGGGGCGGCGCGCGGCCGTTTTTTCGTCATTCCGGCGCAGGCCGGAATCCAGTCCCTGCACCCGGTTCCTGCAGTTGGTCTGGGTGCACCCTTCTGGATCCCGGCTCCCACGCGCTCCGCAACCGGGCCGGGATGACGAAATATGACACGGCCTCGCAGGCCGGAATCCAGTCCCTGCTCCTCGCATGCTATTGGGCAGCCTCCTGGATCCGAAAGCCGATTGGATTAGGGCTGCATCAAGACATCCGGGCTTTGGGCCACTGTTGCCACGTCCCGTCCACGATCAGCGGGCGGCCCCTGGGCGCTCGAGGAGGTCGATGCCTTGGCAGGGCACCCCTCGCCCCGAGCAAGCTTCGGCGCTCATCCGCAGCCACTTAGTGTCCGATATAAATGAGTCGAGGACAGGGAGGGCGACCGGATGGAGACGGAGAAGGACCGCGAGGAGCCGGTCCGTGCCATCATGGAGCGAATGGTCAGCGGGAGCGATTTTCCCGCGATCTCGGCCCACATCAGCGCGGCCATGGCGATCCTGACCAAGGAGGACGCCTCCTTCCAGTATCTCGCCAACATTATCCTCAAGGATCACAGCTTGACCCTTCAGGTGCTCCGCACGGCGAACTCCCCTTACTACAGACGCTGTGACGGCAAGATCCTGTCCGTGACGCAGGCCATCATGTTGCTGGGTACCAGGAACCTGCGCACCCTCGCCAGCACCCTTATGGTGTTCGAGCACTACAACCGGCATTTCCCGGGTTTGAAGGAGTTGATGTCGCTCTCCATCCTGACCGCCTTTCACGCCCGGGAGGTGGCCATGCACGTCGGCTACGAGAAGCCCGAGGAGGCGTATCTCTACGGCATGTTCCGCAACCTGGGGGAAATGCTCGTAGCCTGTTATTGTCCGGACGAGTACGCCGCGATCACGGCACGGGTGCAAAAGGAGGGGGAGACGTCCCACGAGGCATGCCGGCACGTGCTCCGGTTCAACTATGAAGATCTGGCTGAAGCCGCGGCCCGCTACTGGGGGATCCCGTCGCTCGGCACGCCGGCCGAAAGCGATCTGCAGGGCCGTATGGAGCCGATCCTCTCTTTCAGCGAGGAGCTGACGCATGCGGTGTACCGCCGGGACACACGGGCCGAGCAGGCCGTGCCGAGGCTGCTGGAGCGATATGGGGAGAAGCTGCGTCTGACGGCCGGCGACATCCGGCAGATTCTTCGGTCCGGTCTCAGCGAAAGCGAAGGGGTCCTGTCCGACATGAATGTCAGGGTTTCCGACCTTGTGCTCGAGAAGCGAGACGGGAAGGCTCCCTCCGGCCCACACGAATCCACGGTGCCGGAAGCGCCCGAGGAGCCCGCTCGTCCCGAGTGCCCCTGGTCGGAGAAGTCCCGAGAGCGGCTCATCGAGGAGGTCGAGTCTGCAACGGAGGTCTCCTCCCCTCTCGATCTCAACCAGACCCTGCTCCTGATCATGGAAGCCATGTACCGGAGCGGCCCCTTCGACCACGTGGCCCTGTGCGTGGTGACTCCGGACAAGAGAACGGTGCGCGGGCGGTTCGGGCTGGGGGATCATCTGGACCGGGTATTGGAGCGCATCTGGTTTCCCCTGGCTTCTTCCGCGCGCGAATCACCGGTCGGTCACGCGCTCCTCAGGAAAACGGACTTGTTCCTTTGGAGCAGGGAAAGATTGACGCCGGCAGAGCGCGAATGCCTTTCGGCCATGGAAGTGGAGATGATCGGGGTGCTTGCGATCGTGGTCGAGGAGAAGCTGATCGGCGCCTTCTATCTGGATCGCGTCTCGTCACCGGAGCCTCCGGACGAGGCTGCAGTGTCTTATGTAAGGAGCCTCCGGAATCATGCGGAAAAGGCCCTGGCCCGTTCCAGAGATCAGAAGCTTCCGGCGAGCCCGCGAGCCGCTGCGGATGTCTCTTCCGCGGAGAAACGATACGACATCGTGCTGCGCCACTTGCGAGGAGAATCGATCGAGAGCCTCGGCAGGGAAACAGGGGTGGCGCATGCGGAGATAGAGAAGTGGGTGAAGTGCTTCCTGTCGTCCGCTCTTGCCGGGCTGAAGGGTGCGCCAAAGAACTGAGCGCCGGGCAAGCACCGGATCTCGCGAGCGAGCCCGTGAGCACTCGGTAGGGTGGGCAAAGCGAAGCGTGCCCACCAACCACGGTCAAGAAACCGCGAGCGTGGCGATCCCCCTGTCTCCGGGGGGTTGCCACGGACCTTCGGTCCTCGCAACATCCGAAATTTGCCGCTGGTCGCACGGAGACTGCCACGGGCGCTACACCCAGAGGCCCGCGACCTTCCTTCCGCACTTCCCGCACCGGCCTTCCTTCAGACCCTCGATCCGGACATTGAAGCCGGAGCGCCGCACGAGCGGGGTGTTGCAGCCGGGACAGGAGGTGCTCTCTGCCGGGTGACCCGGCACGTTGCCCACGTAGGGGAACAGAAGCCCTTCGGATTTCGCGATGCCGTGCATCCGTTCGAGCGTGTCCACGGGCGTGGGCGGAAGGTTCTTCAGGAGATAAGTCGGAAAGAAGCGCGTGAAATGGACCGGCACCTCGGGCCCGAGCTCGCTCGCGATCCACCGGCAGAGGTCCCGAGTCTCTTTTTCGCTGTCGTTCAAGGTCGGCAGGACGAGGTAGACGATCTCCAGCCAAACGCCCGCCTTGCGCACGGTGACGAGCGTCTTCAGGACAGGATCCAGCCGGCCCCTGCAGACGTCCCGATAGAAGGCGTCGGAGAAGGCCTTCAAGTCGATCTTCACCGCATCCAGCCGGGTCAGCAGGTCCTTGAGCGGCACCTCCTGGATGAAGCCCGCGGAGACCATCGCATTGCGCAGACCTTGCGCGCGGGCCTGGTCCGCCGTGTCGGACATGTACTCGAAGAAGACCACGGGCTCGCTGTAGGTGTAGGCGATCGAGAGGGCGCCGGACTCCCTGGCCCGGGTCGCGCACTCGCGCGGGCCAAGGGGCATGCTGCGGACTTGTTCGGGTCGCGATTGGGAGATGTCCCAGTTCTGGCAGTACTTGCAGTTCATGTTGCAGCCGGCCGTGGCGATGGAAAAGGCGGTCGAGCCCGGGCAAAAGTGGAAGAACGGCTTCTTCTCGATCGGATCGACGTGCACGGCACAAGGACGCCCGTAGGTGAGCGTGCAGTAGGTCCCTCCCCGGTTTTCCCGCACCCCGCAGTAGCCGCGTTCCCGGTCCCCGACCTGGCACTGCCGGGGGCACAGATCGCAGCGAATCTCGCGGTCTTTCAGCCGGCTGTAGTAGCGCGCTTCGCGCACGCCCCCGGGCGAGGAATCCGAAAAAGCCTCGGGGGCCGCGCGGCCGGACGGCGGCTGCGCCGCCGCGGAAACTGGCCGGCTGCCCGGAGACAGCTCCGAGAGGCCGCAGGCACACGCCGTGCCGGCCAGGGTCTTGATGAAGGTCCTGCGGTCCATGTGCTACCACCATCTTTCGCGTCACCCCGGCGCAGGCCGGGGTCCAGTCTCTGCGCCCCGTGACTCTTGCCGTGCTCGGTGCAGGCTTCTGGATCCCGGCTCACACGCGCTCCGCAGGTGGGCCGGGATGACGAAATAAGTCGCGAGCGAGGGGCGTGCGCACTCGGTAGGGTGGACAAAGCCGCAAGGCGTGTCCACCAATTTTCGACGCTTACTGCCGGTCGCCGGGTCGCTACCGGAGAAGGCGAGCCCGCAGGGTACGTCCCCATTGTGTAGAGCAGTGCCGAGCAAGCTTCAACCCTCCAGGTCCACGATCTTCTCCACCAGCTCGATCTCCTCGGGCCGGCACCTGCCGAGCTTGTGGTCCGAGTCGGCCGCGGTGCGGATGTAGGCCGGCAGTTCGCCGTCCTCCACGATGGGAGGCAGGCCGTTTTCGCGCCTGATCTTGTTCAGCAGCCCTGCGCAGACGGTGTCGAGCGCCACCGGGTCCTCTGCCAGCAAAAGGCTTCCGAGGTCCGCCACCCACTTCCGATGGTAACTGGGACCGCCCTTGTACTGCACCTGGAGCGCGTCGCAGACCACCAGCCGGAGCTTCTCCCGCACGAACGGAACCGCGTTGGCGTCCGCGATGTAGGGGTCGCAGTGATCGTCGTGATACTTGTTGGGGTTGTGAAGGGCGCCGAAAATGTTCTTCAGGGCGCAGGTGAGCCCGCAGAGCCCGTGGTCTTTGAGGATCGGCATGTTGATGACCGAGGTGCAGTGGCGCGTCAGGAGCGTGCTGAACAGGCTGCCGACCGACCCCTGCGCGGTGAGCTCTTCCTCGTAGCCGGCCCCCTTCTGGTCGGTGCCAAAGCAGCGGTACGCTCCGCCTTGCCCGGGATTGACGCTGAAGCCGCACCGCTCCAGCTCACGGGTGTGACGGTCCCACGCGATGATCTGGTGAGGGGCAATGCCTGCGGACCCGAGGCTTTTCGCCGCGGCCTCGGCCAGGGCAGGGTGGGTGCACATGCTCCGCCCCCCGAGGCAGTTCACCTTGAAGCCGATCGTGTCCCGCGGGCTGAAGTAGCGCATCCAGGCAGCATGGACGTCGCTCGTGCCGGCCAGCTCCAGCAACCCGCACTCCAGCATGATCTGCAGGGCCCGGGGCGAGAACCCTTCCTCGGGGGCGGACGTGCCCCTCGAGCTCACTCGGACGATCTTGGATCTTCGCGATTCCATGGGGGCTCCGGCGACCTCTGGTCCGGAGATCATTGTATGGATCCGGGTGTCGGCCGGTCAACGGGAAAGAGGGGTTTCAGGTTTCGGGTGTCAGGGAAGAGGAAGAGAGGTGCCGGGTGTCGGCAGCGGCATCACGGCTGGAAATACTCGCGGATCCCGCTCAGGATGAACTCCATCGAGATGGCCGCCAGCAGGAGCCCCATGATGCGCATGAGCACGCCCTGCCCGGTCTCCCTGAGCAGGCCGCTGATCCTGGTTGCGTAGCGGAGCAGGAAATAAGCAAGGAGCGCGTTGAGCGCGATGGCGGCAAACACGAGCAGCTGCATGGTCCAGCCGTCCGTCCGGCTCATGAGCACGATCACGCCCGAAATGGAGCCGGGCCCGGCGAGCAGCGGGATGCCGAGAGGCAGGATGGCCACGTCGTCCTTCTGGCGACCTTCCTCGTCCTCCCTGGAGGTGTGGCGTGAAGGTGAGACGCGTGCCTCGATCATCTCCAGGCTGATCTTGAGCAGGATGAGCCCCCCGGCGATGCGGAAGGCGCCGATCGTGGTACCGAGGAACCGGAAGATCGTGCTGCCGGTCACGGCAAAGAAGCTCAGCACGAGAAAGACGAACCAGCAGGCCCTGCGCGCCATGGATCGCCTCTTGGCGGCCGTGCTCGACGGGGTGATGGAGACGAACAGGGGGACCACGCCGATCGGATCGATCAGGGCGAAAAGGGAGATGAAGGCAGTCAGAAAGAAGCCGAGCTCCGAGTCTGTTCCCATCTCTCACAGCTACCTTTCACCATGCGATAGCGCTGGATTTTACGACCTGTCAAGGACGCAGGCTTGTTCGAACGGCAGGCCCCAGGCATCTTTGAAGGCCTCGGCCGGATCGCGCTGCGAGGAAGAGATCTCGAGGAAGCGTTCCAGCCGGCTGAGAGCGTCGTCGGAACGGGCGATCAGCGCGGCCGTGAGCGCGGAGGCCTGCCGGCACTGAGCGCGCGTGAGCTTCTCTCCGGGCGGTGCCGCCAGAAGCTCGAGACAGCCGTTCGGGAGCCGTTCGCAGCGGTCCGATTCGACCGGGTGAGGCGGACTGCTTCCGGGTCGGGGGAAGGGCGGCCCCGCGGACAGGACCTGTGCAAGCCCCTCGTCGATCCACGGAGGAAAGTCGCGGTAGCGGCTCGCCAGGAACGCGTGTGTGAGCTCGTGCCGCAGGAGCCTGTGAAACTCTTTGCTTCCCGGATTGCCGGAGACGGCGAGCGTGAGCCCGTCCGGGGTCTCGAAGCAGGCTCCCCTTCTCCATCGGTAAGGAGGCGACTCCCGGCTCAGGTAACCCCAGAGATCCCAGCGTGAGCGGAAGTGCACGACGCGCAGCATATCCACCGGCCGAGCCCGGACTCGAAGATAGTCCTCGAGCCCCGCGAGATATCGCTGCGCGTCGTCGCGGATCTCACGGGTCGCGGCCGGAGACGAGGCCGTATGGATCTGCATGCCGGGCACGGCACAGGCTTGCGGAGGCAGCGTGGCGGCGCACCCGAAAAGCCAAGGCAGGAGCACGGCCAGCCAGGAGCCTGCCCCGATCCTTCGGATCACGCGGCGGTCGAGCCTCATGCGCCAGAATTCCTTCCAAGCTGTCAATTTTTTTTACAGGACGGCAGTTGCGAAAACCATCCGGGCGCGCATCCCGTCACCCTCGCGGGGGGCCACAAGTCCACGGAACGAAAGACCAATGGGAGCCCTCACCCCGGGGGGGACGCGCGCCGCCGGCCGGCCGCCCCCGGTGGCATGCATCTTGTACTACTCCCAGGCGGGCGATGGTAGGGCCTCGCGGCCGGCTGGCCGGGGCATCGGTGATGACGGCTGTTCCCCCCTCGTCAAGCTGTGCGCAGATTCGATCAAGGGACCCCTCACCCCTTGGATAGTTATCGATCCTGACCCGGCCAGCCTCGCCTGTTCTTTCAGCTGCCCGCGCGGCGCGGCTCGAGCAGTGACATTGTCGTCCGCCCGAGCCGGAGGCCCTTGCGCCTTCAACCTCTCGATTCTTCTTCGATCGGGCTCCCAGAGTCCGCCGCCTTGGTCACCAGATCGGCGACGTAGCGAATCTTCTCCTCGGACAGATAAGGGTGCATCGGAAGGCTGAAGATGCGCCGGGCTGCGTCCTCGCTCACCGGGAAGTCTCCCTCCCGGTAGCCCGAGCCGGAGAAGGCCGGCTGAAGGTGCAAAGGCCTGGGATAGTAAACCGCAGTGGAGACACCCCGGTCCGCGAGGATCTTGCGGATGGATGCCTGGTTGTCCGACAAGAGGGAGTACTGGGCCCAGGCGCTCCGGATCCCGGCGGCAACGAAGGGCGTCCGGACCGATGGGCATGCCGAGAGGTGGCGCGTGTAGGCTCGGGCGATCTCCTGCCGGGCCCGGATCTCCTCCGGAAAAGCTTCGAGCTTGGAGAGCAGGACCGCAGCCTGGAGTGTGTCGCACCTCGCGTTGAGCCCGATGCGGATGTTGTCGTACTTGTTCGAGCCCTGCCCGTGCACCCGCAAGGAAGACATCTTTCCGGCCAGCTCATCGTCGTCCGTGAAGACGGCTCCTGCGTCTCCGTAGCAGCCCAGGGGCTTGGACGGGAAGAAGCTCGTGGCGCCCACGTGGCCGAGGCTTCCGGCCCGGTGGCCTCGATAATCGCCGCCGAAGCTCTGGGCCGCGTCCTCCAGGACGAACAGATCGTGCTCGCGCGCCAGGCGGCCGATGGAATCGTAGTCCGCGGGCTGGCCGAACAGATCCACCGGGATGATCCCTTTGGCCCGCAGCTTTGCGTGAGGCGCTGCGCGCGGCAAGGGGTAGACGGCAGGATCGTTTCGGCGCAGTGCCGCCAGAGCCTTGTCCAGGCAGGCCGGATCCAGGTTGAAGGTCCTCGGGTCGATGTCCACGAAGACCGGCGTGGCGCCCACCAGCGCAATGACCTCGGCCGTCGCGATGAAGGTGAACGGGCTCGTGAGCACGGCGTCCCCCGGGCCCACGCCGAAGGCGAGCAGCCCCAGGAGAAGCGCGTCCGTGCCGCTGGCGCAGCAGAGGGCGTGCCGAACCCCCACGTATTCGGCCAGGCCCTTCTCCAACTCCGGGATCTCGGGCCCCATGATGAACCGGCCCTGCCGGAGAACGGACCGCACCCGGCGCTCCAAGCCGGGCAGGAGCCTTCTCTGCTGTTCCCCGAGGTCGACAAGGTCGATACGGCCCGGGCGCGGCGCCGGAGCGCTGCCGATCAGGTCCGCGGGCGAGCAGGCCTCCACGGCGCCCTGGGTATCGAAGCCCTCCCGGCTCGTGGCCACGCAGGCCTCGCTGCCGAGAGCGCTTGCAGCCAGGGCGATCTGGGCCTCTTCGAGACGGACCGCCCGGGCCACGAGCTCCTTGGATTCCTGCCCGGGCAGGGTGAGGATCCGGAAGTTGCGGCAGACCCACTCCAGGTATTCGGCACTGCGGCGCCCGGCTTCCTGCGGGCCGCTACCTGTCCGCTCGGCCCCGCTCCGTATCCGTGCCTCGATGGCGGGCAGGCACTGAGCGGGGATCCAGCCGGTCAATTCCCGATTGAGGACCTTCTCGACCAGATCCCGGGCAGCCGGGCCTCGCTCCGGGTGATCGAAGAACGCGTCGGCCAGCACCTCGGGGTCGAAGACGACGTGGTGAAACTTCATTGCGAAAACCCTTGGTAGGGGCAAATGATCATTCGCCCCTACAGGTGCCCGTTTTCAGGGCCTTTGGTTGCCATGCGTCAGGCGGTAGGGCGTATGGCCGCCCTACCCCGAATACGTATCCCTATTCATTCACGATCGCTGCTCGGAGGCAGATAATCTTCACGGACAGGCGAAAAGATGTCGATGGCAATCGAGTCCTCGAAGAACTCGGCCCGATGAGGTACGTTCTCCGGGACGCACCAGCTCGATCCGGGCCGGAGGTCGCGGGCTTCCGGCCCGATCCAGAGCCTTCCCTTGCCGCTGCAAAGGTAACCGATCTGCTCGTAGACGTGGTGATGCTCGGGGAACACGGCGCCTGCCCGGATGGAGAACTCGACCAGGATCATCTTTGCGCCGTGAGTCAGCGTGCGGCGAGCGATCCCGTCGGCCATCAGGACCGGCTTAGCGTCGGAGCTGCTTCGAAACACCTCCGTGTCCTCCCGGGGTGTTTTTCGACACCCTCGTCCAGCGGTTGGCGGGCATTGTAGCGGAGCTTCCGGCAAAAGAGAATCCGGCCCGGGCCCTGCTCTCCGGAATCCCCCAGGTTCGCGTCTGGCCCTCCAGACAGGGGAGGGCGCGGCAAGCAGCGCCCCCTGCAAGGATGAAGATCACGCGGCCCTCTTTCCGTCATTCCGGCGCAGGCCGGAATCCAGTCCCTCCCGGCGAAAGCGGGGATCCATTCCCTACCTCCCGTATGATGCTCGCTCCTGGATCCCGGCTCACACGCGCTCCGCAGGTGGGCCGGGATGACGAAAACGACACGGCCTTGCGACACCCGGGCCGGGATGATGGAACATGTCAAGGCGACGCAGGCCGGGGTGACTTGCCGCGTGTGTCCGTGTTCAGTGGCGTGTTCAGTTGATGGTCGTCGGAGGCTTGGCGGGGGTCTGGTAACTGATCCCCGGCATCGGGCCGCTGCTCTCGGGCGAGGCCGCCTTCTCTCCGCCGTGCAGGAGGCTCTGGATGCGCTTCAAAGGCTCCGGGAACATCGGGTCTACCCGAAGGGCATCCTGATAGGAACGGTAGGCGCCTTCTTTGTCGCCCCGCAGCTCGCACAGACGCCCGAGCTCCAGGAAAGCCGTCTTCTCCTCCTCCGAGGACAGCTTGCCGGGCATGCCTTCGAGCACCCTGCGGAACAGCTCCTCAGCCATCGGGTACTCCTGGAGCGAAAGAAACGCCTTGCCGGTCTGAAGCAGCGCGTAGGCCTTGGTCTGACTGTAATAGGGCGATTGCACGATCGAGGCGAGACTGGTGCGGATCTGACCTATCGGCTGGTATTGAGGGTAGGACCCGGACAGGCCCACGAGCATCTCTTCGGCCTTCTGATACTCCTCTGCCCGGATGTGGGCCTTGGCCAGCAAGTAGCGGGCGAGCTGGAAGTCAGGGAGCTCCTCCACCACTTCCTTCAGAAGGGCCTCTCCCTTCTGCCGGTCCCCTGAGATCCGGAGATGAAAGAGGGCCTCCGTCCACCTCACCCACGGGTGGTTCGGAGCGAGCTGGCGCGCCTCATCCAGATAGGCCTGAGACCGATCCGGAACCTTCTTCTGGACGTAATAGGCGGTCAGAAAGGCCAAGGCCTCCGGACAAGGGCCGGGGTTCCGGACGGCCTCGGTGGCGGTCGAAAACAGGGAGTCGATCGAACAGGGCAGATCGGCCTGGGATTCGGACGAAAGAAAGGCGATCCAGTACGGATAGAGCGTGCAGGCCTTTCCCCAATCGGCCTGAACAGGGTTCTGCTCCAGGCCGGCGAGGGTCTTGCAGGGGTGGGCCGCACCCATGCCGAGGAGGAGATAGACCGAGTGTGCCGCCGGCCCCGGCCGCTCGGGATCCAGCAAGCTTGGGCCGGACTCCGAGCTGTACGAATTCGTCTTCTGAGGATCGGCTCCCATCGATTCGGACCGGGCGCCGGCAGGCTGCCGCTCGTCTTTTTCGTGAAGCGCCTGTCCGGGACGGACGGAGCTCTTCCAGGTCACGGGCATCAGGATCCCCAGCACGGCCAGAAGGAGGCCGCAGACGGGCGCCAGGATCCAGAGGGCGGCAGCGGCCCGGAGCCTCCGCGCCTTGCGTACGGCCGGTTCCGGGCCGGAGGGCAGGCCGAGACCCGCCGGGCACGGGAAGGCGGGCTCTGACGCTGCCGCCTCCGCCGCGACCATCGGCTCGGCGTCCGGAACACTCGCCGCCGCTGCGGCCGCCTCCGGCCTGGATCCTGCGGGCCCGAACCAGGAGGGCTGAAGGCTGGGTTGCCGCGGGTTCTGCAGAAGGAAGAGGCCGCCGCAGGCGGGGCACTTCAGCCGCGCCCTGCCGGCGCGGATCTTCCCTTCGTCGAAGCGGAAGCTCTCTTTACAGCAGGGGCAGGGTAAAAGCATTCTTTTCGCTCCTCGTCAAAGGCGCCTCCTGGCGCGCGGCTAGGAGCCCGTCCAAGAATTCGGCTCCGGGAGGCTGTTCAGAAATGTCCAGATGCAAGGCGCGCGAAATCCTGAGGAATGAGGCGTACATGGGAGTACGCCGCAATGACGAAGGATGAGCGCAACGCCGCAGATGGGCATTTATGGACAGCCTCCTAGGCAGCCTGCGGGGAGGCGAGCTCAGTGGCATGGGAGGGAGCGAACTCGACGCGCATCTTGATCTCTCCGAGGCGGATCAGGTCGCCGTCCTTGAGCTCGACCAGGTCCGCCTGGATGCCGTTCACGAAGCTCCGGCCCATCGGGTCCAGGTTCTCCAGGTAGTGCTTGCGGCCTTTGTAGACGACGCGGGCGTGGAAGTTGGCGATGCCCGTGTCCATGAGGCGGATGTCGATCCCGGGCGACTTGCCCATGGTGATGTCCGAGGAGATCAGCGGGAAACGGGTGCCCTTCCGGCTGCCCTCGAGAGCGCACAGGTAACCGCAGACGAGGGCGTCCCCGGGAGAAGCGTCCCCGCCGTCGCCGGGCCCTTCCAGGGAAGATCCGCAGGACAGGCTCTCCGGGCATTCGATTACCGGGATCTGTGTCGAGCTGCTCTCGACGTCTTCTTCTTCCACCACCAGAAAGTCCGCCTGGGTCGCGGCCGACATCCGCGGAGACGATTTCTCGACCGAGCCGTCCCCCGGACCTTCCGGCGCGTTCACCGCCGGCTCGCAGGATACCGGCCCCCGGGAGTCTTCCGACTCCTCGATCTGCTCGCTGCGGAAGAACGACTCGGGCTCCGGGTCCGCAGCCAGGTCCTCGTCCGGGTCTCCCGCATCGGCTTCCGTTTCCCGGGAGTCCGGCGTCCTCTCCGGCAGCAGATCGAGCTGCGTGCAGACCCCCAGCACCTCGCCCAGGCTGCGGATGGACGTCGTGGTTTCCTGCAGAGTCTGTTCAAGACTTTGCAGCTCGTCTGCAACCTCCTCTTCCGAAAACTCTCCCACTCGGACGCGGAACTCGATCTCGTCTATGCTGTCGCGGTTCTCCCGCGCAGCGGCCCTGAGATCGCCGTGCTGGCGCAGGAAGCGCTGGGCTCGCTCGCCGAGATCGGATCCGTCCCGGTCCTCCTGTCCCTGCAGTTCCTGCTGGCGCGCCGCGTACTCGCTTCGGACCTTCTGGTAGATGCCGGGCCGAACGGTGTCTCGGTGCCTCTCGGTGTTTTCCAGGAGCCTCGTGTATCTGTCAAGGCGCTGCCGCAATTCCCTGAACGCCTCCAGGTCTTCCAGCATGGTCGCCAGCTCCAGGGGCTGGGGGTGGGCGGGCGTGCCTGGGGCAATTCTCATATCCATGAAACAGCCCTCCTGTAGTGGATGTGAAAGCGGGCGGTTCTCCGGCGAGACGGCCCAAAGTTCTTCGCAAGTCTACTCATGATCGCAGTTGGAGGCAAGGCAAAAGGAATGCCAGTCCGGAGGCGGCGCCGGAGATGGTGAAGCCGTTGAGGCGTGGCGCGATAACCGCTTGTTTGTTCTGAGAAATTGTGAAAATTCCGGGAGCCTGAAGAAATACCGTTTTTGAGCCCGGAGAGAGAGCAGGGGAGGGGTGGATTACAAAAATGGCACAGCAAAGCCGGAAATCCGTTAACCAAGAGCTGAGAACCAGTCCCTGCGCCCCTCTGGTTCCGGATGGTCGTGGTTTGGCCTCCGGAAAGGGCGACGCATGCGTCGCCCCTACAAGACGTGTCCGGCGGGTGTCCTCCCCGGCCAGCGGTTCCACCCGGCGTTGTAGGGGGGTTGCTTGCTGCGCCCAGGGA
The DNA here is from genome assembly GCA_040756235.1 of bacterium. Classification (GTDB taxonomy): domain Bacteria; phylum Desulfobacterota; class DSWW01; order DSWW01; family DSWW01; genus JBFLZG01. Next base: position 14,482 of record JBFLZG010000080.1, on the reverse strand, counting down.
TCCCGGCAGGCAGGGGGATGCCCGCGTTCGCGGCTGCGTCATATTCTGTCATCCCCGGCCAAGGCCGCGTAGCGGCCGCGAGCCGGGATCCCGATGTGCAGGGGGATTCCCGCGCCTGCCCCGAACTCGATCCGGGGCAGGCGGGGATGACGGGGAGGGCCGCTTCGGGACAGCCTCTGTCTAGCGGCCGAGCTTTCTCAGGGCCTGGACCGTGAACTCCTCTTCCTTCAGGCCGATGTCCGTGGCGTTGGTCCTGGTATTCTCGTTCCGGCATCCGCCGAAGACCTCGTAACGGCCGGACTCGAGGTTCACGTAAATGTAACCGATCACGTAGCGCTGTTTCGTGCAGTAGTTGTAGCACTGAAAATACTCGGCCATTCTCCAGAGATTGTTGCGCTTGTCGTAGCGCTCGGCCACCACCGGCTGCCAGAAGTCCTCGTCATAGTAGGACACGCGCTTGCTGTACGGATGGCTTTGCCCTTCGGCGAGGGTCCCCTCGACCACCCAGACCCGATGCAGCTCGTAGCGGATTCTCTCGGGATTCAGGTCCTGAGGGTGACACTCCTCCTCGTCCTTGGCGCCGAGCTTCCAGACTTCGTAGTTGTTTGCCGCGACGTAAAGCTCTTTCTTGCCCAGGAGCTTCCAGGTCCACTCGTTGATGTTGTCCCGGAAATCGAACCCGATCTCGTCGACCGTGGATTCGCCGTCGAGCTGCGTTCCGCCGACCAGCGTGGGGGCCCTGCGCACCCGCCTCAGCGTGGGCAGGTAGCTCCACACGTCCGTCTCCTTGTTGTCGTCGATATAGGCGAAGGACAGGGAAGCCTCGCCCTCCCGGTCTGCAGGATAGGAGTAGAAGGAGACGATCTTCAGGGTCACGCCTTCCGGGTTCGGAACCTGGCCGGTCATCCGGGTCTCGTCGAAGGCCATGATCTTGGTGGTCCAGCGGCTCTTGCGGATCTGACCGGAGGGATCGACGACGCGGCGGCAGTCGTCGGTGATCAGGTCGTCGCCGGCCCACGGCTTCTTCACGTTCCATATGGCTTCATACCCGTCCTTGGGGGCCGGATAGGGGAGTCCGCCGTTGAAGCCGTGCAGGACGTGCTGCTCGTCGAGCTTGCACGTCTGGCGGTTCTTGTCCGTGGCGGCGAGGTAACCTTCCGGGTGCTCGAAATTCCGGTGGCTGGGGAAGACGTTCATGTAATAGTTCTTGTGTCTCCTGAGCCTCTCGATCTGGCCGGGCGAGAGCCTCTGGGCATACTGGTCGACGTTGGTGTGGTCGATGCGGAACAGGGGCTTTTCGGCCGCGTAGGGGTTGGGGAGGTATTCGCCCTTCTGATAGTTGCCCGGGCACGTCAGCCCCTTGGCGCCCTCGAACGCAGGAATATCGCCCGTGGCGTTGCCGCCGGCTTCGGCGCCGAAGCGGGTATACGGACCTTCTTGCGCAAGCGTTCCCGGGGCCCAGGTCACGAAGGCCGACAGGGTGACCAGAACGCAGATCGTCAGCTTTCTCATGGAAGACTCCTCCTTGGAAGGATTCACGGAGCTCGTCGATGCGAAAGCTCCGAGCTATATCCAGTACCAGGTGAACTTGAACGTCAGGGCGTCGCGGTCGGACATGTTGTTCGGACCGACGTTCTGCTCCGCCTCGCCGACCACATAGTCGTACCCGACCAGCCCCTCCCAGTTGTCTCCGTACCTGGCCTTGAAGCTGAAGCTGAAACGGTGCAGGGAGTTCTGCTCGCTGTGGAGCGTGCCGCTTCCGTCGAACTGGAAGGTCAGGTTCGTCCTGGGAACCAGGTCGGCGACGCTCAGCGGCAGGCTGAGCATGTAATAGGCGGTCTTCTCCGGGTCGGAGTAATTCTTCTCATCCTCGTATTCGAGGTTGAGCTTGCCGTAAAACTCATACATGGCGAACATGGCGAAAGTCCAGGGCGTGAAGCTCAGGCAGTCGGAGAACAGGCGGGAGCCGCCGAACACCCAGGTCAGGGTCTTGCCCTCGTCGTAGCCGCCGATGGCGCCGAGGCTGTCGCCGACCTCGATCCCCAGCGCCTGGGCGATGATCGGGTTGGTGACGATGAGGTTGCGCTGGAGAATGTCATTGGGCCGGTACGCGAGCTCTCCGTTCACCTGGAGGTTGAGGCCGAGCTCCTCGAAGGCCTGGGAGAAGCTCATGCCGTACATGTCGATTCCCGGATAGGTCGCCACCGGCTTGGGGTCGGTCGCCAGGTCGAAGGTGATGGCAGGGGCGTGGTCCTTGTGGTGGAAGTAGTAGAAGCCGAGCTCGAAGTTCTTGAGGCCGGGGAAGACCTTGTGGATGGCCGCGCCGTACTGCTGCTGATCCACGAACTTCTTCGGCCTCTGGTCGTCGATCGCGCCGTCCTCGCCGAATCCGAGGCTGTCGCTAAAGCTCTGGTAGGTGCCCACGACCGGCATGGCGTACCGCGGATCGAAGTCCGGGGCCCAGACGGGCTCGACGGACCAGTTTTCCAGGAACTCGTAGCTGATCCAGACCATGTGGCTCGGGACCTGGTAGTCGCGCAGCGTGTAGCCGGCCGCCGCCACCTTGGCGCCGAAGAATTGGCTGATGGTGTTGACTCCCTGGGCGAAGACGGGCGCGACCGAATCCCCCCACTGGACGATCTGGCGGCCCGCGCGGACCGTCAAGTCGCCGTAGTGCCCTTCGAGGTAGTACTCCAGCGCATCGGTGAAGTTGTAGGCCGCGTGCTTGCGGATGGAGTACCTGTACTTGTCCTCGTCAAAGAACACCGTGTCCACGAAGACCTCGTCCCTGCCGAAGAAGGTGACGTACTCGCCGAACTGTGTCTCGATCTCCACCCGCTCGATGAACTTGTTGTTGACGAGGTCCCCTTTGTCGAAGTTGCTGTCGCCGCTGGCCAGTCCTTCGAGCTTCCAGTCCGGGTACTCGGTGCGAAGTCTGGCCGTGTAAGTCAGGTCTCCTTTCACGGTGCCGGAGATGCTCTCCCCGATGCTGAAGTCGAATCCTTCAGCGGTCGCGGCTGCCGCCAGGAGAAAGCCGGTCAGGAACCAAACGGTCGCAGCTCTCTTGGCCATGATTGTTCCCCCCTGTTCAAATGCTGCAGCTTCCCAAAGGTGCGGCCGGCGCCGGGATCTGCCGGCGCCGGGCAAGGATCACCAGCCCTCCGGTATGCGCACGGCATGCTCCGTGCCGGCGGCGGACAGGATCTTGCCGAGCACGGGCATCCAGACCAGGAAGAAGACGAGAATGCCGATTTCGGTCGCGAACAGGCCCAGGAAAAAGAGCGCCGTCGCCTTGGGCCGGCCCCACTTCTGCTCCATGCCCGGCAGCTTTTCCCAGAAGATGGCAAACAGAAAAATGAGCAGGAACCAGCCGACGAAGTTGGTGTGGGGGATCCCGAAGAACAGAAAGACGTCGCCCTTGGCCCACACCCAGCTCACCATCTCGGGGGACGTCACCACCGGGTCCATCCAGAGATCGATGCCCATCGCGATGAGGCCGCCGACCGTGGCCCGCCCCAAGAGCCCCATCCTCGGGAAGACCTTCCCCGCGACGAGGACGCAGGCGTAAGCGATGTAGAACCAGCCGACGCACGCGGTAACCGGCGTCTCGAGGAACCACAGGACGCCTTTGGTGAACCAGTAGGTGCCGCAGACCGGCTCGCCGAAGGCGTTGACGGCGTTGACAGAGCCGAAGGACCCGAACCTGCCGAGAAGGATCCACATCGACTCCTCGAGCCCGGTGAAGACGAAGGAGCCGACGAGAAAACAACTCGCCATCCAGAAGCCGTAGTGCCTGCGGGCGTGGACGAAGCAGAGCCACCCCAGGGCCAGGGAGAGGATGTCTCCGAACAGGAGCGACCCCAGGCTCGTGCTCTGGGGGACTCCTTCGGAGAGCAGCAGGGCTCGCTGCTCCGGAGTCATGCGGTCGGCCAGGGTGGTCTCCTCGAGGGCAGGATTTCTCCAGCTCGCGATTTCCCGGTTGCTCGGGACGTTCAGGAGATCGGGCCTCAGGTGGTGGGCGTACGTGGACAGCAGGATGGTGGCCAGGAGCAGCCCGTAGGCGATGTACCCGAAGCTCCGGTCGTACGCCGGAATGGGAGGTGCGCTGGGGATGGGTTGTGCCGGTTGAAGCATGGGCTCGATCTTTTAAGCGGGTACGGTGCTGTTACATGGACCGCCATCCTCTCGGCCGGCAGCGCGTCGCGGCCGCGGTCGCTCAAATGCTCCGGCTACGGCGCCGGAGTGTAGTTGATGTCGATGAGCCCGGTCAGGACAAAGGCACCAGGGAAGACCGGGTTGGTCGCGGGACCGACCAGATTGGAGCCCGGACGCGTTCCGCTCACGGAGACGCTCGTGACGGCCGTCGCGTCCGGCACGAAGGCCAGAAAAGCCCCGCTCTCGCTCGTCGCCGTGAGGGCCGGGTTCGGATTACCCGCTGCATCCAGGTAGACGGGGCCGCTGGTCGCCGGCGTGGGAGGCGTGACGGTCACCACCGCGTCTGCCAGAAAAGTCTGCTGTTGAGGGTAGTCGATCGAATCGAAGCCGACGACCATCCCGAGGATCAAGGAGGCGGTCTGGGGGTTCAGGCCGAAGCCCATGACCATGAGCGTGAACATGTCCGGGCTGACCACGCCCAGGTCGTACTGCGTGACCCCGAGCGAGATCGGGAAACTGTTGTAGGAGTCGAACTCACCCTGGGAGATACGGATGAGCGGGTCGTCCGCATCTGCAGGCAGACCCGCGAGGGTCCAGGAGCCGTCCGCTCCGCTCGTGGTGGAGATGCTGCCGTCAATCAGTTCCACCGTGGCGCCCGCGACCGGCTGGTAGGTGAAAAGATCGATGACCATGCCCGACAGGTCGAGCGTCTCATCGCCCCCTCCCCCGCCTTGGCACGGCGGGCAGGTCGCGTCGTCGCAGGCGCTGAAGAGCCACGCAGGAAGCGCGGCAAACACGAGCAGGAGGAACAGAAATTTTCGTCCGGCACAGTTTCTCATTGCGAACCTCCTTCTGTCCTTGTCCGTTGATGGCCTGCGCCCGGCTGGTGCGTGCGGATGCTTGCGGCGCCTCCATCCGGGCACGAGCATAGAGGCCGGTAAAATAAAGTGTCATTCATTCCCTTTTTGAAGAAGCGTTCGAAGTATTTCAATATCCATGATCGCTGTCAACAAAATTTTTCGCATTGCCGCGTGAATGTGAAAGGCCTTAAAAAATAAGTAATTTTCACAAGTGAGTGTCTGACTCTCTCGCACGGGCTCATGGAATCTTCCGCCCGAATTTGAATGCATGTTCAATTTCGAAAGTCGCGAGCGAGCGTGGCGATCTCTCGGTAACGGTGGGATTGCACGGCCCTGCAGGCCTCGCAAGGTTCGAACAGCAGGGGCCGCATTCCGGTGTCACGTCTTCGACATCCCGGCCCATGCCGCGCAGCGCGCGCGAGCCGGGATTCCAGAAGGGTGCATCATGCGGAAGGGAGCGAATGGATCCCGGCTTTCGCCGGGAGGGACCGGACCCCGGCCTGCGCCGGGATGACGGAAGAGAGCGCTACGCGTCCATCATTCTTTCCACGATCCTGGGCAGCACCTGTCCCGTGGGCGCCTGGATCCGGACGTCCACCATTCCGTAATAGCTGCTGTGTCCCGGATTGATCTCGATCACCGTGGCGCCCGCAGCCTTGGCCTTCTGTGGGAGCGCGGCTGCCGGATAGACCACGCCGGAGGTCCCGAGGATGAGCATGGCGGTGCAGCGGGCGGCTGCTTCGAACGACTCCTGGATCTTCTGAACCTGTTCGCCGAACATGACGACGTCGGGGCGCATGCTGTTGCCGCACGCGCATCGAGGCAGCTCGCGCAGGATCGACGGCAGATCGAAGCTCTTCAGCTGGGTCAGCCTCTTCAGAAAGGTCCCGAGGAATTCGTCCCGGTGCAGCATCTTCCGCCTGCCGCAGGCGAGGCAGCATTGCCGATACAGGTTTCCGTGCATCTCCAGGACGTTCGTGTTGCCCGCCTCCTGATGCAGGTTGTCCACGTTCTGGGTGATGACGGTCCTCAGCAGGCCGAGCCTTTCGAGTGTCCCGAGGGCGACGTGACCGGGATTGGGTCTGGCCTCCAGGAAGACCTTGAGTGTCTGTTCGAGGAAGGAGCGGATTTTGTCCGGCACACGGGTGAGGGTCTGCATGAGCCCGGGAGCGGTCCCGATCTCTTCAGGGTCGAATTGATCCCAGATGCCGCCCGGATCCCTGAAGGTGGGGATGCCGCTCTCCGCCGACATGCCGGCACCGGAAAAGGCCACGAGGAACTTGCTCTTCCTGAGAACGGCTGCGGCGCTTTCGATCTCCGAGGAGAATTCCATGAGACGCCTCCTTGAAAGCGGGTGCGCGCGCGCACCCGTCTTATCCGCCAAAAACCCGGCTCTGCAAGATCCTGGAGCCTGCACGCCGGCCTTCTTGATACAGGGCTTCCAGAAACCCCTCGGGCACCTTCAGCAGGTCCCGTTTCATGTCCTGAGCCATCCGCAGGCAGTCGTGGTCATTGATCGCGTCCAGCGTGCAAAGCTGTTCGAGGTCCGTCACCGCATAAACCGGCGTGCCGCCGGATCCCGGAAGGGCAACGAGCGCGCTCATGAGGCAGCCGTGCCGGATGCCCGCTCGCTCGATCCCGGCCACGAACTCTCCGAAGGCCTTAAGGGCACGTGAAAAATCCTCTCGATCGTTCAGACCGTAGAGCTGTTTGAGCAACCGAGCGGCCGGCACGCCCTCCGGGTATCCTCTGCAGATCAGGAAGCCCTCCTTGCGGATCCCTCGTTCCCAGCGTTCGACCACGGCCAGCACCGCAGGAGTCGCGACCAGACGCCTCTCCAGTTCCAACGACAGAGCGAATGCCTTGCTCGCCTGGGAACCGCGCAGGCGGTCCTTGATGTCCTGGAGCAGATCGTTGCGAACGTAGTGCTTGACGTAGAGCGGGAAGGGGAACGGCGGTGAGCTGTAGAGCAGGCTCGTCTTGTGCCGGTCCCGGTGGATCACCTTCCCCTGGGACCGAAACCCGGTGCCGAGCGCTTCCGATACGATAGGGGCGAGCAGCTGCCGGAATTCGGTGCTGACGTGACCCCGGAGCGGGCCCAGCCGGAAGGGACGGGCCCTTTCCCCGTGAGGCGGATAGAACCCGAGCGCGAGAAGGATCCACGACCGGTAGCGGGAGAGGCTGGTCATTTTGACTCAAGGGATCTTGCCGGAGGCTCCCCAAAGGTGGCGGAGAGAGAGGGATTCGAACCCTCGATACACCTTTTCGGTGTACACTCGCTTAGCAGGCGAGCACCTTCGGCCTCTCGGTCATCTCTCCGTATCTGCCGGTCCGGGGTTTGCCTGCATAAGATAACAGCTAGGAGGGAGTTTGGCAAATTTTTGGGGCCTGTGCTCATGCCGCTGGAACGCGAGATCGGCAGGGAAGCAGGTGCGGCGGGCCGCATCGGCTACCCAGCCCTTGCTTCTGGCAATGCAGCCGTTCCGGATACAACCTTCCGGATCCCGGCTCGCACGCGCTCGGCAGTTGGGCCGGGACGACGTGCTCCCTGGCCTTTTCTGTCATTCCGGCGGAGGAGGGTGTGTCATAAATTCGGTCAGACCCTCGTGCGACCACTCATTCCGGAGGACTCGGAGGCGCGGCCGCATGATTTCCGTCATTCCGGCGAAGGCCGGAATCCAGTCCCTGCGCCCAGTTGCCACAGCTGGTCCAGGTGCACCCTTCTGGATCCCGGCTGTCACGCGCTTCGCACATGGGCCGGGATGACGAATTGTGACACAGCCTCGGAGGCCGGAGTCCAGTCCCTGTAGCGTGTGTCACGAGTCGCACCAGGGATGCCCACGGTCGGTGGAGAAGCTGCGCTCAACCCGTGCTACCGAGCGTCCCGTCGCTCGCGGAAGGCGGAGGCGCGGGGGCCCAGAGCTCGATACGACGGCCGTCCGGGTCCTCGAGCTCGAACAGCCTGGCTCCCCACGGGTGCTCCTTCACGTCCGACAGGCGGACGGCCTTCGTCCTGAGCCACGCATGGGCCTTGTCCACGTCGGCCACGCGAAAGGAGAGGAGGACGCCCTTGGGCTCGACATCCGGATAGCGGGTGCGGCTCGCGTCCAGGAGGCCGATCCGGGCTTCCGAGGCAGCCCGGAGCTCGACGAACAGCGGGTTCTCAAAGGACACGGTCAGGCCGAGAACATCCCTGTAGAAAGAAACGGATGCCGCCCACTTCCGGCAGTAGAGGACCGTGTGGAAGCTTGCGATCCCGAGCCCGGTTTCTTCCCTCTCTCGTTCCATCGCCTTCTCAACCTCCCGACCTCACGCTGCTCGACCCGGCGCAAGGCGCGCCAAGTCCCGAGGACCGCTCGTGACGTGGCGACCTGCTGTAACTGCGGAGATTGCGAGGCCCGGAGGGCCGTGGCAACCTCCTGACTAGCGGGGGATCGCCACGCTCGCGCTGTCTAGGCTCTGGTTGGTGGACACGTTTCGCTTGGTCCACCCTACCGAGCGCGCGCACGCGCCTCGCTTCAAAGGGAGAACCTCAACAGGCACGCTGCCTATGGGAAGGATCTGTCCATGGCCACCGAAAGCCGACGGAGGCATTCCATCAGCCGGGTGAACTGGGCGGGGTAGAGGGACTGCGGCCCGTCCGAGAGCGCTTTTTCCGGGTCTGTGTGCACCTCGATGAGGAGCCCGTCCGCGCCGGCCGCCAGGCCCGCGAGTGCCATGGGAAAGACCTTGTCGCGCCTGCCGGTGCCGTGGCTGGGGTCGACCAGGATCGGCAGATGGCTCAGCTCCTTGACGGCGGGCACCGCGCTCAGGTCCAGGGTGTTGCGCGTGTGGTCGGCAAAGGTTCTCACGCCGCGCTCGCACAAGACGACCTGGTAGTTGCCCTCCGACAGGATGTACTCGGCAGACATGAGCAACTCTTCCACGGTTGCGCTCATGCCCCTCTTCAGCAGAACCGGCCGTTTCGAACGGCCCACCCGCTTGAGGAGCGAGTAGTGCTGCATGTTCCGGGCGCCGACCTGGATCACGTCCGCATACTGCTCGACCAGTCCTACAGACTCCACGTCCACGGCTTCGGTCACGACCGGCAGGTCGAACTCCTCCCGGACGCGCCGCAGGATCTTGAGCCCTTTTTCGCCGAGCCCCTGGAAGCTGTAGGGGCTGGTTCTGGGCTTGAAGGCGCCTCCGCGATACATGGAGGCGCCTGCCATCCTCACCTTCTCGGCAATGGCCAGGCACTGGGCCTCGCTCTCCACGGCACAGGGGCCGGCGATGACCACGACCCCGGTGCCGCCGATCGCCACGTTGCCCACCTGGATCCGTGTGTCCTCCTGCTTCACCTCTCGGCTGACGAGCTTGTACGGCTTGGTGACCCGGATGACTTCCCGGACGCCCGGCATCACCTCGAGCGCACCGGGGTCGATCGGTCCGGTGTTGCCCGTGGTGCCGATGGCCGTCCGGATGGACCCGGGAATGACGTGGGCCTTGAGCCCCATGGACTCGATCTTGTCGACGACGACCTGGATTTCCTTCTGGCCCGCATTCTTCTTCATGACGACAAGCATGATGACACCCTCCCGGCTTCGTGAGGCCAGGACCGCGACGGGTCAGAATGAGTCCGGCGATTCCGGCGCGCAAGCTCCTCTCATCCTGCCCTCGCTCCGGATCCTCAGGCCGACATCAGGATAGCAGAGCCGGCGGCGGATGTCTTGTCCGGGGGAGGAGTGCCGGGGCCGGCCTGCGCGGGAATGGGCACATTCGAACAGGCGGCTGCCGATTTGATTTCGGCGCTCTTTCCTCTTTTAATGAATGCTCCACCTGGACGCACACAGGGAGGCGCGGTCATGGCAGACGGCATCCGGTTCGAGAAGCATTTCCAGCAGTCCACGTTCCGCAACCCGATGATGGGCAACCAACTGGACACCCAGAAAGTCGAGATCCGCACCGATCCCCTGACCGGCCAGAAAAGCCTCTTCAATCCCAGGCTGGAAGACAAGGTGGCCATCATCAACCCTCCGAGCGACCTGGCGCTCATCGAACGCCAGGCCCGCGAGAGCGAGCCCAAGTGCTTCATCTGCGGGGAGCGCTGGAAGCTGACGGCACCGGCCTATCCCGACGAGATCGTGCCCGGGGGACGGGTGCAAAAGGGGGAAGCGGTCCTGTTCCCGAACCTCTTCCCCGTCTACCAGGTGCATGCCGTCATCCGGGTGGGTGAGCGGCACTATGTGCCGCTCGCCGAGTTCGCCGTATCCGACCTCCACGAGGCGTTCCTCGCAACCGGTGATTTCGCTCGCGCCCTGTCCCGGGCGGCGCTCGGTGTTCGTTTCCTCACCCTGAACGCCAACTACCTCGGCCCCGCGGGCGCGAGCATCGCCCACCCGCACTTCCAGGTCGTGGGCGGAGATATCCCCTTCAACGTCCTCGAGAATCTCCTGGCCAGGGGCGGTGAGTACCGGCGGAAGTTCTTCTCCTGCTACTGGACCGATCTGGTGGAAAAGGAGAAGGAGCTGGGAGAGCGCTACATCGGCCGGACCGGCACCGTGGATTGGCTGACGAGCTTCTCGCCGGCAGGAACCAACGAGGTCCTGGGCATCCTTCCCTCCCGGAGAGAGCTGCTGGAGATGGACGAGGAAGATTGGCTCGGGCTGGCCCTTGGGGTCTCGGCCGTCCTCAAGGGCTACGGTTCCCTGGGGATCTCGACCTTCAATTTCGGGTTCCTCTCGGGTCCGCTGGGCTCCGGGGACGAAGCCTTCCGGTGCCAGATGCGGATCATCTCCCGGCAGAACGTGCACGAGAACCCCCGTGCGGACGACTATTTCATGCAGAAGATCCTCGGGAACCAGCTGATCCTGAACACGCCGGAGTTTCTGGCCACCAAGTTTCGGGCCGCCTTCACCGCCGGCGCCTGATTCCAAGGCGCGCAGACCGGCCACGGGTGCCGGACGTTGCGAGGGCCGCAAGCCCGCGGCGCTCTCAGGTCCAGGGGGATCGCCACGCGCGCAGTCTGTGACCTTGGTTGGTGGGCACGCTGCGCTTTGCCCATCCTAGCTAGAGCCTGTCCCAACAGGCTCGATTCAGAGGCTGTTCAAGAATGCCCAGATGCAAGGCGCACGAAGTCCTGAGGAACGAGGCGTACATGGAAGTACGCCGCAGTGACCCCGGCTTTCGCCGGGGCAGGCTGCCCCAGGACCTCCACGCCGCACGAGTGCAACGCCGCAGATGGGCGTTTTGGGACAGCCTCTGGCTACCGAGTGCTCACGGCTCGCGGGCTGGCGGCGACCGCGCGGCTCTCCTCCAGGCCGGGCACACCCTTTCTATTTCACCGTCGGAAAATGGATTCCCCGCTGCAACGGGGTCAGGGTGAGGGATGAACGGGCTGACGTGAACTTGTGATAGAATGTGCCTCACAGCATTCACCCCTCAGAGGGAGGCGCGGAATCCCATGAACAAGTACGAAGTCATCATCTACTGGAGCGAGGACGACGACACCTTCGTGGCCGAGGTTCCCGAACTGCCCGGGTGCATCGCGCGCGGCGCCAAGCAGGTAGATGCCCTTCTCAACGCACAAGAGGCCGTCCGCGTGTGGCTCGACGCCGCAGAGGAGACGGGCGACCCCATCCCTCTGCCCGGAGCCAGGCGAGTCAGACGCACCTGAGATCGGAGAGCCTGCTCCTTTCTTGTAGTGGCGACGCATGCGCCGCCCTCTCTTCCTCGACTCGTGCATCTTCGCATCCTCTGAATGGCAACCAACGCAAGCTGTCAACGCATACTCTGGTCCTCCCATTCTCTCCGATTTCGAAAGCAGTCGAGCGGCAGAATCCGAAGCACCGCGGTGCCTCCCCCCTTTCCTGAGGCTGTCGATAAACGCCCATCTGAGGGCGCTCCCTCCATAGCGGGATTCCTTGGCCCTGTCTGCCATTTTCCTCTTTACATGACTGTCGACAGAATACTAATTAGAGCCTGTCCCAACAGGCTCGATTTCAGAGGCTGTTCAAGAATGCCCAGATGCAAGGCGCACGAAGTCCTGAGGAACGAGGCGTACATGGAAGTACGCCGCAGTGACCCCGGCTTTCGCCGGGGCAGGCTGCCCCAGGACCTCCACGCCGCACGAGTGCAACGCCGCAGATGGGCGTTTTGGGACAGCCTCTAATTATCATGCCAAATTACGTGAACCCAACAAGAGGAGAGGAGGATGTCCAGCCGAGGGAGCAAATATCACATGGGGTGGATCCCGGATTACCCGGACTTTCGCGACTACACGGAGAAGACCGAAGAGGTCAGACAGGTGCTCGCGCCCGCCAAGGTGCGAACAGCGAAAGCGAAAGAGGTGCCTCCATCCGTTGACCTGAGGGAGTGGTGCTCCCCGGTCGAGGATCAGGGGATGATCGGGTCCTGCACGGCCCACGCAGGCGGCGGGGTGATCGAGTACTACGAGCGGAAGTCGTTCGGCAGGCACCTGGACGCCTCGCGGCTTTTTCTCTACAAGGTCACCCGCAACCTCATGAAGGCGAGCGGGGATACCGGAGCGTTCCTGCGGACCACGATGGGCGCCATGGTCCTGTTCGGCGTGCCGCCTGAGGAGCACTGGCCCTACACCGACGACGCAGAGAAGTTCGACGAGGAGCCGCCGGCCTTCTGCTACGCCTTTGCCCAGAATTATCAGACCCTGAAATACTTCCGGCACGATCCGCCCGGGACAGAGCCAGAGAGCCTCCTGGGCGGGGTGAAGACCTATCTCTCCAAGGGTCACCCTGCGATGTTCGGGTTCTCCGTGTACAGCTCGATCGAGCAGGCGGACCAGACCGGCAAGATCCCATTTCCGTCGACAAAGGAGAGGATTGAGGGCGGACACGCGATCGTGGCCGTGGGGTACGATGACAAGATGAAGATCAAGAACCGCTACGGGAAGAAAGAGACGGTTGGCGCCCTCCTCATCCGGAACTCATGGGGCACGAGCTGGGGCGACGAAGGGTACGGATGGCTGCCCTATGCTTATGTGCTCGAGGGGCTGGCCGAGGATTTTTGGTCGGTATTGAAAAAAGAGTGGGTCGAAACAGGACAGTTTGGAGATTAGGCGGGTGGCAGGGAGCGGATTCCGGCGTCCGCCGGAATGACGAAGAGGCGGAGACAGGACGAAGATTGCGACCTCCTGGTCTCATGGGGGTCGCCACGGCACGGCCGTGCCTCGCGCGTCATTCACCCTTCCAGCAGGCGGACGATTCTCTCGCGGTGGTAGGCAGGGTCGCCGAGGGCCAGCTCGTTTGCCTTGGCCCGCTTCAGGTGCAGGTGGATGTCGTGCTCCCAGGAGAAGCCGGTGCCGCCCAGGACCTGCACGGCGCTCGCCGAGGCGTTTCGATAGACCTCTGAGCAGTAGGACTTGGCAACCGATGCGGCAAGGGCGGCCTCCCGGGCATCGGCCTGGTCCTGGGCCCAGGCTGCCCAGTAGAGGAGCGAACGGGCGCTTTCCGCCTCCACGAACATCTGCGCGCACCGGTGCTTGATCGACTGGAAGCTTCCGATCGGCTGATCAAACTGGACGCGGACCTTGGCATACTCCACGGCGATCTCCATGGACATCTGCGCCCCGCCGACGCACTCGGCGCAGAGGCCGACCTGGGCCCGCGCGAGGACACGGTCCAGGGCAGCTCTCCCGAAATGCAGGGGCCCCAGCCGGCCCTGGCCATGGACCTGGACCTGGCTGAAGTCAACGGCGCAGAGCTTGCGGGTGCCGTCCATAGTGGGCAGAAGAGTGATCGTGAGGCCGGGAGTTTTCGTCTCCACCAGGAAGAGCGTGATTCCCCCGGAAGGGTCGCCGCTCGTCCGCGCGGCGCAGACCAAGATGTCCGCCACGTGGGCATCGGGAACGAAGAGCTTCGTTCCCTCCAGCACAAAGGACCCGTCCAGCGGGGAAGCAGGCATCCGGACGAAGTCGGGGTCGGCGCCTCCGTCCGGCTCATGGAGGGCCAGTGTGCCTCGCAGCACGCCCGAGGCCAGGCCGGGCAGATAGCGCTCTTTCTGCTCGTCGCTGCCGGCCGCAGCGATCGCCTCGGAGGCCAGGAGAACCGTGGAGAAGAAAGGCCCCGGCGCGACCGCGCGGCCCATCTCCTCCAGGACCATGGCCAGGTCGAGCAGCGTCAACCCCAGGCCGCCGTGCGCTTCGGGGACGAGCATCCCGGTCCAGCCCATCTCGGCCATCTTGGCCCAGACGGCATCCGTGAAGCCCCGGGGGTCCTCGAACATGGACCGGACGTACGCCATCGGCATCACGTTCTCGCAGAATTTCCTCGCCTGACCGACGATTGCGATCTGATCCTCGCTGAGCTTGACCTGCATGGTTCAATCCCTCTCATCAGAATACGGGCGACGCATTCGTCGGGTTCTCTTGTAGGGGCAGGGCTTGCCCTGCCCGCGAACTGTTTGCAGCCTTGTGGCTCCCGGGAAGGGCGGCGCATGGGGAGGCCCCACAA
>JBFLZG010000079.1:0-33170 GCA_040756235.1 bacterium | reverse complement strand
CCATCTGCGGCGTTGCGCTCATCCCTCGTCACTGCGGCGTACTGCCATGTACGCCTCGTTCCTCAGGATCTCGCGCGCCTTGCATCCGGCCATCTCTCACCAGCCTCTCTAAGAGGTGTTTTTCGACGCCCTCTCAATAGGCAGAGGCTGTCCCCAAGATCGAGCCCGTGGGACAGGTCTTGGGAGCCTGTTGCGAGCGCAGCGAACCCGTTCCCCCCCTGACCCCGGCATTGCGGCGCACCTTGCCGAAAAAGCTCCATCCCTACCCGGGAAAGAGACGCGATTCTAAGGAAAGGCCGGGCAAAAGTCAACCAAAACGCACGCGCAACCGAGACGAAAATCCGGCTCTGCCGGCCCCTCGCAGGGGTTGCTCAAGAGATCGCGCGCAAAGCCTTTCCGACCGCATCGAGCGTCGCCTGGAATTCAGCCTCTCCATGGGCGGCCGAAACGAAGCAGGTCTCGAACTGGCTCGGCGGCCAGTAGATGCCCTCCGCCAGCAGGATCTGATGAAAGCGGGCGAAGAGCTCCCGATCGCACCGGCTGGCCGAGGCGAAGTCCGTCACCGGATCGGTGTGGAAGAACAGGGTGAACAGAGACCCCGCCGCCTGCACTCGAACCCGGGCCCCGGTCTTGGCAGCCACGTCCTTCAGGCCCTCCACGAATCGCCCCGCCTTCTCGTTCAAGGCGGCAAAGAAGCCCGGCTGCGAGAGCACCTGCAGGGTTGCAAGGCCCGCCCCCATGGCCAGGGGATTGCCGGAGAGTGTTCCGGCCTGATACACGGGCCCCTCCGGGGAGAGCATGCTCATGATGTCCCTTCTGCCGCCGAAGGCGCCCACCGGCAGACCTCCTCCCACCACCTTGCCCAGGCACGTGAGGTCCGGCACCACACGGTACTGCTCCTGGGCCCCGCCCATCGCCAGGCGGAAACCGGTGATGACCTCGTCGAAGATCAGCAGCGCCCCGTGGCGCCGCGTCACCTCGCGCAGCCCTTCCAGGAACCCGCGGCGCGGAGGAACGAGGCCCATGTTCCCGGCAACAGGCTCCAGCAGGACCGCAGCGACCTCCTTCCCGTTTGCAGCCATGACGCTTTCCACCGCCGCCAGGTCGTTGTAGGGGACGACCAGCGTCTCGCTGGCCAGGCTTGCCGGGACCCCGGGGCTGTCAGGGGATCCGAAAGTCGCCGCACCGGAGCCGGCCTTGACCAGCAGGGAATCCGAATGGCCGTGGTAGCATCCGTCGAACTTGATGAGCTTCGTCCGCCCGGTGAACCCTCGGGCCAGCCGGATCGCGCTCATGGCCGCCTCGGTGCCGGAGCTCACGAACCGGACCTTCTCCATGGACGGAACCGCATGCGCCACCATGCGGGCGAGATCCGTCTCCCGCTCGGTGGGAATCCCGAAGGTCGTGCCCTGTCGCAGGATCTCCTGCAGGGACTCGACCACCGCCGGATGGGCATGTCCGAGAATCAGGGGGCCCCAGGAGCAGACATAGTCCACGTACACGTTGCCGTCGATGTCCTCGATTCTCGCGCCGAACCCGCGCTTGACGAAGATCGGTCGACCGCCTACCGCCCGGAAAGCGCGCACCGGTGAGTTCACGCCGCCGGGCAACACTTCGAGCGCCTCTCGGAACGCACGTTCGGATCTCGTGGTGTTCATGGTTTCCTCACAAAGGCCCGCGTCTGCCGGTCAGACCCTCACCCGGCGGACGGTTGCACGAAAAGGGTCGATCCGCTATAACCGCTGAAAGGAAAGACAGGATGGCAGCGTGGTTCAGAAAATTCCGCAGCACTTTGACCGCCGCAATTCAGCGCGACTACCGAAACCCGCGCAGGCTGGCCTTCTCGGCGGCAGTCGGCGTCTTCTGCGGGGCGAGTCCGTTCTGGGGCCTCCACACGGCCCTGGCCCTGCTGTTCGCCCTGCTGCTGCGCCTCAACACCCCGGCCGTCCTCTGCGGCACCCTGGTCTCCAACCCCTGGTTTGCCCCGTTCCTCATCTTTGCCGGCCTGGAATTCGGGAGCTGGATGGTTCGCGGCGAGGGATCGATCCTGTCCCTCCAAGAGGTGCGCACCCTCGCGCGCGATCCTGAATGGACCTCGATCTACAGGGAGATCCTCCTTCCTTACTTCTGGGGGAGTCTTGCCCTGAGCGCCCTTCTGGCCGTATGCACCTTCTTCCTCTGCTGGTGGATTGCCCGGGCATACTGGGGCTCGTCCCGGTACCAGCCCCGCAAAGGCGAAGCCGAGCCTGTCGGGACCGGCCCTCAGTAGCGCCCGTCTCCGCCATCCTCATGATAGTCCTGAAGCGCTTTCACTACAGCCTTCTCCTTGGAGATCGTCTCGATCGCGTTGACGGTGGCAGAGGCGCCGGAAACGGTCGTGATCAGGGGGACTCCGAAGGCGACCGCGGTGGACCGGATCGAGATCTCATCCCTGCGCGGCGTCTTTCCGCTGGGCGTGTTGACGATGAGATCCACCTGACCCTGCTTCATCAGATCCACGACGTTCGGGTGCCCCTCGGAAACCTTCCGTATCAGCTCCACGGCGATCCCGTTCATCTGGAACGTGCGGGCGGTGCCCCGGGTGGCGTAGATCCGGAAGCCCAGATCATGGAGTCTCTTCGCGATGAAGAGCATGGGCCTCTTGTCCTTGTTCTTCAGGCTGATGAAGACGTTCCCTCGCTGCGGCAGGCGCTGCCCGGCAGCGAGCTGAGACTTGGCGAACGCCATTCCGAAGAACGGGGCCAACCCCATGACCTCGCCGGTGGACTTCATCTCCGGCCCCAGCACCGCATCGACGCCGGGGAAGCGGGAGAACGGAAAAACACTCTCCTTGACGGCGATGTGCCCGGGCGGTCCGCTCTTGCGGGGCCAGAGATCCCGCAGCTTGCCGCCCAGCATGACCTTGGTTGCGATCTTGGCCAGGGAGATGCCCACGGCCTTGCTGACGAACGGCACGGTCCGGCTCGCCCTGGGGTTGACCTCGAGCACGTAGATGCGGTCGTCCTTCACGGCGTACTGGACGTTCATGAGCCCCCGGACGTTCAGCTCCAGGGCGAGGGCCACCGTGTTGCGGCCGATCTGGTCGATGATCGGGTCGCTCAGCGTGTACGGGGGAATCGCACAGGCGCTGTCTCCGGAATGGATGCCGGCCTCCTCCACGTGCTCCATGATCCCGCCGACCCGCACCTCGGTCCCGTCGCCCACCGCGTCCACGTCGATCTCGACGGCGTCCTCCAGGTATTTGTCGATGAGGATGGGGTGATCGCGGGAGGCATCCACGGCCTTTTCCATGTACTCTTCCAGGTGCTCTTCGTCGTAGCAGATCTCCATGGCCCGACCGCCCAGTACGTAAGACGGACGCACGACGACCGGGTATCCGATCTCGCGGGCGATCCCCTTGGCTCCCCGAAAGGAGGTCGCCGTATCGTTGTCCGGCTGAACGAGGCCCAGTTTGTCGAGCAGGTCCTTGAACCGCCGGCGGTCCTCGGCGCGGTCGATGCTGTCCGGTGACGTCCCCAGGATGGGCACGCCGCACGACTGGAGCGGGACCGCGAGATTCAGGGGCGTCTGGCCGCCGAACTGGACGATCACCCCCTCCGGACGCTCGTTTTCCACGATGTGCAGCACGTCCTCCAGCGTCAGCGGTTCGAAGTAGAGCCTATCGGAGGTGTCGTAATCCGTGCTCACCGTCTCGGGGTTGCTGTTCACCATGATGCTGACGACCCCTTCCTCCCGCAGGGCATAAGAGGCCTGGACGCAGCAGTAGTCGAACTCGATGCCCTGCCCGATTCGATTGGGACCGCCGCCGAGGATCATGACCTTGCGTTTCTGGCCGCCGCTGCGCGCCTCGTCCTCCCGCTCGTACGTCGAATAGAAGTAGGGCGTGTATGCCTCGAACTCGGCCGCGCAGGTGTCCACGAGCTTGA
Source organism: bacterium (assembly GCA_040756235.1). GTDB lineage: Bacteria > Desulfobacterota > DSWW01 > DSWW01 > DSWW01 > JBFLZG01. Next base: position 29,244 of record JBFLZG010000079.1, on the reverse strand, counting down.
ACACCGGCCGGATCTGCCGTTCCCTGCGCCAGGACCGGACCTGCCCCTCCTGCGTTCCGGCGATGGAGGCGAGCTGGCGGTCCGAGAAGCCGAGCGCTTTGGCATGGAGGAAGAGCTCGTCCGGGAAGGGACACGCGGGGCGTTGCGGCCTGGCGCGCCCGGCCTTGCGGACGGCTTTCCGCAGCTCGGCCTCGCTTTCCACGATCTCCCGGATGCTGCAAAGAAACCAGGGATCGATTCCGGTCCGCTCGTGGATTTCCTCGACCGGGATGCCGCACAGCACGGCGTAGCGGACGTCGAAGAGCCTGGACGGGTTGGGCCTCTCCAGGCGCTCGAGAATCTCCCTCTCGACGGCGGCCGGATCCTTCTTCCACCGGGCGAGGATTTCCTGTCGCCTGTCGGCGGCGTCGCAGCCCAGCCCGCTGCATCCGATCTCGAGCGAGCGGAGCCCCTTCTGCAGGGCTTCCTTGAAGGTCCGGCCGATGCTCATGGTCTCGCCCACGGACTTCATCGCGGTCCCAAGCGTATCGTCCGCTCCGGGGAACTTCTCGAAGGTGAAGCGCGGGATCTTGACCACGCAATAGTCGATGGTCGGCTCGAAGCAGGCCGGCGTCTCCTTGGTGATGTCGTTCGGGATTTCGTCGAGCGTGTAGCCGACGGCCAGCTTGGCCGCCATCTTGGCGATCGGGAAGCCGGTGGCCTTCGAGGCCAGGGCGGAAGACCGGGACACCCGCGGGTTCATCTCGATCACCACCATGCGGCCGTCCCGCGGATGGACCGCGAACTGGATGTTGGACCCTCCGGTCTCGACGCCGATTTCCCGGATGACGTCGATCGCGGCGTCCCTCATCGCCTCGTACTCGCGATCGGTCAGCGTCTGCACCGGGGCCACGGTGATGCTGTCGCCGGTGTGGACACCCATGGGGTCCAGGTTCTCGATGGAGCAGATGATGACGACGTTGTCCTTGAGGTCCCGCATCACCTCCAGCTCATACTCTTTCCAGCCGATCAGCGATTGTTCGATCAGCACCGTATGGATCCGGCTGGCCTCGAGGCCCCGCTGCACGATGCTCTCGAAGCCGTCCCGGTCATGGGCGACACCGCCCCCGGTCCCCCCCAACGTGAAGCTCGGACGGACGATGATCGGGAATCCGAGCCTTTCAAGGACCTTCGCGGCTTCCTCCCGGGAGCGCGCGTATCCGCTCTCCGGCAGCGCCAGCCCGATCTTTTCCATGGCGGCCTTGAAGAGGTTGCGGTCCTCGGCCTTTTGAATCGCCTCCAGGCTGGCACCGATCATCTTCACGCCGTATGCGTCCAGAACCCCGCGTTCCGCCAGCTCGGCGGCCACGTTCAGGGCCGTCTGCCCGCCCATGGTCGGTAGCACGGCGTCCGGACGCTCCTGATCGATGATCTTTTCCACGAACTCGGGCAGGATCGGCTCGATGTACGTGCGGTCCGCCACCCGGGGATCGGTCATGATGGTAGCCGGGTTGCTGTTGACCAGGACGATCTCGTACCCCTCTTCCTTGAGCGCCTTGCAGGCCTGGGTCCCCGAGTAGTCGAACTCGCAGGCCTGGCCGATCACGATGGGCCCGGCGCCCAGGATCAGGATCTTGCGGATGTCATCTCTCCTTGGCAACGCAGACTCCGATCGGCTTGCGAGCTTGCCACTCTCTCATGAGGGAGACGAATTTGCTGAACAGTCCCATGCTGTCGTGCGGGCCGGGAGAGGCCTCGGGATGGTACTGCACGGAAAAAGCTGGAATGTTCAAGAATTCCATTCCCTCGACGGTCTGGTCGTTCAGGTTCACGTGCGTCACCCGTATCTCGCGGCCATCCAGCGTCTCGGGCTGCACGCAGAATCCGTGGTTCTGAGAAGTGATCTGCACTTTGCCCGTCTCGAGCTCCATGACCGGCTGATTCGCCCCCCGGTGCCCGAACTTCATCTTGAACGTCTTGCCTCCGGCGGCGAGCCCGAGAAGTTGGTGGCCCAGGCAGATCCCGAACACCGGGACCCGCCCCAGCAGGCGCTCCACGTTCCCAATGGCGTAGGTCACCGCAGCCGGGTCTCCGGGGCCGTTGGACAGGAAGACCCCGTCCGGATCCCGCGAGAGGATCTCCTCGGCGCTCGTCGTCGCGGGGACCACGCTCAGCTGGCAGTCAAAGCTCTGCAGGATCCTGAGAATGTTGTACTTGATCCCGTAGTCCACGGCCACGACCCTGAACCCCGGGCCGCCGCTCCCCCCCGGACCGGGATTCCTCCTGATCCAGGAAGAGGAGAGCCTGCCCGGCTCCGGCCACGGGCGGGCTTCCCGGCAGGTCACGCGCGAGACCAGGTCCAGACCCAGCATGCCGGACCACGCCCGAGCTCTGCGGACCAGCTCATCCGGATCGAGCACTGCGGAAGACAGGGCCGCCTTCAGGGCGCCGGCCGTGCGGATGTGCTTGGTCAGGCAGCGTGTATCGATACCCTCGATGCCCGGGATGTCGTTGTCCTGAAGATACTCCTCCAGGGAGATCGTGGCGCGCCAGTTGCTCGGGACCTTGCAGGCCTCCCTCACGATGAGGGCCTCGACCTGCGGGACCTGCGATTCGACGTCCTCCGGATTCACCCCGTAATTGCCGATCAGGGGATAGGTCATCGTCACCAGCTGGCCCGTATAGGAAGGGTCGGTCAGGATCTCCTGATAGCCGGTCATGCTCGTGTTGAAAACGACCTCCCCGAGCGCGTCCCTGGAAGATCCGAACGACCAACCTGCGAACACCCGTCCGTCTTCCAGGGCCAGCAGGGCTCGCTGCCTGTCACGTTTCTTCATGCGGGTGTCTTTCCGTTCTTCTGATTCAACCTATCAGGGTCTTCCGGAGCCAGTGCCCGCTCAGCATCCTTCCCCGCGGCAGCATGCCGGTGAAAAACCCTGCCACCATTCTGGCGTACTGAACATCGACCACGCAGTTCTTCTCGACGCGTTTGAGCCCCCAGAGCGCCAGAGGTCTGCCGAAGCCGCGCACCCCGGGCAGCCCTGCCAGAAAATTCGTGTACCGGTAGGCGGCATCGAAGTACTTCCTGCATCCTGCGTCGAACCGGGCAAGGAACTCCGCCGAGAAGGTATCCGCCCGGAAAGCCTCCGCCACCGTCCCGGCCGCCATCCGGGCGCTCCGCAACGCGCCGAAAACTCCCTCCCCGGAAATGGGATCCGCCAGGCTGGCGGCATCCCCCAGCAGCAACAGGTTGGGCCCGGACCGCCTCGCTTCTCTCCCGTATCCGCCGATGGCGGCACCCTGGACGCGCCCGACCAGCCGCGCGTTCCGCATCCTTGCCGACAAGGACGGGTGCTCCCGCACGAAGCGGACGAGCTCCTGCTGCAGCCGCAGTCCGTTTTGCACGCACGCATCCTGGCGCACCCCCAGCCCCACGTTGGCCAGGTCTTCGCCCAGGGGTATGACCCACGCGTACCCCGGCAGCAGGCGCCTCGTGAAATACAGCTCCACGCCGTTTCTCAAGCCGCGGACCTGGCTGAAATATCCTCGGATCGCAAGGATCCGGGATTTCGGGTCCCTGTTCAGCAAGCCGGAGGATCGGGCGGCGGCGGAATCCGCGCCATCCGCACCCAGGACCACTTTGGACCGGTAGATGCGCGCGGCGCCACCCGCCACCGCGACGGCTCGCGACAGGACGGCGCCTTCCTTTCGCTCCTGGATCCTCTCGAAGCGGATGCCGAACGAAATCCGGCAGCCGCTCGCGAGCGCCCTTTCCTGCAGATGAGCATCCAGGATGTCGCGCCGGAGCGTCAAGCCCCATCCCGGCTCCGGCGTATTGCTGCGAAACAGGGCGGCGCTCTTGAGCCGATCGTCGTCGTAGACGCAGATCCCTTCGATCGGGAAGCCTTGCGCCGGCTCCCGGCTCCACCCCAGATCCAGAGCCTGGAGCAGGTGAAGGGTGCGAGGACCCAGCAGATCGCCGCAGATCTTGTGGTGCCCGGCGATCCTCCTCTCCACGATCTCGACCCGCAGCCCCCGGGCGGCCAGCAGGACGCCGGCCGCGCAGCCCGCAGGACCCGCACCGACGATCAGAACGTCGGAGTCGCAAATCTCCGAAGAAGCCATCGGATCGATCCCCTTCGGCGATCCGCCCTCTGCCGCCTCTCGCAACGTCCGCCGGCGGATCGGCTCACCGCTCTCGCAGAGACTCGAATGTGGGCAGAACCTGATCGACGAGGACTCGAAGACTGCTGGTGATGCCTGGAGGCTGGTCCTCCCCGGGGTAGAGACTGTCGATAAACGGCCATCTGCGGCGTTGCGCTCATGGCGCGGCATGGAGGCGGGGGAGCCTGCCCCGGCGAAGGCCGGGGTCATTGCGGCGTACTGCCATGCACGCCTCATTCCTCAGGATTTCGCGCGCCCTGCATCTGGCCACTTCTCAACAGTCTCGGTACGATTCAGGTCTTTTCGGGCGGCGCCGTCAGAGTCCGTAGACCTCTTCGCCAAAGACATGCACCCAGTTCTTCTTGAGGACGGCTTTCGCCTCCTCGGGTTTGTCTGCGGCGAGGATGAGGATGGCGTGGGGCCCGGACCGGCCCAGATAACTGTAAAGCTGCAGGACATTGATGTGCGCCTCTTTGAGTGCGCTCAGGACCGCGTGCAGGCCCCCTGGATGATCGGGCACTTCGATCGGGATCACCTCCGTCTGCTCGAAATCGACTCCCTTGCTGGAGAGGGCATTGCCTGCAAGCTCCGGGTCGTCCACCATCAACCTGGCCAGCGCGTCCTGCCCCACTTCGACGACATCCATGGCCCGGATGTTGACCCCTTCGTGCTTCAGGACCTCCGTGATCGCATGCAACGATCCCGGACGGTTCGGCATCCGGACGGTGATCTGCTTGATGACCGGCATCGCTTTCTCCTCACGCCCCGATTGCATGATACCCCTCCCAGAAGGCCTGCCGGTTCCTTTCCAACAGCTCGGGTCTTTTCGCGAAATTCCGCTCGATGACGGCAAGCACGGTCTCGGGGCGCACCAACTCGGCAACTTTTAGAAAAGCCCCCAGCATGACCATGTTTGCGGCTCGGATGTCTCCGAGCTGTTCCGCCTTCTCGGTCGCAGGCACCTCGTAGACCCGGATGTCGCGCCGGGAGACCTTTTCATGAATCAGAGAGGTGTTGACCAGACATCGACCCCCTTTGCGCAGGCAGCTCTGAAAACGATCTAGAGAAGGGGCGTTCATGAGGACGAGAAAATCCGGCGCGGACGCGATCGGAGAGGCGATGTCCTCGTTTCCAACGGCAATGGTGCAGTTGGCCGTTCCCCCCCGCACCTCGGCACCGTACGAAGGCAGATACGTCACGTGCCGGTCTTCTTTCATGGCTGCATAGGCCAGGGTGTAGCCCATCATGAGGATCCCCTGTCCTCCGAATCCGGCAAAGATCGCCTTGGAAATCATTTCTGCTCCGTCCGATCGCTCTTGACGATGCCGAGCGGGAAGTGAGTCCGCATCTCTTTGTCGATCCACTTGCAGCTTTCCACGGGCGAAAGCTTCCAGTTGGACGGACAGGGGGAAAGAATCTCCACCATGGAGAAACCCTTGCCCTCGAGCTGCGTCTGGAAGGCATCCCGTATGTATCGTTTGGTTTTTTGAATTTCCTTGGCCGAATGGACACTGCCTCTGGCCAGATACACTGTCCTCTCGAGGGTGGAAAGAAGCTCGCAGAGCTTGATGGGCGGCCCGTCGTTGCCGGTGGACCTGCCGAACGGCGTCGTGGTCGTCTTCTGCCCGAGGAGGGTCGTGGGCGCCATCTGGCCGCCGGTCATTCCGTAGACCCCGTTGTTGACGAAGATCGTGGTGATGGACTCGCCCCGATTGGCCGCGTGGATCAACTCGGCCGTTCCGATGGCCGCCAGATCCCCGTCGCCCTGGTAGGTGAAGACCACCCGATCCGGCAAGCACCTCTTGATTCCCGTGGCAACGGCCGTACCTCTACCGTGCGCCGCTTCCACCATGTCGATGTCCAGGTAGTAGTATGCAAGGACAGCGCACCCGCATGGCGGGATTCCGATCGTCTTGCCGCGGATGCCCAGCTCCTCGATGATTTCGGCGACCAGACGGTGAATGGTGCTGTGGCCGCATCCGGGGCAGTAATGAAAGGGCGCGTCTTTGAGGAGCGCGGGTCGACCGATCACCTTCTTCATTTCTTCGCCTCTTGCTGCAGCCCGTAGTACTTCCGGGCAATGATGCGGGAGAGCTCGACCGGCGTGATCACCACGCCTCCGGGCCTGCCGTACAAGTCGATTTTCCTCTTGCCCTCCAGAGCCAGCCGGACGTCCTCCACCATCTGACCCGTCGAAAACTCGAAGACGAAGAACCGCGCCGCTTGCTCCGCAACTCTGCGCAGGCGGTCTGCCGGGAAAGGCCACAGGGTGATCGGACGGAAAAGGCCGATTCTCATGCCTTTCGAGCGCAGGCGCTTCACCGCACCCTTGGCGATTCGTGCTGCGGTCCCGTACGCCACCACCACGAGCTCGGCATCGTCCGTCTCGAATTCCTCGAACCGCACCTCCTTGCTCGCGATTCGCTCATATTTGCGGTAGAGCTTCCAGTTGTGGTCTTCCAGGACATAGACGTCCAGAAGGAGACTCCTAAGAAACCGGCTGGGTCCGTCCCCGGCGCCCTGAAGAGCCCACTCTTTTGCCGGAAGCTCCTTCCGGAAAGGCGGGAGCACCACCGGTTCCATCATCTGCCCCATCATCCCGTCTCCCAGCAGGATCACGGGCGTTCGATACTCGTCTGCCAAGTCGAAGGCCATGTAAGTGAGATCGGCCGCCTCCTGCAGATAGGCCGGGGCGAGTACGATGCAGCGATAATCCCCATGACCCCCCCCTCGGGTGGCCTGGAAGTAATCCGATTGGGCAGGGGCAATGTTGCCGAGCCCGGGGCCGCCGCGGATGATGTTCACGATGACGGCGGGCAGCTCACAGGCGGCCAGATAGGAAATTCCCTCCTGCATCAGACTGATCCCGGGGCTCGAAGAGGAGGTCATCACGCGGGTGCCGGCGATGGAGGCGCCGAAAACCATGTTGATCCCGGCCAACTCGCTTTCGCTCTGCAGGAAAGTGGCGCCTTCCACTTCAGCCATTCTTCTCGCCATGTATTCCGGCAGCTCGTTCTGCGGCGTAATCGGGTATCCGAAATAACAGCGGCAACCCGCCCGCAGGGCCGCTTCACCGATCACCTCGCTCCCGCGGAGCAGCACACTTTCATCATTCTTCACGATAGACCTCGATGATCGCTTCCGGGCAGACGATCGCGCAGAGCCCGCATCCGGTACATTCATCTCCCTTGGCGAATTCCGCGGGGAAGAAGCTCTTGGTGTTCATCTTTTTGGATATTCGTATGTTGCCTTTGGGGCACGCTTCGATGCAGAGCCCGCAGCTCTTGCAGAGCACCCCTTTGATTCTGATTCGGCCCCTCACGAGCGCTCCCCCGTTGTTTCCCTTTGCGGTGCAAGGATCGGAAATCTCAACCAAATTTGAGACATTAGCAGTTCGCAAGGCGAATGTAAATCGCCCGGCAGGGCGGGCTCCGGCAAGGCTGCTAAAAAGTTCTTGAAAACAACGGGGGATTCTGCTACCAATAAGCCCACCCTGCGATCCGAAGAATCGACTCCATTCGGTCTGAAATATATAAATATTGTTCATATTCGTTTGTAGATCTCTCTGTACAGTGCTGGAGAATGGGTTCTTCTAACTATGCAATCTCTTGCGGCCCGCCCCGTTCTTGCACGATTTTCAAAGAAATCTCTGACTTCCGGCAACATCCGTTAAATACCCTATATATTTCTTTGAAATGGATTACAACTACCTTCGTGAGTTACGCTATTTAAGTTATCCACAATTGTTGAAAAATCTGTGGATAAGTGGATGAGAAAAGACACCATAGGGAGGAGCGCCCGCCGTCCCGCGATCGATCCGTATCGGACAGAGGAACGGCAGAGGATATTCTGGAAAAGAAGAAACATGATTTGATATTTCTGTGCGCGCTGCCATCTGCACCGCCGGGGGGGGCGTCCTGATGGATGCGGTTAAGATACGTTATACTTTCGAGAACTTTGTTGTCGGACTTTCCAACCAATTTGCCCACGCTGCGGCCATGGCCGTGGCCAATCAGCCCGGTACGGCGTACAACCCGCTGTTCATATACGGAGGCGTGGGCCTGGGCAAGACCCACCTGCTCCACGCCATCCATGCGCAGATCGCGAAGAACTGGCCGCATTTGGTGCAAGTCTATTTGAGCGCGGAGACTTTCATCAACGAGCTGATCAACGCGATCCGTTACGAGAAGATCGGCGAATTCCAGAGCAAGTATCGCTCGATGGACGTCCTGCTCCTGGATGACGTTCAGTTCATGGCCGGCAAAGAAAGAACTCAGGAGGAGTTCTTCCACGTGTTCAATTCGTTCTACGAATCTCAGAAGCAGATCGTTCTCACGAGCGACAAAATTCCGAAGGACATCCCGGAGCTCGAGGAAAGGCTCCGCTCGCGGTTCGAATGGGGGTTGATCGCCGACATACAGCCTCCGGATATGGAGACCCGAGTCGCAATCCTGAACAAGAAGGCTGAAAGTGAAGGCATCCCTCTTCCCAGCGACGTGTCCCTGTTCCTTGCCTCCCATGTTCACTCGAACGTTCGGATCCTGGAAGGCTCCCTGATGCGTCTGAAGGCATATTCCAACATGTCAAATCTTGCCATTTCGATCGAGATGTGCAGAAGTCTCTTGAAAGACATTCTCGAAGAGCAGCAGACGTTCACCTCTACGGAAGATATCATCAAGGCCGTCTCCCGCTTCTACAAGGTCAAGCCTTCGGACATCAAATCCCAGAAAAGGGCCAAAGACATCGCCATGGCGAGGCAGGTCGCCATGTATCTTTGTCGAAAACTCACGAGCGAGTCTTTTCCGGAAATCGGCACCCATTTCGGCGGCAAGGACCACTCCACGGTCATTCACGCCGTCAACAAGATCGAGCATGTCCTCAGAACCGATGCCAATCTCCAGAAGGAAATTCAGCTCATACGCAGGTCGCTTTCTTGAAATCGAGTGAATTCCTGTTGGGTCAGAGGTGAGAGACTCGATGATTTCATTCCCTCCTCGAGTTTGTTCACAAGATCTTCCACGGGCAGTGCGAAATAAAAATGGCGGCGATTCAAGCCGTTGTGGTCATTCCCAACAAATTTGACAGGCTGAATAAGAAGAAAGAACAAAATACAGATACATGCTTGGAGAACAGAAGGGCGGAGTCGATGGAACTGAAAATAGGCAAGAGTCCTCTTCTGGTCGGTCTGCAGCGAGCTCAGAACATCGTGGAAAAGAAGACCACGTTGCCCATTCTGTCTCATATCCTTCTGGATGCCCGCGCGGGAGCCCTCGAGCTTTCCTCCACGGACTTGGAGGTCGGGGTCATCGAGTCCTGTGAAGCATCGGTACTGCAGGACGGCTCGACCACGGTCCATGCACGGAAGCTGTTCGAAATCATCAGAGAGTTACCGGAGGAGCAAATCCACCTCGGCCTCAAGCAGGGGCAATTGGAAATCCGCTGCGGCCGAAGCCGATTTCGCCTTCGTTGCCTCCCTCCCGAGGAATTTCCCCAGGTACCGCCTGTCAAGAGCTCGAGGTCCATTCATTTGCCCGGTGCTCTGGTCAGGGACATGATTCGAAGGATCATCCATTCCGTGTCCGGCGACGAGTCCAGGTACACGCTCACAGGGGCTCTTCTTCAGATGGAGAGGAAGGAGGAGAAGACTCTGTTCCGGATGATCACCACGGACGGCCATCGCCTGTCTCTGTGTGAGCGTGTCCTGGAGAACACCGAGTGCATCGAGGAGTTGACCAAGGGATCCGAGCTGGACCCGCGGCACGTGATTCTTCCCAGAAAAGGAATTCTGGAGATGGGAAGGCTGGTGGAAGAAGACGGCCAGGACATCGAATTCGGCGTGTACCAGGAGAATGCCTTCCTGAGGAGGGACAAGTTCTTCATGATGATGCGTCTGATTCAGGGCAAGTTCCCGGACTATCGGTCGGTGATACCGGGTCAGATCGAGAGATCGTTCAGCGTCGAAGCATCCGCACTGGAGCAGTCCCTTCGAAGGGTCTCCGTTTTGTCGACCGAGAAGGCTCGCGGGGTGCGCCTAGCCGTGGAGTCTGGAAAGATGACCATCTTCTCGAACAGCCCCGAGATCGGGGAGGCACAGGAGGAGGTGGACATCCAGTACAGCGGTGAATCGTTTGAAGCGGCTTTCAACTTCCGCTACCTCCTGGACATCCTGGAGATCGCTACGGGTACGATATCTCTGGACTTCGGCAAAGGCTTGAAGCCTTGTCTGATTCGGGAGGAGACGGACCCCCAGTTTCTCTACGTCGTGATGCCTCTCCGGCTGTGATCTTCCCGACCCCGATCGTTCGTAGCTTCCACCCTTCCGCATACCGCAACATCTTGTGGAACCCATCCTTGCGCATACATTTTGTAGCGTGATTCCCCTTTACATGCACGGCCTCGTCTTGATATAATATAAAAATTCTAAGTTACTATAAATGCTTGACTTAGCTATCCGTGCCTTGCCCCGAGAAGTCGACTTCCAGAAGTTGGTCAAGAACGCCCGTGGGCAGCGGTCAGACCTCAAGCGGAAGAGAGGAAATCAACTTAGTGGATGCCAGAACCGTCACAAAGTCCGACTATGACGCAAGCCGAATCAAGGTGTTGGGCGGCATCGAAGCCGTTCGGAAAAGACCCGCCATGTACATCGGGTCCACAGGTCCAGAAGGTTTGCATCACCTTGTCTTCGAAGTCGTGGACAACAGCATCGACGAAGCCCTGGTGGGCTTTTGCACCACAATCAATGTGATCATTCACCCGGACAACAGCGTCACCGTCGAGGATGACGGCCGAGGAATTCCGGTCGATCTCCACCACACGGAGAAGAGGCCTGCCCTCGAGGTGGTCATGACGACACTCCACGCCGGAGGGAAATTCGACAGGCAATCCTACAAGGTCTCCGGGGGCCTTCACGGAGTCGGAATCTCTGTTGTCAACGCGCTTTCGGAGTACTTGGAAGTTCGGGTCAAACGGGAGGGGAACGTCTATCAGCAGAGGTATTGCCAGGGAAAGGTTGCGTCCCCCCTGGAGGTCGTGGGGACCACGGAAAAGACCGGGACTCGCGTCCGCTTCCGGCCCGATGCAACCATTTTCGAGGACATCGAATTCAGCTTCGACATCCTCTCCCAGCGGCTCAGGGAGCTCTCCTTTCTCAATGCGGGCATCCAGATCAGCATAGAAGATGAGCGAGCCAACAAGAAGAACGAGTTCAGCTACGAGGGAGGAATTGTCTCTTTTGTTGAATTTCTAAACAAAAACAGGAAGTTCCTGCACGACAAAACGATCCTTCTGGCGGGCAAGAGAGAAGATGTCGAGATCGATATCGCATTTCAATATAACGACGGATACAACGAAACCGTATTTTCTTATGTGAACAACATCAACACCCGGGAAGGCGGGACCCATTTGTCGGGGTTCCGGGCGGCGTTGACACGGACGATCAACAACTACGCGCTGTCGAACAATTTGTTCAAGAAAAACGAACGGGTCGGGATTGCCGGTGAGGACGTGCGGGAAGGACTGGCAGCCGTGATCAGCGTCAAGGTTCCGGATCCCCAATTCGAGGGCCAAACCAAGGCAAGGCTCGGAAACAGCAACGTAAAGGGGATCGTAGAAAACTTTGTGAACGAGCAACTCGGGACCTTCTTCGAGGAAAACCCCGCGGTTGCCAGAAGGATCATCGAGAAGGTCTACGAGGCGGCCAGAGCGCGCGAGGCGGCACGCAAGGCGCGGGAGCTGACGAGGCGCAAGACCGCTCTCGAGGTGGGCTCTCTGCCTGGCAAGCTGGCGGACTGCCAGGAGAAGGACCCCGGGCTCAGTGAGCTGTTCCTGGTGGAAGGGGATTCCGCCGGCGGATCTGCCAAACAGGGTCGTGATCGGCGCTGCCAGGCGGTCCTGCCTCTCAAAGGAAAGATCCTCAACGTAGAAAAAGCTAGGTTGGACAAGATGTTGCGGAACCAGGAGATCGGGAATGTGATCACCGTGCTGGGCACGGGGATCGGTGAGGAGGATTTCCGCCTAGAGAATCTGCGATATCACAAGATCATCATCATGACGGACGCCGACGTGGACGGAGCCCACATTCGGACCTTGCTGCTTACCTTCTTCTATCGTAATTTCCGCCCCCTCATCGAATCCGGCCACCTCTATATAGCGCAACCCCCTCTTTATCGGGTTAAGGAGGCCAAGGAAAAGAAGGGACGCTACATTACGGATGATCGTGAGTTCCTGGAATACGTCGTCGATCGAGGAGTGCAGAACACGGTTGTCAGGAGCTCCAGCGATGCGGAAATCAAAGGGGGAGCGCTGAAGATTCTGGTCAAGAAGATCACGCGCTTCGAGGAGGTCTTCTCCAAGATGCGCGCCGGCTCGATGGACCGGTATTTCCTGAGGGAGCTGCTGGACCGGGGATCTTTCTCGCCGGAATACCTACAGAGCCGTGGGAAGCTGGAGGAAATGGTATCGGAGCTTGGGCGGGACTCCCAGGAGGAGAACGGACTGGGTAGTCGAAGAGAGTATGCGATCGAAAAAGACCTCGAGAACAATTGTTATCGGGTCCGGTGCATTTCCGTGCGAAACGGCAATCGCTATGAAGCGGTTCTGGATGCGGAGTTGGTCAACTCGCCGGCTTTCCAGGAGTTGATGCACCTGGAAGAGGAGTTCAAGTCCATAGGGGGCGCGCCTTACTGCATAAGAGACGAGGAGGGCGAGGTGGTACTCCAGGACCTGTTCCTGTTGAAGGAGGAGATCCTGAAAATCGGCAGGAAGGGTCTCGCGATACAGCGTTATAAAGGACTTGGAGAGATGAACCCGGAGCAACTGTGGGAGACGACCATGGACCCGGAGGTCAGGACCCTGCTCCAGGTCGCCATCGAGGATGCTCTGGAGGCGGATCAGATCTTCAGCATCCTGATGGGGGATGAAGTCGAACCCAGGAGGCAGTTCATCTCCGAGAACGCCCTCACCGTGCAAAATCTCGATATCTAGAGTTATTCCCAAAGCTCCCGGATAGAGAGCGGAGGTCCCTTGGTGGAAGCGAAAAGGGTGCCGGTAAGAATCGAAGAGGAGATGCGCCGGAGCTATCTCGACTACTCCATGAGTGTCATCGTGGGGCGGGCGCTTCCAGACGCTAGGGACGGCTTGAAGCCGGTGCACCGGCGGGTCCTGTTCTCCATGTACGAACAGCGCAACGTCTGGAACCGGGCCTATCGAAAGAGCGCGAGAATCGTCGGAGACGTCATTGGTAAATATCATCCCCATGGAGAGGCGTCTGTCTACGATACGATCGTGCGCCTGGCACAGGACTTCTCGATGCGGTACCCGCTGGTCGACGGACAGGGCAACTTCGGTTCCCTGGACGGCGACCCTGCAGCCGCCATGCGGTACACCGAGATCCGCATGGAGAGGATTGCGAGCGAGCTGCTCGAGGACATCGAGAAGGAGACGGTGGAGTTCAGGCCGAACTACGACGAATCCATCCAGGAGCCCATCGTCCTTCCTACCAAGATCCCTCAACTGCTCCTGAACGGGTCTTCGGGCATCGCGGTAGGGATGGCCACCAACATGCCGCCGCACAATCTGGGCGAGGTCGTGGACGGCCTGAACGCCCTCATCCAGAATCCGGATATCACCCTGGAAGAGCTGATGGCCTTCATCCCGGGGCCGGACTTTCCGACCCACGGGATCATATACGGGAAACGGGGAATCCGAGACGCTTACGCGACAGGGAAGGGGATCATCCGGGTGCGCGGCCGATCCCTGATAGAACGCAACGCCAAGACCGAGCGGGAGAGCATTGTGTTCACCGAGATCCCGTTCACGGTGAACAAGGCCAAGCTCGTCGAGAAGATCGCCGAGCTCGTCCACGAGCGCAAGATCGAGGGGATTCACGATCTCAGAGACGAGTCGGACAAGGACGGAATTCGTATCGTCGTGGAGTTGAAGAGGGACGTTCAGGCGGAGGTCCTGGTCCGCCAGATCTACAAGCATACCCCGATGGAGATGTCTTTTGGCGTCATCAATCTGGCGCTCGTGAACCAGCAGCCTCGGGTCCTTTCCCTGAAGGAGCTGATGGAGCACTTTCTGAACTTTCGAAAAGGGGTGGTCACCCGGCGCTGTATGTTCGACCTCAAAAAGGCGGAGGAGAGAGCCCATATTCTGGAAGGCCTTCGGATCGCCCTCGATCACCTGGACGAGGTGATCGCACTCATCCGGGCGTCCTACAAGACCGAGCACGCCCGGAGTCAGCTCATGGAGCGATTCTCCCTGTCGGCCGCGCAGGCCCAGGCCATCCTGGAGATGCGTCTACAGAGGTTGACCGGGCTCGAGCGGGAGAAAATCGTGGGCGAGTACGGCGACCTCATCAAGGAAATTGCCCGCCTCAGGGAGATCCTGAGCAATGAGAGACTCATTTACAGGATCATCCAGGAGGAGCTGGAGGCGGTCAAAACGCAATACAGCGACGCCAGGAGGACTGAAATCCGGGAGGAGACCGATGAGATCGAAGCGGAGGATCTCATCGTGGAAGAAGACATGGTCGTGACGATCTCCAACACGGGCTATATCAAGAGGAACCCGGTCAGCCTCTATCGGGCCCAGCTGCGCGGAGGCAAGGGCAAGACCGGCATGGGGACCAAGGAGGATGATTTCGTCACCAAGCTGTTCGTAGCTTCCACACACAGCTATCTGCTGGTCTTCACCTCCGAGGGCAGAGTGTACTGGCTCAAGGTCCATGAGATCCCGCAGGCAGGCAGGATGTCCAAGGGGAGACCGATCGTCAACATGGTGAATCTGCTGGAAAGCGAAACCATCCGGGCCTCCCTGGCGGTCCGGGTCTTCCAGGAAAACCAGTTCATCGTCATGGCTACGAAGAAAGGGATCATCAAGAAGTCCCCCCTTTCGGACTACAGCCGCCCCCGCGCCGGCGGAATCATTGCAGTCAGGCTGGATCCGGGCGACCATCTGGTGAGCGTAGAAGTCACCGATGGCGAAAAAGACATAGTTATGTTGAGTAGACATGGAATTCTGATCCGTTTCTCGGAGAAGGGCGTCCGCGACATGGGCAGGGTCACCCGCGGGGTAACGGGCATCCGGCTCCGCACCGGCGACGAGGTGGTCGGGATGGAGGTCGTGGACCCGGGAGCCACTCTGCTGACCGTGACGGAGAACGGCTACGGGAAGAGAACCCGGACCGAGGAGTACAGGGTCCAGGCGCGGGGAGGCCAGGGCCTCATCACCATCAAGACCGACGCGAGGAACGGCATGGTGGTCGGGATGAAGCAGGTCACGGACGATGATGAGCTGATGATCATCTCGAATACGGGGAAGATCATCCGGATCAAGGCCTCCGGGGTTCCCGTGATCGGAAGGAACACGAAAGGGGTTCGGCTCATTGTCCTCGAGGAAGGAGAGAAGGTCGTGAGCATGGCGAAACTTGAGGACAAGGAGTACTCACAGGAGTAGAGGCTGTCCCAAAACGCCCATCTGCGGCGTTGCACTCATGGCGAATGGAGGCAGGGGGAGCCTGCCCCGGCGAAGGCCGGGGTCCACTTGCGCCTGGCATCTGGGTATTTTTGAACAGCCTCTGAATCGAGGCCTGTTGGGACAGGCTCGGAGGAGGGGAGCAGGGGCCCTCCGCTCGAGAAGCCTCCCGCACAACTCCGCAGATGGGCATTTGTCGAGAGCCGCACAGAGGGAGAATGAAGGATAATGAGCTGTCCAGGACACTGGACCACCTCGAAACGTCACCCCGGTTCAAACCGTGCATCGCTGCCGTCAAGACGCTTCCCCCTCAGCTCGGCGAATACTGCGATTTTCCTCTAGATCTGTCGCCCTCGGTGCGGAAGGTCCTGGCCGATCGAGGGATCTCACGGCTGTACTCCCATCAGGCAGAGGCCTTTCGAAGGGTCCGCGAGGGTGAGGACCTGGTCGTCGTGACGCCCACCGCGTCGGGCAAGACCCTCTGCTACAACCTCCCGGTCCTGGACACGCTCCTGAGAGAACCCGCCAAGCGGGCGATATACCTCTTTCCCACCAAGGCGCTGGCGCAGGATCAGCACGCCGAACTCCAGAGTCTGATCGAGGCCCTGGATAGCGGCCACAAGGTCCATACCTACGACGGCGACACGCCTTCCCAGGTGCGGAGCATCATCCGCAAGAGGGGGCACATCGTTCTCACCAACCCGGACATGCTGCACACCGGCATCCTGCCCCACCACACCAAGTGGAATGTTTTCTTCTCCACCCTGGCCTTCGTCATCATCGATGAGATGCACAGTTACCGAGGTGTCTTCGGAAGCCACATGGTCCATGTGATCCGCAGGCTTCTCAGGATTTGCCGCCATTACGGGTCCGCGCCCCGGTTCCTTTTCTGCTCGGCGACCATTGCCAACCCGGAGGAATTGGCGGAGAAGCTGCTCGGCCGGCCCGTAGGTGTGATCCGTCGAAGCGGCGCTCCGACAGGGGAGAAGAAGTTCTACTTCGTCAATCCGCCCGTCGTCCAGAAAGAGATCGGACTGCGGGAGAGCGCGCAGTCCATGGCGCAGTGGATTGCGGTCCAGTTCCTTCGCAAGGGCATCTCCACGATCCTGTTCACCACGAGCCGCCTGTCGGTGGAAGTGCTGACGAAGTACCTCAAAGACGCTTTCCGCAAGTCAGGCCCTGCCAATGAGAGGCTGATCCGTGGCTACCGCGGAGGTTATCTTCCTGATTTAAGGAGGGAAATCGAAAAGGGCCTGCGCGCTGGTGATATCAAGGGAGTGGTCAGCACGAACGCGCTCGAGCTCGGTGTGGACATCGGGACGCTGGAAACAAGCATCCTGTGCGGCTACCCGGGATCGATTGCGAGCACCTGGCAGCAAGCGGGACGGGCGGGCCGCAGGATGGGCCAATCCTGCGCCATGGTCGTGGCCAGGAGCAGCCCCCTGGACCAGTTCATCGTGCAGCATCCGGATTATTTCTTCGGCCGTTCTCCGGAGCACGCCCGTCTCAATCCGGAGAACCTTTCCGTTCGGCTGAGCCACATCAAGTGCGCGGCGTTTGAGCTGCCTTTCCAGAAAGGGGAAGACTTCGGCGGCCCGGATCTCGAAGCCATCCTGGACGTCCTTGCCGAGAACAAGATCCTGAGCAAACTGGAAAACCGCTGGTACTGGGCCGAGGAAGCGTATCCGGCCGATCAGGTTTCCCTGCGCACCATCTCCTCCGAGAATTTTCTCGTCCTCGATCGATCCTGCGGGAACCGGGCGGTGGCCGAGGTCGATTTCGAGAGCGCTCCCATGACCATCTACCCCGGCGCCATCTACATGGTCGAGAGCGTCCAGTACAGAGTCGAAGATCTCGATTTCAAGAACCGGAGGGCCTTTGTCCGGCCGGAGACGGTGGACTACTTCACCGAGGCGATCAGCTACACTAACATCAAGATTCTGGACGTCTTTTCCTCCGAGCCCCGGAACCGCGAGAAGGGCAGAGCGGGTTTCCATGAGGGCGAAGTCCATGTCTTGAATCACGTTGCCGGTTTCAAGAAGCTCAAGTTCTACACCATGGAGAACCTCGGCTACGGCGAGATATCCCTCCCCGATCAGGAAATGCACACGACAGCTTTCTGGATCACGGTGAGCTCAGAAGATTTCGAGGAGATCGGTCTTTCGGTCCCTCAGCTCCTGCATGCCCTTGCAGGCGTGGGATACGCGATGCAACACATGGCCTCCTTTCTGCTCATGTGCGAACCGCGGGATCTCGGAAGGTGCATTGGAGATCCGTACCTGGACTGGTTCCCCCGGGGGCGCCAGGGTGGAATGGCCTTTCCGGGCTCCGCGAGTTGGCCAGGGGAGGATGCTTCTCAGGTCGAGGGGTTCCAGCCGACGTTGTTCCTCTATGATTCTTATCCGGGAGGCGTGGGCCTGAGTGCCTCGCTGTTCAGCCTCCGTGTCGAGTTGCTCGAGGGTACTCGGTCCCTGATCCGACGCTGCGGCTGTAAAGAAGGGTGCCCGTCCTGTGCCGGACCCTACACCGAGCTTGGAGAAGGCACGAAACAGGCAGCAGGGAGGCTCCTGGATTGGATGATCTCAGGGACAGGCTGAATCGGCTCTTGAAGCAGACCGCAGCGAGAGCGCCCGGCGAGCCATCAGGAGACGGGTCGCCGAAACATGAAGGGATCTCTCTGCTTCGAGAGCGGCTCAGGCGCATCGGGCAGCTGGGGGCGAATGGGTCCGCGGGCGCAGGCGCTCGCGAAGCCCGGAAAAGCCGGCGCTCTCTGGAACAGGTCGTGCCCGGCCGGGTGGTGGCGACTCCCTACGGGGAATGCTTGGAAATCTACGAGGTTTACAGCCTGGAGTACCGGCACGGGCGGTATAGCCTGTGCGAGGTGCTCGAAGCGGATTTCAACACCCTGGATCGGATATGCGGGGGCCGGGGTGTGGGGCCTGCCGGCCCGGAGGAGATCCTGTTCATGGATCTCGAGACCACCGGATTGTCGCTGGGGACGGGAACGTGGGTCTTTCTGGTCGGCCTCGGGCATTTCAGCGGCAGTCAGTACCACATCCGGCAGTTCTTCCTGAGGAACTTCGCCGAGGAGCCTGCCCTGCTTTACCAGGTCCGGAAAGCGATGGAGCCGTTTCGATACCTGGTGACGTTCAACGGGAAGCGCTTTGACGTCCCTCTCCTGGAAGGGCGGTACGCGCTCTATCGACAATCAGAGGGTCTGCCGCCCATGGTTTCCTGGGATCTCTTGTACCCGGCCCGGCGGCTTTGGCGTGGACGATTGGATGATTGCAGGCTGGAGACGATCGAACAGGGACGGCTTCGTGTCCTTCGCGAGTGCAGCGACATCCGCGGCGACCGGATACCGGCGGCCTACCTGCGCTACATCCATGCCGGCGATGCCGGCGATCTCGAAGGAGTCGTTTACCACAATGCCATGGACGTGCTGACCCTGGCCAGCCTCGCCCTCCACGTCGATCGGTGTCTGCATGCATGGAACCCTGCCGAGGTCAATCTGCTTTCGGTGGGCCGCTACTTCGAGCAGAAGGGGAGCCGGCAGGAGAGCGGCAGATGTTTTGAAATCGTCTCGAACGGAGGACTGTCCTCAGAGGAGCGGGAATCCGCTTCCTTTCATCTGGCGAGACATCGGAAACGGGAAGGGCGAATCCAGGAAGCGATTCCGCATTGGGAAGAGCTGATTCGCCGGGGCTCGATCTTTCTCCCACTCTGCTGTGAGGAACTGGCGAAGCATTACGAGCACACCACGGGAGAGCTCGACAAGGCGATCCGGGTGGTCGAGACGGCCCTGGAGGCATTGAGGTTGGAGGACTTGCGGTTCCGCCGGCGATTGCTGGTCCGCCTGAGCCGTCTCACCCGCAAGAAAGGGCAAGGACTTTGACGATCCGCTCCGTGCTTTTCGTTTGCACCGGAAACCTGTGCAGAAGCCCCATGGCAGAGGGCATCCTGCGGCAGCTCCTGGAGAAGGCCGGCCTCGATGATGTTCGGGTGAGCTCTGCGGGGACCATGGGCGTGGAGGGCGAGCCCGCGGCCCCGCTTGCAGAGAGGGTCTGCAAGGAGAACGGCATCGACATTTCGGGGCACGTGGCTTGTCGGCTCACCAGGGACCTGCTGAGGGTCAACGACCTGATTGCGGTCATGGAGCTGGATCACCTCCAGTTCGTACAGGACATGCTGCCCGAGGCTGCCAGCAAGACGAGAATGCTGAGTGACTTCGGCCAAGAAAAGGACAGGTTCTTAGATATTCCAGACCCTTACGGGCGTTCGAGGCGGGAGTACACCGCCTGCTTTCTGCGCCTCCGGCCGTTCGTGGAGAAGCTGCTGCTTCACATTCAGTCACAGACGGGCAAACCCTCCGCCGCAAATCGTGCAGATCCGGTTCGAGAAGACACCGGAAGCGGTTCGGACCGGACCACGAAGGGGGTCCCTTGAACCGGAGTGGCGGCCCCCTCGTGGGGAACGGGCCTGTCTGCGAATGGGAGCATCCTTGGAGAAGCTGGCCGAGCAGGCTGAACGGATGGGTGTAAGTCTGACCGATGATCAACTGGCCCAGGTCGGCGTGTATCTGTCCGAACTTGAGAAGTGGAATGTTCGAATCAACCTGGTCTCGTCCCGTGCCGGTCCGGATCTCCTGGCCCAGCATGTTCTCGATTCATTGACCCCGATACCCCATCTTGAAGGGATCGAGAGTCTCATCGATGTCGGAAGCGGGGCGGGCTTTCCGGGAATACCGATCAAGATCGGTCGGCCGGGGATTCGGGTATACCTCATCGAAGCACGAAGGAAGAAATGCTCATTTCTGACCCACGTGCTGAGCCGTCTCGGCCTCAACGGCATCGAGGCGATCTGGGCGAGAATCGAGGATCCGTCGGTGGCAGCGAGGTTTTCCGATCAGAAGGTGGATTGCATGATTGCAAGGGCTTCTCTGACCGAGGAGGCGCTGTTTTCGGCGGCGGATGATCTTCTCGGAGAGGGAGGCAGGATCGTCCTGATGAAAGGCGCGATATCGGAAGCGGACAGGGGCAAGATCGAGACAAGGGCCGCCCGATACGGCAGAGAGATCGTCGAAGTCTTCCCTTACCAGTTCCCCTGGCTGAGGAATGAGCGCCTCCTCGTCGTGATCGAGTAGATTCGACGGCGAGAATGTTTCACGTGAAACGCAGCCGAGAGCCGCAGCGCGACCGCGTGCTGCAGAGAGCAGGCTCCATTCTCTCCGAAAAGTCCCGCAGAAACAGAATCCTCCCCAAAAAAGTGCTCACGGGTGTTGTATTTCCCTTCGCGTTGTGTTAGAAAAACCATTCTTTCTTTACCTCGTGAGCTACGGCTCTTGCCAGGGCGACTCCCGGTTCCTCATGAAAAAGGTCGTCGCGGTAGCGAACCAAAAAGGAGGAGTGGGAAAAACCACGACGGCGGTGAACCTTGCTGCCTCGCTCGCTGCCGCCGAGAAAAAGACCCTCCTCATCGATATGGATCCGCAGGGCAATTCGACCAGCGGGTTGGGCGTCGAGAAGCAGAATCTGCCACTGACGATCTATGAGGCTTTGATCGGCAAAGCGGCTCTGGGGGAGGTGATCCTGACTACCGAGTTGTCCTGTCTGGATTTTGTCCCTTCCAACACGCGGCTGTTCGGCGCGGAAGTCGAGCTCATCGAGGTGCAGAAGAGGGAAATGATCCTCCGAGGCATTCTGGAGGAGGTCCGAGAGAGATATGAGCACGTTCTCATGGATTGCCCTCCCTCCCTCGGCCTGCTGACGATCAATGCCTTGACGGCTGCGGATTCCATACTGATTCCCATTCAGTGCGAGTATTACGCCATGGAAGGGCTCGGACAACTGCTGCACACCATCCAGTTGGTGCGGGCCCGCTTGAATCCGGAGCTGGAAATAGAGGGCATCCTGCTCACGATGTTCGACGGAAGGAACAACCTGGCGCATCAGGTGGAGCGGGAGGTGAGAGCTCATTTCACCGAAAAGGTCTTCCGAACCACCATTCCCAGGAACATCAAGCTCAGCGAGAGCCCCAGCCATGGCAAACCTGCCATACTCTACGACGTCGGCTGCAAGGGGGCGGAGAGTTATCTCGAGCTCACCAAGGAGATCTTGTTCCACTAGGAGGCCGTCCATAAATGCCCATCTGCGGAGCCTGTTGCGAGCGAAGCGAAGCAATCCCCTCGGCGCACCTGCCGCGGGCGGGAGGCTGTGACCGGGGGTTTCCTCGTCGCCCAGGCTCCTCGGAACAGGCCTCGGGATTTCGCGCGCCTTGCATCTGGACATTTCTGAACAGCCTCCAGGAGCCGAATTTTTGTAGTGGCTCCTAGCAGGCCGCCGGCGACTCCGAGAGGAGCAGCGGTGGAGTCTAACGGATTCTGATGACCAAGAAACTTGCGCTGGGAAAAGGGCTGGGAGCCCTGATTCCTGTTTACGAAGCAGAAGAGCCTGAAAAGGGCTTCACGCTTTGTCCCATAGATGAGATCGATCCGAATCCCAATCAGCCGCGGACGAGGTTTGAAGAGGAAAGCCTGAACGCATTATCGGAGACGATCCGCAAGAGAGGGGTGCTCCAGCCGCTTCTCGTACGCAGGAAGCAGGATCGATACGAGATCATTGCCGGAGAGAGGAGGTGGCGGGCAGCTCGGAAGGCCGGACTGGAGAAAGTCCCGGTCCTGGTCCGAGACGCCGAGGAGGACGAGACCCTCGAGATCTCTCTGCTGGAGAACCTGCAGAGAGAGGACCTGAACCCCATAGAAGAAGCAAGAGCTTACCGCCGGATGGTGGAGCAGCTGAACATCACGCAGGAAGAGCTCGCCGGCAAAATCGGGAAAGATCGATCCTCGGTGGCCAATGCGATTCGACTCCTCCAGCTCCCCAGGGAGATCCAGGAGGACGTGTCCACGGGCGATCTCTCGGCCGGACATGCCAGGGCCCTGCTGGCGCTGAGCCATGAGATCCTCCAATTGAGAGTGCGGGCGCTGATCAAGGAAAGGGGCCTCACCGTCCGCGAGACCGAGAAACACGTCCAGCAGCTCAAGGCCGGCCGGAAAGAGGAGAGGCCCAAGGCCGGCGCGCTCGACCCCGACATGCAGAAAGTGCAGGACGATCTTTGCCGGCTGTATGGGGCAAGGGTGGAGATCAAGAAACGGAGGAGGGGAGGGAGCGTACGGATCCCTTTCCTTTCCTTGGAAGACCTCGACCGCATTTGCAGCCTTTTGCTTCGGCAGGCCTAGGAGGCTGTCCATAAATGCCCATCTGCTGTGTTGCACTCATCCTTCGTCATTGCGGCGTACTGCCATGTACGCCTCATTCCTCAGGATTTCGTGCGCCTTGCATCTGGACATTTCTGAACCAGCCTCCACGAGCCGAATTCTTGGATAGGCTCCTAGGGAATCGGCAGCAGAGAACGAGGTAGGAGAGAGCCTGTTCCAGCGGGCTCGATTTGAGAGGGAGAGCCGGAATGCAGCAAATCATGCCGAATCTCACCGTATTCATTCAGGCGATCATATTCCTGGTCGCCCTGATCGTGGTCAAACGCTTCATCCTGAACCCGATCTCCGACGTTTTGAAGGGTCGGACGGACCGGATCGAGGGCGCCGAGCAGCAGGCAAAGCGTCTCGTCGAGGAGAGCGCGGCGCTCGATCAGCAGTACAAGAAGAGGATTCGGGACGGCAGGGCGAGAGCTCAGGAAGAGAAGAACCGGCGCCGTCAGGAATCCCTGGGTGTGGAAAGAGAAATCCTGGAAAAAGCCAGACTGGAGGCACAGGACTACCTCCTGAAAATACGCGAAGAGATCCGCCGGGAGAGCGAGCAGGCGCGAGTACGCCTCCAGCGCGAGGCGGCAGGACTGTCGCAGACCATGGCCGAAAAGATCTTGGGGAGACCGCTGCATGAGACACAGAGACATGGATAGGAGATCCGGGGAAGGCAGGAGCCGCTGTAGGCTCGGCTGGCTGCTGGGGACCTTTTGCTTGACTCTGGCGCCTGCGGTTGTCATTGCCTCCGCGGGAGCGGAGCACGGGGAAGCTGCGCCCCACTTCGACAAAGCGATGGTTTTCCAGATCATCAACTTCTTCCTTTTGATTGCTCTGCTCCTTTTTGTTTACCGGAAGTACGCGGCAGGCGACGGCGGCTTCAAGAAGCGCAGCGCGGACATTCAGATGGCCATGGAGGAAGCCGCCAGAGAGAAGCAGAAGGCGGAGGAAAAGTATAAGGAATATCAAGCGCGTATCGCCACGCTCGACGACGAGCTGAAAAAGATACTGGAGAGGGCGGCGGAGGATGCGGCCGGGGAGCGCGAGGCCCTGCTGGCCGAAGCCCAGGCCCAGGCCAAGAAATTTGCAAAACAGGCGGAATTCACCTCCCGGCAGGAGATCGAGCAGGCCAGGAGAGAGCTTCGCAAAGAGGCGGCAGACCTGGCAGCCGGAATGGCTGAAACGCTCCTGAGAAAGGCCATCACGCAGCAGGATCAGCGGGACTGGGTCAGATCGTATACAGAGAAGATCGGAGAACTGTCTTGAAAGAGGAAATCATCGGAAAACGGTACGCAAAGGCGTTGATTCGCCTGGGCCAGGATTCTGGCACCTGGCGGCAGATCGGCCAGGATCTCGATCGGTTCGCCTCGGTTTTCGAAGAAAACGAGGTTCTCAACCGCGTTCTTTGCGATCCCGTTCACGAGCGCTCGAAGCGAAAGGTCATTCTCGGGCAGATCCTCGATCGGATGGGGATCGAAGGGACCTCGCGCCGCTTTGTCTCTCTACTGCTGGACAAGGAGAGGATCCGCTATCTTCCCGCCATTCGTGCAGCGTATATGCGGCTTGAGGACGGGCTTGCCGGAAGGCTCCGAGCCCGAGTGTACGCCGCCGCGCGGCTCTCGGACGAGGAGATTGCAGCCATCCAGACCGGCCTCGGCAACCGTTTCAAGAAGCAAATCGTGCTGGAAACTCACGAGGATCCCATGATTCTCGGGGGGATCGTCTGCAAGGTGGATGGAATGGTCTTTGATGGGAGCGTGAAGACGCAACTGGAAAAGCTGAGAGAAACCATAAGAGGGGAGTAGCCGTGGCAATCGGAATCCGAGCAGAAGAGATCAGTGAGATTATCAAGCAGCAGATCGCGGACTATGACAAGAAGGTCGAGTACAGCGAGACCGGCGCCGTCCTGTCGGTCGGCGACGGCATCGCCCGGGTCTACGGGCTCGAGAAGGCCATGGCCGGCGAGCTGGTCGAGTTCCCCGGCGGCCTCTTCGGCATGGTGCTGAACCTCGAAGAAGACAACGTCGGAGTCACGGTCCTCGGAGAGGTGACGCACATCAAGGAAGGCGACACCGTCAAACGCACGGGAAGGATCGTCGAAGTGCCGGTCGGAAAGGCCGTGATCGGCAGGGTGGTGAACCCTCTCGGACAACCCCTGGACGGCAAGGGCCCGATCTCGATGGACGAGAGGCGCCGGATCGAGGTGAAGGCGCCGGGAATCGTCGTCCGCCAGCCTGTGAAGGAGCCGGTTCAGACCGGACTGAAGGCGATCGACTCCATGATCCCCATCGGCCGGGGCCAGCGGGAGCTGATCATCGGCGACCGCCAGACCGGCAAGACGGCCGTGGCGATCGACACGATCATCAACCAGAAGGACACGCACAAGACCGACAAGCCCGTCTACTGTTTTTACGTGGCCATTGGGCAGAAGCAGTCCACGGTGGCGCAGGTCGTCGACAAGCTGGAGAGCTTCGGGGCCATGGAGTACACGGTGGTCATCGCAGCGACCGCCTCGGACCCGGCCACGCTCCAGTTTATCGCGCCCTACTCGGGCGCCACGATGGGCGAGTACTTCCGTGACAACGGGATGCACGCCGTCATCATCTATGACGATCTGTCCAAGCACGCGGTGGCCTACCGCCAGCTCTCCCTGCTGCTGCGGCGCCCGCCGGGACGCGAGGCCTTCCCGGGAGACGTTTTCTACCTCCACTCGCGCCTGCTCGAGCGCGCCGCCAAGATGAGCGAAAAGATGGGGGGTGGTTCGCTGACGGCGCTTCCCATCATCGAGACCCAGGCGGGCGACGTCTCGGCCTACATCCCGACGAACGTCATCTCCATCACCGACGGCCAGATCTTCCTCGAGACCGATCTCTTCTATTCAGGCGTGCGGCCGGCCATCAGCGTCGGTCTCTCGGTCTCCCGAGTCGGAGGAAACGCGCAGATCAAGGCGATGAAGCAGGTGGCGGGCTCCCTGCGGCTCGATCTGGCCCAGTACCGTGAGCTCGAGGCCTTCGCCCAGTTCGGAAGCGACCTCGACAAGGCGACCCTGGCACAGCTCGAGAGAGGCAAGAGGCTGGTCGAGGTTCTCAAGCAGCCCCAGTACAAGCCGCTGCCGGTCGAGAAACAGATCGTCCTCATCTATGCGGCGACCAACGGGTACGTGGATGACTATCCGGTCGATGCCATCGGCAAGTATGAGCAAGAACTCTACCAGTTCATGGAATCCCGCCACCCGGAGATCTTCGCGCAAGTGCGCGAGAAGAAGACGATCGACGACGCCTTCTCCGAGAAGGTGAACCAGGCGCTCGATGAGTTCAAAGGGGTCTTCGAGGCATAACAATGTTATTAGAATGATCTGTCCAGGAGGACCCCATGGCAACCCTTAGGGATATACGAAGGCGCATCCAGAGCGTCAAGAAGACCTCCCAAATCACCAAAGCCATGCAGATGGTGGCGGCGGCGAGGCTGCGAAGGGTGCAGGAGGCCCTGCAGAGCGCGCGACCCTACGCGAACAGCATGGAGAGCGTCGTGCAGAGCCTGCTGGCGCAGGCCGAGGGAGACGCCCATCCCCTGATGGAGCAGCGCCCCGGCCTCCGTCACATGGACCTGGTCATCGTGAGCACCGACCGGGGGCTCTGCGGCGGCTTGAACACCAACTTGTTTCGCCGAGTCCAGGCCTTTCTGCAGGAGAACGAGGCCGGATACAAGGCTATTTCCCTGGACCTGATCGGCCGCAAGTCCCGGGAGTATTTCAAGCGCCGCAAGGTCACGACCCGCAAGGCGCGGGTCAACCTCTTCCCCGCCGGCCCGCGCTTCGACGTGGCGAAGTCGCTTTCGGACGAGCTGGTCGAATCGTTTCTCAGCGGCGAAGTGGATGAGGTGGGGGTTCTGTTCAACGAGTTCCGGTCCATGCTCACCCAGCGCCCGGCCTACTTTCCTCTTCTGCCACTGACCCGGAAGGCGGGCGGCGAGGAGGCTGCGGGTGCCGGCGCTGCCGCGATCAGCAATTACCTGTACGAGCCCGGACGGGACGTTCTCCTCAGGAGTCTTCTGCCCCGCTACGTGGCGGTGCAACTGTACAGGATCATGCTCGAGTCCCAGACGAGCGAGTTTGCGGCGCGCATGACGGCCATGGACAACGCGACCTCCAACGCGAAAGACATGATCGACCGGCTCACCCTGACCTATAACCGGGCCAGACAGGCAGCCATCACCAAAGAACTGATGGATATTGTAAACGGCGCGGAGGCGCTGAAATTTCAAGCGTAAGGGATACCGGAAGAGAAGAAACAAAGGAGTCTGCTCGATGAACATGGGAAGAGTTTCGCAGGTCATCAGCGCGGTCGTGGACGTCGAATTCGAACCGGGGAAACTTCCCGCCATTCACAATGCCTTGAAGCTGTCCAATCCGGCCATCAGCGACAAGGATGGGAACCTCGTCCTGGAGGTGGCCCAGCACCTGGGAGAGAACACGGTCCGCTGCGTGGCCATGGACTCGACCGACGGTCTGGTCCGGGGCATGCCCGTGACGGACACGGGCGACGTGATCGCGATCCCGGTGGGCAAGCAGGTGCTGGGGAGAATCCTCAACGTCATCGGCGAGCCCGTGGACGAGGGCGGACCTGTGGAAACGGAGCTGCGCTATCCGATTCACCGCGATAAGCCGCTCTTTGTGGACCAGGACACCCGGGTCGCCGCACTCGAGACCGGCATCAAGGTGGTCGACCTCCTGGAGCCTTACGCGCGAGGCGGCAAGATCGGGCTGTTTGGCGGCGCGGGGGTGGGCAAGACCGTCATCATCATGGAGCTCATTCACAACATCGCCGTCCACCACGGCGGGTACTCCGTGTTCGGCGGAGTGGGCGAGCGGACCCGGGAAGGAAACGACCTGTGGTTGGAAATGAAAGAGTCCGGCGTTCTCGAGAAGACCGCGCTGGTCTACGGTCAGATGAACGAGCCCCCGGGGGCGCGCGCGCGCGTCGGCCTTTCGGCCCTTACGGTCGCCGAGTACTTCCGCGACGAGGAAGGCCAGGACGTGCTTCTGTTCATCGACAACATCTTCCGCTTCACCCAGGCGAACTCCGAGGTCTCGGCCCTGCTTGGCCGCATGCCGTCGGCCGTGGGTTACCAGCCGACCTTGTCCACAGACCTGGGCGAGCTTCAGGAGAGGATCACCTCCACCAATAAAGGCTCCATCACGTCGGTGCAGGCTATCTATGTGCCGGCGGACGACCTGACCGACCCGGCGCCGGCCACCACCTTCGCTCACCTGGACGCCACCACCGTGCTCTCGCGCCAGATCGCCGAGCTCGGGATCTATCCGGCCGTGGACCCGCTCGATTCCACCTCCAGAATTCTGGACCCGGCGGTCGTCGGCGAAGAGCATTACGCCGTGGCGCGAGAGGTGCAGCGCGTTCTGCAGAAATACAAGGACCTGCAGGACATCATCGCGATCCTCGGCATGGACGAGCTCTCGGAAGAGGACAAGCTTCTCGTGGCCAGGGCGCGCAAGATCCAGAGGTTCCTGAGCCAGCCCTTCTTCGTAGCCGAAGCTTTCACGGGGAGCAAGGGGCGCTACGTGAAGATCGAGGATACCGTCAGGGGTTTCAAGGAAATCCTCGAGGGAAAGCGCGACGATCTGCCGGAGCGGGCCTTCTACATGGTCGGAACCATCGAGGAGGCGGTGGAGAAGGGCAAGAAGCTGATGGGTTAGAGGTGCATCGGGAAGAGACATCGACCCGACCCGGAGAAGCTACGTATCACCGATTTATGAAGGACCTTTCCGTTCGGCAGCCCATCCGAAAGGAGCCGACCGATGCCCGAAACGTTTCACCTGGATCTTGTGACACCCGAGAAGCCCTTGTTCAGCGGGCCGGTGCTGGAGCTCGTTGCACCCGGAATCCTGGGAGAATTCGGAGTGCTGCCCGGACATGCCAACCTCCTGGCGGAGCTTGGGGTCGGTCGGCTGCGCTACCGCACCGAGAGTGGTGAGAGGACGCTTGCCGCGTCCGGCGGGTTCGCCGAAGTCACCGGACAGAAGGTCACGGTCCTGCTGGATCATGCCGTCTACGCCGACGAAATGGACCGGGATGCGCTCCAGAAGGAAATCA
Source organism: bacterium (assembly GCA_040756235.1). GTDB lineage: Bacteria > Desulfobacterota > DSWW01 > DSWW01 > DSWW01 > JBFLZG01. The sequence continues at coordinate 258 of JBFLZG010000079.1, read as the reverse complement.
TGCTCCTGCAGTCGGACCCTCCCCCGCCCGAAGATCCGCAATTTGCCGAGTGGCAGAAGAACCTGAGCTGGAAGAGGGCCTGCCTGGACGTCCTCTGACAGGCTGCCCGATATGCCCATCCTGCTCGCTACCTAGAGCCTGTCCCAAAACGCCCATCTGCGGCGTTGCGCTCGTCCCTCGTCACTGCGGCGTACTGAAATGTACGCCTCATTCCTCGGGATTTCGCGCGCCTTGCATCTGGGCATTTTTGAACAGGCT
>JBFLZG010000078.1:0-8484 GCA_040756235.1 bacterium | reverse complement strand
TCCCGGGACGGGCGACGCCTGCGTCGCCCCTACTTCTGCCTGGCGCTGCGGCTCACGTCCTTGGGCAGCCCGAGGCAGCGCTCGCCGATGATGTTGCGCTGGATCTCCGAGGTTCCGGCTTCGATCGTGTTGCCCTTGGAGCGCAAAAATGCGTACTGCCAGAGGCCGTCCTGGAAAGACCACGGAGTGCCTCCCAGCAGTTGGCCGCGCATCCCCTGCATCTCCAGGACCGATTCCGAGATCCGCTGGTTGGGCTCGCTCCACAGGAGCTTTCCGATCGATCCCTCCGGACCGGGGATGCCGGTCTCGAGCTGGCGGCTCAAGCTCCGGAGCCCGTGGTATTTCAAAACCATGGCGTCGACGTAGTTGCGGGCAAGCTGCTGCCGGAAGACCGGGTCCTCGATCACGGGCCGGCCGGAGCGCCTGGCCGTTCGGGCCAGCTCCAGCATCCGCCCGAAGTTCTTCTCGAAGATAGCGGCCATGGTCGCGTCTCCGAGCACGCGCTCGAACATGAGGGTCGTGATGGCGATCTGCCATCCCTGGCCCTCCTCGCCTACCCGCATTTCCACGGGCACGCGGACGTCGTCGAAGAAGAGCTCGTTGAAGTCGGCCTCGCCGGTCATCTGCTTCATCGGGCGCACTTCGATACCGGGAAGCTTCATGTCGAGCAGGAGGTAGCTCAGGCCTCTGTGCTTGGGTCCTTCGAAGCTCGTACGGACAAGAAGGATGCAGTAGTCGGAGATGTGGGCGAAGCTCGTCCAGGTCTTCTGACCGTTCAGGACGTAATGGCCGTTTTTCTTCACGGCGCGGGTCGCCACGTTGGCCACGTCCGAGCCGGCGTTGGGCTCGCTGAACCCCTGACACCAGATGTGCGTGCCGTCCAGGATCTTCGGAAGATAGGCGCGCTTCTGCTCCTCGCTGCCGCAGGTCAGGATGGTAGGGGCTGCCATGCCGTGGGTGATGATGCCCGGGACCCTGAGCTCCATGCAGGTGGCGGCGAGGGTCTGAAGGACGATCACTTCCTCCATCAGGCTCCTGCCCTGCCCGCCATAAACCTTCGGGTAGTGCATGCTGGCGTAGCCGGCCTCCCAGAGCCGTCGCTGAAAGTCCTTGTAAGCGAGGGCCCAGGCCCCGGGTGTGTCGTAGTTGCGGTAGCGGGAGGGGTCCCAGCCTGCCGGCAGGTTGCTCTTGAGCCAGGCCACGAGCCCTGTTCGGAACTGCTCCTGCTCGGGGGTCAGTCGGTAATCCATCTTCGCCTCCTCGTCGCACCGTTGCGCGCGTGCCTGGATGAGGGCTGTCTTTTATGGCTGACCGGATGGGGTGCGGCCTTCGGGAATCCGGAGCCGAGCATAGACAGGAGCGTGGAGGGAAGTCAAAGAAAAAGAGAGAGGAAAGGACACCCGGGTGTCCACGGCTGTGAAACCCAACGGAGAGTGGAGCCGTATGGCCTGATTGCATCAGAGGAGGCGGTCGAGGCCGCTCTGCCGCTCCAATGTTGTACTCGAGGTTGAGCGTTGGGTTACGCTTCTGAGTCGCCTTGAGTCCAAATCCCCCCCGACCTAACTTCCAAGCTTCCGGGCCAGACTTCTGGATCCCGGCTCACACGCGCTCCGCAGGGGGGCCGGGATGACGGACGGGACGGGCCCTCTCCTCCGTCATTCCGGCGCAGGCCGGAATCCAGTGACTGTTTCCCGTGACCTCAGATGGTCGCGGTGTGGGCCACGGGGAAAGGGCGACGCATGCGTCGCCCCTACGAGGTCGCCGGCCTTCTGCGGGCGCAGCAAGCAGCGCCCCTGCAAGGCCCAGGATGGCCGCGCCGGATGACGCCACATGACACGCCCCATTGGCGGGGGCGACGTGCGAGGTGGCGAAGGTCGTGTTTTCGTGCGGCGGGTGCTAAAATCAAAATTTTCAGAGGGGAAGCTCACGGGGTTTCCTCCGGGGGCGCTTCACCGCGGGAGGCGTGAGCAGAGGTCGCCTTCCGAGGCGCGGCGCTGCCTGCCTGCGACGGCGTACTGCTTGAGAGGGTGGTCTCTTGGACAAGCCTGTGATCCGGGTGCTGGGCGCCCGGCAGAATAACCTGAAGAATCTCGATCTCGAGCTTCCGCTCTACGAGCTCACCGTCATCACCGGGCTCAGCGGCTCCGGCAAATCCAGCCTTGCCTTCGACACGCTCTACGCCGAGGGGCACCGCAGGTACGCCGAGAGCTTCTCCGCTTATGCCCGCCAGTTCCTGGAACGCCTGGACCGGCCCCAGGTCGAGCGGATCGAAGGGATCCCGCCTGCGATCGCCATTCACCCGGTCAACCCCATCAAGACCGCCCGCTCCACCGTGGCGACCCTGACGGAGCTTGCCGAATACATGAAGCTTCTGTTCTCCAGGGTGGCGACGCTCTGGTGCAGCAGATGCGGCCGCGAAGTCCGCAGGGATACCCCCCAGGAGCTGGCGCGGGAGCTCGTCCAGAAACACTCCGGCTCCCGGGCGCTCATCACGTTTCCGGTCCGCACCGTCGCGGGGCTGCCTCTGGCGGACATGGAGGCGGGGCTGAGGGGCTCGGGGTACTTCCGGGTGTACCACGAGGGCGCGATTCGGGAAGTCTCCGAAGCTTTGCTCGCGCAGCTCGTTCCCGGGACCCTGCAGGTCGTCTCGGATCGGGTGGTCTTGGAGCGAGGCCAGCTCTCCCGCCTCGCGGGCTCCCTGGAGTCCGCCTTCCAGATGGGGCGGGGCCAGCTCGCCGTGATCCTCCGTCCCGGGGAGCCGGACGAGGAGCGGCATCCGGCCAGCACGGCTTTCCACTGTCCCTGGTGCGATATCGCCTACCAGGACCCGGTCTCCAACCTGTTTTCCTTCAACACGCCCCTGGGCGCCTGCGAGGCCTGTCGCGGATTCGGCCGGACGATCGGCGTGGACCTCGATCTGGTCCTGCCGGACCGGAGTCTCACCCTGCGCCAGGGCGCGATCAGGCCGTGGAACACCGGGTCCTATCGGGAAGCCTACGAGGAGCTCATGGCCTTCTGCCGCAAGGAAGGCGTTCCCGTGGACGTGCCGTTCCAGGACCTTCAGCCGGCCCACCAGAGCCTGATCCTCGATGGCTGTCCCAACTTCTACGGAGTCAAGGGGTTCTTCGACTGGCTCGAAACCAAGACTTACAAGATGCACATACGGGTCCTCCTGTCCCGCTACCGGAGCTACGACACCTGCAAGGCGTGCGGCGGGTCGCGCTTCCGGCACGAGGCGCTCTGCTTCAAGATCGGCGGCAGGAGCCTCGCCGACGTTTACGCCATGACCATCGAGGAGGCGCATGCGTTCTTCCGGGATCTGTCGCTGTCCCCGTTTCAGCAGGAGGTCGCGGCGAGGCTTCTGGAAGAGATCCTCTCGCGCTTGTACTGCTTGCAGAAGATCGGGCTGGGCTACCTGACCCTCGACCGGCAGTCCAGGACCCTTTCCGGGGGGGAGGTCGAGCGGGCGCACCTGACCACGGCCCTGGGCTCCTCTCTGGTGAACACGCTCTACATCCTGGACGAGCCGTCGATCGGCCTTCACGCGAGGGACACCAAACGGCTGCTCGAGATCCTGAAGGAGATCCGGGACAGACAGAACACGGTGGTGGTCGTGGAGCACGACCCGGAGGTCATCCTGGCTGCGGACACCCTTCTCGATCTGGGACCGCTGGCCGGCGAGAAGGGCGGGAAAAAGGTCTATTTCGGCCCCCCGGAGGGCATCCTGAAGGCGCCCGAGACGCTCACGGCCAGGTACCTGCTGGACGGGAAGGCGGCGGCTGCCGAGCGTCCCATTCGCAGGAGGCCCGTGTCCCGGGCCGGTGCCGGCCGCACCGAGTGTCTGACGGTGCGCGGCGCCTCGGAGCACAATCTGGCCGGGCTCACGGTCTCCATTCCCCTGCAGAGGCTGGCCTGCATCTCGGGCGTGAGCGGCTCGGGCAAATCCACGCTCATGAAGGAGATCCTGCACAAGGGCCTGCTCAAGCTTCTCGGCAGGGGCACGGAAAAGCCCGGGCGGCACCTGGCGATCGAGGGGCACGAGAAGATCGAAGACGTCATCCTGGTCGATTCCTCGCCTCTGGGGAATACGCCGCGCGCCAACCCGGTTACCTACGTGAAGGCTTTCGACGGTATCCGCGCCCTGTTCGCCGCGGCGCCCCTCTCGCGTCTCCGAGGGTACGACGCCGGCATGTTCTCCTTCAATGCGGGCCGAGGGCGATGCCCGGCTTGCCAGGGCGAAGGTTTCGAGAAGGTCGAGATGCAGTTCCTGGCAGACGTGTTCGTGGTCTGCCCGGAGTGCGGGGGGGGGCGGTTCAAGAAGGAGGTGCTCGAGGTCACGTATCAGGGCCGGACCATCGGGCAGGTCCTCGAGATGACGGTGCAGGAGGGGGCGGCTTTCTTCCATGACGCGCCGCGCGTGGCCAGGCCGCTCGAGGTGCTTCAGGAGATCGGCCTTGGTTATCTCCGGCTCGGCCAGCCGTTGAACACGCTCTCCGGAGGAGAGGCCCAGCGGCTCCGGCTTGCGGCGCATATCCTGCGCTCCAGAAGACCGCACACCCTGTTCCTGTTCGACGAGCCCACGACCGGCCTGCACCTGCACGACATCCAGTTCCTGCTCAAGACGTTCGATGCGCTCCTGGAGCAGGGACATTCGCTCGTCGTCATCGAGCACAACCTGGAGGTCCTGAGGCACGCCGATTACATCCTGGACCTCGGGCCCGAGGGCGGCGACCAGGGCGGCCGCAAGGTCGCGGAAGGAGCGCCGGAAGAGATCGTGAGGGAGCCCGCTTCCCACACCGGCAGGGCGCTCGAGGCGTACCGGTCTTCCGGCGCGCGGGCCGCGCTGCACAAGGCCAAGGCCCGCAGGGCGGGCCCGGGGGCAACAACGCAGGGTCCTGCGGGCAGGGCAGGCCGCGCCGGGCGCTCCGGCCGTTCCGGCCTGCCGCCGGACGGACTCGTACCGGCCGCAGTCACGGCAGCCGCCGCAACTGCCGCTGCGGCCGCGACGGATGCAGGCGCCGCCGCCTTGCAGGCCGACGGCGGCGGCGGCCGGCCGGACAAGGTCGCCTGCGCGGGCGCCGGCCACGGCGCCGACCGGATCCTGATCGAGGGTGCCCGCGAGCACAACCTGAAAGGCATTCGGGTCGAGATCCCGCGGGACCGGATCGTCGTGATCACCGGCCCGAGCGGCTCGGGCAAATCCACGCTCGCCTTCGACATCCTGTTCGCGGAGGGGCAGCGGAGATTCCTGGAAAGCCTTTCGGCCTACGCGCGGCAGTACATCCAGCCCATGTCCAAACCCGACGTAGATCGGATCCAGGGGGTGCCGCCCACGGTTGCGGTCGAGCAGCGGCTCGCGCGCGGGGGCAGGCGTTCCACCGTGTCCACCCTCACGGAGACGTACCACTATCTGCGCCTGCTCTATGCCAAGATCGGCGTGCCTTACTGCCCCGGGTGTGGCAGCAGGCTGAGCGCCCAGAAGCTCGACGCGATCTACGAGGACATCCTCGCGCATTTCCGCAAGGGACCCGTCTGCCTGCTCGCACCGCTGATCAAGGGCAAGAAGGGGCACCACAGGGACGTGTTCAGGAAGCTGGAGCGCATGGGTTACTCTCAGGTCCGGCTCGACGGGGAGATCCTGGACATACGCAACATCTTCGCCGTGGACCGCTACAAGGAGCACGACATCGACGTGGTGGTCGCGGACCTCGACGTGCGCCACGCCTCTGTCGACTACCTCCAGGAGAAGGTCGAAGAGGCCCTGCGGGTCGGCCGCGGCGACATGCAGGTGGCGGGACGACGCAAGGGGGCGGTGGAGCGCTACTACAGCGGCAGGCTCTACTGCAGCCGCTGCGGCATCGGTCTTCCGGAGCCGGACCCGCGCTTCTTCTCGTTCAACAGCCGGTACGGCGCCTGCCCGAGCTGCGACGGCCTTGGCGTGATCGCGGAGGACGACGGTGAGGGCAATGGCAAAGGGGGAGGCCGGGAAGGCGGATGGGGGGAAGGCGGCGCGCAGGACAAGGAGACCTGTCCGGAATGCGGGGGAACGAGGCTCCAGGTCCGGGCGCTCCACGTGCGCATCGGGGGCAAGAACATCGCCGAGTGCGTCGCCCTGCCTCCGGCCGAGCTGCAGGAGTTTCTGAGAAGCGTTCCTCTGACGGAACGGGAGAAGAAGATCGCCCGGCCGATCCTGAAGGAGCTCGAAGAGCGGCTCTATCTGATGGAACGGGTCGGCCTCGGGTATCTGGGCATGGGCCGGGGAGCGGACACCCTGAGCCAGGGAGAAGCCAGGCGGGTGAGGCTGATCGCCCAGTTGGCCGCGAACATGCGCGGGCTCTGTTACATTTTGGACGAGCCCACGATCGGGCTCCACCCGCGCGACAACGAACGGCTGCTGCAGATCCTCAGGCTGCTCCGGGACCGCGGGAATTCCATCGTCATCGTGGAGCACGACGAGGAGACGATCCGCAAGGCGGACCACGTGATCGATCTCGGACCGGGCGCGGGCAAGCTGGGCGGTGAAGTCGTTGCCGAGGGGCCGCTCGCCTCCATTCTCGCGACGGAGCGCTCCCTGACCGGCCGGATCCTGCGGCAGGGAAGCTCCCGGTTCCGGGTGTCGAGCAGGCGGAAGCTGGAGGAAGCCCGCTTCGGCTGGATCCGGGGCGCTCAGGCGAACAATCTCTGCAACATCGACGTGGCCGTCCCGATCGGGCGGCTGACCGTGGTGACCGGTGTTTCCGGGTCCGGCAAGAGCACCCTGGTACGGGAGGTCCTCTACAAGGGGCTGCGCAGGAAGATCCATCGCGTCGCGCCCAGGCCCGGACGCCACAAGGCCCTGTCCGGCTGGACCGAGATCAACCGCGTGGTGGAAGTGGACTCCGCTCCGGTGGGGAAGACGCCGCGGTCGGTGCCGGCCACCTACGTCGGGGTCTTCGACGAAGTCCGCAAGATCTTCGCTCTCCTGCCCGATTCCCGGGCCCGAGGCTACACGGCCGGCCGGTTCTCGTTCAACCTCAAGGAGGGGCGTTGCGGCAAGTGCGCCGGCCAGGGCCGGATCCGGATGGAGATGAGCTTTCTGCCCGACGTCTACGTCTGCTGCGACGCCTGCCAGGGGAGGCGCTACAACGACGAGACTCTGGCCGTGGCCTACAAAGGCAGGAGCATCGCAGAGGTGCTGGCCCTGACCGTTTCCGAAGCCCGGAGTTTCTTCTCGGAGCACCCGCGCCTGGATGCCGGGCTGGGCGTCCTGGAAGACATCGGTCTCGGATATCTCGCCCTGGGCCAGCCCACGAACACGCTGTCCGGCGGGGAGACGCAGCGCTTGAAGCTGGCCGAAGAGCTCTGCAGGTCCTCGAGCTCCCACACGCTCTACGTGTTGGACGAGCCCACGACCGGCCTCCACCTGGCCGATATCGAATCGCTGATGGGCGTCATTCACCGGCTCGTGGACCGGGGCAACACGGTCGTCGTGATCGAGCACAACACGGAAGTGATCCGGCAGGCCGATTACCTCATCGACCTCGGGCCGGAAGGGGGGAGCCGCGGCGGGCGGGTCATGGCCGCAGGCTCGCCCGAGCAGTTGCTGCGCAAGACCTCCGTCCGGTCTCACACGCTCGACTACCTGCGGCAGGCGGTCGGGGCGGAGCCCGGAAGGCGGGTCGCCGCTGCCGCGAACGAGCGCGCGGAAGCCGCCGATGCGGGGAGGGGGGTGGAGAGGTGAGTCGAAATCTTTCCTTCTCCCCTCGCGAGGGGAGAAGGTCAGGATGAGGGGTGCGGTTGCGCCTGGTTCCATCTCGCCCTGACCCTCTTCCCCGTGCACGGGAGAGAGGGGGTTCATCTTCTGATACCTTCACGAAAGGGGTAGAGCCGCACTCGAGTTGGGGGCCTGCATGGAAGGCAAGAAAGAGGTGCTGGAAAGGATGCTCGCCAAGGGCGACACCATGCTCTGCATTAACAGCCGTCACGAGAGCGTTCTGGTGCCGGAGAACCATCGCGGCAAGGTCGACCTCCGCCTGATCCTGAATTTGAATTTCCGGCACCCCATCGAGGTGCTCCCGGACGGAGTGCGGGCGGACCTTCTGTTCGGCGGCGTGCGGTTCACCTGCTGGATACCGTACGAAAGCCTCTGGGCGGCATTCAACCCGAACACGGGCGAGGGCACCTTCTGGCCCGCTCAGGCGCCCGATGAGGTCCATCACCTGTTCGGGCGCCGCCGCTCCTCCGCAGGGTCCCGCCAGAAAAGCCTTTCCGGGAGCGAGGGGCGGCGGACCGGCCCGGAGCCGAGCGATTCGCCCAGAGGGCGGCCTGCTCTGCGCGTGATCCCGGGCGGGAAGAAAGAATAGGTCTCAGGTATTAGGTAGAGGCTGTCCCAAAACGCCCATCTGCGGCGTTGCACTCGTCCTTCGTCACTGCGGCGTACTTCCATGTACGCCTCGTTCCTCAGGACTTCGTGCGCCTTGCATCTGGGCATTTTTGAACAGCCTC
>JBFLZG010000077.1:0-31384 GCA_040756235.1 bacterium | reverse complement strand
GCTCTGACTCACAAGCTCGGTGACGTATTCTTCATCATGCCGAATGGCATCCCGCGAGCGTGGCGCCCCCCCTGCGACTGCTGTAACCGGGAGGTTGCCACGGCCCTCCGGGCCTCGCAATCTCCAGTTCCATGCGGCCCAGTCGCCGCGCGCTGTGGCAAGCCGGGCGTGCAAGGCTGGCTCGCGGCATTCAGCTCTTTGGCCCACCGTTGGTGGAAAAGGATGTTTGGGTGATCGACTTTGCGTTACGGATACAGAAGCGGTGCGCGGCTCAGTGCATGGGCAGGAAGTTCCCTATTCGCCGAACGGGCGGGCGCCCGCAGGCACAGGTGCGGCGGAACGAAAGGAACCTGCGTTCAGCAGCACCTGTAGGAACGGATGAATCATACCACGCCTACAGTACTGTTGCAAGACATATCTGCCGAAAAAGTGATGGCCGGCACTAATAATCTGATGCTCACGGCACGCGTCTGCCTGCAAGCGCTGGAGGCGCTTGCCCTCAACGGCCAAACCAGACAGCGATATATGTAGGGGTACACGGCGGGTGTGACAACCCACCTTCGCGGATACCCACAAGTCAAATCTGAAAGATCACACTGACTCAGTCCGTCATCCCGGCCCCGCCGCGTAGCGTGTGCGAGCCGGGATCCAGAAGTCTGCACAAGGGAACGGAGGTGTGATCACGCGGAGCAGGGACTGGACCCCGGCCTGCACCGGGGTGACGGAACTGAGGAAACCGCGGGTGTCCGCTCCCTGGTCCTCCCGAATGACGGTTTCGAGCTGGATTTGCGTTGCGTCCCTGATGGCCGACTTGTGGGTAAACGGCAGGGCTATCTACAGAGAAGCCGCCGGGGGCAGGCGGCGCATCATCATCCGGCGGCACCCGGCTGACTTCCCTGATTCAAGATCGTGACTTCCACGCGCCGGTTCCGTTGCCGGCCGGCCGCGGTCTCGTTGGTGGCTACGGGGTAAGCCTCGCCGTGCCCCCTGGTGGTGATCCGGTCGGGTGACACCCCTTCGGCTTCCAGTGCCCGGGCAACCGCTTCGGCGCGCTCCTCCGATAATCTCCTGTTGTACGGATCACTGCCTACATTGTCGGTAAACCCTTCGACGAGGATCCGACGGTCGGGATTCTTTCTCAGGTAATCTGTCAAGCGCCCGAGGCCGCGTTCGGCGCCGGGTTTCAGTTGCGCTTCGTTGAAATCGAAGACAACATCCGACAAGGTCAGCACCATCCCCTGATCGGTCTGCTTGGCATCCAGTTCCTGACGCAGCTGCTCGAGCTCGGATTGGACACGCTCCGTCTCTTGAGCTCGATAGGCATGCAGCTCCTGTCGAGCCTGTTCAGCCTGTTGCCGGGCTTCCTCGGTCTTCTCTCGCCGAATGGAAGCCAGAAATTGCTGCTGCTGCTTCTCGAGTTGTTCTACCTGCTGGCTGGTCTCCAATTGGTCGGCCTGCACCCGGGCCAGCTCTATTTTCTTCTGCGCCACGTAGGCGTAGTGCTCCTGATCTTCCTGGCTGCCCGCATCCCTTCCCCGGTCCAGCGCTTTTCTTGCTTCGTAAAGGGTGACGGAAGCATTTCGGGTGATCGCAGGATCGTTTGCTGCTGCAGAATAGGATTGTTCGGCTTGTTCAAGCTCGTGCGAGGTCGTAGCGCAACCTGCAGCGATGAGACCGGCCCCCAGGGCTATGACAAAGACCAGTCTTGGTATGCTCTTCATCTACTCCTCCTGATGCGTTCACTACTCGCCATAGGTTATGTGGCCGCGTCCATTCCCAGCCGGTTCCGGGCTCCTGGCATGGCAGACGATGTTCTCAGCGGCACCGGCATTTGCCTTTGGCAGTTCCTGCCTCACCGAAAGATCGCGCTCGCTTCCTGGCGCGGCAACTGATGCTCTCACTGAACAGTAGTACTGTGTTCGATTTCCCGGCGCAACTGGCTGATGCTGTCCTGCAGAGTCCTCACCATCTCCTTGGTCTTGACATTCTGTGCTCTGGCTTCGGCCAGGGTTGCATCAGCCGAGGCTTGTTCAGCAAGTCTCTCGGCAGTTTCGTACTCCCCTTCCTCGAAGGCAGCGTTGGCTCTGGCCAGCTTGTCTTCCGCCAGCCTCAGCTCGAGCGGTGAAGATTGAGTAGCGCTGCCGGTCCGGGCCTGGTTGATGGCGCTTTCCGCGCTGCCGATCTCCTTGCGCGCAGCCCCCTTGTCCGCCGAGGCGCACGCGGTGGCGAGTATGATCAAGCCCAATGGGACATACCCTATCCATCGCGTCCATGGTCCCTCTTTCTCCCTTCGCCTTGCACGCATGGGCGGTTACTCCTTTGCCATGGCTCGGGCTGCTTCATGCAGCTCTTTGCCTGTTCGGAATTGCGATTTACCCCCAGGTAGCGTCCACCCCGGGGGCGCGCACCACACGGGCACGAATCGCTTCAGTCCAGACCTTTGATTCACACTCGACGGAATAGTTTCCCAGATGGGGTGAGAATTCGTGGTCAGGGGAGGTTCAGGCGTACTTTGTGGGTACGTTACCGGTTTTCTTCGGGAACGCTTCGGCCCGCGGACGGCGGCGCGGCCTCTGCGAGGAAGGTGCGGATCCTGTCCGCGTACGCCTGCCCGCCGACGATCCAGACATCGTTGTGCCCGGCGCCGGGGACGGGCACGAACGCCTTGGGAGGGTGCGCCGCCTCGAACAGCCGGACGCCCAGCTCGAACGGCACCACCTCGTCCCGGGCCCCGTGAAACTGCAGGAGCGGGGCGCGCACGTTCGGGATCTTCTCCGCTGCGGCAAACCTCTCGGGCAGGAGCCGGTCGAGCATCGGCAGAGGCAGGATCGCGCGGGCCATCTCGGCCGCCGACGGAAAGGCGCCCTCCAGGATCAGACGCCGGCAGCCGACCCGCGCGCAGAGGTCCACGGCCACGGCGGCGCCCAGAGACCGGCCGAAGACGACGATCCTCTCGGGGTCCACGTCCGCCCTGGCCAACAGCCAGGAGTAGGCGGCGTCGGCGTCACGGTAGAGACCCTCTTCGGTGGGAGAGCCTTCACTCCTGCCGTATCCCCGGTAGTCGATGATGCACACCTGGAGCCCGAGGTCGTGCAGGAGCCTCAGGTTCTCGACCCGATCTCCGATGTTGCCCGCGTTGCCGTGCAGGAACAGGAGCGTCCACCCGGCGCCGGCGCCGGGGACAAACCAGCCGTGGAGCCGGAGGCCGTCCGCGGTGCGGATGGCCAAATCCTCGTACTCAAGGCCGACGGCGGAGGGGGTCGCCTCCAGCACCCGGGTCGGATAGTAGATCAGCCTTCTTTCGAAGAATCCGAGCACGAAGAACCCGCTGGCGAGCAGGAGCGCGGTACGGGTCTGCAGTCTGGTCACGATCGAACCGACCGTTTACAGGCAAGAAGGGGACGTGAACCACCGTGTGGATCCCGGGAAGGGCGCAGCAAACAGCGCCCTTACAAAGCCCGGCAGAAGCACTCCGCAGTGGCAACCCCCGGTTGCGTGGGGATGGCCTCGCCTCGCGGGCGACGCATGCGTCGCCCCTACAAGAGATGGTTCGCTGCCCCCTTCCCACGCTCGCGGACTGGTGGACACGCCTTTAGGCTTTGTCCACCCTACCGGGTGCTCACGCCGCTCGCGCGCGGGACCTGGCACGTCCCTAATGGAGCAGCTCGCGGGCCACGATGAGCCTGCGGATCTCCGAGGTGCCGGCGCCGATCTCGTACAGCTTCGCGTCCCGCCAGAGCTTCTGGATCGGGTACTCCAGGCAGTACCCGTAACCGCCGTGGATCTGGACGCCTTCCAGGCAGATCTTCGTGGCCGACTCGGCGGCGAACAGGATGGCGGAGGCCGCCAGCTTGTCCAGCTCGGTCCCCTTCCCGCCCCGCTTCCCTTCCGGGCTGTCGGCAAAGGTGGCGGCGCGGTACACGAGCAGCCGGGCTGCCTCGCTCAGGCAGTACATGTCGGCGAGCTTCTCCTGGATCATCTGGAACGAGGCGATGGGCTGGCCGAACTGGACCCGCTGCTTGGCGTACTGCACGGAGTACTCGAGGGCCTGCTGGGCCATGCCCACCGACCCGCCCGCCAGCACGATCCGCTCGTAGGCAAGCCCGGAGGTCATGACGTGCACGCCCTTGTTCTTCTCGTAGACGAGGTTTTCCTTGGGGACCGGCATGTCCTCGAAGACGAGCTCCGCGGTCGGAGACCCGCGCATGCCGCATTTCTTGAGCTTCTTGGAGACCGAGAACCCGGGATACTTGCTCTCGACGATGAAAGCGCTGATCCCTTTGGCCTTCAACTCGGGCTCGGTCTTGGCGTAGACCAGGATCGTATCGGCGATGGTGCCGTTGGTGATGAACATCTTGGTGCCGTTCAGGATGTAGAAGTCGCCCTTCTCCCTGGCCGTGGTCCTGAGCCCCATGGCGTCCGAGCCCGCCTCCGGCTCGGTCAGCCCCAGGGCGCCGACCTTCACGCCGGCCACGAGGTCCGGCAGGTACCGGCTCTTCTGCTCCCGGGAGCCGTTCTTGTTGATGTTGTTCGCGCAGAGGTTGGAATGGGCCCCGTAGCTCATCGCCAGCGCCGGACAGATCCGGGACATGGACTCGAGGGCCAGCGCCTGCATGAGAATGCCCTGGGCCGAGCCGCCGTACTCCTCGTCGACCGTGATCCCGAGGATCCCCAGATCGCCCAGCTTCCGGAAGAAATCGGGCGGCATCCAGTCCTCGTCGTCGATCTTCTCCTGCAGCGGTCCCAGCTCCTTGACCGACCAGCCGTAGACCATGTCGCGCAGCATCCGCTGTTCGTCGGTAAGCTCGTAGTCCATGATCCGGTCACCTCCTCCTCGCGCCGTTTTCCCGATCAGACAAATCCCATTCGCTTGGAGCAAGAAGCATACCAGAAAGCTCGATTCTGCTGAAGCCCTTCCTGGCTCCGTTTTTTCGGCGCCTCCTCCCGATTTCCCCTTCGGGTGATCGTCCTTTTTACAGCCTGTAAAATTCCTCGACGAGCCCGGGGCCCCGCCGCCTCTTCTGCCGGCGCTCCCGGCTGCCTTCAAGTCGTTGACTCTCAACGGAATCCGACCTTCCCCCCGGCGAGCGCTCCCCCCTTTCCCCTTGGCACCGATGGTGCAATCTCAGGCAGATGTTCATTTCCGCCTTCTCCCGATCTCGAGAGCCACTCTCATGACCGACAAGGAGACTGCGCCGATGCGCATACTGACCCATGGAAAAGGGAATCTCTTTTCCGACCCGGACCCGGACCAGGCCCGGGATTTCTTTGCGGGCAGGCGGCGGGAGATGGTCGACAAGCGCCTCCCCTTGAAGAAGGCCGTCGATTGGCTGGTCCAGGACGGCTTCTATCTGGGCGTCGGTGGCTTCGGCGCGAACCGGATCCCGACGGCCGTGCTGCACGAGATCGTGCGCCAGCGAAAGAAGAACCTCTCCTTTGCCGGCCATACGGCCACTCATGACTTCCAGATCCTCGTCGCAGGGGGCTGCCTGAAGCGGGTCGACATCGCCTACATCGTCGGGCTCGAAGCCCGGGGGCTGTCGCCCAATGCCCGCAGGGTCATGGAGTCGGGCGACATCGAGATCTGCGAGTGGACGAACTATGCCCTGGCCGTGCGGCTCCGGGCCGCCGCCGAAGGGGTCTCCTTCGGGATCGCCCGGGACATGCTCGGGACCGACACCTTCGAGAAGTCCGCGGCCGCGGTGATCGAATGCCCCTTTACCGGGAAGAAATTCGTGGCCTTGCCCGCCCTCTGGCCGGACGTGGCGGTCATCCACGTCCACGAGGCCGACGTCTACGGAAACTGCCGCATCCGGGGCATCTCCGTGGCCGACCCGGAGCTGGCGCGGGCCGCCAAGCGGCTCATCGTGACCGCGGAGCGGATGATCCCCAACCAGGAAATCCGCAGGGACCCCACCTCCACCTCCATTCCTTACTACCTGGTCGATGCCGTGATCGAGGTCCCCTACGGCAGCTACCCGGGGAACATGCCGTACGAGTACTTCTCGGACGAGGAACACCTCCAGCAGTGGCTCGAGGTCGAACAGGATCCCGAGGCCCTCGAGGCGTTCCTGAACAAGTACATCTACTCGGTCGAGAGATTCGACCAATACCTGGAGCTGTGCGGCGGGGTCGAAAAGCTCAACAAGCTCCGCATTCAGGAGCTGCTCGTGGACAGGTACTGAACGGGTGCCGGGGGGGACGGAAACGGATGAAACAGGAGGCCGGCGACATGACGCTCGTGTACAACACGATGGAAATGATGATCTGTGCCGCTTCCAGGCAGCTCGCAAATGGGAGGACCGTGGCCGTCGGCACCGGTGCCCCGTGCGCCGCCACCATGCTGGCCCAGAAGACCCACGCGCCGGACCTGGTCATCCTCTTCGAGGCCGGCGGAGTGGCCCCCATCCTCCCGCAGATGCCGATCTCGGTCGGCGACTCGCGCACCTTCTTTCGGGGCGTCATGGCTTCCAGCATGTGCGAGATCATGACGGCGTGCTGCCGGGGCCTGGTCGATTATGCGTTTCTGGGCGGTGCCCAGATCGATCCGTACGGGAACATCAACTCCACCTGCATCGGCCGCCACGACCGGCCCAAGGTGCGGTTCCCCGGTAGCGGCGGCGCCAACGACTTCGCATCCTTCTGCTGGAAGACCCTGGTGCTGACGGTGCACAACAGCCGCCGCTTCGTGGAGAAGGTGGACTTCGTGACCTCGCCGGGGTACCTGACCGGGCACGGCGCGCGCGAGGAGGCCGGCCTGCCGCCCGGCTCCGGCCCGTACAAGATCATCACCAACCTGGCCGTGCTCGGCTTCGAAGAAAGCTCCAAGCGGATGCAGGTGGAGTCGCTCCACCCGGGCGTGTCCCTGGAGCATGTCATCGAGAACACCGGGTTCGAGCTCATCGTTCCCAAGTCGGTGCGACAGACCGAGGAGCCCACGGCCGAGCAGTTGCGGGTCCTGCGGGAAGAGGTGGACCCGAACGGATACATCATCGGCCGCTGACGGATCGTACCCGAGTGTCACTCAGGAAAGGAAACCGGATGAGGCACGAATACAAGTCAGGGACCTTTTGTATGGACATTCAATGTCCTCACCACAAGGTCCTGGAAGCCGTGGCGTGGGACGAGTACCTGGCGAAGAAACGCGATCACTGTAAGGATTGCTACGCCTGGAAGTTCTTCCTCTGGCTCAAAGAGAAAGACTGGAGGATCCTGCGCCCGATTCCGGACATCTCCTCGAAGGAGTTGGCAGCGCGGCTCAAGGGGCTGGATCCGGTCAAGGTCGAGCACCTGACCGAGGACGAGATCCTCTGCCTTTAGCAGGCCGTTGAAAAGGACCCATCTGCTGCGTTGCGAGCGCAGGGAAGGTGGAGATTGCGAGGCTCCGCGAAGCAACCTCCCGACTCAAACGCACCGACATAGTGTATGTGCGCCGCGCTTCGCCCGGCAGCGACGTGGCGACAGCTCATAGACCTGAAGGCGAGGACAGGAGGTCCGTGGTAACCCCCGGCTACCGTGGGGGTCACCCACGCTCGCGGGCCTCGGCCGTGGTTGGTGGGCACGCTTCGCTTTGCCCACCCTACCGAGTGATCACAGGCTCGCTCGCCACATCCGCCCGCTTCGGCCAAGCGCGCTTCAGTTCTTCAGGGCTCCTTCCGCGATCCACTGCCTGAGGGCGGCGTAGTCCGAGTGGCGCTCGTTCCAGAAGGCTCCCCCCGCATGCAGCGCGCCGACGAGCGTCTTGCGCAGCAAGAGGCTCTCTTCCGGATCTCCGGTTTCCACGACGCTGAGGACCCCCTGCTTGACGCTGGTGCCTACCGTCGAACCCTCATAGGTCATGAGGTCGAGACCGTTGCTGAAGTCGAACGAGGTCGAGGGGGTATCGATGTCGGATTTCGTGACGGTGCGGGTCATCGTGCTGCCGGGGATGTGGCAGGGCGAGCACTTGCTGCGGAGAATGGGATAAACATGCTTGCGGTAGCTCAGCCCTGAGTCCGGATAGGACGGAAGAGTGGGGGTGGAGGAGACCCACAGGGCTCCGCGGCTCCCCATCTGGGCATGGTGCATGCTGCAGGACATGCGCATGCCCATGCCGGTGGCAGAGCCCACCGGCGCGATCGTCAGCATGGGCCGGACGGCCCGACCCTTGCGCACCCAGGCCTTGTAGAGCCAGGTCCGCTCGTCGTCCGGATCTGCAGGCTGCACGAGATTTCCCTGCTCATCCTCGACGTACAGCGGCATGGGGGGGCCGCCGTGGCTCACCACGGTGTAAGGATTGCTGGCAACGGGAGCTGTGGTCCAGAAGTTCCCGGCCTCGTTGCTGGTCATGCTGATGACGTTGCCGTCTCGGTCCTCCAGGATGATCTCACCACTCTTGAGCGGCAGGCGGCCTGAGCGGTCGCTGTAGAGGGTGCCCGCCAGGGTCCAGATCCGGGCCTCGGCTCTCCCACCCATACGATGACAGCGGCCGCAATCCTCGCCCGGGTGGTGCATGCCGAGCCCGGCGCCGCTGTCGGCGCCCACGACATGGTCCTCAGGGGCAGGCTGGTACATCCTGCCCGTCGCATTGAAATCCGTTTCGTCATACAGCCCTGCCAGAGCCACGCCTGCAGCGCAGCAAACAGCGATCAAGATCATCGAGAGCTTTTCCATGGGTTCTCTCCCGTCCTTGTCCCGGTCTCTTCCCTGCCCGTTGTCACGGCCGGCCATGCAGCCGGTAGAGCCTCACGCTTCCGGTGTTGCCGTCCTCGGTCGGGGCACCCGCAGCGAGCCACTCCCCTCCCCGCACGTGAGCCAGAAACGCGCCCAGGTGCATGTCTCTGGCTTTCCCCGGGATGGCCCGGGCCGCGGCCACGGAAGGTCCGGAGGTCAGGTCCGCGCCGCTGAAGAGGCAGATCTTGCCTGTCACCGGCCAGCGAGCTCCGTCGGCATGCACGGCGCTCACCGCAAGGTCCGGCACGGCGTCCCCGTCGATGTCCGGTAACGGCAGGATGGCAGAGGCGAACCGACCGAAAGCGGGCTCCCCGTCGATCCTGGCCAGGCGGTCGGCGGAGACGGCATCCGCGTCGACCGTGCGACTTCCGGATCCGCCCTTGAGGATGAACAGGCTTCCGGAATCCATCACCTCCGCGACGGTTGCCTGGTGCGCGCCCACGGCCACGTCCCTGAAGCCGTCCGCGTCCACGTCCCAAAGGACCGCGATGGCGCGGCCGAACCCGGCGGCGGTGCTGGTGAAGACGACGTCCGGGCCCGCGGGGGACGGCGCAAACGTGCCCTGGGCCCCGTAGTACCCGATCACTTTTCCAGTGGCTTCCATGAGCAGGTCGTCGATGCCGTCACCGTTGATGTCACCGGCAGCCAGCGAGAATCCGATGCCGCCGTAGGCCGCCGAAGCGGCAATCTTGACCGCGGTCGCCGGATCGTAGTCGGGTCCGAAGTAGGCATAAACGGCGCCCTTTTGATAGAGCGCCGGGCTGGGGGAGTGGTAGGGAGCTCCGACCATCAGGTCGGCCGCCCCGTCTCCGTTCAAGTCGCCTGAAGTGAGCGAGTAGCCGAATTTGTCCAGCGCGTTCTCCCCTGCCAGGACGACCGCCGCCTGCGAGCCGGCGCCGCCCAGGTATACGGCGACCGTCCCTGCAAGGGACACCTCCTCGTTGCCGCCGCTGAAAGCCGCTGCGGCAAAATCTGCGCGGCCGTCGTCATCCACGTCGCCCAGCGACGCAAGCTGCCACCCGAGGTTGCCTTCGCCCTCCCATACGGCGGAGGGACGTTCCCGGAACCCATTGGGTCTGCCCGAATAGACGAGCAGGGCTCCGCGGCCGCCCCGCCGCTTGGCGTAGGGAGCCCCCACGACCAGATCTTCCATGCCGTCGCCGTCCAGCTCCAGCGCGATCCCGGACTGCCCCTGCATGCTTCCCCGCAAGGACTTCAGGCACAACGAGGATGCCGGGAAGCAGTCTTTTTCAGAATCGCCGTTTGCGGGCCCGTTCGACGCGATCCCGAAGGCCAAGAGCGCCACCAGTCCGACCGCCAAGATTCGGCTGCCCATGAAAATGCCCTCCACGCCTCCACTCGAGTTTCGTTTTTCAGTTTTTCCCCGTCTCGTGATCCTGAGAATCGTCACACCAGAGACTGTCGCGCCCGGGCCACAGAGCGGTAAGCCTGTTCTCTCCGCGCGATCCGTTTGCCTCAGATCGTTGCTCCTTATAAATGTTTTAACCGCCACGGCTCGATCCGCTCAATCCGTGGAAACACCCATTTTCAGATGGGCGAAAGTACGCAGTCTGTTCGAAAGTGTCCGAGTCCACGCATCTTTTTCACGAGCGACCGACACGGCCGTCGTATAACGGTTACATATTTGAACCCTGATCGGAACTTTACCGTTCTACTCGACATCTAGGGATTAAATCGCATCCCTGTTCACCTCAAAAGAAGGAGGCTCGGTCATGAGGAAATGGAACGGTTCGACACTGCGGTTCGTACCGCTGGCGCTTCTGCTGACCACGCTGGTGGCCTGCGGCGACGACAACGGTAACGGAGGCGACGGGGGAGGCCCGCCGCCAGCGGCCAACAACGTGGCATTCGGGAGGATCGACGGCTTCGGCAGCATCTTCGTCAACGGGATCGAGTTCGAGACCAGCGGAGCCAGCTTCTCGAAGGATGGCACCTCCTCCGGCATCGACGAGAGCGACCTCCGTGAGGGCATGATGGTCACGCTGCGCTGCTCGGTCAACGACGACGGCGTGACCGGGACGGCCTCCAGCGTCGACTACCGGGACAACCTGGAGGGGCCGATCAGCTCGATCGACCTCGGCGCGAGCTCGTTCGTGGTCCTGGGACAAACCGTCGTTGTGGACGGGAGTACGTTATTCGATAACGGCCTTAATCTGGCGATGCTCGCAGTCGGCGATATCGTGGAAGTGAGCGGGCAACTGAACGCCGATCTCAACATTCAGGCCACCTTTATCGAGAAGAAGGACGAGACCTGCGCAACGATCGAGGAGATTGAGGTCAAAGGCACGGTGAGCAACCTCAATGCCGAGGCCCAGACCTTCACCCTCGGCCTTCTGACGGTCAACTACAGCGGCGCCGACCTCGAGGATCTCCCCCAGGGCGGGCTCGCGGACGGCCTGTTCGTCGAGGTCAAGAGCAATGCTTGCCCGGTCGACAGCACGCTGGTCGCGACGAAGGTCGAAGCAGAGGACGAGTTCGGGGAGTTCGGTGACGACGACGACGGGAGAGAGGTGGAGATCCAGGGCTACGTGATGGGACCTGTCGTAAACAACGAGTTCGCGCTCGGCTCGCAGCTCGTCCGGATCACGGACCAGACCCAATACGAAGGTCTCACGGCTGATCAGATCGTCCCCGGAGTCCGGCTCGAGGTCGAGGGTACGATCGACGCCGGTGTCCTGGTGGCCAGGAAGGTCCAGCTGGAAGACTGAGCGTCGGTCCTCAAAAGGGAGATCCGCGCCAGGCGAATCCGGGAATGAGAAGGCGAAACGGGACCGAGGCCCGCTTCGCCTTCTCATTTTTTCGCAGGCTGTCAAGGAAATCTCCGGATAATGCTTTTAGATTGCGCGCAACCTTTTCGCCTACGGCTCCGTCAAAGGACTAGCCAGCCATACAAAAGTCGTATAAGATTATTGCTACTCCCGTGCGGCATTCCCGGTCCGCACCCCGTCCTCGCGAAGCATATGACGGCGACGTAACAAATCGTTCGCGCGGGCATGGGGGGATGTGAAGCGGGGCAGCTCGAGCCGTCCGGCCGTCGATTCGTCCGCGAAAAAGTGCGCGGCCGGAAGCACCCTGATCGTGAATTCGTCCATCTATTTTATAGAGCAGTCTTAAACGAATCAGAAGAACGACGTTCTTCAGGTTCAGGATCGCTTATCGATCAAGGCGAAGGTTCCCGGCGCGAGCTGCACTCATGATGCTGCATTCTCTGTTTCGCTTCGCCGGCGGGGGCGGGAAGAAAAGCTGGCTGGTCGCCGCTCTGACCATGCTTGTCCTCACCACCGTCTTCTCCCTGGTGATTCACCTGCACGACACGGGCGCGAAGCAGGTCGTCCTTCATTTCCAGGAGGATCAGCTCACCCATGCTCAGCACATTGCCCGGTGTATGGAGGCCTATCTCGATGAGCAGGCAGACCTCCTGAGGGCGCTCTCTGCCAGCCCCTATTTCCAACACGCCGCAGACCGAACGGATGCCGTCCGCCAGCGGCCGCTCGTGCCGCACATCGAGCCCGTCTACAGCTTCCTGGACGTTTCGGACCTTCCTTCCAGGTTCCCGGGAAACATGCAGGAGGAGCTCTCGACCTGGCTGGGTAAGAGTGAGAGGACCGGAAAGGTCCTGGTATCACCGGTCTTCGCCCCCGGGAGAGTCGAAGGCCGCGTACCGTCCCGCGGCAAGCTGCGGGACGGCGCGGGCGCCGGCTCGTGGCCCTTCCGGCTCTTCCTGCTGGCCCCGATCCGGGGGGAGGCTGCGGAAGGCGCGGCTCCCAAGATGGAAGGCGGGGTCATCGGAGAGGTATCGCTTCCCATCGACCTGGAGAGATTCATTCCCGACCCCTTGAGGCTTGCCGCCCCCAAGAAGGGCCAGCGCATCTGGATGATCGACCAGGATGGAACGCTGCTGTTTCATTCCGACCGGAAGGACATGGCGTTCCGCAACGCCTTTCAGAGAGACGCGAGCTGCGATCGCTGCCACGGGTCGTTCGGCTACATCGAAGAGATCCTGAAGCGGGGGCAGGAGGGGCCGGGGACCGTGGCCTACCAGTTGCGGAACGCCCCGAAGAAGCTGGCTGCCTTCGCACCGCTGAAGTTCGAGAACATCTCGTGGAACGTGGTCGTCCACTCTCCGTATGATGAGGTCGTGGCCTCCCAGCGTGACAGCCTGAACGACTACCTGATCCTCATGGTTGTGCTGGTCTTCTCCGTGCTCGGCGCTGCGGTCGTGATCTACCGCGACAACCGCCTGAGAGTTCAGGCCGAGCAGGAAAGCCATCATCTCAGGGAGACGCAAAGGCTCAGAGCCCACACAGAGGAAGCCGTCGCTCTGGAACGCAACAAGCTCAAGGGGATCCTGGACTCGATGGCGGACGGCGTGTTCATCGTGACGCGGGACCACGAGATCGATTACGTCAATCCGGTCATCGAGCGTGAGTTCGGTCCCGCGGCCGGCCGCAAGTGCTTCACGTACTTTCACGATCGGACCGAAGCGTGTCCCTGGTGCACGAACGACGACGTCTTGGCCGGAAAATCTATCCAGTATGAACGGCTTTTTACGAAGACGGGAAAGATCTACGACCTTTTCGCCACCCCCTTCGTGAACGCGGACCGGATGTCCTGCAAGCTTGAGATCTTTCACGATATTACCGATAAGAAGAAGGCAGAGAACGCCTTGCGGGAGTCGGAGAAGCAGCTGCGCCATCTTTCGTCCGAGCTGCTCTGCGCCCAGGAAAAGGAGCGCAAGAGGATATCTGCAGAGCTGCACGATGATCTGGGCCAGTCACTGGCGGTATTGAAGCTCCGGGTCAGGGCAATGGAACGGAACCTCGGTCACGATAAGGCAGAGCTCCGGGAAGAAGCGGAGGGGACGCTCCAGTACCTCAACCAGGTCATCGAAAACGTGCGCCGTATCTCCAGAGATCTGAGCCCCACGATCGTCACCGATCTGGGGTTGTCCGCAGGTCTGCGCAGGCTCGTCGCCGACTTCGTCAAACACAATCGCGTAGAGGTCTGCTTGCAGGCAGAGGGCGTGGATCCGGGTCTTTCCCAGCACCAGCAGGTCATGTTGTATCGGATCATTCAGGAAGCGCTGACCAACATCGAAAAGCACGCCGGCCCTTCCCGCGCCTGCATCGTCCTCGAGCGGCAGGAAGGCTTCCTTTCTTGCCGGATCGAGGACGACGGGAACGGCTTCGATCTCGAACAGATCCGGAGCAGAGACCCTGCGGAAAGGGGGCTCGGTCTGCCTACCATGCAGGAGCGCGTCCGTATGCTGGGAGGGACGCTCGATCTCGCAAGCCGAATCGGAGAAGGGACCCGCATCCGCTTCTCCTTTCCGATCGAAGGAGAGAGTTGACCATGGGTCGCTGCTCCATCATCCTGGCCGACGACCACACCTTGCTCCGCAAGGGGCTGAAGAAGATCCTGGCGGAAAAAGCCTATCTGGAGGTCATCGGGGAAGCGACCGACGGGATGGAGCTCCTCGAGCTCTTGAAGAAAAGCAGTCCCGACATGGTGGTCCTCGACATCTCCATGCCCCATCTGAGAGGGCTCGAAGCCCTCCACGAGATCAGGATCCTCTGCCCCGCGGTGAAGGTCCTGGTCCTCACCATGCACAAGGACAAGACCTATCTGGTCCAGGCCATCTCGGCAGGCGCGGACGGCTACCTGCTCAAGGAAGATGCGGACACCGAGCTTTTCACGGCGATCGAAACGATCCGCAGGGGCCGAACCTACATCTCTCCCTTCTTTTCCGGTGAAGCTCGGGAGGACTGGGTGCAGATGTGCCGGGGCGGTCGAAACCTTCCGTTTTCAGAGTCGCTCACCCTCAGGGAGCGGGAAGTCCTCAAGCTGATCGCAGAGGGCAAGTCCAGCAAGGAAATCGGAGATCTCCTGTCGATCAGCGCCCGCACCGTCGAACGCCACCGCGCGAACATGATGACCAAATTGAACGTGAAGAAGACCGCCGATCTCGTGCGCTACGCCATCGAAAAGGAATACGTGTAGCAGGCCGTTGAAATCAGGCGCCGGGTGCCGGGTGTCAGGTATCAGCCCCCCTCAGACCAACGTGGCGCATCCTCTCATCGCTTTTGTCTCGGGTGTATCAGGGTCGAGCGCTGAAACCGGATACCCGAAACCTGACCCCTGCTCTGCCTGCCTTGCATCTGGGCATTTTTGAACAAGCTGCTACGAGCCGGTTTTTCAACTCCCTCGCAGCTCCGCCTCTGCTGCCCCTGCTGACACATCCCACACCCGACTGCGTACTTTCGCCCACATCAGAATGAGTATTTCCGCGGATTGTCCCCGTGTAGGCCTTGCGGCTAGTAATGTTGTAAGCCCGCTCATTCACCCGTGTTGCCGGCAGATCGCCAGCGTGTCCACGAGCTTGCAGCACCAGCCAGGGCTGGAGCGATTTGAGCGAACCCGGATCGGAGCCATCGCATGACGTCTGAGAGCACCTATCGCATCGTCCTGGCCGACGATCATGCGGAGCTCCGCCAGAGCTTGAAAAAAGCGCTCGCACACCGAAGGGACTGTCAGGTGGTGGCGGAAGCGGGGGACGGCACCGAGCTTCTTCGACTCATGGAGCAGACGACCCCGGACCTGGTGATTCTCGACATCACGATGCCCAACCTGGGCGGAATCGAGGCCACCCGCAGGATCAAGACAGCATGGTCCGACGTGAAGGTGCTGATCATGACCGTTCACAGGGAAGAGGAATACCTCCAGCAGGCGATTTCGGCCGGTGCTGAAGGGTATCTCCTCAAGGAAGAGGCGGATACCGAGCTGTTTACGGCTATCGAGACCGTCCGCAAGGGAAGGACCTATGTGTCACCAGGCTCCCGAAAGTAGCGATGAAGCAGAGGCGCGCGGCTCGTGTGGATACGGCACACGCGCGCCTGGGCGCAGATACGTATTTTTGCCCACCACCTAAATGAGTACTTACACGAATTGTCCCGGATCTCCCATGAGCGTTAGATTTGGCACCATCTCACATCCGGACGGTTATAGGGTCCACCCTTTCTTTAATCATTCACCTCAAAGGAGGCTGATCGGTGCTCACGAAAGGAGGTGTGGCGCAACACTTGAAAGACCTATCGGCAAAGGCGGAGGGCTTCACCGAATGCCAGAAATCGGAATGCACGAGAATGCAAAGGAGGTCCCAAATGAAGCGGCGCAGATTTCCGAGTCTCATGATTGTGCTCCTGGCAATGGCTGCCCTTTTTTGGGGAGTCGACCAGAGTCGCGCGGCCAGACCGGCAAAACCCGATAACGGCTCGCGCATACGACTGAACCAGAAGATGAAAGTAGACCCCCGCGAGAGGCAGACCGCGGCAGCGAGGTCTGCGGCGGCCGGCTTGGTGCTGCCCGAGCTGGGCGCGGCCATGATGGCCATGCCGGGCGAAGCCCCGCACTACTTCAGCGTGCCGAACTATGCCAACAGCCCGCTGCGGCTGCCTGACGCTCTCGTCGAGCTCGTGGGCGGCGGCGGCACGGGCGCGACGGCCTCGGCCACAGTCGACGCTCTGACGGGTACCATAACGGCGATCGATATCATCAACCCGGGTAGCGGCTACACCTCCGCCCCGACGGTCGTGATCACGACTGCCGTTGCGATCCCGACAGCGCCGGCCGCGGCGACCGCCACGGTCGATTACTCCGGCGTCGTCAACGGCATCACGGTAGACTTGCCGGGTTCGGGCTACACGGCTCCGTCCGTCGCCATCACAGGCGGCGGCGGCACGGGCGCCGCGGCCACGGCGACCGGCGGAGTGGATGCGATCGCCGTTACCAGTGGCGGTACAGGCTACCAGCAGCCGGTGGTCGAATTCACTCTCCCCGAAGACCCTAACGGCATCCCGGCTACCGCAGCCGCCGAGATCGATGCGAACGGCGTGATCACCGCGATCTCAGTGGTCAGTGCGGGCTCCGGGTACTTCTCCGCCCCCTCGGTGACGATCCGCGATGGGGCCGATCCCACCATGCCGGGCCCGGGCACCGGGGCCACCGCCACCGCGACCTTGCTCGTCAGCGGTTTCATCTTGGACAACTTCGGCAGCGGCTACACCTCCGCCCCCGCGGTGGGCATCACCGACACCGCCGGCATCGGCTCCGGCGCCGCCGCCACAGCAAGCATCGCAACATCCGGAGGGGCCGTAACGGGCGTCACGGTTACGGACGGCGGGGCCGGGTACATGACGCCCGGCATCAAGAAGTTCGTCGACACGCTGCCGGGCCTCGGACCGACCGGCGCCAACAACCTCGGCCAGTACATCCCGGTGGCCGTTGCGGACACCACCACGTACCCGGGCTCGGACTACTACGAGATCGCGGTCGTCCAGTATCAGGAGAAGATGCACACCAACCTGCCCCCGACCTGGCTGCGCGGCTACGTGCAGTTGGAGACCCCGGTCATTCAGGGCAGTCATTATCCGCTTGGAGGCAGCTACCTGGGAGTGGACAAGCCCCATTACCTGGGGCCGCTGATCGTGGCCGTCAAGGACAAGCCGGTACGGATCCTGTTCCGCAACCTGCTGCCGACCGGCCAGGGCGGCAACCTGTTCATCCCCGTGGACGTCACGGTCATGGGCTCCGGCATGACGCCCGACATGGGCGGGATGATGGAGATGGACCCGCAGCACCCGATGTGCGGCATGGACCCCAAGCCCATGGAGTGTTTCGCCGAGAACCGCGCCACGCTGCACCTGCATGGCGGCATCTCGCCGTGGATCAGCGACGGCACCCCGCACCAGTGGGTGACGCCGGCAGACGAGATGACTCCGTACCCGGAGGGCGTCAGCGTGCAGAACGTCCCCGACATGCCCGACCCGGGCCCCGGGGCGATCACCTTCTTCTACACCAACCAGCAGAGCGCGCGCCTGATGTTCTACCACGACCACGCCTGGGGGATCACCCGGCTCAATGTTTACGCGGGCGAGGCCGCGGCGTACCTCATCACCGACCCGACGGAGGACAGCCTGGTCGCCCAGGGGATCCTTCCCACCGACCAGATTCCGCTGGTCATCCAGGACAAGACCTTCGTGCCGAGCGTCGAGCAGCTCTCGTGGCAGGATCCCACCTGGGACCTGAGCCGCTGGGGCGGGCCCGGCAACCTGTGGATGCCGCACGTGTATGTTCCGGCCCAGAACCCGGGCGACGCGTCGGGGGTCAACCAGTTCGGCCGCTGGGCCTACGGCCCCTGGTTCTGGCCGCCCACGACCGGGATCGACTACCCGCCGATCGACAACCCCTACTACGACCCGAACTGCAACCCGGACGTCCAGTGGTGCGAGCCGCCGCAGATCCCCGGAGTGCCGTACGTGTCGATGGGCATGGAGTCGTTTCAGGACACGCCCGTCGTCAACGGCACGGCCTACCCGACGCTCGCCGTGGACCCGAAGCCTTACCGGCTGCGCATCCTGAACGCCGCCAACGACCGGTTCTTCAACCTGTCCCTCTATCAGGCCGACGCCAGCGGCACCGAGGTCGCCCTGAACCCCGCCGAGGTGGCGGCCGCCCTGACCGACCCTGCCGGCGTCTTCCCGACCCCGGTCGCGGGCACGGAGGGTCCGGACTGGATCCAGATCGGCACCGAGGGCGGGTTCCTGCCTGCGCCGGTCGTGATCCCGCCCCAGGTCACTACCTGGGTGACGGACCCGACGGTGTTCAACGCCGGCAACGTGGACCAGCACTCGCTGCTCCTCGGCCCGGCCGAGCGCGCGGACGTGATCGTCGACTTCTCGCAGTTCGCAGGCCAGACGCTGATCCTCTATAACGACGCCCCCGCGGCGTTCCCGGCGCGCGACCCGCGCTACGACTACTACACCGGCAACCCGGACCTGACCGACACCGGCGGCGCGCCGCCGACGCTCCCCGGCTACGGGCCGAACACCCGCACCGTCATGCAGATCAAGGTGAACGCCGGTGCTGGCTCATCGTTCAACCTGGCCGCGCTCCAGAACGCGTTCGTTGCGACGAGCCTCGGCGGTCAGGGCGTGTTCGAGAATTCCCAGAACCCGATCATCGTCGGGCAGGGCGCGTACAACTCGGCTTACGGCACCTCGTTCCCGCTCAACGGCGCAAGTGCCGGCCTGGTGCAGATCTTCAACACATCCTTCAGCTTCAAGACCCTGTTAGGAGGAGCTGCCGGACCTTCGCTCACCATGCCGCTCCAGCCCAAGCAGATTCAGGACGAGATGGGCGAGGCCTTCGAGCAGGAATACGGTCGCATGAGCGGTTTCCTCGGGCTCGAGAAGCCGGGCGCCGTCGCGGGTGTGCAGAACATGATCTTGTACCCGTACGTGAACCCGCCGAGCGAGATCATCGACGGCCTCGAGCTGCCAGTGGGAACTCTCGATGTGACTCCGATCGCCGCGGCTGACGACGGCAGCCAGATCTGGAAGATCACCCACAACGGGGTCGACACGCACCCGATCCACTTCCATCTCTACGACGTGCAGCTGATCAACCGGGTCGGCTGGGACGGCATCATTCGGCGGCCCGATGCAAACGAGCTCGGCTGGAAGGACACGGTCAGGATCAGCCCGCTCGAGGACACCATCGTGGCCCTGAGGCCGATCGTCCCGAAGAGCCCCTTCGGGCTCCCCGACAGCATCCGGCCTCTGAACCCGATGATGCCACTCGGCTCGACCGCCATGTTCAACAGCACCGACGCGAACGGAGACCCGATCGTCCCGCCGATCACCAACGTGATCCACAACTTCGGCTGGGAGTACGTGTGGCACTGCCACATCCTGAGCCATGAAGAGATGGACATGATGCGGCCCGTCTCGGTGACCGTGGCGCGCGCGCTTCCTGCCGCACCGCTGCTGAGCGCCACAGGGAATCCCGGAAGCCCCATCGATCTCTCCTGGACCGATGGCACGCCCGTCGATCTCCTGGATCCCGCCAGCTGGGGCGACCCTGCGGCTGAAGTCGGATACCGGATCGAACGAGCCGCCGGCACCGGCGCCTTTGAGCCCATCGGATCCGCTCTCGCCAACGCGACCACTTTTGCCGACCATGGAACGGCTGCAGACACGAGCTATCAATATCGCGTCGTCGCCTTCAACGCGGCCGGCGATTCGGTGTCGAACACCGTCTCGATCGGCCCGATCCTCGTGCCGCCGCTCGCTCCGAGCAACCTGGCCGCTGCCCTGCTGTCCGCGACGCAGGTCGGCCTGACCTGGACCGACAACGCCGCCAACGAGGCCGGCTTCCAGATCGAGCGTGCGACCGTGACGAACGGAGTCATCGGCCCGTTCGCTCCCCACGGCACGGTGGACGTGGATGTCACGAGCTACACCGACCCGACCGTAGCACCGAGTACGACCTATGCCTACCAGGTTTATGCGTTCAACGCGGACGGAAACTCGCCGATGTCCAACGTCGCCCAGATCACGACGCCGGCTGCCCAGCCGCCCTTGGCCACGCCGACCAACCTGGTCGCAACGATGCTGGCCAATCCGCTGCGGGTGAGACTGGTTTTCAGGGACAACGCCCTCAACGAAGACGGTTTCACTGTGGAGCGCAGCGACAACGGCGGCGCCTTCGCACCGATCGCCACGCTCCCGCCGAGAGCCAACCGCGGCAACGTGACCTATATCGACACGACCGTGGTGCCCGGCAGCATCTATGGTTACCGGGTGCAGGCCTTCAATAATGCGGGAGGGGTTTCGCCCTACTCGAACACGGCCACCATCAGTGCGACGGCTCCGGCGGCTCCTTCCAACTTCTTTGCATCGGCCGTGATAAGCGGCACCAACGCGATCGTCACGCTGAGCTGGACGGACAACTCGAACAATGAGCTCCGCTTCCGGATCCAGCGGGCGACCAACGCGACCTTTACGCAGAACCTGGCTACCTACACCGTCGGGGCCAACGTCACCACACGTCAGGAAACCAGAGCGCGCAACAGGAACTATTACTACCGCATCCAGGCGTACAACGCCGCAGGCGCATCTGCGTGGGTGAATGCCCTTCCGTTCCCCATCCACACACCCTAACCTGCATCGCGCTCGCCCGGCGCAGCCCCGGGGCTGACGCCGGGCGAGGGGCGCTCACGGGGAGGGAGAGATCCCTCCCCCTTTTTCAACTCTACGTCCTGACGATCCGAGACTCCGGCGCTCGGAAATCGGAGAGGATCCCGGAAGTGACCTTTTGGACCGCAGCGAATGCACGGCTCCTCCGTTCGCTCGATCGCGGACGATCCTTCGAATGCGGATTGCGGAAATCGATCTCAATCTGAAAATCGCCAAGCTCCAGGGAGGAGAAAAGATGAAGCGGAATCTACTGAAACTTGTTTCCATCCTGCTTTTGACGTTGGCTTTTGCGGGCATCCCATCGGTACGGGCGAAAGCGGATGTGGTGGTCGACTGGAACGACATCTCGCTCCAATCCATTCAAGAAGGTCTCTTCGTTTCCACCAAGGCCTCCCGGGCGCTCGCCATGGTCCACCTGGCCGTCTTCGAGGCGGTGACGGCCGCCCGGGGCGGCGAAGGGGATCCGGAATGCTCGATGGAGGCAGCGGCGGTCGCCGCGGCGGCGCGCGTGCTCATCTCCCTCTTCCCGAGCCAGGCCGCCGACCTCAGCGCCCTGGCGGACAGCTATCTGGCCGCAATCCCCGACGGACAGGACAAGACGGATGGGATTGCCCTGGGCCAGGCCAAGGCCGACGAAATCATCCTGTGGCGGAGCACGGACCACTCGGGCGAGATGGTCCCCTACGTTCCGGGCGATCAGCCCGGCGACTGGCGGCCGACCCCGCCCATGTATCAGCCTGCCATGATGCCGAACTGGGCCATCGTGACTCCCTTCGCCATGACCAGCAACTCCCAGTTCAGAAGTCCGCCGCCGCCCCTGCTGGGAAGCGCCCGCTATGCCGCGGCACTGAACGAGGTCAAAGAGCTGGGAAGCCTCAACAGCTCGATCCGCAAGCCGGAGCAGACCGAGATCGCCATGTTCTGGGCCGACAGCCCGGGAACCGTGACGACCGCCGGCAGGTGGAACCTGATCGCACGGGATGCGGCGCAGCACTGGGGGAACACGCTGGAAGAGAACGCGCTGCTGTTTGCGCTCCTCAACGTGACGCTGGCGGACGCCGGCATCGCCGCCTGGGACACCAAGTACACGTTCAACCTGTGGCGGCCGGTGACGGCGATTCAGGAGGCGGACACGGACGGCAACCCCCGCACCGAGGCCGATCCGTCCTGGATGCCGCTGCTGATGACGCCGGCCTTCCCGGAATACAATTCGGCCCACAGCACCTTCAGCGCCGCGGCCGCCCAGATGCTCATTCTGTTCTTTGCCACGGACCGGTTCGAGTACTCGATCGAGTCCTACAGCCAGCCGGGGACCTACCGCACGTACCACAGGTTCTCCGAGGCGGCCGAGGAAGCCGGCATCAGCCGAATCTACGGAGGCATTCACTATTCGTTCAGCAACGTCTCCGCCCTGCGTGCGGGCCGGCGGCTCGCCAGGTGGGTCTGGGACGAGTTCGACACCCTGTACGGCGGTGCCGAAGAAGAGCTGACGCCCGAACAGCGCCTGGGAAAGCTCATCTTCTTTGACCAGAACCTCTCGCGACCCCACGGCCAGTCGTGCGCGAGCTGCCACGACCCGCTCGCCGGGTTTGCGGACCCGGACGCAGACCTGCCCGTCTCCGAGGGAGCGATCCCGGGCCGGTTCGGCAACCGTAACGCGCAGAGCGTCTCGTATGCCATGTTCAGCCCGCCGATGTATTTCGACCCGACCACCACCCCGGCCATTCCGGAGGGCAAGTACGTGGGCGGGCTCTTCTGGGACGGGCGCGCGGACACGCTGGAAGATCAGGCCAAGCAGCCCTTCCTCAACCCGCTGGAAATGCACAACCCGAACAAGGCAACGGTCGTCCATGAGGTCCGGCTATCCGCATACGAGCTTCTTTTCAGACAGGTCTTCGGCGCTGCGGCACTGAAAGACGCTGACACTGCCTATGCGTGCGTGGCGCAAGCCCTGGCCGCGTACATGCGCTCTGCGCAAGTCAATCCGTTCACGTCGAAGTACGACTACTGGAAGAAGGGAGAGGCCCCGTTCACGGAAGCGGAGGAACGGGGGTACCTGCTGTTCACCGGCATGGAGCGCGGCCGGTGCTTCAACTGTCACAGTGAGCCGTATTTCACGAACTTCGGTCACCAGAACCTCGGCACGCCGCGCAATCCGGACCTGCCGTACTACGACCTGCCTCCTTCCCTCAACCCGGACGGTGAGAACTACATCGACCGGGGCCTGGGCGATTTCCTGCGCAGCAAGGGGCTCCCGGAAGAGGAGGCGGCCAAAGAGGACGGCAAGCTCAAGATCCCGTCGCTGCGCAACTGCGCCGTGACCGCGCCGTACACGCACAACGGCTACCACCAGACGCTGCGCGAAGTCGTCGTGTTCAACAACACGCGGGACCTGCCCGAAGCCGGCTGGCCCGAGGCCGAGGTGCCGGAAACCGTACATCGCCATCCCATGGCCATGCCGGGGACCCTGGGCCGACTCGGGCTCACGGACCAGGAAATCGACGACATCGTGGCCTTTCTCATGACCCTCACCGACGGCTACCAGTTGGAATAGAACCCCTCACGCGCAAGGCGAGGGGCGGCCGGGATGAGATCGGCCGCCCCTCGCTGCACTCTCCCCAACGGGTTTTTATCTCCCTCGCGCACCAGCCGCTCTCCTGGCCGCATGGAGGTCGCGAAGCCGCCCCCCCCCTTCGGCTCCGCACCGCCCACGCTTACGCGAATGCGAACCTCGTTTCCCGCTGCCTGAAACCTCGCGGTTCTATCCAACATCTAGGGTTTAGTTTTCCGCACCCACCGCCTGCACTTTCCCTGATGAAGGAGAATCGTCATGCGAAACCGCTCATGCCTGCATAGCGTACCCCTGGGGCTCGCGGTCGTCCTGCTCGTCACTCTGGCTGCCTGCGGAGGCGGAGGGGGAGACGGCGACGGCGACGGGGGCAATCCGGCGCCCGGCAGCGTCGTTTTCGGAAGAATCCAAGGACCCGGCAGTATTTCCGTCAACGGAATCGATTTCGACACCAGCGGGGCGGCCTTCTCCAAGGACGGGACCTCTCAGGGTTTGGGCGAGAGCGACCTGCACGAGGGCATGATCGTCACGGTCCGCGGCAGAATCAACGATAGCCGCGTGACCGGTACCGCATCCGGCGTGGACTACCGGGACAACCTGGAAGGCCCGATCGCCCAGGTCAACCCGGGAGCCGGCACCTTCGTCGCCATGGGCCAGCTCGTCCTGGTGGATGCGAATACCTTCTTCAACGGCGTCACGGGCCTTGCCCAGCTCGCGGCCGGAAACGTCGTGGAGGTGAGCGGCCTCTACGACGCCAACGGGAATATCCGGGCCACGTACGCGGAGCTGAAGAAGGCCACCCTGGAGCCCGGGGACGCCATCGAGGTCAAGGGCATGGTTTCGAACCTGGATACAGGTGCTCAGACTTTCACGCTGAGCGGCCTGACCGTCGATTATGCCACGGCTGCTTTGAGCGACCTCCCAGCGGGTGGTCTTGCCAACGGGACCTTCGTCGAAGTCGAGAGCACGAGCCCTCCGGCAGGAGCCGTACTGGAGGCGACGGAGATCCGGGGTGAGGAGCGGTTCGGCGCATTGCCAGGCGGGGCCGGCACGGAGGCCATCATCGAGGCCCTGGTCACCACGGTCTCGTCCGCGACGGAGTTCCGGCTGAACCGGCAGCCCGTGCGAACCACGAACCAGACCACTTTCGCGGGAGGGACGGCCGCCGACCTCGGCCTGAACGTGCTCCTCCGGGCGGAAGGGGCTCTGGACGATGCCGGAGCCCTGGCGGCCCTGAACGTCTCGTTCGAGGACGGCGTCGGACCGGCCGGCAGCATCTTCTTCGGCACGATCGAGGGGTTCGGGAGCGTCATCGTCAACGGCATCGAGCTCGACGCCAGCCGCGCGGTCTTCTCCAAGGATGACGTCTTCCACGGCGTGGGCGAGGCCGATCTGCGCCCCGGCATGGTGGTCATGGTCCGGGGCACGGTAAACCAAGACGGGGTGACCGGGACCGCTTCCCGGGTGGAGTATCGGGACATCCTGGAGGGCACGGTCAAGGAGATCGACCTGGCAGGCAACAGGCTTGTCATGCTGGGCCAGAACGTCTTCGTGGATGCGAATACGGTCTTCGGAGGTATCTCCGGAATCGCGCAGCTGGCCTGGGGCAACGTCGCGGAAGTCAGCGGCTTCTTCGACTCCGGCGGGGACATCCGGGCGACCTACATCGAGTTCAAGAAGATCGAACTGGATCCGCCCGACGTGCTCGAGATCAAGGGAACGATCGCGAACCTGGATACCGCCGCGCAGACTTTCAGCCTGAGTGGCCTGACCGTGCCTTACAGAACGGCCGACCTGATCGGTATTCCGCCCGGCGGGCTGGCCAACGGAATGTTCGTCGAGGTCCGGAGCACGCACCGGCCGCTGGACGTCCATCTGGAAGCGTCGGAGGTTCGGGCTATAGACAGGTTCGGCGACTTCCGGACCGAGCACGGCACGGAAGCGGAGGTGGAAGGGCTCGTCACGGCGGTGACCTCCCCAGCGGAGCTCGAGGTGAACGCCCAGCCTGTCAGGATCACCGATCAGACCGCTTTCGAAGGCGGCACTTCTGCCGACCTCGCCTTGAACCGCCGCCTCGAAGTGGAAGGGACCCTCGACGACAGCGGCGTCCTGGTGGCCCAGCAGGTCCGGTTCGAGGACAGTCAGCCGTAGTCGAGAGCGTCGCACGGGCAGGGTTGAACCCTGCCCGTGCCGGGGAAGACTCGTCCGGCGAGAAGACGGACGACTGCGGGCATGGCGATCCTTCGGTGACCGGGGGCTTGCCACACAATCGGGAGGTTGCCAGGTTGCCAACTCCCTGGCAATATTCGATACTCTTGACACGGAGGACGCGCGAGATGACCTTTGACATTCCCGGGCTGAAGGCTTCCCCCTTGATCAGAAGACTGGCATGGGCCGTTCTGCTCGCCGGTCTCGTAGCCTGGGGGATCTGGGCCGGCGCTTTTCACGAACAGCCCTATGCCGGAGACGGCCCGGACTCGACGCGCCCGGCAAAGCTCCGGATCGGCCAGGAGCAGCAGCAGCTTTCGGGCACAGGCGCCGGCCTCGTGTCGGCAGCCGAGTCCGTCCCTTCCGCCGAGGCCACGGACCCGGTCTGCGGCATGACGGTCGATACGGAGAAGGCTGCGGCGGCCGGCCTGAAGAGCACCTTCGGCGGGACCGATTACTTCTTCTGCTCCACGGGGTGCAAGCAGAAGTTCGATGCACAACCGGAACGGTTTCTCCGCAAGGAACCCGGCGGCGAAGAATCCGGCGCATGATCGCATGTCGCCCGCTCGGCGGGCCCCTGCGGAACTCCTCATGAGATCGCTGCGCCCATGTCTGGTTCTGGCCGTGGCTTTCTCCTACCTGGCATCGCTCTGTCCGCTCCACGCTCTGGGGGGTGACTGCCGCTGCCAGAAGATGAAATGTACCTGCATCTTCTGCACGACCCATCCGGATCGTTGCGCCCGGGGCTGTCATCAGCCTGCACGCAGCTGCTGCGGGCACTCGCACGAGCCCGATGTGCGGCAACTCTCCGGAGGGCGCTGCACCTGTCAGGACAAAGACCGATGCGCTGACTCCTCTTCCAAAGGGGACCTCTACCCGCTCGAGGCGGCCGTACGCCTCGAACCGACCGCCGCCCTCCTCAACCCGGAGAGCGGGTCCGTTTTGCCGGAGTTCAGAGACCCACCCCTGAAGCCTCCTCGAATCACCTGAGCACTCTGTTCCATGGATTCGCTGATCTCGAGCGACGGGAACGACGGCCGGCAGACCCTCGTGCAGGGGCGGCGCATGCGTCGCCCGCGAGCGTGGTGATCCCCCCGCAAGAGGCTGTCTTTCGACACCCTCCCGAGGGGAGTGCCATGTCGCAAGGTCTCCCTCGCAACGTTCGACGTTTGCTGCCGGTCGCCACGTTGCGAATTGCAGCACTGCGTACACGTCCGCACCCGTGCGCTCACGTTGTGCGTGGCCGTTCCACACCCGGGATCTCCAGCGGAGGCGTGGCTCTACCGTGCTGCTCGAATCCGGAGGCTGTCATGAAAGCAGTTGCCCTGGCGGCTTGCTTTGCATTCTTCCTTCTGTCGATTCCGTTACCAGGCGGTCCGATTCTCGCGGACGAGTGGGAGCTCGACGAGGTCGTCGTCGAGACGGACAGGGCGCGTGAATCCGAGAGGGTCGAAGGGGAAAGACTGAGAGAGACGGGCGCCACCGATCTGGGCGAAGCGCTCGAGAGCTTGGAAGGCTTCCGCAAGGTGCGCAGGGGAGCCATTGCCAGCGACATCGTGCTCAGGGGGTTTCAGAAGAACAATCTCAACGTCCTGATCGACGGAGCCAGGATCTACGGGGCCTGTCCGAACCGGATGGACCCCCCCTCCTTCTTCGTGGACCTCGGAGAGACCGAGAGGGTCGAAGTGTTCAAAGGTCCCTTCGACCTGAGGCATCAGGGGAGTCTGGGGGGCCTCGTCAACATCAAGACCGGTTCCGCGCAGCAGGGTTTCCACGGACGTGCCGGCGCCGGCTATGGCTCGTTCGACCGCGCCGATGCCTCCGGGCAGGTCTCCTACGGGACGGACGGGCTGGGGCTGCTCCTGGGAGGCACGTCCCAGTATGCAGAGCCCTACGAGGACGGCGACGGCACGAAGATCACCGAGCTTTACCCGGAGAGCTCGCCCGGCAGATACCGGCCGTCGGAAAGGGACGATCGAGCCTACCTGATCGGGGACGGCTGGGCCAAGCTCTCCCTCTCGCCCGGCCGTAACCATCTCGATATCACCTACAGCAGGCACGAAGCGCGCGACGTCCTGTATCCCTATCTCCTCATGGACCTCATCGATGACAGCTCGGACCTGGTCAATACCGTCTATCGGATCGACAACATCGGACGGGACTTGAGCTCGATCCGGCTGCAGGCCTACTGGGACCAGGTCCGGCACGGCATGACGGACGAGAAGAGGTGCAGCTCCCGCCCAGACCCGTTGAGTTGCGCCGGAGACCTGCCGGAGCCGTTCGGCATGAAGACCCACGCGGACACCACGACCGCGGGGGCCTCTGCCGAGGGCATCCTTGCGCTCTTCGGCACGACCCGGGTGGGCGTGGAGTCGTACTGGACGAACTGGGACGCTTCGACCGCGATGTTCAACGCCATGGCCGCGGCCTACCGCAGTCAGGCTTCGCTGCCGGACGTGGACACGATCAACGTCGGCGGTTACCTGGAGCAGGACGTCAAGCTGCTCGAGCGGTTCACGCTCACCGGGGGCGTGAGGGTCGACCACACGAAACAGACGGCGGGGCACGACCGGTCACCGCTGTACGAGATGTTCTTTCCGAACGCGCACACGCAGGCGGAGGACACCTGCGTGTGCGGTAAGCTCGAGCTCACCGGGCTGATCGCCGACCACGTCAGCGCTTTTCTCGGGTTTGGCCGCACGGTCAGCGTGCCGGACGCCTCGGAGCGCTTCATCGCGATTCAGAGGATGGGCACCGAGGACAAGCCCGACCGGGTCGGAAACCCGGGGCTCGAGCCGGAAAAGAACCACGAAGCAGACCTGGCACTGGAGTACGACCATGGGCCGGTCCGCCTGGGCGCGGACCTCTTCTACAGTCGCGTCGAGGACTTCATCGTGGTGCGGGATGTCTTCCGTTCCGAGAGGCACGCCAGGACCGCGAAGAACGTGGATGCCACCCTCTATGGGGGCGAGGCGTCGCTGCTGCTCAGGCTCCCTCTCAACCTTTACGGCAGAGCAGGCGCTTCGTACACCCGGGGGACGAACGAGACGGACGATACGGATCTCCCCGAGATCCCTCCCTTTCAGGCAAGGGCCGGTCTCAGGTACGACGACGGCGGCCTCTTCGCCGAGATGGAGGGTGTCTATGCGGACGCGCAAACCAGGGTTGATACGCTCGTGGACGAGACCCCAACGTCGGACTGGGTCGTTGCCAACCTGAGGCTCGGATGCCGGTGGAGGGGACTCAGCCTGCTCGGCGTCGTCTCGAACCTGTTCGACGAACAGTACGTCGAGCACCTCTCCTATCAGCGGGAACCGTTCCGCAGCGGCATCCGGGTGCCCGAGCCGGGCAGGACCTTCTACCTCGCCGTGCAGGCGGAGTTCTGATTCCGGTCACTAAGTACATGTCTGCGTAAATACGCTAACGTATTTGTGTGCGGGAGCGAGCTGGCGATGATGCTGCCAATGCCCGATTTTGCGAGGAGGCTTTGCGACGTAGCAACCCCCCTGTTTCGGGGGATCGCCACGCTCGCGACTCTGAATCCGCGGTAATCCCGAGGCGCCGGGGCTCGCTCGCGACATCTGGCTCTTGCAGGCCGTCCGTTGCCACGTCTCCTCTCGCAGACCGGCCGCGCCGGTCGGCGGAGTATGTTACCGAACTTATGAACCAGTGTACTAAGCCGCCCGGCTGCCCAGGTCGACCGGTGCGATTGCCGGAGGCTGCACCGCATCCGGCTGCGGCTGGGCCCTGGCTACGGCGGCGCCGCCAAGGATCCGCTTGAAGACCACGGCATGGAGGACTTCCTTGCGGTTCGCAAAGAGCCTCACGTTTGCCTTTCGCCCCTCCTTCGCCTCCTCCAGGAAATAGGCGAGCACTTCGAGGGCTTCGTCCACGGAGCGGCCAGCCTGTTTCTCGGCGCGGACCGTGGCCAGGGCGGTGAGGATGCCGAAAGCGTCCACGCTCAGGTGGGTGATCCTGCGCAGGAGAAACTCCCTTTTCTCGATATCCTTCCCGTAGACCAGGAGCCCCAGACAGAGCATCCTGCGGATGGAGCGGAAATTGTCCTGCGCCAGGCGGGCCGCCTTTCGCATCAGCCTGTCCTCAAAAGCGAGCGGCCATCGTTCCCTCCTGGCTGCAGCTTTCAGGAGCGCGGTCAGGCCGGAGATTCTGCCTCGGCCGCTGCTCTCCATCTCTCTGGCGAGCTTGCGAAGGGCGAACAGGGCCGGATAGATCGTGTGGATCTCGGTCGTACCCTCGAACACGGTGGTGACCCTGAAATCGCGCAGTCGCTTTCCGTAAGGCTGCGTCGAGATGTACCCGGAGCCCCCGGCGACCTGCAGAGCGTCATAAAGCGTCTCCCACGCTCGGGTGGTCCCGTAGAGCTTGCAGTGAGAGCTTTCCAGGGCCACGTTCGCGACGGGGTCGAATTCGAGCGCGCGCGCCACGAAGTCCACCATGGCAGCCGCGACAAACCCGTGGACTCTCGCCTTCACGAGCTTCTCCTGGATCAGCTCGAAGTGGCTGAGGGGCACGCCGAACTGGCGCCTGCTCGTGGCTCTCTTCACCATGTCCTTGAGCGACTGCTCCATGGCGGCTGCGGAGGCGACGCCGAGCCCGAGCCGGCCGTAGTTCAGGATGGCCATGGCGATCTTGAAGCCGTCGCCCGGCCTGCCCAGCAAGTTCTCCGACGGCACCCGCACGTCCTCGAAGCGAACCGCTGCCGTGGAGCTGGCCGCCAACCCCATCTTGGGCATGTCCTTCCCCACGCTCACGCCTTCCCAGTCCCGCTCCACGATGAAGGCGCCCATGTGACCGGGCCTGGCCGGGTCGAGCTGGGCGAAGACCGTGAAGGCCTTGGCGTAGTTGGCATTGGTGATGTAGGTCTTCTCGCCGTTGAGCGTGTAGTAGGTCCCGTCCTCCGACAGCTCCGCGCGGCTCTGGATGTTCTTGGCATCCGACCCGGTCATGGGCTCGGTGAGCGCATAGGCGAAGATCCTCTCCCCAGAGGCCCCCGGCACCAGGTACCTCCTCTTCTGGGATTCGTTGCCGAAGAGAATGACGCCCATGATGCCGATCGAGAGGTGGGCCAGGGAGACGAGCGCCGGCGCGAGATCCACCTTGGCCATTTCGCGGACGATCTTTATGTACTGGGTAAGCCTCAGGCCCCTGCCGCCATACTCCTCCGGGATGATCAGCCCGAATAAGCCGATCTCCCCGAATCTCCGGATGAGAGCCTGCGGAAGGGCGCCCTCCTTCTCGATCAGCTCCGGGGGGTACGGCTGTATCGCCTCCCGATAAGCGCTGATGATGGCATCCGTCGCCTCCTCCAGCTCTTCGGCTCGGGAGGAAGAAAAGCGGTTCTCGTCGAACAAGCCCATGTAAAGGTTGGCCAGGAAGTTGTCAGATTTCATCCTTTGCCTCCGAATTCGTTGAACTGGCGGGCCCGCTGCTTCCTTCAGCTTCCCTGAGGAGGGCGGGAGACAGCTTTCACATGTTTTAGATACGACTCGAGGGGAAGGCGGATTCCGCAGGAGGATCAGGGAAGCAATGGACGACGAGTCGGTCAACGAATCCGGGCGGTCTCATCCGCAGCGAAGCGGCGCCACCGCCGGAGATTGCGAGGACCGGAGGTCCGTGGCAACCTCCCGGGGGCAGGACCAACCATCCGGGGCAGATCCCTCGCTGCGCTCGGGATTCGGGTCGCCGCGCCCGCTAGCTAGAGCCTGTCCCAAAAGTAGTTGAGCAACGATTTTGAGGTGTTAGTGGCCAAAAAGAAAGAGCAAAGCGGGGCGGATGCCACTGCTTTGCTCCATTTGGTGTGCTATAAGCTCCAGTGACA
>JBFLZG010000076.1:0-28324 GCA_040756235.1 bacterium | reverse complement strand
ATATCCGGAGGATTTAGGCTTAATTTTCTGTACGCCGAATTGACTTGGGACGAGCGCAACGCCGCAGATGGGCGTTTTGGGACAGGCTCTATCCTAGGAGCCTGTCCAAGAATTCGGCTCCTGGAGGCTCTTCAGAAATGTCCAGATGCAAGGCGCACGAAATCCCGAGGAATGAGGCGTACATGGAAGTACGCCGCAATGACGAGGGATGAGTGCAACGCCGCAGCTGGGCATTTATGGACAGCCTCCTAGGTTGTGTCTCATCCGGAGCCTGGCGGATCGTTGCGCAAACAAGGGCCCTGAAGATGACTCGCAAAGAGCCGGGACGGGATCTTCGAGGCTTGAGCCGGCAGCAGCTCGTCCGACTGGCGTCGGAGGAGGCGGTACCCGGCCGTTACCGGATGAGCAAGGGCGAGCTGATCGAGGCTCTCCTCCTGGCTCGCGTCCATCAATCTCTCCTCGAGTCGCCGGCCGCCATCGAGCATCTGAGGAAGACCGAGCTTTCCCGTCTGTGCGAGCGGCTCGGCATCCGGATGGAACGACGGCCCACGAGATCCCGCCTCCTGGAAACCCTCCGCGCCTGGGCTGCGGCGGCATCCCGGCGCGAGCGAGCCGATCTGCCCGCCCGTTATGGTGAGACGTTGGTGATCCTGCTTCCGATCGATCCCTGGCTCGTCCACGCCTACTGGGAGGTCTCCGCGCAGGACGTCGAGGAGTCGAGAGACGAGCTCGGGGACGCGGCGGGCCGCGCCCGGCCGGTGCTCCGGTTCTACGACGTCACGGTAGATCCCTCTGCGCGCACCGATCAGCCCGACCATTTCGATGTGCCGATCGAGCTCGATGCAGGCAACTGGTACGTGCATCTGTGGAGCCCGGGAAGATCTTACATCGCGGACCTCGCACTCATGGCGGAAGACGGCCGCTTCCGCCCGCTGGCGAGATCCAACCCGGCCGAGACCCCGCCCGTATCTCCCTCGGAACAGCGGGACGAGCATTTCCTGCGGATCGAGGGGGACTACGAACGAGTCGAGAAGGTCCTGCGCACAGGACCGGCGGCAGGGATGAGCCCGCGGCCGGAGCCGGCGGGGCCGGCGGAGGCGCCGGGACCGGCGGACGAGCCGATTGCCGCGGAGCCTTCATCTGCCTGGTCGGGCGCGCCGCCGGAGGGCCCGCCCGCGGAGGGTGCGGCAGCGCGCGGCCGTCGGCCGACCGCGGCTGCACCGGCCGTGCCCGTCGCGGGTGCAGGCAATGAGCCGGCGCCTTTGCGGCCGCAACGGGCGCAGGCATCCGCAAGCCGGGCAGGTCCGGACCTCGAACCTGGACGAACCGCCCGGCAACGGCCGCACCTCGTCCACCCGGGCGATCCGCCTTCGGACCTCACCGATCGGAGTGAGAGGATGTTCACGTGGAAATCATCATCGAGCGGAGCGGCCGACTGACATGGAACCGGGATCTCTGGCCCTCGTGCTCCATGCACACCTCCCTTTCGTGCGGCACCCCGAATATGAAGGAGCGCTGGAAGAGCACTGGCTTTATGAAGCTTTGACCGAGTCCTACATTCCCCTGCTGCTCGTTCTGGACCGTCTCGTGGAGGACGGCATCGATTTCCGGTTGGCCTTCTCGCTCACGCCCACCCTGGTTTCCATGCTCGGCGATCCGCTGCTGCAGTCCCGCTACCTGAGAAGGCTGGAGCTCCTGATCGAGCTGGCGGAGAAAGAGATCGCACGGACCTCGCGCCGATCCGAATCCCGCCGGTTCCATGCCCTGGCGCGGATGTACCACCGGCGCTTTCGCGAGGTGCGGGACGCCTTCCTG
The DNA here is from genome assembly GCA_040756235.1 of bacterium. Taxonomy (GTDB): domain Bacteria; phylum Desulfobacterota; class DSWW01; order DSWW01; family DSWW01; genus JBFLZG01. The sequence goes on along the minus strand of JBFLZG010000076.1, from coordinate 26,509 downwards.
CACCGCTATCGGCGGAACCTCGTTCACCCGTTCGGTCGGCTCCAGCGCCTGGGCAAGATCGAGATCGTCGCCAGCGCCGCCACGCACGGATATCTGCCGCTGCTTTCCGCCAGCTCCTCGGCGGTGCGGGCGCAGATCGGCGTGGGGCTCCAAGCCTACGAGCAAGCATTCGGGATCAGGCCCAGGGGATTCTGGCTTCCCGAATGCGGCTTTTATCCCGGAGTGGACGCCATCCTGAGAGACCACAAGGTCCGCTACACGTTCCTGGAGACCCATGGACTCACCCGAGCAAGACCGAGGCCGATCCACGGCGTCTATGCGCCGATCTACTGCCCTTCGGGAGTGGCGGCCTTCGGGCGAGATCCGGAATCGTCCAAGCAGGTCTGGAGCTCCACCGAAGGCTATCCGGGAGACCCTGACTACCGCGAGTTCTATCGGGACGTCGCCTATGACCGCGAGCCCGCCTACGTGCGGTCGTACATTCATCCGACCGGGGCCCGGATCGACACCGGAATCAAGTACTTTCGCATCACCGGCAGGCACGACCGCAAAGAGGTCTACGTACCCGAGCGAGCGGAGCAGAGAGCGGAGCTCCACGCGCGAGACTTCGCGGGCAAGCGGGCCGAGCAGATCCGGCTGTTGTCGGACGCCATGGACCGCAAGCCGCTCATCGTGGCGCCGTACGATGCCGAGCTTTTCGGGCACTGGTGGTACGAAGGCCCGTTGTGGCTCGACCGCTTCATTCGCTTGCTCGCCTCGGGACAGACGGGCCTGAGACTTGTCACACCGTCGGAGTATCTGAACGAATATCCCTCGAATCAGGTCGCGGCCCCTGCCGCGTCGAGCTGGGGCTACAAGGGATTTCATGAAGTGTGGCTCAACGGCACGAACGACTGGATCTACCGACACCTGCACCATGCGGCAGGCTGCCTGCAGAGCCTGGCCGCGCGCCACCCGCAAGCCGCGGGCCTCACGCGCAGGGCGCTCAACCAGGCCTTGCGGGAGCTGCTGCTGGCCCAGGCGAGCGACTGGGCGTTCATGATGAAGTCGGGAGCGGTGACCGACTACGCGGTGCGCCGAACCAAGTCTCATCTGCTCCGACTCGCCCGGCTCTGCGACGAGATCGACCGCGGCGCGATCGACCGGAGCCGGCTGCTCGTGGCAGAGAGCCGCAACAACATCTTTCCGCATATCGAGTACCGCCAGCTCCTGGACGGACCGCTCGAGAGCGGCGCGTCGAACGCAGGCGGGGAGAGTGACCGCGGCGACCGCTCGCCGATGTGAAGAGGCAGAAAGTCATGGCATACGCCAAACCGCAGAGAATGTTGCTCTACAACCTGTTTCCCTTGCTGGCCGGCCCGTTCACGGCCTGGGAGCCCCACCTGCAGCGGGCGGCACGGATGCGGTTCAACTGGATCTTTGTCAACCCGGTCCAGCGGCCCGGCCGCTCGGGGAGCCTGTACTCGATCTCGGACTACTATGATTTCCATCCCCTTCTCGTGGACCCGCGGAGCAAGGAGCGCCCCGAGGACCAGGCCGCAGACATGATCCGGCAGGCGGAACGGCTCGGGCTGCGGATGATGATCGACCTGGTCGTCAACCATTGTGCCACCGACTCCCGGCTCCTCATGGAACATCCCGCATGGTTCCAATGGGAAGCCGATGGAAAGGTCGCCCATCCGTTCGCGATCGAGGGAGACCGCAAGGTCGTATGGGAAGACCTCGCGCGCTTCGACCACTGGAACGCTCGCGACCAGGAAGGCCTCTTTCAGTATTTCCTTCATTTCGTGAAGTACCTGCGCGGGCTGGGATTCAAAGGATTCCGGTGTGACGCCGCCTACCAGGTGCCGCAGGACTTCTGGAAAAGGCTCATCGGCGAAGCGAAGGCGGTCCATCCGGACCTGCTCTTCTTCGCGGAAACCCTCGGGTGCACGCCGGACCAGACGAGGGTGACGGCCCGTTCCGGCTTCGACTACATCTTCAACAGCTGCAAGTGGTGGGACTTCAAGAGTCCCTGGCTCATGACGCAGTACAGCCTCACGCGCGAAGTCGCCCCCTCCATCGCTTTTCCGGAGAGCCACGACACCGAGAGACTCTTTAGCGAGCTCGGGGGCAGCGTAGAAGGATTGAAGCAGCGCTACCTGTTCGCGGCGGTCTTCTCGGCCGGGATCATGATGCCCATCGGGTTCGAGTTCGGCTTTCGCAACAAGCTCCACGTGGTGAGCACGAGGCCGGAGCACTGGGAAGACACGGGCCTCGACCTCACCTCCTACGTGGAGGCGGTCAATCGGATCAAGGACGAGGACCCGATCTTCCAGGAGGAGGCGCCGGCGGTGGTCTTCCCGTGCGACAACCCGAACGTCCTGATCCTGTGGAAAGGCTCGGTCCGCCTGAACCATGAAGTCCTTCTGATCCTGAACAAGGACATCCGGAACAGGCAGCACGTCCACCTGGAGAGTCTCTACGCCTTCATTCAAACGAGGGCGCCTCTCGTGGACCTATCCCCCGAGCACCGCCTCGACTTTCTCCCCACCCCTTTCTCTTACGAGCTCAGACCCGGCCAGGGCATCCTCCTGATCGCCAGAGGGAGCCGGGAACCCGCTCCCCGCTGACCGTGCACTGGGCCCGGCCGAGTTTCCTCACCCTCCTTCCACGAATCTAAGCTTTTCAAAGGCAGACAAACGGCCTTCGAAGACAGACAGCGAGGCGGCCCGGAGTCCGGCTGTTCACGCCGCAAAGGCAGAGGCGTCCGGCATGAGGCCCGGGCCGCAAGAGGCGGCTCAGCATGGCAGAGGTCTATCACGCTCTCGGGCTCAACATGCATCAACCCCTCGGGAATCTCATCTCCTTGCACAACTCGGACGAGCGCTGGGAGGCGAGACAGATCCTGTGGTGCTACGACCGCCCGACCCGGATGCTCGAGGGATACGAGGACGTGGCCAGGCTTCACATGAGCTTCTCCGGGACCCTGCTCAAGCAGCTCGAGGACCCGTCTGTCCGTGAGACCTTCCACGACGTGGTCGACGTGGAAGACTTCCTGGGCCGATACCGGCGCTCCCCTATCGAGTTCCTGGGCACGGGCCTCTATCACCCGGTGTACCCGCTCATTCCCCACGAAGACTGGGAAGCCCAGACGTCCTGGTGGATCGGGTTGGGCAGGCACCTTCTGGGCCGCGACCGGTTCCAGGGTTTCTGGCCTCCGGAGATCGGTTTCTGCATGGAGATGATCCCGATCCTCAAGCGCCACGGGTATCGATACGCGGTCGTCGACTCCTGGTACATCCGGCCCAGGCGCACCATGCGCTGGGAGGAGGTGCGCTATCGCCCGTACGTCGCCCGCTACGGAGGGGAGGAGATCATCGTGGTCCCCAGAGACCGCGAGCTCTCCTGCGCCCAGCAATCCGGGGTCGACCCGGGCTGGTTCCAGCACGAGATCTACGAGCGGACCAAGGGGTGCGATTTCCCGGCCCTCGTTACCACCTGGACGGACGGCGAGAACGGAGGCTGGTTCCGCACCGTCCACGTGGACAGCGGCTTCTGGGGGTTCTTCTACCGGCCCCTCCTGGACCGATATCGGAACGGGACCCTGGGGTTCGTCCCGACCCATATCAGCGAGTTCATCGACCGGTTTCCGCCGACCGAGGAGGTCGACGTGCAGCCGGGAGCCTGGAACACCGGACATCACTGGGGCGGAGATTTCACCCAGTGGACCGGCTCCCTCCTGCAGAAGAAAGGCTGGGACCAGGTCCGGGACGCCAGCGCCTACTACCATCGGGTGAAGCGGGCCTGCGAGGAGCGGGCCCACGCCATGGGCGACGGCGAACAGGTGCGGCGTCTTCTCGCCAGGGCCTACGATCGAATCCTGGCAGCCGAGACGAGCTGCAACTTCTTCTGGGGCAGCCGCTGGGTGCACAGGTCGTTCGACGATCTGGAGCAGGCATACTCCAGCCTCGATGCGGCCGTTTCCCTGATGGGCGCCGGAAGCATCTGAAGCGTCTGCATCCGTCCGCCCCCGGATCCACTCGTTCCCTGTAATGGCAGAACCAAGCGCAGGCTTCCAGAGATGAAGGCACAGGCGGTCCTGCAAATCGAGTCTCCCGCGCCGAGCGCTGTTCCCGGGTTGCCACCGGCCCCCCCGCGCGGGATATCGCGAGGCCGCGGCCCGAGCGCGGCGGGTCGAGTCGGCCGGGACCCGTTGCGGAGGTGCGCTTCATGAGAATCGCCCTGCTGTCCTGGGAGAGTCTTCACTCCATTGCGGTCGGCGGAGTCGGAAACCACGTCACGGAGCTGGCAGCCGCCCTGGAGCGGATGGGGCACGAGGTCCACGTCTTCACGCGCATGGGACCGCACCAGGACGGGTACCAGCGGATCGACGGCGTGCACTACCACCGCTGCCCTTTCGCTTTGAACCCGGACTTCGTGGAAGAAGTCAACGACATGTGCCGGTCCTTCGTGCACCACTTCTTTCAGACCGAGGATTTCATCGGCCCCTTCGATATCGTGCACGCGCACGACTGGCTGGCCGGCAACGCCATGATCTGGATCAAACAGGGCCGGGCGCGCAAGGGGGTCTTCACCATCCACTCGACCGAGTACGGCCGCTGCGGCAATCAGTTCCACGACGGGCGGTCCGACAGCATCCGGGAGCAGGAAAGGGCCGCCACCTACTGGGCGGACCGCGTGATCGCCGTCTCCAACGCCCTCAGGACGGAAGTGATGTGGCTCTACGCGGTTCCCGACTGGAAGATCTCGGTCGCCTACAACGGGGTGAACGTTCACGCCTTCGACGGCTGGATCGACCCCTCCGCAGTCAGGCGGCGCTACGGCGTCGCATTCATGGACCCCGTGGTCCTGTTCTGCGGCCGTATGGTCTACCAGAAAGGACCTGACCTGCTCGTGGAAGCCATTCCTCACCTCCTCAGGCTCCATCCCCGCGCGAAGTTCGTCTTTGCCGGCGACGGGGACATGCGGTTCGGTTTGGAGCGGCGAGCACACGACCTGCGCGTGTCCCATGCGACCCGCTTCATCGGATTCCGGTCCCATCGGGACCTGGCGGACCTCTATCGCGCGTGCGACGCGGTGTGCGTCCCGAGCCGCAACGAGCCGTTCGGCATCGTGGTGCTGGAGGCCTGGAGCGCGGGCAAGCCGGTCGTGGCCACCGTGAACGGCGGCCCCGAGGAGCTCGTCGTCCACGAGCTGGACGGGCTGAAGATCTACCCCTCTGCCGAATCGATCGTCTGGGGGCTGGGAACCCTCTTCACCAATTTCGAACGGGCCCGGTGGATGGGACGCAACGGAAGACTCGTGGTGGAGAGCACCTTTTCCTGGAACGCCGTTGCGGAGCAGGTCCTTGCACTCTACTATCAGTAATGCAGGCCGAATGGCTGTCGCTCCGTCTCGTCCGAAACACGGCGCCGGAGGCTCTCCGCTGCCGGAGGAAAGGCCTTGGCATCTTCCCGACACAGAGCCCGGACAGACCATCCCATGGCTGAAAAGATCGTTGTGACGAGCCGGCTCGCGATCTTCGCCGAGGTCGGCTGCGAACAAGGCGAGGCGGAGATCACCTTGCGCATTCAGGGGACGGCGCGGCCCCTCCTGCACTGGGGTCTGGTTCGGAGTCTGCACGGCCCCTGGGAGGCGCCGCCCGCGTCCTCGTGGCCCGAGGGGACCAAGGCGTTCGGACGAGGCGCCCTTCAGACCCCCTTTGCACGCGGCAACGGCGAAGAGCCGCACGTTCGCATCCGGCTGGCCGGCACGAGCGGGTTCTCCGCGCTGGCCTTTGCTCTTTTCTTCCCGGAAGAGGACCGGTGGGAAAACAACCACGGCAAGAACTACCATCTGGCGCTTCCCGGGCCGCAGGGACCTCTGCAGGCTGCAGAGCAGGAAATCGGCGGCGTGGCCCGGGAGATCATACAGCGCGAGATGAGCCGCAGCTCCTGGACCCTGATGCACCGGTACAACCTATGCTACGACCTGCTGGATCGGGTCCGGGGAAGCATCGAGGGTCTCGCCCTCCTGTTCGTGTGGATGCGCTTCTCCGCCATGCGGCAGATCGACTGGCAGCGCAACTACAACACGCAGCCCCGGGAGTTGGCCCATGCCATGGATCGGCTCACGGGCAAGCTCGCCGGCCTTCACCAGGGGATCGATCCGGAGGGCCGCGCCCTCGTCCGGCTCGCCCTGACCACCATCGGACGAGGAGGAGAAGGCCAGAGGATCCGGGACGAAATCCTCGAGATCATGCATCGCCACCACCTGAAGGAAGTCTCCGGCAGCTTTCTCGAGGAATGGCACCAGAAGATGCACAACAACTCCACGCCGGACGACATCGTCATCTGCGAGGCCTACCTGGCTTTCCTGCGCAGCGACGGAGACCCGGGCCGCTTCTACGGCACCCTGGAGGCGGCAGGCGTGAGCCGGGCCCGGCTGGAGAGCTTCGAGCGGCCCCTGAAGACGCCCCCGGACTTCGTCCCTCATCTGAAAGGAGCGCTCATCCACGACTTCGAGCACTTCCTGGGGACCCTGAAGAGAGTGCACTCCAGCGTCGATCTTGGAATCGCCATCGAGGCGGCCCGGGGCTCGCTGGATGAGCGGATGAACCGGCTCGCGGATTTCATCTGGCACCGCCGGGATGCTTCGCCGGCGGATCTCGCGGTTCTGTTGGGCAAGGTCACGGAGCTGCGGCGAAGCCTGCAAGACCGTCTCCGCAACGGCGCTGCCGGCGCTGCTGCCGGCCGCGATCTCCTCCTGTTGGATCTCGCCCTCGAGGCGTTCTTCCGGAGCGCCCTGGAAGGGAGGCTCCACGAAGGGCTCGGCGGGGACGCGCTGGTCGCGCTGACCCACATGGCCCTCGAGAACCGGCTCTTCTGGGACGAGGGCGAAGAGCTGCTCCTCGCCTGGCGGGACTGGGGCCGCCTGATGGGAGGAGCTCGCTGCACCCGCGAATGGGCCCTGCACGCCGATTCCGTCCTGGATCGGGTCGAGCGGGCAGTCGCCCTCGCGGCCGACCGCTGCCGGCAGCTCCTGCAGCCGAAAGCGGAGCTCCTGGGCAGGGCCTTCGAAGCCGATCCCTGGACCATCGAGCTCTTTTCTGAAGAAGTCGTCCGGGGAAGCCTCCTCTTCGCCCTCTCCCTCCTGACCCGTCATCTGCGCCCTCTCTTGCGCAGCACGGCCCGAGTGGGCTCCTGGCAGGTGATCAGCCGCGGGAGCGGCCCGGGGCGCGGGCGCGTCGTCGCGGTCCGCTCCCTGGCTTCCGTACAGGCCGAGCGCTTCGACCCTCCCGCAGTGATCGTTGCCGATCGGGTCGGGGGCCAGGAGGAAATCCCTCAGGGTGCGGTCGCGATCCTCACTGCGGATCGGATCGACGTCCTCTCGCACATCGCCATCCGGGCGAGAAACGCAGGGGTCCTCTTCGCCGCTTGTTACGAGGAAGGGCCCATCGCAAGGCTCCGTGCGCTCGCGGGACGCGCCGTGAGCATCGCCGCCACGGCCTCGGGCGACCCGGAGTGGGAGGAGCGCGCGGACGCAGGGCAGTGGCCGACCGCTCCGGCGGCGGACCGGCCTGCGCCGGCGGCACCGAGGACGGCCGAGGCCGCCGCCGGCCGGCCGGCCTTTCGCGGATACGCCCTGGAGGCCAAAGATTTCACCCACGAGGTCGTAGGCGGCAAGTCGTTGAACCTGGCACGGCTCGCGGGGCGGCTGCCGGACTGGATCCGGCTCCCCGTGTCGGCGGCGATCCCTTTCGGAGTCATGGAGGCGGTGCTCGAGGCGCCCGTCAATCGAGAACGGCTGACGCACTGCGAAGATCTCCTCGCGCGCCTCGAGCCCGAGCCCGAGACGGTGCTTCCCGAGCTCAGGGCAACCCTTCTGGCGCTCGATGCCCCGGAGGGGTTTTTCGACTCCCTCGGGCGCGTCATGGAGGCATCCGGGCTCGAATGGCCGGGAGCATGGGGGCCTGTGTGGAGCTGCATCAAGCGGGTCTGGGCATCCAAGTGGAACGAGCGGGCCCACTGGAGCCGCAGGGCGAGGGGGATCCCTCACCGGGCCGTCTCCATGGCGGTCCTCGTCCAGCAGGTGGTGGAGGCCGACTACGCCTTTGTCATCCACACGACCGACCCGTTCTCGGGCAAGGAGGATGAGCTCTACGCGGAGGTCGTCGCCGGCCTCGGCGAAGCCCTGGTGGGGAATTTCCCGGGCCGCGCCCTCGGGTTTCGTTTCCGCAAGGAGGGCGGTAAGCCGCACGTCCTTTCCTACCCGAGCAAGAGCATCGCCCTCCACGGGCGCGGGCTGATCTTCCGGTCGGACTCCAGCGGGGAGGACCTGGCCGGGTACGCGGGGGCAGGCCTGTACGACAGCGTCCTGCTGGAGCCGGCCCGCCAGGAGCTCGTAGATTACGCGCAGGATCCGCTGGTCTGGGACGAGCGCTTCCGGGACGAGCTGTTGAGCGCCATCGCTCGGATCGGTATCCTGCTCGAAAGTGCTTTCGGATCTCCTCAAGATGTGGAGGGGGCCTATGCCGGTGGTCGATACTACGTGGTCCAGAGCCGCCCGCAGGTCGGGATCCATGATGGTTGACAGGCGCGTACGCATCGGCAACCAGTCGGCCCGTTCCGCGTCCGAGCCGACGGAACCGTTCGCGTACGCCCTGGAGAACGGGTTCGACGCCTTCGAGTGGTTCCCGGACAAATCGGAAACCGGGGAAGGCTGGGAAGAGGCCGACCTCCCTCCCCGGACGCGCCACAAGTGCAGGGCGGAGGCCTGGCTCCGCCGCATGCGCGTCTCGGTGCACGCCCCTTCCCGGATCAACCCTCTCCTCCCGGGTGCGATGAGCCGGCTGGATGAAACCCTGGCCTTCTGTCACGACGTGGGCGCAGCGCTCCTGAACCTGCACCTCTGGGAGGACCAGGGGGTCGAAGCCTACGCCGACGCCGTTCTTCCTCTGATCCGCCGCGTGGCGGATGCCGGCCTGACGCTTGCCATCGAAAACACCCCGCTCACGGGGCCCGATCCGTTCAATGCCCTGTTCGCTGCCCTGAGAAAACGGCGCTCCCCTCCGGACCGGGCCGGCATGTGCCTGGATGTGGGACATGCCAACCTGTTCGGCGCCACCCGCAACGACTACCTCGCCTACGTCGACCGGATCGAGCCGTCGGTGCCGATCATCCACGTGCACCTGCACGAAAACGTGGGCGACCGCGACAGCCACCTGACCTTGTTCACCGGGCCCGCGGATCAGGACCCTGCCGGCGTCCAGGGGCTCGCGGACCGCCTGAAGAGACGCAACTTCTCGGGCTCCCTGATCCTGGAACAGTGGCCGGAGCCGCCTTCCCTGCTGAATGCCGCGCGGGACAGGCTGCTGCGGCTCTTCGAGGGCAGCGCCGGACCGTAAGGGCGGTCGAGTTTTCAGCTGTCAGCCGTCCGTCCGCCCCTTGGCCCCGGAAAACGGAACAGACGCGGGGTGCTCGGAGCAACGGTCACGCAAGACTGGCTCCCGTTCTGGCTGACAACTGGCAACTCACACGGGATGAGCGGAACGCGGCCGAAGGCCGTTTAGCGACAGCCTCTTGAAAGGGGGAACCATGCCATCACTGGACGGAGTGCGTGCGCTCGTGACGGGCGCCGGCGGCGGGATCGGCCGGGCCATCGCGTGCCGGCTGGCCCGGGGCGGCTGCCGCGTGACGGCGGCGGATGTCAGAGGTGACCGCGCGTCGCAGACCGCGGACGAGATCCGCGGGTCGGGCGGCCATGCCCTGGCCGTCCGGGCCGACGTGAGCCGTCAGGACGATGTCGATCGCCTGGTCCGGGAGACGGTCGAGGGGCTGGGGGGCCTGGACGTGCTCGTCAACAACGCCGGCGTCTCTGCGGCGTCCTTCATCGAGCAGGTGCGGGACGAAGACATCGAGCGCATCCTCGGGGTCAATCTCGTGGGCGTGATCCGCGTCACCCGTGCAGCCGTTCCGCACCTCAAGAAGAGCCAGCGTGGGAGGATCGTCAACATCTCGTCGGTCGAAGGGATCCGCGGCTCCGGCCTCGTTCCGGTCTACGCTTCCAGCAAGGCCGGGGTGATCGGCATAACGCGCTCCAATGCGATCGAGCTGGCTCGATCCGGGATCACGGTCAACGCGATCTGCCCGGGGCCGATCCAGACCGACATGCTGGCCCCCATGCTCGCCGACGATCACTTCCGGCAGAAGATGCTCCGGGGCATCCCGATGCGGCGCCTGGGCGTGCCCGAGGACGTGGCGGGGGCCGTGGCCTTCTTCGCCTCCGAGGAATCCTCGTTCATAACAGGAAACGTGCTCGTGGTGGACGGCGGCATGACGGCCAAGGCTCTGTGACGAGCCGGCGCCTCTCCCGGGAACCGAGCGTACACATCCTGGCAGGGTAGCTGTCCCGTCATGACGGGCCGCGCACCGCGCTCGCAGCGGCGCTTGCCGCCGTCCGGCGTCCACGGATCCACAACAGCACGGCAGCCGGGACGAGCAGGATGGCCGCGCAGTTCACGATGCTCGAGACAGGCCCGTACTTCGCCCCTGCCATGGAAGCCGGCGCCCCCCAGAACGCAGGCACCGTGTCCTTGAACACGGTGACCGCATAATCGGACCCGACCCCGATCCTGGCTGCCCCCGGGTCGGCTTCCGTGACGAAGAGGCTGTTGTACCTTCCGGCGACCGGGCCCAGAGGACCGCTTTCCCAGAGCAGGCTGCCGCTGCTCAGATTGTAGACCTTGAGCGTCTCCGCACTGGCGTAAATCAGGTCGAGCTGACCGTCACGTCTGACGTCAAACACCCTCAGCCCTTCGACCGCCGAGTCGCCTGTGGCGACGGCGAATCGTTCTTCGTGGGTCTGGCCATCCAGCGCCGTGATTTCGCCGGCTGCGTTGCCCACAACGATCTCTTCGATCCCGTCTCCATCGACGTCGTGGAGATCCAAACCCTTATGGCCGCCCGTCATGCTCTCCCACTGGATGTGAGAAACCGCATCCATGATGAACAGATGATCATTCACCGCCACCAACTCCAGCGCCGCGTCGCTGTCCACGTTGCCCACCTCCAGCGCATCCATGCTGGACCAGTACGCTCCGAGACTGATGCTGTGCCACTCGATCGCCCCGGTGGTCCCGTCGATCACGTACACGTATACGCCCGGGGCGCCCGTGTGTTCCCGGCCGCCCCCTGCGATGATCTCCGTCCGGCCGTCGTTGTCCACGTCGGCCGCTGCCAGCGAATGGATGGGCGCGCCCTCGTCGAGGAAGAAAGACGCTTCGATTTCGTGGGAGACACCGTTCAGCACATAGATGGCCCCGTCGTACACCCGGTCGGTTCCCACCACGATCTCCTGTGAGCCGTCATCATCGACGTCATGAATGATCAGATCGTGAACGCCGGTCCACGCACTTCCGCCAAAGATGGTGGTGCCGCTCTGCCATTCCAGCCGGTAGGTCGCCGCGTCGTAGATCGCCACCACCCCGTCAGCGTAGCCGCTGTCGCTTTCAAAGGAGGCGAACGCGATCTCCTGCCGGCCGTCCGAGTCCACATCCCCGACATCCAGTGCGAAGAACGGACCATCCAGGTGCTGGCTCTCCCATTCCGCGGCCAGAGACGGAATCGAGTGGACATAGAGCTGGTCCTTGCCGGTCGAGTGGGCACCGGCTCCCCACATCAACTCGAGGCCGCCGTCGCCATCCGTGTCGGCCACTGCGATATGGGTCACCCCGCTCAAGGGATTGTCGACCTGCCAGATCTCGGTGACGGTAACGGGGTCGTAGCAGTGTACCTGGCCCCATTGGCCGTCCCCGTAGAGCAGCTCCTCGACTCCGTCGCCGTTCACGTCGGCCATCAACAGGGCGTCGACATCCAGGTCCGCGTTGATCTGCCACTTGGGCGACTGCACGTCCGCATCGAAGGTGGTCACATAATACCAGGACGAAGCCCCGATGATTTCGGCCATGCCGTCGGCATCGATGTCGGACAACTCGACACGGTAGCCGAAGTCGCGCCCGGGATAGATCCACTCCACAGCCAGGTTCGCACCTACCAGCTGCAGGATCACGCCGTTTGCCAGAACGATTTCGTCATAGGCATCCGCATCCACCTGACCGACCTCGAAGTCACTCGCGCCGTAAGGAATCTCGTTCTCGAGGCTGAAGCTGTCAGCGCTGTAAACGAAAGTCGATGAATCGTCGCAGAACACGATTTCAGGAGCTCCGTCGTTGTCGGCGTCGGCCAACTGAATGCGGTTCACCGGGTCGCCGTCGGAAGTGAGGACAGTCAGATGCTCCTTCGTCTGCCCGTTGTGGACGTAGACCTCGCCGTTCTCGAGACCCACGAATATCTCCTGCTTGCCGTCGCCATTGTAATCAAAGGCGGCCAGGCTGGAGATGCCGTCCGGATAGGGCGTGCTGATCCAGGTCATCCGGTACTCGGTCGTGGCCGGGACATAGTCGAGCACGTACCAGAAATCGTTGGCGCCGAACGTGGAGAAGGACCCTCCGCACACGATCTCGACCTGCCCGTCGTCATCGATATCCTCCGTGATCAGTCCGCTCAGGCCGATGCCGCTTCCAAAGACGGCATACTTCCAGTCCTGTCGGAACATCTCGGCTGCCGTTGCGATGCTGCGCCCTGCCGGGTCGCCCTGAGCCGCAGCAGCATACCCGCTGCCCAGCAGGCCCGCCAGCACCGCCAGGACTCCCGCCAAACCCACAGATCTGTTCCTGACCATGTCTCCATCCCCCGGTGTGAAAGGGTGCCAGGCGTCTCGAAGGCCGACGTTTCCTTGGGCCAGGAGGATAATATGAATACCCTAAGACTGTGTCAAAGAAAAAAACGTACCTGTGAAAACAGGGCAGCAGAACCTCCAGCGTCGTGCACACGGCTCCTGGTCGAGCTGTTCCACGTCGCTTTGGAGGCAGGAGCCCGGCGAGAAGACCGAGGCGAGGAAGGGATACAGGAACAGCTACAAGCCGAGGACGCTGGCGAGGAGAGGAGACGCTCAGTTGCCCGCCGCTGCGCTGACCTTGATGGCCGCCTGCGGGCAGCCCGTTACGCACTCCATGCAGCCGTTGCAGAAGTGCGCGAAGCGGGGGACGATCCGGTAAGCAGGCTCGATGCCGTGATCTTTCAGCTTCTTCTTCGGCGCCGCAAGGAACACCCCGGTGGGACAAAGCTCCTGGCAGCGGTAGCCGCAGCCTTTGGCGTCGCAGGCGCCCACCTGGACCTTATACCCGCTCATCGCTACCAGCTCCCTGCCGCTTCGAGGACCCCGGACCGAGGCACGAAACTGAGGGCGCCCGAGCCGCAGACCGCGCGGCACAGACCGCACCCGAAGCACCTGCCGGGGTCGACCCGCACCTTCCCGGCGGGCTCGTTGTACTCCAGAGCGCCGAAGCCGCAGCGCTCGATGCAAGGCGCCTCTCCGCTGCAGCCGTCGCACAGCTCGGCTGCGACGGTCAGCACGTCGTGGCCCTTCAAGACGGCCTCGGGTATGTTATAGGGAAACCGCTGTTTGAAGGATGTGCACCAGCGCAGATCGCAGTTGCACACGCATATCGGCATGGGGAGCTTGGCATAGAGCACCTGGTGAACGCGGCCGTTCTTATCGTGCTGCCTGAGGACCTCCCGGGCTTCGTTCGCGGTGATCTCCTCCATCTGCCCCTTCGGGAGCACGTTCTTCTGCATGTCGCGTATCGGCCCGAAGTTGAGGCAGCACAGCTCATCACCATGGGCGACAAGCCTGCGGCAGGCGCAGGGGAGCAAGACGAAGTTTTTGGAGAGGGAGACGATCTCGAGCGCGTCCTCCAGGCTCACCACCTGGCCGCCGTGCTGCCTGGGCGCGAGGCGCCTAGTGGCCATACGGACCAGGCTCCTCAGCACGGGCCATCGGGCAAGGTTCGTCGCCTTGGAAGTGACGTCGATGTAGTAATCGATGCCGTAGCCGCAGACCTCTTCGATGAGCTTCCGGCGGGCCGGGTCCTCCATCATCTCATCGGAATAGCTTTCCGGATTCAGGTACCACCTGTTGCCTTGGCCGTGCTTCTCGCAGAACTCGCACATCTCAGACCATCCCGCTGGGCTCCGCAGCCCACCTCAACAGACAACCTGTTCCCCCATGGACGGACGTCCCATGCCAGCGATGGTAAGAAAGAACGTTATGAATGTCAAAGGCGACCTCCTTCCGGGGCGGGAGGATGAAATACCCTTCCCTTGGTCACACCACACCATCGGTCGGCACCCGGTAGACGAGGTCGCGCGCGTTGGCAGGGCGGTAGGCAAAGGTCGCGAGCAGAAAACGAAACGGCTCGGACAAGGCCCACAGGGGCTTCCGCCGCCCGAGCACTTCCTGCAGGACCCTCGCAAACCGCACGGGGACGTCACTAGCGAGCGCGAGGTCCACGGCCCGCCGGTAAAGAAGGCCGCGATGCTTGCGATAGAACGCGCGCATCCCGTAAACGTATTCCTGATTGTAAGCGAGTGAGTCGAGCTGTCTGACCGAAGCTCCTCCGTGATGGCAGGCATGCACGTCGGGCAGGATGCAGGCCTTGTATCCGGCCTGAAAGAGGCGCACGCCGAAGTCCCCGTCATTGAAGAAGACCGGGAAGCGTTCGTCCATGAAGCCGATTCTCTGGACGACGTGCCTGGGTATGAGGGTGCAGCAGAACCCCGCTCCCCCGTCCGTGAGCCACAAGACCTCGCGAAAGTCCCCGTGGCGTTCGTACCGGTCCAGCTTGCGCATGCGGTTTCCGAGGAGGCGGCGGTCGATCCATTTGCCGGCCGCCGTATAGAGAAAGAAGATCGTGGCGAGGGTGGGGATCCGGCCGTAGTAATTCTGCAAGCTGCGATCCGGGTTGAGGAGCTTGGGGCTCAGGACACCGGCTTCCGGGTGGCTCCTGGCAAACTCGAGGAGCCCCTCTGCGGTTCCTTCCAGCAGCTCCACGTCGGGGTTCATGACGAGCACGGCCCATCCCGACGAGCGGCCGAAAGCGAGGTTGTTCCCGTGCGCGAAGCCGCCGTTCTCGCTCTCCGCGATGAGATGGACCTCCGGGAATTCGTTGCGCACCATCTCGGCGCTGCCGTCGCTCGACGCGTTGTCGGTGACGATGACCTCATAGGCCACCCCTTTCACCGTCTCCCGAATGGAGCGAAGGCATCTGCGCAAGTACCGGCAGGTGTTCCAGTTCACGATGAGGAAGGAAAGGTCCATCAGTCTGTTCCCTCTTTTCCGCAGCCGCACCGGCCTTCATAGCGGATTCGCGGACGGCGTTCAAGCGGGAACAGCCTGCACATTTCGGACGTTTTCAACGGAGGGGGTCTGGCCAGAGCCTACAAGGCCCTGTGCACCAGCTCCAGGACATCCTTGACCTCGATCCCGTACCGGTCGTAGGTCCGCCTGGCGTTCTCGCCCAGGTTCTGCTCGCAGAACGGACAGGCGGTCACGAGCGTGCGGGCGCCGGTGTCGAACGCTTCCTCAAGCCTCTTCTCGGCCGCAAAGGCGGCGATCTCTTCCGGAAACGCTGTGCGGCAGCCGCCGCCCGCGCCGCAGCACCAGCTCCACTCGCGGATCCGCTCCATTTCCTTGAGCGTGACCCCGGGCAGGGCCTCGAGGATGTTGCGGGGCGGATCGAAGATCTCGCAGTAGCGGCCCACGTGGCAGGGGTCGTGGTAGGTGACCGTCAGGTCCAGGCTCTTCGTGAAGGTGATCCGGCCGTCCCGGATCAGCTCGTCCACGAGCTCGACGATGTGCTTGACCTTGGCGTTGAGCGACTGAGCGTATTCGTGCGTCAGCGTGCTGAAGCACCCGGCACAGGCCGTGACGATCACCTTGGCCGAAGTGCCGTTCAGGGACTCGAGGTTCCTGGCGCGGACCTTGCGGAACGAATCCACGTCTCCCACCCTGAGGATCGTGGAGCCGCAGCAGATCTCGTTCTTGCCCAGGATGCCGAAGTCCACGCCCGCGGCCTGGAGGACCTCGGTCACCCACCCGGCTACCGGCTGGATCAACGGGTCGTAAGAGGCCGTGCACCCCGGGTAGTACAAGATCTCCACCGGCTCCGTGGCGGCATCCTTGACCTTCCTCTTCTTCGCCCACTTCTCGCGGGCGGCGCGCGGCTGCATCCACGGGTTGTCGTAGTTCAGGATGCTCTTGACAAGCGGGTTGTGCTCCGGCAGCGGGCCCAGCCCCTGCTCGACCAGCCACTGCCGGAGCGCGATCGACGCGTTGGCCGGCTCCAGGAACTTGGTCGGGTTGCAGTTGACCTGGCACGCGCCGCACTGCGGGCAGGTGTAGACGATCTTGCGGATGCGCTCGGCGGTCTCGCCGTCCGTGAGGTCGAGCTCCGGCGGATCGCAGGTCAGGGCCCGAACGAGCTCCTGGGTGCCGGCCCCGTAGAACGATTCGAAGCGGAAACGCGTGCCGCGCGGGCAGTTGTCCGAGTACTTGTGGCTGAACACCATGTCCGGGTGGCTCATCCTGCAGAACCCGCACTTCCAGCACTTCCAGGCCATGTTGCGGTATTCCATGAGAGGCTTGATATCCCGGGCGACTTTTGCGTCTCTGGCCATGGTTCGGCTCCGTGAAATCGGCTGGGAGTAGCTGCTGATTGCCGACGGCTGATTGCTGACGGCTAATTGCCGAATGGCGGTTTCACACATAGTCTCCGGTCACCGGCAGGACGTCCGGGTGCATGAGATTGGCCGGATCGAAGGCGCCCCGCACCCCCTTCAGGATGTCCTGGTAGACCTCGAGCTGCGGCAGCAGGATCTCTCCGAAGCCGAACATGTTCCGGATCGGAAGGACTCCGTAGCGGAACATCAGCTCGGTCGTCTTGCGGATCATGGTCGAGGCCCGCTTCACCGACTCCGGGTTCCCCTGGTCCCACCAGTAGTCGAACTCCACCGTGCCCACCCGCGCATACGGGAGCGGTCCCTGGATGTCGGTCCCGGTCAGGGCGGTCTCCATCGTCACCTTCACGTCCGAGGTCTTCCAGTACTTGCGGATGAGCTTCTTGTAGGCCTCGCTGATCTCCGGCACCTTCTCCACCCGGATGTAGCCGGCCTGCCACTGGAACGCGCCCTTGTAGCCGCCCACGAAGTTGCCCTTGATGCCCACGCTCATCTTGGTGGGATCGGTGGTCACGAGGTCGGCGAACATGGGCCCGAACATGTTGGGGTCCACCTCCAGGATCCCGTTCCGCTCCAGGATCTCGCGCACGAGCTCGGCGCGGACCCGCGTCTCCTCCTCGTCCAGCCCGGTCACGATGATCGCAAGAGGGTGCTTGGAGGCCATGGCCACGAAGTCGAGCGGGTTGCCGCCCATGGCGCCGGCGATGGTGACGCACCCCACGCCGGGATGGCTCTTGTACATGAACTCGACGAGGTTCTGCTGGGCCAGATCGTAGATCGTGCTGCAGACCGCCTCACAAGCGGCGGGGTCCTCCTGAAAGATGGCGGTGTGCATCATGTGCTCGCAGGGCATCTCCGGGAAGAGTCTGGCCGTGATCTCGGTGCAGATGCCGAAGGCGCCGTCCGCGTTGAAGAACATGCCGCTCATGTCCGGGCCCGGCCCCCAGGGCACGCCCAGGCAGCCCACTCCGGGAACCGAGGACGGGCCGGTGCGCAGGATTTCGCCATTGGGCAGGACCCAGGTCATGTTCACCGTGAGGTCCGGCCCGCCGCCGTATTTCACGGCAGAGCCCGGTCCGCCCCTGGAGACATAGTTGCTGAGCAGAGAGATGCTGGCGAGGGTCAGGGGCAGGATCGGCTTGAGCTTGAGACCGGAGAACGTCGCCACCTTGTTGCATTCGAAGTAGAGCGAGCGCATCCGCACGCCCGGCTCGAAGGTGGCGGTCATGGTCTCCTCGTCGATTTCGCGGAGCCGGTTCATGCGCTTCAAGTCGACCAGGATCCCTCCCTTCCTCGGGATCGTGAGACCGCCGTGGTTGAAGCCCGTGGTCAGGGGCACGACCGGCATCCTGTGGCCGTAGGCGATGCGCATGATCTGCTGCACTTCTGCCGTGGTCTGCGGAAGCGCGACCAGGTTCGGCCGTTCGCCGGAATAGATGGTGAAGTCCCTCCCGTATGCGGCCAGATCCGCCCGGTTGGAGCTGACCCATTCCGCACCGACCGCCTCCTTGAGAAGCTCCTCCACGGTCCGGACCCTCTCTTCGTCGATGGCCGCCCCGGGTTCGACCTCCACGGCCACGGGAAGAGGCGCATAGACGGGGTCCGCGTGGGACACGTATCGGCCGGGGTTCAGGATTCCCCTGGGGTCGACCACGGCCTTGATCGTGCGGATCTGGGTGCGCAGGTTGGGTACGCGGTCCAGGACGAAATCCGCCAGCTCCCCCTGCGGCCGGTCGAAGAACGCCCCCTGCCCGCACAGCTCTTTCTCCAGGCCAGGCAGGAAGGCGCGAGCGCCCGCGTTTCCGGCTGCATCGCCAAAGAAATCGTACTGGGAGTAAAGGCAGCGGGCGCGGTCGACCGCCAGCAGGCAACGGCCGATCTCCTCTTCCGGAACGCCGGCCGCGGCCGCCCGGTCCGCCACGCACCGGTCCAGCTCGAGCGTGCGGCTCGCCGGAGCGTAGAAACCCGTGTGGGCGGGTGAAGCCCGGTACCAGACCTCGTCCAGCAGCACCCGGAAACGCTCCTCGAGCGCCTCCACGGGCCGCGCTCGGAACCCCCTCAGGACCTCCTCGACCTTCCGCTTCTGGCAGGCGACCAGCCTCTCCCGGCCGTCGAAGCCCACGACCAGGGCCCAGGCAGGCAGGCCGCGGGACCGGCCGCCGAGGAGCTGCTCGAGGAAGCGCCGGTTGAGCGCCAGATACTCCCAGCCCTGCTCGGTGCGCGGCACGTTCCGCAGGGCCTTCAAGGCATCCTCCCGGCTCTCGAAGGCGAAGACCAGGGCGTCCCGGCACTCCGTCTTCGGATAGAGCCAGATCGTGGCCCGGGTCACCACACCGAAGATGTCATCCGATCCGAAATGCCAGCGGCTGAGGCTCGGCCCCCCGTCCTCCCGCAGATCGGCTCCGTCCTCGTTCAGGGCGTGGCTGCCGGTCTTCAGGAGCCTTCCGTCCGCCAGCACCACCTGCATCGTGAAGACGTGCACCTCGGTATAGAGGGTCGCCTTCTTCAGGGGGGCCCGGTTCACGTAGTTGCACAGGACGGATTCCGAGGTCGCCGCCAGGGGCGCGGCCATCTTGAGGCCCTGCCCTTCCAGCGCACTCTTCAGGTCCGGGAAAGTGAGCCCTCTCTGCACGTGGGCCAGCAGGTTCCGCCTGTCGAGCTTCTCGATCGCCCTCATCCGGCTGAAGTCGAGGATCACTCCCCGCCGGCCCACCTCGGGCGCTCTCACACAGCCGTCGTTCATGGTGTGGACCGGCAATCCCGTGCCGTGGGCGTAAGCGAGGACACGCTGGACCTGCTCGGTCGTGGACGGCATGACCGCTACGATGCCCTCCAGGCTTGCAGGCCGCTCCACGAAGTAGGAGGCAAGCCCTTCCGGGCTGCGCACGACGAATTCCGGGCCGAGTACGGCAGCCAGGGCGGTCGCCGGGTCCGCTTCCCTCACCCCGCTCGTTCCCGTCTCGACTGTAGGACTGTGCATGCCTCGACCTCCTTGAGCCCGACTGGCGATACGCGTTGCAGGATATACCTCTATTAGATTGCCCTCCTTAATAGTAAATGCACGCCGCCCGATTTGCAAACGGCCATTCCGGGCGAGGCCTGCGGTCCCGTGGCGGCTTCCGGCAGGCATTCAGGAGCGCTGCTTGCCGCACCCGTGGCGGGGCCGACGCACCACCTCTTGTAGGGGCGACGCATGCGTCGCCCTTCCCCGGCATGCGAGGAAGCCCACGACCCCCCCTGACATTACGGGGGACAGGGACTGGATTCCGGCTGCGGAAGAGAGACGGACTCGAGGCGCGGGCTCTACGCCGCGCGAAGATCACTGCTTACCAGGACGGCGGCCCCCTTGGACCTCAACTCCTCCAGCGCACTCTTCACGTTCCCTGCCGGAACGTCCACCCCCCGGCAGGCGTCCAGAAGAACCGTGACGCGAAAACCTGCGTCGAGGCCGTCCACGGCGGTCGTGCGCACACAGTAGTCGGTCGTCAGCCCGGCGATGAACACCCGCATCACCCCCAGCTCCCGCAGGAGCCCCGCCAGCCCGGTCGGCGTCCGGTGGTCGTTCTCGAGGAAACCGGAGTAGGAGTCGATACTCGGCCGCCAGCCCTTGCGCACCACGAAGCGCAAGGCCCGGGTGTCCAGGTCCGGGTGGAAGTCGGCGCCGAACGTGCCCTGCACGCAGTGGTCCGGCCAGAGGACCTGTTCCGTACCCTGCCATGGGACCGTATCGTACGGCTTCTTTCCGGGGTACGTGCTGGCAAACGACATATGCCCCAGCGGGTGCCAGTCCTGGGTTGCGCCGACGACCGAGAACAGCTTCGAGATCCGGTTGATCAGAGGCACGACGGCGTCACCCTCGCGCACGGGCAGGGCGCCTCCCGGGCAGAAATCGTTCTGCACGTCCACGATCAACAGGGCGTCACCGGAATGGGTCGTTTCCATGCGCCTCCTCCTCTTCCATCCAACGCCTTCCGTTCGGAAGTTGCGGGGACCACTCTCTTTCCATAACATAGGATGTCTCTTGGGCGGAAGAGGGGCCCGTGTCGGCACCTCCCCGGCAGCGTGGACCCCGGTAGGGTGGACAATGCGAAGCGTGTCCACCAGCCATGGCTCTCTTGGGGACGGAGCGGAGCGTTTTCGGCTTCCAATCGCAAACTGAAACATGATCGAACGGAATCACATCTCCATCGTCCTGGTCGAGCCCGCCCACCCGGCCAACATCGGAGCGGCGGCCAGAGCCATGAAGAACATGGGCTTTCACCTGCTCCGCCTGGTAAGGCCTGCCGATCACCTCTGCGAGGACGCCCGGCGCATGGCCATGGGATCCCAGGAGATCCTCGAGCACGCCCGGGTCTATCCGACCCTCGGACGAGCCCTCTCCGACCTCCACGTCACGGTCGGCTGCACGGCCCGGAAGGGCAAGGAGCGAGTCAAGACGATGGGTCCCGAGGCGCTGGCCGGCCACCTCGGCGGCGGCCCGCCGGACGCGCGCATCGGCATCGTGTTCGGCAGAGAGGACAGCGGGCTGACGAACCGCGAGCTCGACCTCTGCAACATCCTGCTCGCCATTCCGACGGCTCCCGAGCATTCCTCCCTCAACCTCGCTCAAGCGGTCCTCGTCGTCTGCTACGAGCTGATGAAGGCACGGCCCGCGCCGCCCCCGTCAGCCACTGCCCCCACGACCCTCTCCGCCAGCTCACAGGAGCTGGAAGAGCTCTACCAGCAAGCACGTGAAGTGCTCCTGCGCATCGGCTTTCTGGACCCTGCGAACCCGGACCGGATCCTGCGGGTGCTCCGCAGGACCTTCGGAAAAGTGGGGCTCGATCCGCGGGAAGTGCGGATCCTGAAGGGGATCCTGCGCCAGATGAACTGGTACGCAGGGATTTCCGACGCCGCGCGCGAAGAGGATCCGGAAAGGAATCGATGAGACCGGTGCCTGGCCTCGTCGAGCTCGGCTCGGACGCCTTGAAAAGGGCTCGAGCGATCTGGTATTCGTGAAGTGAACTCGACATGATCTCACTTCGTTCCTTCCGGCATCCGCCGGAAGACGGAAGTCATCGAGCAGAGCCATGGCCAAGAGATCGTTCGGTCCCAAGGGGTCCAAACCCTCCGCGCCAGCCAGCCATGTCGGCGGGCCCCGGCAGACGTCCGCTACGGAGTTTGTGAGAAAGCTGAAGGAGGAGGCCAGGAAGGCCGCCCCTTACATGGAGGAGTACAGGCGGCGCTCCCTCGAGATACACGGAAACCTCTGCGCCAAGTGCGGCAGGGAATTCTCCGGCAAGGAGCTGCGGCTCCTCACCGTCCATCACAAGGACGGCAACCACCACAACAACCCCCGGGACGGCAGCAACTGGGAGAACCTCTGCGTTTACTGCCACGACGACGAGCACAGCCGCGAGATCCTGGCGGGCTATCTTTCGCAGGGGGGGAGGGGCGCCGGCGGCGCGTCCGCCGGCGAGCCGGCCGAATCCGGCCCCTCGGCGGAGGGGTTCAACCCCCTTCGCGATGCTCTGGAAAAGGCCCTGAAGAAAGGTCGAGGGTAAAGGGACAAAGGTCGAAGCGGAGGGGCGCCTTTCACCCGGCTTCAGCCCGGGTCACTGGCCGCTCTCTTCCGCAGGTCCCATGCGCCTGCCTCCAAAGCCGGCCGCTTCACGGACAGGATCAGGCCGGCCGCCGCCAGATCCAGGAAGATGAAGACCCAGTACGCGAGATCGTAGGATCCGGTGCGATCGAAGCTCTGCCCCATGATGAGGTACCCGGCCGCGTCCAGGAAGATGATGAGGCCGAGAAACCGCGCCACCTGGGCGAACGACTCCCGGCCGAACAGGTCGCCGACGAGCACCGGCAGAGTGGAATTGACGCCTCCCATGGCGAACCCGAAGATCGTGACGAAGAGGATCACATCCAGAACCGAGCCCTGCAAGAAAGCCATCGCCAGGCCGAACCCGTTCAGCGCCATGAGCAGCGCCGCCACCCGCCGCGCGTCGAACCGGTCGCAAAGCATGCCCCAGACCGCCTTCCCGACGGTGCCGAGCAGGGCTGTGGCCGATATGAGGAACATGGCCGTCTGCTTGTCGTACCCGATATCGATGAATCGAGGCGCGAGCTGGAACATCACCCCGACCACACCCGTCAATACCAGCGCATAGGCGAATCCGACCTTCCAGAAGGCCCCGGTCCGGACCATTCCCGAAGGGCTCCACACCGCCGCTCCGCCGTTCACGGCCGCGCGCCGACCGTCCCCGAACCGGATCGCGTCCTCCGCGCTCGCACCGTCCGGCCTGAGCCCCGAGTCCTCCGGCCGGTCCCGCAGCACCAGCCAGGCCAGCGGAGCCACGGCCGCGATCATCGCGCCCACCCAGATGAACACGCGTGACAGCTCGGTCTGCTCGAGGATGCGCATGCCGACATAGGGCAACACCGCCCCGGAAAGGGAGATTCCCGCCGTGGCCAGGCCCAGCGCCTTTCCCCTCTTCTTCACGAACCAGTTCGAGACCGCCGTGTTGGCCACGATCCCGCCCATGGCTGCGCTGCCCAGAGACAAGATCACAAAAAGAAGATAGAAGACCCCGATCCGGTCAGCGGCCGCCATGCAGCAGAAGGCTGCGCCGGCCACCACGGAGCCGACGAGCATGAGGAGCCTGGGACCGACGCGCGTCACCAGGGTCCCGAAGATGGGCGTGGTCAGCAAGGCGATCGTCATGCCGATCGCAGGCGCGGCGTTGATCTCCGTACGGGTCCACCCCCGCTGATCGCACAAAGGGTTGATCAGCGCATTGAACACGTAGAAGCCCGAGCCCGTGACCATGAAGTTGGCCACAAAGGCTACGGCCACCACGTACCAGCCGTAGAAAATCTTTTCGCGGCCATCCTGTCTTGCAGCCGGTCGGGTCACGTCAGACGCCTTCAGCGCGCGGTCAGTCGGAGCCAGAGGTGCCGCGGCAACCGTTCAGCGACAGCCTCCAGGGACAGCGTACGATAGTGGACCCGAGATGAAAACGCAAAAGGAGGGCGTCAGAAGGAAGACAACGCCTCATCGGGGCGAGACCATCAGAACTGTGAGGGAATCCTTTCCCTGCCGATTTCCATGGATCGTCTGAGGGCGGGAGAGAACAGAGGCCCCAGGGCACTGGCCGCCCTGCCCTTGCCTTGCAGCTTCAACTTCACCCGGAGAGCGAACAGATATCTCATTCGGTTCGAGAGGCCGGGACGGATTCGATCGAGCCTGCAGCTCCAGTCGCGGAACGCCTCTGCCGCCAGCAGCATTTTCCAGTGCGCGCCGCATTTCCAGCGCTGCTCCCCGCGGCCGAGAGACTCGGCATCCAAGCGACCCTGCTGCAACGCATCCTCGAGCACCGAAGCTGCCCAGTCGCCGCTGTACATGGCGTTCTCGATTCCTCCCCCGAAGAGGGCGTCGGCCATCCCGGCGGCATCCCCGGCCACGATGATGGAGTCGCCAACCAGCTTCCGCGCCGTCCTCTGGGGAACCATGGCGCCCCGCTTCCGAACGAGCCGCCGGCCTTCGAGGATCGCGGAGGCCCTCGGATGCTCGTTCCAGAGATATTCGAGCCTTCTTTGCAGGACGGACTTGTCGCTCAGGTACTCAGGGACGCGGCAGATGAGCCCCGCGTTGAGCAGGTCCTTCTTGGGAAAGACCCAGCCGTAGCCCCAGTCCGCGAGACGGCGGTCGTAGTACATCTCGAAATGCTCCATCCGGTTCCCGCGCGCCTCGACGTCGCAAGAAAAAGCAAAGGACAGATTCTCCGGGTCTCGTTGAAACCCCAGGCCGGGGAACAGGCGCGAGGCGAGCGTGTGGGGGCCGTCGGCCAGGACGGCGGCAGAAGAACGCAGGCTCTCCTGTCTTCCGTCGTCCATTCGGCAGCGGATGTGAACCCGGCCGGGCCGGATGACCTCGACCTCCGTGACCCGGGCCCCTGTCCTCAGCTCCGCACCCGCGCTCGCAGCCCGATCCGCCAGGTAGCGGTCGAACCGATCCCGCAGGATCATGGCATAGCCGCCCGGCTGACCGATCTCCACCGTGGCTGAGCCGAAAAAGTGGATGCCTCGGTGAACGACCTTCTCGAGAATTGCCGGGTCCACGCCGTACTCCCTGGCGCACGACATCTTGAGCATCCCGGCGCAGACGTTGCCCTTTCCGGGAGTGTCGCTTTTCTCACAAAGGATCACCTTGACGCCCGCTTGCGCGAGTCTTTGGGCCGTCATGGACCCCGCCGGACCCGCACCCACGACGACGACATCCGTATCCACCATGGCGGCGCCTCCTCCGAGCACTCTGCGCCAGCCGGTGCTTCCTTTCCCGGAGCACGCGCGGATCGATCATCAGCAGTCGCAGGGCTTGTTGGACGCGAACCACACAAGAGCAAAGCCGTCAGGCCGATGGCACAGAGCGCAGCATACGATGGTGCGTAAACTTATGTCAACATATAAAACGTTACTGTGTACCGGCGTCCGGCCATCGATTCGTCCCTGCCAAGCCAGCGGATTCCGGGCACCCCAGGCGAACCGCCGGAACAGTGGCAAGAGCTCGGCGGCAGGCGGATTCGGGGCCCCCGGTCGATGCGAAGCTCCGGTTGACGGTTCCCGGCGAAAGTGCAAGATAGTAGGGCCACGGAGGACCTGCATCATGAATCTCTTCCTGGAACCGGAGACCGTGGCCCTGATCGGCGCCTCCGGAAAGCACCTGCGGCCGGGCCACCATCTCTTTCTCAATCTCCGGATCTGCTTCGGCGACAGATTCTATCCCGTCAACCCGCGGAGCGACCGCATCGAGGATACGCCCTGCTACGAGTCCATCCTGGAAGTGCCGTCAAAGGTCGACGTTGCCGTCGTGTTCATCCCGGCCGGGCAGGTCCCGCATGCTCTGGCGGATTGCGCGCGGAAAGGCGTCCGCAGGGTCATCATCGAGTCGGCCGGCTTTGCGGAGATCGGCGCTGCGGGCCGCGCCCTCCAGGACCGGTGCGTGTCGATCGCCAGAGAAGCCGGGATGCGGCTCTGGGGCCCCAACTGCATGGGCGCGATCAACGTGCGCCAGAACAAGGTCCTCTCGTTCATGCACCTCAAGCTGTGGCAGGGCCGGTTCGTGCCGGGCTCGGTCGCCCTGGTCGTGCAGAGCGGCATGCTCTCGGCCGGCTTTCTCACCCACATGCTGACGCGGATGCCCTTCGGCCTCTCCAAGGTCTGCTCGATCGGAAACAAGGCGGACGTGGACGAGGTGGACCTGCTCGAATATTTGCTGGAGGATCCGGAGACCGGCGTCATCGCCATGTACGCGGAGTCGATCCCGAGGGGACGCCGCTTCTTCGATCTGGTTCGTTCCGCCCGCAAGCCCGTGGTGGTGCTCAAGAGCGGCCGCTCGAGCTTCGGCCTCCAGGCGGCCGCCTCGCACACGGCCGCCCTGGCCCAGGACGACCGGGTCCTGAACGCCGCTCTTCGGCAGGCGGGCGGCATCCGCGTCCGCGGCATGGCCGAGCTCCTCGACGTGGCCCGCAGCCTTGCCTTGTCTCAGGCTCCGAGACGCAACCCGGGGGACCGCGTCGCGGTCCTCACCTTTTCCGGAGGGGGCGGCGTGGTCTCCTCGGACGACATGGCGGACCTCGAGATGCGGCTGGCGTCGTTCGAGCCGGCAACGGTGTCGGCGCTGAAGACCGTCTTTCCGGACTGGATGGAACCGTTGAACCCGGTGGACCTCTACCCTGCCCTCGAGAAGCACGGTCATACAAAGACCTATCGAACCGCCGTCGAAGCGGTCATGAGCGACCCCGGAGTGGACGCGGTCTACACCCATCTGTTCACCCCTCTCGCCGGGGTCGCTTCTTTCGATTTCGATCACATGGCCGAGATGTCCCGGAAGCATCGAAAACCCCTGGTGG
>JBFLZG010000075.1:0-13842 GCA_040756235.1 bacterium | reverse complement strand
ACAGGCTCGATTTCAGAGGCTGTTCAAAAATGCCCAGATGCAAGGCGCACGAAGTCCTGAGGAACGAGGCGTACATGGAAGTACGCCGCAGTGACGAAGGACAAGTGCAACGCCGCAGATGGGCGTTTTGGGACAGCCTCTACTTAGGGTCCATTGAGCCGCCATACCTCGCAAACCGCGTGGAGGGAATCAGGCCATATCCGTTTGGCATCTACTGCAAGAGGAGCTGGTGCAGCGAGGCCACGCTCCCGGAGGCCGGGCAACGCGGCGGATCGACGCAGCATCGCTGCGGCGACCCGGTGAACGACGCGGCCTTCAGGAGCCATCCCCACTCCGGACGGAGGAATCCCCATGACCCGATTGCAGGCAGTCGCCCTGGCCGGGCTCCTGGCCGCGGCCCTCTTGCCGGGGGTCTCGCGGGCGGCGATTTACGAATGGGAAGACGACCGGGGGACCCGGCACTTCACCAATGACCCGCGCCTGGTGCCGGCCCCTTTCCGTGAAAGGCTGGAGGTTCTTCCCTTGCCCGAAGTGACGATCTTCAAGTCTTTCGTGTCCGCGCCGGAGGCGGAGAGCGGGGCGCGAGGCCGGCCCCGAGGCGAGGATCCCGCCGCGGTCTGCATGGAGCAGGTACGCCGGGAACAGGATCAATGGAGCCAGCGGCTGGCGCAGGAGCAGACAGAGCTGGAGGAGTTGAACAAGAAGATCCACCGCACCCAGACCTCCAGGAAGAAGAACGACCTGCAGCGGGAGCGGGTCGACCTGAGGGCCAGGATCGCGGAGGCGGAAGAGGTGCTGAAACAAGATCTCCCGGCCCGCGCAAGCATGTGCGGGCGGGCTGAGCATTCCGATGTTGCACGCCACGGACAAGCCATCCGCCGTTGAAAGGGTCCGGAGCCCGCACGCCGAGCGGGTCCAGGCCCTGCTCGAGGTCGCGGAATCCGTCTCCCTGCACCGCGACCTGGAGCAGCTGTTCCACGATCTGGCTCCGATCCTGCGGCGCGTCGTTCCCTTTCAGTATGCCGGTCTGATCCTGCACGACTCCGATCGGAACGCCACGGGACTGCACGTCCTGGAATCGCCGCGCTCTCTCTCCCGCCATCCGAATCTCGACCTTCCCGTGGAAGAGACTCCGGAGGGTTGGGTGTGGCAGAACCAGCAGCCGCTGCTCATCCCTCGGATCGGAGCGGAGAGCCGCTTTCCAAGGCTCATGCAGACCCTGCGCGACCAGGACATCCGATCCCTGTGCGCGGTCCCCCTGACGACAGCCCAACGGCGCCTGGGAGCTCTGTCGTTCGGGAGGTCGGGCGAGCCTGCATTCAACGAATCGGATCTCGATTTCCTGCACAAGGCGGTGCGACAGGCGTCCGTGGCGGTCGACAACGCGCTGAACTCGCAGAGAGCGCGCACCTATCAGCAGGAGCTGTCCCGGGAGAGGGATCGCCTGCGCCTCCTGCTGGATGTGAACAACGCGGTCGTCTCCACCCTCGATCTGCGGGAGCTGTTCACCGCGATCGGCGCCAAGCTGCGCCGGGTGATGCGCGCCGACATGACCAGCCTGGGCCTCTATGAGCCCGCGGAGAACCAGATCCGGCTGCACGCCCTCGATTTTCCGGACAGCCGGGGCCTCTTTCACGAGGGCGTGGTCTGCTGTGCGATGGGAGACTCGCCCGTTTCCGAGGCGCTCCGGTCGCGCCAGCCGGTCCTGCACGGCACTGCGGACTTCGAGAAGATGCCCACCGAGCTCGGGCGGATCCTGTTGGAGGAGGGGATGAAATCAGCCTGCTGCGTGCCGCTGATCTCCCACAGCCGGTTGCTGGGGACGTTGAGCATTGCCAGCCGGCGAGAAGCCGCCTTCGGCCAGGAAGCCGCGTCCCTCCTGGCCCAAGTCGCGGGCCAGATCTCGATCGCCGTGGAGAACGCGCTGGCCTATCGTCAGGTGACGGAGCTCAACAACCGGCTCGCCGAAGAAAAGCTCTACCTGGAGGAGGAGATCCAGACGCAATACGATTTCGAGGAGATCGTCGGCGACAGCACCGCTCTCAAGCGCGTCCTCAAGCAGGTGGAAATCGTCGCCCCCACGGATTCCACCGTGTTGATCCAGGGAGAGACCGGTACGGGCAAGGAGCTCATCGCCCGGGCCATCCGCCATCTGAGCAGGCGCCGGGATCGCACCCTGGTCAAGGTGAACTGCGCCGCCATCCCCACGGGCCTGCTGGAGAGCGAGCTGTTCGGCCACGAAAAAGGGGCGTTTACCGGCGCCATCACGCAAAAGATCGGCCGCTTCGAGCTGGCCCACCAGGGGACCCTTTTCCTGGACGAGGTCGGAGACATATCGCCCGAGCTGCAAGCCAAGCTGCTGCGCGTCCTGCAGGAGAAGGAATTCGAACGTTTGGGCAGCACACGGACCATTCGGGTCGCTGTCCGGCTGGTCGCCGCCACCAATCGCGATCTGTTCAAGGGGGTGGCCGAAGGACAATTTCGCAGCGATCTCTACTACCGCCTGAACGTATTCCCGATCGTGGTCCCGCCCCTGCGTGAGCGCCGTGAAGACATCCCGTTGCTCGTGCGTTACTTCGCTCAGAAGTACTCGCGGCTCATGAACAAGCGCATCGAAACGATCCCGGCCGAAGCGATGGCGGCCCTCACGAATTATCCCTGGCCCGGCAACGTGCGTGAGCTGGAAAATTTCGTCGAACGCGCCGTCATTCTCTCCGCGGGCTCCCGGCTTCTCGTTCCGCTCGCCGAGCTCAAGCCGGCCCGCGAGGCTGCTGCCAACCGGGTAGCGACCCTCGAGGAGGCCGAACGCGAGCACATCTTGCGTGCCTTGCAACAAGCCAACGGAGTGATCGGGGGGCCCTCGGGCGCCGCCGCCCTGCTGGGCATGAAACGCACCACCCTTCAATCCAGGATGAAGCGGTTCGGCATCTCCCGCCGCGTCTGACGCCGAGATATCGGCATCTGCCGATATCTCGGCGTGAATTCTTCGGCATCCCATCCCGCTGCGGTACCAGAACGAGTCGGCAGGAAGCCATCACTCCTTTGCTGTTTCAGCCCCTTGGCCCATGTTCGCTTGTTTCCGACTCCCCGTGGCATGCGAATTGCCCCTCTGTCGGCTCGCCATGTTGAAGATCACGCAGCACATCGAATCGGACGTCTTCCTCATCAGCCTCGAGGGGAAGCTCGCGGGACCCTGGGTGAAGGAGCTGGAGCTATGCTGGCGCTCCGGCGCCGGCGAGGAGCCGACCGCCCGTCCCGCGCGCATCGACTTGTCGTCGGTCTCGTTCATCGACGCGGAGGGCAAGGCCCTGCTCATCCGGATGGTTCGGGGCGGGGCGGAGCTGGTGGCGTCCGGGTGCTTAACCAGGTGCATCGTCGAACAGATCGTGCAAGAAGGAAGAGAGGGAGGTCGATCACATGGATCTCGAGCGGATGCGCATCTCAAAGATGATGGGGAGAACCCGTGTGGGGCTTGAAGAGAGCGCCGCACCGGACGTCCGTTCGCGCATGCCGAGGCTCGCTTTCGTGCTGGGCGCTTGGCTGTTGCTGGCAGCCGGGTCGCTGGGCTGTGAAAGAGGAGCCGGCTCCGCGCCGCCTCCTCCCGTGCAGGAAGTCCCGGTCATGACCGTGGCCACCCAGACCATACCGGACGAGCCCGAGTTCATCGGTCAGGCCGAATCCTCCAGGCCGGTCGAAATCCGGTCCCAGGTGACCGGCATCGTCCGGGAACGATTCTTCCAGGAGGGCCATGAAGTCAAGAAGGGAGACCGCCTCTATCAGATCGACCCCGTGCCGTTCAGGGCGGCCGTGGTGAGCGCCAAGGCGATGGCGGCCCAGGCCGAGGCACGGCTCACGCAGGCCAGGCAGAACCTCGATCGCGTGAGGCCTCTCCTGCCGGAGCAGGCCGTGAGCCAGAAGGACGTCGACGACGCGGTCGCCGAGGAGCTCGCGGCCAAGGCCGCCCTGGAATCGGCCAGAGGACAGCTGGTGAAGGCCCGCTTCGATCTCGACAACACCCTCATCGTCGCCCCCATCTCCGGCCTGATCGAGCGGACCCGGGTCTACGAAGGACGCCTGGTCTCGGCCCAGAGCGACCTGCTCACGATCATCCACCAGGTGGACCCGATCTACGTGACCGTGAGCACTCCGGAAAGCTACCTGCTGCAGCTGCGCAGGGAGCTGGCAGAGAAGAGGGTCCAGTTGCCGAACGGCGACCGGCTCCGGGGGGTCATTACCTTCCTGGACGGCACCACGTACCCCTATGAGGGGGTGCTGGATTTCTCCGACGTCGTCTATCGCGTCGAGACGGGGTCCAGACAAGGACGGTTCACCTTTGCCAATCCCGATCGGATCCTGCTCCCCGGGCAGTTCGTCACCGTTCGCATCAAGGGATACATGAGGACGGAAGCCGTCCTGGTGCCGCAGCGCGCGGTCCAGCAGGGTGCGAAAGGGCCCGTGGTCTACGTCGTGGGCGCAGGCGACAAGGTGGAAATCCGTGATGTCCAGGCCGCCAACTGGATCGGCAGCCAATGGTTCATCGAAGAAGGACTGCGCGCAGGAGATCGGATCGTGGTGGAAGGCTTCCAGAAGATGATGCCGGGAGCTCGGGTCAAACCGGTCCCGTGCGGGAACGGCGAGACCTCGACGGTGTGCCGGGCTCCTGAGGCAGAGGAACAAGGAGCCGGTTAAAGTGAGCCCTCGCTTCTTCATCGAGCGTCCGGTCTTTGCGTCGGTCCTGTCCATCATCATCGTGGTGGTGGGGCTGATCGCCCTGCGCTCCCTGCCCCTGGCCCAGTTTCCGGAAATCACGCCTCCCGTGGTGCAGATCGAGGCCGACTATCCGGGCGCGAGCGCGGAAGTGGTCGCCGAATCGGTGGCGCGCCCCATCGAAGTGCAGCTCCCGGGGATCGACAACCTCCTTTACTATGACTCGACCAGCACCAACGACGGCCACATGACCATCCGGCTCACCTTCGAGATCGGGACCGACATCGATATTGCACAGGTGCAGACCGAAAACCGCCAGAAGCTGGCGGAGCCGCAGCTTCCGCCCGAGGTGGTGCGGCAGGGCATCACGGTGCGCAAACAGTCGCCGGACCTGCTGACGGTCGTGGCGCTGAGCTCCACCGATCCCCGGCATGACACCGTCTTTCTCTCCAACTACGCGATCCTCCACATGGTCGACTCCATCAAGCGGCTGCCCGGCATGGGCGACGCCTACGTGTTCGGACAGCAGAACTACTCCATGCGCATCATCCTGGACCCGATCCGGATGGCGCAGCTCGACCTCACGCCGACCGATATCACGAACGTGGTGCGCGAGCAGAACCGGGATTTTCCGGCCGGTACGGTGGGCCGCGAGCCGGCCTCCAAGGGCACGGAGCTCACCGTCCCGGTGATCACGCAGGGCCGCCTCACGGAGGTAAAGGACTTCGAAGAGATGATCGTCAGGGCGCTGCCGGACGGCTCCATGATTCGCCTCCGCGACGTGGCCAAGGTCGAGCTGGGGGCCCAGTCCTATACCCTCGAAGGCCGCTTGAACGGGAAACCGAACGTGTTTCTCCTGACCTTCCTGTCACCGGGAGCCAATGCCCTCGACACGGTGAGGGAGGTGCGCGCGCAGATGCAAGAGCTGGCCAAGCGCTTCCCTCCCGGAGTCTCGTGGGACATCCCGTACGACACGACCCGCTTCATCGAGGTCTCCATCCACGAGGTGATCAAGACCCTGGGCGAGGCCATGGTGCTGGTCATTCTCGTCGTCTTTCTCTTTCTCCAGAGCTGGCGTGCCACCCTGATCCCCCTGGTAGCGGTTCCGGTCTCGCTGATCGGCACCTTTGCCGGCATGGATGCGTTGGGCTTTTCAATCAACACCCTGACCTTGTTCGGCATGGTGCTGTCCATCGGGCTGGTGGTCGACGACGCGATCCTCGTGGTCGAGAATGTCGAACGCCACATGGAGCGGGGGCTCGCGCCCAGGGACGCCGCCCGCAAGGCGATGCAGGAAGTCACCGGGCCGGTCATCGCCATCGTCCTGGTTCTCTGCTCCGTGTACATTCCCGTGAGCTTCCTGGGAGGCATCACCGGCCAGCTCTACAAGCAGTTTGCGATCACCATTGCCATGTCCGTGACGATCTCGGGGTTCGTGGCGCTCACGCTGAGCCCGGCCCTCTGCGCCCGGGTGCTCAAGCCGGGCCACAGCGCGAAGCGGGGCCCCTTCCGGCTCTTCAACCGCTTCTTCGACTGGGCGCGGGACCGCTACACCCGGTCGGTGGGACTCGTCATCAGGAGAGCGGCCCTGGCGCCGGCGGTCTTCCTGATCGTGATCGCGCTCGGCCTCACGCTGTTTCGGGTGATTCCGCCGAGCTTCCTGCCGGAGGAGGACCAGGGCTACTTCATCGTGGCCGTGCAACTGCCCGACGGAGCCTCCAAACAGAGGACCGATGCCGTGCTCGGCCGGGTGGAGCGCTACTTTCTCTCGATTCCGGCGATCTATTCCACCAACGCCATGTCCGGCCTGAACTTCGTCTTCAACACGCGCGGCCCGAATTCGGCGACGATGTTCCTGCCGCTCAAGCACTGGGACGAGCGCACCAGGCCCGAGGAGCACGTGAAGGCCCTCATCGGAGCCGCTCAACGGCAGTTCGGAGGGATCCCGGAGGCGCTGGTCCTGCCCTTCAACGCGCCCTCCATCCGCGGGCTCGGCGCCACCGGCGGCTTTTCCCTGCAATTGCAGGATCCCAGCGGCGGCGACTTCAGGAAGTTCGCCGCGGTCGCCCAGGAGTTCATCGCCAAGGCGCGCCAGGATCCGGCCATCGGGGCGATCGACACCAATTTCCGCGTGAGCGCACCGCGGCTCTACGCCCGCGTGAACCGGGAGCGCGCCAAGGCCCTGGGGGTCCCCATCTCGGACGTGTTCGACACCCTGCAGGCCTACTGGGGGAACCTGTACATCAACGACTTCGTCAAGTTCGGCCGCGTGTACCGGGTGCAGGCCGAGGCCGAGCCGCAGTACCGGTCCAGCCCCGAGGACATCGCCAAGATCTACATCCGCGCCCTGAACGGGCACGGCCCGTCCATGATTCCGCTCAACACGGTGGTGGCCACGGAGTTCACCAGCGGGCCGGACCCGGTGACCCACTTCAACGGGCTCAACACGGCCTTCGTGCTGGGCACCGCGGCCGCGGGCCACAGCTCGGGACAGGCTCTCGAGGCGCTGGAGCGCATCGCGCAGGAGGTGTTGGCGCCCCGCGGCTACAGTCTGGACTGGAGCGGCATTTCGTACCAGGAGCGCAAGGCCGGAGCGGCCTCGGTGCTGGCGTTCGCCTTCGGCCTGCTCATGGTCTTTCTGGTGCTGGCCGCCCAATACGAGAGCTGGTCCGTTCCCCTGGTCGTGAACCTGGCCGTCCCCTTCGGCGTGGTCGGCGCCTTGTCCGCCGTCTGGATTCGGGGCCTCACGAACGACATCTACTTTCACATCGGGTTGGTCACCCTGATCGGCCTCTCCGCCAAGAACGCGATCCTGATCGTGGAGTTCGCCAACAAGCGCCATCAGGCCGGGCTTCCGGTCGCGGAAGCCGCGCTCGAGGGCGCCCGGCTGCGCTTCCGGCCGATCGTGATGACCTCCATGGCGTTCATCCTGGGCGTGACGCCCCTGGTCGTGGCCACAGGCGCCGGGGCAGCCAGCCGCCACTCCATCGGCACCGGCGTGTTCGGCGGGATGTTGGCGGAAACGTTTCTTGCCATCTTCTTCACGCCGGCCTTTTTCGTGCTGCTCCGCGAGCTCGTGCGCAGAGCCTCCCCCCGAGGCGCGGCCCAGGCGGTCTCCGATCCGGCCGCGGCCCCGCCGCTGACCGAGGGAGGAGACTGACGTGCGCGGCCGTGGCCTGGCTTTTCCACTCCTCTCGATTCTGCTGGCCTCCTGCGCGGTCGGGCCGGACTACACTCGCCCTGCCGTCTCCACGCCGCAAACGTTCCGCATGGCTGAGGCAGAGGCAGAGAGGGAGCTGAAGTCGATCGCCGATCTGCCGTGGTGGGAGCTCCTGCAGGATGAAGAGGTCCAGGGGCTCGTCCGCATCGCTCTCACGGAGAACAAAGACCTCGCACAGGCGCTCGCCAGGGTCGAAGAGTTTCAGGCGCGCCTGTCCGCCGCGCGCACCGACTTCCTTCCCCAGGTCAGCGCAGAGGCCAACGCGCCCGCCTTCGGCCGCTTGAGCTCGGACGACCTTCCTCCCGGGCTGCCCACCTCTTCCAGCTATTTCGTACAGGGCAGTCTCTCCTGGGAGCTCGATTTGTGGGGGCGGGTGCGCAGGGCGAACGAGGCGGCGCGCGCCGATCTCCTGGCGCAGGAGGAGAACCGCCGGGCCGTGGTCCTGGCGCTGGTGGCGAGCGTGGCCCAGGCCTACTTCGATCTCCGGCAGTTGGACCTGCAACTGGAGATCACCCGGCGTACCTTCGAGTCCTGGGAGCAGTCCGTGGGGATCGCCCAGGCACGCCTGCGGCAGGGGCTCATCTCCAAGTTGGACGCCGACCAGTTCGAGGCGGAGCGGGCCAACGCCGCCGCGCGCGCAGCCGAGCTCGAGCGCCAGGTGGTTCAGAAAGAGAACGAGCTGAGCGTGCTGCTGGGCAGAAATCCCGGACAGATCCCCCGGGGGCGATCGCTCATCGAGCAGGCGATGCCGCTCGAGGTGCCGGCCGGGCTCCCCTCCAGCCTGCTCCAGCGCCGCCCTGACATCCTGCAGTCAGAGCGGGTGTTGGCCGCGGCGAGC
This sequence comes from bacterium, assembly GCA_040756235.1. GTDB lineage: Bacteria > Desulfobacterota > DSWW01 > DSWW01 > DSWW01 > JBFLZG01. The sequence continues at coordinate 5,077 of JBFLZG010000075.1, read as the reverse complement.
GCCCGGATCGGGGTCGCCAAGGCCGAGCGTTTTCCAAGGATCACGATCACCGGACTGCTCGGCGCAGCCAGTCCGGAGCTGTCGAGTCTCGGACCCGGAAAGTTCGGGTCCGCCGGCCTGGCGTTGGCCGGCCCCCTCCTCAACGCCCAAACGTTGGGGTTCCAGCAGAAAGCGGCCGAGGCGCAAGCCAGGCAGGCGCTGGCGCAGTACGAGAAGACGGTCCTCGTGGCGTTTCGGGAGGTCGAGGACGCGCTCGTGGCGGTGCGCAAGGTGCGGGTGCAGAGCGAGGCCCAGGGAGCCCAGGTGAACGCCCTGCGGTCGGCCCTGAACCTGGCGGAGCTGCGCTACCGCCGCGGCCTGGCCGGCTACCTGGACGTGCTCACCGCCAAGCGCAGTCTGTTCGACGCCGAGCTGACGCTCACGGCGACCCGCCGGCTCCAGCTCGTGTCGGTGGTTCAGCTCTACAAGGCCCTGGGCGGAGGCTGGCCGACAGAGGGGCCTGCCGGCGGGCTGCCCGCCGGGCCGGAGGCGCTCGCTCACCCCTCGGGCGCGGGTTTCGATGGAAAGGGTGAAGCCGTGAGAGTCCGCAGGTAGTGCGGGCGACCGCAGGCAAGACGGGTGTCCTCAGGCCGCCTGCGGCTCATACGTGAAACCGGATGTTCAAGATGTCCCCGTCCTGGACGACGTGATCCTTGCCCTCCAGCCGGAAGCGGCCCTTCTCTCTCACGCCTTTTTCCGATCCGCACGCCAGGAGGTCGTCATAGGAGAAGCATTCGGCGCGGATGAAACCCCGGGCTAGGTCCGAGTGGATCGCGCCCGCGGCATCCACCGCCGTGCGCCCCTTGCGGATGTTCCAGGCGCGGACCTCGTCCGGCCCCACGGTGAAGAAGCTGATGTAGCCCAGCATCCGATAGCAGAAGCGCGTCAGGCGGTCGCGCGCCGACTCCCGGATCCCCACGTCCTCCATGAACATCCGGGCTTCCTCTGCGTCCTCCAGCCGGGAAAGCTCCATTTCGAGCTGGCCGGCGAATTCGATCACGCGGATCTTGCTCTCCAGCTCCTCGACCAGGGCATGGTTCTTCCCGTAGCCGGCTTCATCGGAGTTGAGGATCGCGAGCACCGGCTTGCGCGTCAGGAACTGGAAACCCCGTACGGCCTTCTCCTCGTCTGTCGACAGCTCCATTCCCCGGATCGGCAGCCCGGCCTCGAGCCGGTCCGCGATCCGCTGCAGCAGCCTCTCCTCAGACAGGGATTGATGCGACTTGAGGCCGCGCTTGAAACCGTAGCGGATGCGCTCGAGCCGGCCCTCGGCCAGGAGCAGGTCGGCGAGCAGGAGCTCCTCGCGGATCCGCTCCAGGTCCTCGGCGGGTGCGGGAGCCCCGTTCAGGGCATCGCTGAAATTCCGCACCACCAGGGCGAGCGCGTGGGCGTTCCTGGCTAGCCGCATGACCTCGGGCGGGAAGATCTCTTCCCGCGCCGAACCGTTGGTGAAACCGGCGAAGTCGATCATCTCGATCGTGGCATACGTGGTCTTCTTCGGGCGATACAGCTCGGCAAGGCGGGCGACCCGCTGGTCCCCGACCTCGATCACCGCCAGGTTCGGCTCGGCCTTGGCGTTTGCGTAGCTGGTGACCGCCGCCTCTGATTCCGTGAGTGCGTTGAAAATGGTCGTCTTGCCGGAGTTGGGCAGCCCGATGAGCGCGATCTTCATGAAGAGCCCCTTCGCACGCCCTGCATGCCTGCGGGTAACGTCAGATGTCCAAGGACGAAAATTGTTTATTGTACAGGCGGGACGCACGTTTCACAAGGGCTGGGCGGGAGCGCGATCGGGCTCACCTCGAAGGTGACCTCGAGCCGGACTTCCAGCAGACGCGGACCCGGTTACGGGAGGCTGTGCCGAAGAGCTGCTGCACCTTTCAATTCCCTTCTTTCTTTTTCCGTATGACCCTACTCTCCGGACGGCACGGTTCGGGCTTCGTTCTTCCTGCAACCGTCTCTGATCTCCGTCCAGTCTGAGATCATAGGGAGAAGTTTCTCTTCTCTGTTCCTTTGACCTGCAACGGCTGCCATGGCTCTGAGATTCGCTACCCGCGCGGCCATATCGGGGTGTGTAGATACGTACTGAAAAGGCTTGGGAAGCCTGTTCGTGCGTCCAAGAGTTTCGCATACCCGGATCATGCCGCCCGGGTCCAGACCCGCGGCGAGCATCATGTTCATGCCCTCCCTATCCGCCTCTTCCTCGTCCCGGCGGCTGTAACCATGGAAAGCTTGTCAACTTGAAACGCTAGGACGATTGACTTCCAGGGGCAGGCTTCATAAGGTCGGCTCACGCGGGAGGTGGTGCGCAGTGGCAGAGAAGAAGAAATTCTACGCGGTCGCGAGAGGCCGCAAGCCGGGCATCTACACCGAGTGGTTCGGACCCACGGGGGCCGAGGCGCAGGTCCGCGGCTTTCCCGGCGCCCGCTACAAGGGGTTTGCCACCCGCGCGGAGGCCAGGAGCTGGCTCAAGAGCCCGGCTCCGGCGGCGCGACCGGAAACCGCTCGAGATGCCGCCGTCCCGGCTCGAAGGACGGACGACCGCGCAGGGCGCATACAGATCTTCACCGACGGCGGCAGCATCAACAATCCGGGGCCGGGCGGGTACGGGATCGTGATCCTGAACGGAGACGAGCGCCGCGAGATCTCGGGCGGCTTCCGCTGGACCACGAACAACCGCATGGAGCTGATGGGATGCATCGTGGCCCTGAGCCAGTTCGAGGAGCCCGCGCGTATCCTTCTGCGCACCGATTCCCTCTATGTCGTCAACGGTATCACCAAGGGCTGGGCCGCGAGATGGCGGCGGAACGCCTGGATGCGCACCCCGGAGGAGCCGGCGGAGAACAGCGACCTCTGGGAGAGGCTTCTCGAGCTCACCGAAAAGCACGATGTCCTTTTCGAGTGGCTCAGGGGGCATGCCGGGCACTGTGAAAACGAGCGTTGCGACTTTCTTGCCCGGGCCGAGTCCGCGAAGAAGAATCTCCCGCCGGACACCGCGTACGAGCAGCGGCGTGCGGCCGGCCGGCGCTGACGAGCTGCGGGGCCTTCTGCCCCAAGCCTCGAAAGGTTTCAGAAACACCCTTTTGAGAGGCTGGTGAGAAATGGCCCGATGCAAGGCACACGAAATCCTGAGGAGTTCTGTGCCCGATACGCCAGCCCGTCAGGGCGGGGCACGGCAACCGATGCGCCACATGGCCGAATCTCGCGAGCGAGCGGCGTGAGCACTCGGTAGGGTGGACAAAGCCGAAGGCGTGTCCACCAACCACGGCTGCAGATCGCGAGCGTGGCGATCAAACCGAGAGGTTGCCACGGCCCTCCGGGCCTCGCAATCTTCAGACACTTGGTGCCGGTCGCCACGTCGCTACCGGGGAAGCGACCCCACAGGATACGTTATTTGTGAAAAGCAGTACTTGGGATCTCACTGAAATCCCCCCCCGGCCCCCCTTTGAAACAGGGCGGAGGCAGGAAGGAGGATGCCGTGTCCATCGGAAATATCGTCGCCCGGAACGCGATCCAGTACAGGGACCGGGAGGCGCTCGTGTTCGAAGGCCAGCGCTACACCTGGGGCCACCTCAACGACCGGGTGAACCGGCTCGCCGGCTCCCTCCTGGGTCTCGGGCTGAAGAAGGGAGACAAGGTCGCTCTCCTTTCGGAGAACCACCCCGCGGCCGTGGAATTGAACTTCGCCTTGGCCAAGGCAGGCCTCGTCTTCTTTCCCGTGAACGCACGCCTTCTCGCCCCGGACATTCGCGATCTCATCCGCCTCTCCGACAGCCGCGTCCTGGTCTACGGCGCGGAGCTGTACCCGCTCGTGAAGGACATCCGGCAGGGCCTGCCCGGAGTCGAAAAGCTCATCCAGGTAGGCGGTGAGACGCCGGCCGATGCCCTCGACTACGAGGCCTTCCTGCGGCAGGGCGGCTCCGCGGAACCGGACGTCGAGGTGGACGGGGAAGACCTCTATATTCTCCTCGGCACGGGCGGGACGACCGGAACGAGCAAGCTCGGCATGCTCACCCACGCGAACGCGCTCTGGGCGATCTACACGACCGTCCAGGCCATGAACCTCTCCGTGACGGACACCGGGATCCAGGTCCTGCCCTTGTTCCACGTCATCATCAACAGCTGCCTCAACTCCCTCATGGCGGCCGGCGCCAGGGTGGTGCTCCAGCGCCGCTTCGACCCGGTCCTGTTCATGAAGAACCTGCATGATGAGAAGGTCACCGTCGTCTTGGTCGTTCCGCCCTTCCTGTTCGGCTGGATCCTGGCCGTTCCGGAAGCGATCCGCTACGACGTGAGCCACGTGCGTGCTTTTGCGACAGCCGCCGCGAGCTTCCCTCGTGACCTGAAGGAGGCCGTGAGGGCCCACATGCCGAACGCCGAGATCTTCTACACGTACGGCCTGACCGAATCGAGCGGCGGCAACGCAACGGTCCTTCCGCCGGCCTTGGCCTTCGCCAAGGAGGGCTCGATCGGCGTCGTCAATCCCATCCTGCGCTACCGGATCGTCACGCCGGGAGGAAGGCCGGCGGGTACCGGAGAGCCCGGAGAGCTTCTCCTGAAGGGGCCTTCGATCATTCGAGGCTACTACAACCGGCCCGACGAGACGCAGGCCACCTTCCGGGGCGGCTGGCTCCACACGGGCGACGTCGTCCGGCAGGACGGGGACGGATTTCTCTACTTCGTCGACCGGGTCAAGGACATGATCAAGACCGGCGGCGAGAACGTCTTTGCCAAGGAGGTGGAGGACGCGCTGCTCACCCATCCGGACGTGCAGGAGGCGGCGGTGTTCGGTGTTGCGGACCCCAAATGGGGCGAGAAGGTCTGTGCCGCCGTCGTGCTCAAGCCGGGTCGCCGGCTCGTCCAGGAGGACCTCCTGGCGTACGCGGCGGGCAAGCTCCCCGGCTACAAGCGCCCCAAGGTCATCTCCGTGGTGGAGGCCCTCCCCAGAAACCCGAGCGGCAAGGTGCTGAAGAGCCGCCTGAAGGAGACCCTGGGAAGGGGAACCTGAGGAGAGACATGCGGCCGGCGAGAGACACGCCGG
>JBFLZG010000074.1:0-11634 GCA_040756235.1 bacterium | reverse complement strand
TGGGGCGACCGGCCGGTCGCCCCTACTCCGCGAAGGCGGCGGCCCGGGTGACGAAACAGGACACAGCCTCGCCAAAGCCCGAGGACGCTTTCTGATTGACTCTCCCTGCGGATTTCGCCTATACCCTGTGAGGAGTCTTCAGGGCCCTTCCTCGTATCTTCCTGCCTTTACACGAGGTAGCCGACATGAGCGCCGTTCCGGAAAGCCTCCCGCTTGCCGCGCGGGAGCGGGAGAAGATGCTCAGAACCGAGGACTGGTGGGCGGTCTGGCTGGGGCTCGGGATCGTCCTGGTGACCCTGGCGGTCTTTTACGCCGGCGGCACCCTGAGGCCCTGGGCGCCGACCCCCGCGGAATGGGCGCGAGTGCCCGACCTCTTCTCCGATCTCTCCCGCAACGCTCTTTCCTACCTGGCGGTGTTTCTGTTCTTCGGCATCGCCTTCACCCTTTCGATCGCCGTCATGGGGCGCAGCGTGAAGACCTACGTGCCGGGCTTCGCGATCTTGTTCCTCGGGTCCCTGGCGATCTTCGCCCTTTCGGCCTGGACGGTCATGGAGAGAGCGGACCTGGGCGCGCCGATCCTGGCCCTGCTCGCGGGACTGGTGATCAGCAACCTGAGAAGGATCCCGGAGTGGCTCAAGGCCAGCCTGCTGACCGAGTACTACATCAAGACCGGCATCGTGCTCCTGGGCGCGACCCTGCCCCTGACCCTGATCTTCGACGCGGGCCCGATCGCCTTCCTGCAGGCGACCCTGGTCTCGGTCACGACCTGGGGCACGATCTATCTTGCGGCCACGCGCCTGTTCAGGCTGCCGTCACCGTTCGCCGCGGTGCTGGGTGCAGGGGGGGCGGTGTGCGGGGTCTCGGCATCGATTGCCGTGGGCGGCGCCACCAAGGCCCGCAAGGACCAGATCGCCATCAGCATCGCCATCGTGTCCGTCTGGGCGATCGTCATGATCTTCGTCCTCACCTTCGTCACCAAGTCGCTGGTGCCGGAAGCGATCTCGCCGGGCGAGGCCGGGGCCTGGGTCGGCACTTCGGAGTTTGCGGATGCGGCCGGCTTCGCGGTCGTGGCCGAGCTCGCCCAGGAGCACGGCGATGCGCCCATTCAGGCCTTCACCCTGATGAAGGTGATCGGCCGGGACATCTGGATCGGGATCTGGTGCTTCATCCTCTCCATCGTCTCCGTGCTGTTCTGGGAGAAGTCCGAGGGAGGGGGCGCCCGGAGGCGGGTCGGTGCGGACGTCATCTGGGAGCGGTTTCCCAAGTTCGTGCTCGGCTTCCTCGCGGCCTCCGTGATCATGAGCGCCGTGGCCGCGGCCGGGCCCGCGGGCCATGCGGGAGTCGCCAAGGTCCGGGGGACCTTCAAGTCCAAGACGCAGAAGCAGGACTACGCGGCGGACTTCTCGGGCTATGCCGCGCCGGCCCATCTGGCCGGGAAGCTCTCTCAGGATGAGCAGGCCGGCGTCATCTCGTTCCAGGGCAAGATGAGCCTGGAAGAGCTGGCGGCGCTCGAGGCCGCCGCGACCGACGAAGACCAGAAGTGGGCCTTGAGACAGCTCCACGCCGCCTCCGACTGGTTCGAGAGCGTCCTGTCGCCGAAGGTCATCAAGCCGATCAAGAACCTGCGGTCCTGGGCTTTCGTCCTGTGCTTCCTCTCGATCGGCCTTTCCACCCGCTTCGCGGAGCTGGCCACCTTCGGGATGAAGCCGTTCTGGGCCTTCACCATCGGCGTCGCCGTGAACGTGCCTCTCGGGTTCGTCCTCTCCACCATGGTCTTCGTGGACTACTGGGCGGCGCTTTGAGCGTGCCGTAACATAGCATCCGTAACCGTGCATCGCCCGATCGGTGCGGTGGAACTTTTCCGTTGAACAACCCTTGCATACGAGGTGAGCCATGGCCGAGGACCTTTATTTGCGGCTCCGGGAATATCTCCACAGCATGCCGGGAGGCTACCCCGAGACGCCGACGGGCGTCGAGATCCGGATCCTGAAGAAGCTCTTCACCCCGGCCGACGCCGAGCTCTTCTTGAATCTCGAGAAGGAGCCGGAAGACCTCGCCGCGATCGCCGCGCGGCTCGGACGCGCGGAGCCCGCGCTTGCCGGCGAGCTCGAGGGGATGGCGAAGCGGGGTCTGGTCTTCAGGACGCGCGAGGGGGGTCGGGTCCGCTACAAGGCTTATCAGTTCTTCGTGGGGATCATCGAGGCGCAGATCAACCGTGTGGACCGGGAGCTGACCGAGCTCATCGAGGAGTACATGCCCTACCTGGGCGCGGTGGGGCTGGCCCTGGAGTCCAGGCAGATGCGCGTGATCCCGGCGCAAACGGCGGTGGACGTGAAGACTTCCGTGGCCCCCTACAACCGTGTGCGGGACGTCGTGCAAGACGACCACCTGATCTCGCTCTCTCCCTGCATCTGCAGGCAGATGTCGGAGACCAAGGGGGCCAAGTGCCGGCACCCTTACGAGACCTGCATCTCCTTCGGCCAGCAGGCGCAGTTCTACATCGACAACGGGATCGGCCGGAAGATCGGCAAGCCGGAGCTGATGGCGGTCCTGGAGACGGCGGAGAAGGAGGGCCTGGTGTTGTCGACGACCAACACCGAGGACCTTTCTCTCATCTGCTGCTGCTGTACCTGCTGCTGCGGGGTCCTCAAGGGCCTCCAGATGCTCCCCCAGAGCTCCCTGATGGCGAACATCTGCTATCAGGCAGAGGCCGACCCCGATCTGTGCACCGCCTGCGCGGCCTGCGTGGAGCGCTGCCCGATGGGGGCCGTGACGGAGGCCGGCGAAACGGTCGCGGTCAATCGGGACAAGTGCCTCGGCTGCGGGGTCTGCGTCGCGGCTTGCCCGGCGGGCGCCATTTCCCTGTCCGAGGTCCCCGGGGCCAAGCCGCCCTTCCCGGACCACCCTTCCATGCGGGCGCAGGTGTGCCGGGAGCGCGGCCTGGCCTGAACCTTCATGAGCAGCATGCACATTCCGGACTTTTTCCATCGGCTCTTTAGGAAAGCGCATTCTCGTCCGATGAGAGAGCATGCGATTTCCACCACCACCAACCCGGATGGAGGATCTCCCATGCTGATGAAGAGAAAAGACAACGACAATGGCAATCCTGCCGAGCTTCATGCGAACGTGGTCGAGGCCAAGTTCGCATCGGATCAGACCCCGGCGGCCAAAGAGAACAGAACGGTCATCGGCGAGCAGATCTCGGTCGAAGGGAACATCCGCGGCAAGGAGAACCTGCTGATCGAGGGCCGCCTCAAGGGGAGCATCGAGCTGGAAGAGCACCAGGTGATCATTGGCATGAAGGGCGTGGTCGAGGGGGAAGTGATTGCCAAGGACGTGACCGTCAGCGGCCGCATGACCGGCAACGTGAAAGCGCTCGGAAGGGTCGAGATCACCCGGCAAGCCGAATTCCACGGGGAGCTCAAGGCAAGAAGGATTTCCGTGGAGGACGGGGCCTACATCAAGGCGTCCATCGAGCTGGAACGGGAGCCCGAAGCGAAATCCCGGACCATCGGTCCGGCAGGGGTGGAGCCGAAAGCGGCCGACCGTGAGCCGGTCGCCCTCGCTGTCGGTGCCCATGGGAGCAAGTAGCCGGGAGACGCTGCGACCTACGACGGACCGGGCCGGTCCCGAACGTCGTGGGGACTCCTACGCGAGCCATCTCCTTCCCCTCCTCCTGGATTCCCTGTGCCGACGGCCGGACCGGAGATTGCTGGACCTCGGGCCTGCTTGCGGGAGCAACATCGGTTTTCTGGCCGAGCAAGTCAGGACGCTCTACCTGTGGGATCTGCTGGCCGCCTGGGACCGGCTGCGCGGGCGCGGGCTGCCGTTTGCGAAGCTCTGGGAAGATCTCCAGGTCCCTGTCGAGTCTGTGGACGGCATCCTCTTCTGGGATCTCATCGACCATCTGGACGACGGCGAGCTCGCCAGCCTGATCGCGACCGGCCGCACCCTGCTGCGGCCGCGGGGCATGGTCCTGCTCCTTGCCGGAGACCGCCAATCCTCCAGTGAGACGCCGCAGGCGTTCGTTCTCAGGGAAGGTTTCGAGTTGATGCGGCGGCCTCGGCCCCAATTGAGCTTCCCGGTGCACCACCGCCAGAATCGGGACATCCTCGACCGGATGAGCGCCTTCAAGCTCGTGAAGTCCTTCATCTACCGCAACGGGCTGCGGGAATATCTGTTCCAGTTGAGCTGATGCGACGGCCGCCGGGCGATCCGCCCGGGCCGGCCGCCCTCCCGCGGCCAATCCTTGCAATGTGACGTCGGATAATATAATCTGACGTCACGTTCATGCCTGAGTTCTTCCGCCGGGAACTGAGGCCCAGGAGACCGCCATGCAAGAGGTCAAGGTCCCAAGGCGTGAGAGAGAAAGGCTCGAGCAACGCCAGGAGATGCTGGCCGCGGCGCTCGAGCTCTTTTCGAAGAAGGGATACCGCAACGTTTCGATGCACGAGGTCGCGGACAAGGCCGAGTTCGCCATCGGAACCCTCTACAAGTTTTTCAGGAACAAGGAAGACCTGTACAAGGCCCTGATCCTGGAGCATGCCTGCAAGTTCCACGACGCGCTGGCGACGGCCGTCCGGGAGTCGGATTCGGAGATCGAGAAACTGCGCAGTTACGTCAGGGCCAAGGGCGAAGTCTTTCGCGCCCAGGCCTCCATGATCCGTCTCTATTTTGCGGAGACCCAGGGGGCGAGCTTCAACGTCATGGCCGGGCTCGATTCCGAGATCCGCACGCGGCACGGCGACTTCCAGCAGACCCTGGCCTCCGTCTTCGAGAGCGGGATGCGAAGGAAACGGTTCAGGAAGATCGCCGACCCCTTGCACCTGGCCGTGGCCCTCGAAAATCTGACCAACGCCTTTCTCTTCCTGTGGCTCGAAAAGCCGGAACGGCATCCCTACCCGGAAGATCCGGACACCATCTTGAACATTCTTTTCAAAGGACTGCTGGATCGGTGATCGGATCGGGTTGACCAGCCGACCGATCCGTCCCGATCGATATTCCGGAGGTCTCGGATGAGACGAAATGAAGCTCCTCAGGGTCACTTCAGGCAGATTGTGGCATGGACGGCCCTGTCAACCTTGCTTGTGGTGTACGGCTGCGGCCGCCGGCAGCCGCCTCAGGCTCCCCCCCCTGTGTCGGAGGTGGCTGCCGTGACGGTCCAGCCTCAGCCGGTCGTGCTGACCACGGAATTGCCGGGCCGGACGTCGCCGTACCGCGTGGCGGAGATCCGGCCCCAGGTCAACGGCCTCATCCAGAAACGTCTGTTCGAGGAAGGCTCCGATGTCCAGGCCGGGCAGGTGCTCTATCAGATCGATCCCGCTCCTTTTCAAGCAGCGCTGAACAACGCAGGCGCCGCCCTCTCCAGGGCCCAGGCCAATCTGCCGGCGACCCGGCTGCGGCTCGAGCGTTACCGGGACTTGCTCATCGACAAGGCGGTCAGCCAGCAGGACTATGACGACGTGGCCGCCGCCCTGAGACAGGCCGAGGCGGACGTCGCGTACTGGAAGGCCATGGTGGAGACGGCCAGCATCAATCTCGGCTACACCCGGGTCACCTCGCCGATTTCCGGCCGCATCGGCAGGTCGACCGTGACCGATGGCGCCCTGGTGACGGCGCACCAGCCCTTGCCCATGGCAGCGGTTCAACAACTCGACCCGATGTACGTGGACGTAGCCCAATCCACCGCCGAGCTGCTGCGCTTGAAGCGCCGCATGGAAGCCGGCCGCCTCAATCAAAACGGGACGGGTCAGAGAAAGGTCCGGCTCGTCCTGGAAGAGGGCACGGAGTATGCCCTGGAAGGGACTCTTCAGTTCCGCGACGTCACCGTGGACCCGACCACCGGCTCGGTCATCCTGCGGGCCGTCTTCCCCAATCCGGACGGAGTCCTCCTGCCCGGCATGTTCGTGCGGGCGGTGGTGAAAGAAGGCACCCACGAGCAGGCCATCCTGGTCCCGCAGCAGGCCGTCGCACGCGACCCCAAGGGGAACCCGATCGCGCTGATCGTGGATGCCGAGGAAAAGGTCCAGCAGCGGATGCTCACGCTCGATCGGGCCATCGGCGACAGATGGCTGGTCTTGTCCGGCCTCGCTCCCGGCGATCGGGTGATCGCCGAGGGCATGCAGAAAGTGCGGCCCGGCGCTTCCGTGAAGACGGTCCCTTTTGACGACGGTCGGAATGAGGGCGCGGCGGGCGCAGATGCGTCCCACGCAGCCGCGGGATCGAACTGACGGAGGCGCAAGATGCTGTCGAGATTCTTTCTGGAGCGCCCGGTCTTCGCCTGGGTCATCGCCATCGTCATGATGGTGGCGGGCGGCCTGGCGATCTACCATCTGCCCATATCGCAATATCCTCCCATCGCCCCGCCGTCGATCGCCATTACCTCCTTTTATCCCGGTGCTTCTGCGGAGACCGTGGAAAACAGCGTGACGCAGATCATCGAGCAGAAGATGACCGGCTTCGACAAGCTGCTCTACCTCTCCGCGACCAGCGATTCGTCCGGTTCTTCCCGCCTCGAGCTGACCTTCGCCCCGGGCACCGATCCGGACCTCGCCTGGGCCGAGGTGCAGAACAAGCTCCAGCTCGCCATGGCGAGCCTGCCCGAGGTCGTGCAGCGTGCCGGCATCAAGGTGAGCAAGTCCACCCGGAACTTCCTGATGGTGGTCGGCCTGATCTCGGAAGACGGCAGCATGGACGGGAACGACTTGCGGGACTATGCCCAGTCGACCCTGGAGAAGGTGATCTCCAGGGTGCCGGGGGTGGGCGAGGTGGAAATGTTCGGCAGCCAGTATGCGATGCGTATCTGGCTCAACCCCGACAAGCTCACCGATTACCACATGACGGTTCACGATGTGATGGCGGCGCTGGAGGCCTACAACGTGGAGGTGTCCGCCGGCCAGTTCGGCGGGGCGCCGGCGGTGAAAGGCCAGCGCCTGAATGCCGCGATCATCGTGCAGAGCATGCTCAAGACCCCCGACGAGTTTGCCGTGATCCCGCTGCGCACCAATGCGGACGGCTCCGTCGTGCGGATCAGCGACGTGGGACGGACGGAGCTGGGAACCGAGATCTACGACGTCGAGGCCTACTACAGCGGCAAGCCCTCCTCCGGGATGGCCATCCGGCAGGCTGCCGGCGCCAATGCCTTGAAAACGGCAGATGCCGTAAGGGCCAAGATGGAGGAGATGAGCCATTTCTTCCCCTCCGGCATGAAGGTCGTCTACCCCTACGACACCACTCCCTTTATCCGGGTGGCCATCAAGGAGGTGGTGAAGACCCTGTTCGAGGCGATCCTCCTGGTCTTTCTGGTCATGTATCTCTTCATGGGTAACATGCGGGCCACCCTGATCCCGACCATCGCGGTGCCGGTGGTGATCCTGGGGACCTTTGCGGTGCTGGGGCTCTTCGGGTTCTCCATCAACATGCTGACCATGTTCGCCATGGTGCTGGCCATCGGCCTGCTGGTGGACGACGCCATCGTGGTGGTGGAGAACGTGGAACGGATCATGAGCGAGGAAGGCCTCCCGCCGAAAGAGGCGACCCGCAAGTCCATGGACCAGATCACGAGCGCGCTGATCGGCATCGGGCTGGTGCTCGCGGCGGTGTTCGGTCCGATGGCCTTCTTCAGCGGGTCCACGGGGGTGATCTATCGCCAGTTTTCCGTGACCATCATTTCCGCCATGCTCCTGTCGGTGGTCGTGGCCCTGATCCTGACCCCGGTCCTCTGCGCCTCGCTCCTCAAACCGGTGCCCAAGGGGCATGAGCCGGCGGAGGGGGGGATCTGGTTGCTGCGGCCGTTCTTCCGCTGGTTCGACCGCGCCTTCTTCCGTGCCAGAGACCTTTACCTGGTGATCGTGGGCCGGTCCCTCTCCCGGAAAATCCGCTTCGTGGCTGTCTTCCTCTTGATCGTGTGCGCGATGGGGCTCCTGTTCCGGCGCATGCCCACCGCCTATCTCCCGGATGAGGACCAGGGAACGTTGATGGTCCAGGCCCTGCTGCCGGCGAACTCCACCCTGGAGCAGACGAAGACCGTAATGAACAGGGTCAAAGACCATTTTCTGGAGCACGAAAAGGAGGCGGTGGAAGCCTGCATGACGGTTTCCGGCATCAGCTTCTCCGGCCGGGGACAGAACGCGGGGCTGGCATTCGTCAGGCTCAGGGACTGGGAGCTCCGCGACCGGCAGGACCTGAAGGTGGGTGCCGTCGCCGAGAGAGCCATGCGAGAGTTTTCCAAGATCCGCAGCGCCATGGTGTTCGCCTTTGCACCGCCGTCGGTCATCGAGCTGGGCCAGGCCACGGGCTTTGACTTTCAGTTGCTGGACCGCGGCGGTCTGGGCCACGCCGACCTGATGGCCGCCCGCAACCAGCTCCTCGGCATGACTGCCGGGGACCCGAGGTTGACCAAGGTCCGGCCCAACGGCCTGGAAGACGTACCCGAGTACCGGGTCGATGTGGACTGGGAAAAAGCGGGCGCCTTGGGGCTCCCGATCGCCTCGATCCACAATACCATCTCGGCCTCCTTCGGCAGCGCGTACGTCAACGACTTCATTCAAGGCGGACGGGTCAAGCGGGTGTACGTCCAGGCAGACGCACCCTTCCGCATGTTGCCCAAGGACCTGGAAAAGCTCTATGTGCGCAACGGCGCGAGCAAGATGGTTCCCTATTCCTCCTTCGCGTCCGGGCACTGGACTTCCGGTTCTCCCAGGCTGGAACGCTACAACGGTTTTCCGTCCATCAACATCCAGGGCGAGCCGGCCCCGGGCAGGAGCTCCGGGGAGGCGATGCAGGCCATGGAGGACTTTGTCCGGAGCCTGCCGCAGGGAGTCAGCTTCGACTGGACCGGGCTGTCCTACCAGGAGCGGCAAGCCGGGGCACAGGCAGCCCCGCTCTACGCCTTTTCCGTTCTGGTGATCTTCCTGTGCCTGGCGGCCCTCTACGAAAGCTGGCCCATACCCTTGTCGATCCTGTTGACCCTGCCCCTGGGCGCCATCGGCGGGGTCGTCGCCTCGTCCCTCCGGGGCATGCCCAACGACGTCTATTTCCAGATCGGGCTTTTGACCACCCTGGGATTGACCACCAAGAACGCCATCCTGATCGTCCAGTTCGCCAAGACCCGGGTCGAGGAAGGGATGGGCCTGATCGAGGCCACGCTGGAAGGCTCGAAGCTGAGGCTGCGGCCGATCGTCATGACCTCCCTGGCTTTCGGGTTCGGGGTCCTGCCGCTGGCTCTCGCGACCGGCGCTGGTGCGGGCGCGCAGAAGGCCATCGGCACCGGTGTTCTGGGAGGGGTGGTGACCTCCACCTTCCTGGTGACGATCTTTGCGCCCCTCTTCTACGTAGTGATCGAGAAGACCCTGGGCAAGCGCAGCAGCCACCCGGGCGCCAAACCCGCTGATGTGAAGTGAACCCCTCAGGAATCTCAAGGAAATGAGTAGGAACTTCTTCGCTCTCTCGGGTGTGATCTTCATCCTTCTGGGCGGCTGCACGCTGGCCCCGAAGTATACCAGGCCTGAAGCGCCGGTTCCGGCCGACCTGCCGAGCGGGCTCGCTTACGAAGGCGAGCAGGCCGCGCCCGGTGCGCCGGCGGCCGCCGAGGTCCGGTGGCAGGACTTTTTCGCCGACCAACGGCTGCAACAAGTCATCGAGGCGGCGCTGCAAAACAACCGCGACCTCAGGACCGCTGCGCTGAACGCGGAAAGGGCGCGCGCCCTGTACGGTATCCAGAGGGCCGAGCTGCTGCCGGTCGTCGATGCAGCCGCCATCGGGAGCAAGCAACGTGTGCCGGCCGATCTTACGGGAATCGGGAAGTCGGCGACGGTCGAGCAGTACAGTGTCAATCTGGGTATCAGCTCGTGGGAGGTCGACTTCTTCGGCCGCATCCGCAGCCTGAAAGAGCGGGCCCTCGAGGAGTATCTCGCCTCCGAGCAGGCGCACCGCGGCGCGCAGATTCTGCTGATCGCCGAGGTTGCCACTGCCTACCTGACCCTGGCCGCGGATCGGGAAAACCTCAGGCTGACGCAATCCACGCTGGAGGCCCAGCAGGCGACCTACGATCTGATCCGGCGGCGCCACGAGGTCGGGCTCGCGCCCGAGCTGGACCTGCGCCAGGCGCAGACACGCCTGGATGCGGCCCGGGTGGACATGGCCTTGTTCACCCGACAGGTTGCGCAGGACGAAAATGCGTTGGACCTCCTGGTCGGCTCTCCGGTGCCGAACGAGCTCTTGCCGCCCGATTTGAGCAGCGTCAGCCCTCCCCTGGAGATTGCTCCCGGCGCGTCATCGGACGTGCTCCTGGGCCGCCCGGATATCCTGCAGGCCGAGAATCTGCTCAGGGCCGCCCACGCCAACATCGGGGCCGCGCGCGCGGCCTTCTTCCCCCGTATTTCGCTGACGGCTGCGGTCGGGACCGCGAGCGACGAGCTGTCCGGACTCTTTGCGCCCGGCTCGGCAGCCTGGAGCTATGCACCGCAGGCCGTTCTGCCGATCTTCGACGCCCGCACCTGGTCGGCTTTGGAGGCAACCAAAGCGGAGCGGGAGATCGCCCTGGCCCAGTACGAAGGGGCCATTCAGAGTGCCTTCCGGGAAGTGGCCGACGCCCTCGCGGTGCAAGGCACGGTCCAGGAACAGCTGACCTCCCAGGAATCTCTGGTCCAGGCCACGGCGGAGACCTACCGCCTCTCCAATGCACGGTATCAAAAAGGCATCGACAGCTTCCTGGGCGTGCTGGACGCGCAGCGCTCGCTCTATGCTGCCCAGCTCCGGCTCATCGCCATCCGCCTGACCAGGCTCGCCAACCAGGTGAGGCTCTATGCGGTCCTGGGCGGGGGGGCTTCCTGAAGGTGGCGGGAGCGTCGAGAGAACGTGTCAGAAGATCTTCCTGCCCTGTCTTGACAGTACGACTCCGACCGTCTTGACCATGCGGATACCAGAATCGAAGAATTACGAGACCGGTTTCGCAAAGATTCTAAACCGCGGGCGCCGGCACCTTCGCGCCCGGCATCCCATGAATTCCAAGAGGCTGGTTTCGCTGCAATTCCAAGGGATGATGCGGCCGGCACGGCCCATGCAGAAGCAGCCGGGCGAGAGCGCGGAACAGACAAACTGCTGAAGATGATGGGACCTGCCCATCACAACTCAGAAAGGAGAACCAGCCATGTACCCCGAGCCGACCGTCCCCTTCTACGTGCTGAGCGTTTATGTTCCGCTGGTTCTTGTGGCCTATCTGGCCATCTTCCTGACCCTGAGCGCAGTGGTGCGCTGCTTCGGAGCCATTGCCGCGGCCCTGCACGGGCACACACGCCGGGGTGTAAGCATGACGCCGGAACCCAGGGCTGCCTGACCCGGGCTCCCATTCTCGTCCTTGTTCCCTCACGGCGGGGTGCCCTCGAAGTCGTCCCCCCCCACCCCGCCGTAGAGGGGAACAGGGGCCCTGTCTCGACGGTGCGACTCCGACCTTCCCGCCGCACCGCACCTTCACCCGTCTCCGCTGCTGCCGTAAGGGTTCGCGCAAAAATAACTTCGCAGGGGCCGGGCCAACTGTATCCTTTTGGAGAGGGGAGGTTTCGCGCCCAGATTTGGGTCAGATTCGGCCGCGACGATTGAGCGAGACCGCAGGCATAGCACGGCTATGTCGAGGAT